>DATAFO010000003.1:0-96155 GCA_036257465.1 Solirubrobacterales bacterium | reverse complement strand
GGCGGCACCTCGGAAATCCAGCGCAACATCATCGCCAAGACGCTGGGGCTCTAGACTCGGGCCCATCCGAGCGCGCCCTCATCGCCTATGGACGAATCGGGCTGACCTCCGCCGAGCGCGTTTGGCCCCGAGTTTGTCGGCGGGCCTAATCTTCGTCGGCTGTCAGGGATCCGCGTGCGGCTGCGTATTTGGGTAGTGGGCAAAAGACGTCCGGGAAAGGCCGAAGCAAAGGTGCACCCAGCGCTGCCGAGGAGGGGTCTATGAAGTCGTCGCGCGCAGCCGTCTACGCGG
The DNA here is from genome assembly GCA_036257465.1 of Solirubrobacterales bacterium. GTDB lineage: Bacteria > Actinomycetota > Thermoleophilia > Solirubrobacterales > 70-9 > DATAFO01. The sequence continues at coordinate 95,864 of DATAFO010000003.1, read as the reverse complement.
CGGTCGCGATGCTGGTCGTCGGGGCAGTCGGGGTCGGTGTAGTCACCGCGCACACGAAGAAGATCAAGTCGACGGTGTCGATCGCCTGGGACTACAACATCCCCGGCCCCTACGAGGTGGGCGACCGGTTCGCGGGCAACGTCGGCTCGAAGAAGAAGTGCCGCAACGACCGCCTGGTCCAGGTGAAGCGAGTGGGCGGCAGCACGATCGGCAGCGACCGGACCAACGACCAGGGTCATTACCGCGTGCAGGTCACCGGCAATGCGGCCGAGGGTGAGTACTTGGCGAAGGTGCAGAAGAAGGTCATCAAGAGGAACGCCAAGCACAAGCACGTCTGCAAGAAGGCGATCTCGCCAAAGATCACGGTTCCCTCGGTTCCCTAGGAGAACCACCGTTGAGTGCAACGGCGGGGCCACTGGCGCGGCCGTCGGCTTGTGGAGCCTCGCTCTCCGTGGCGCTATTCTTCCGCTCACCTCGCGCGTTCGCGCACGGGGTCGTTTTTTTGTCAGCCGCCGTTGGCGGCGCTTGATCTGAGGAGCAGATGGCTCGCGGAGAAGTCCGAATCGCCGTGACTCTTGCCTGCGAAGAGTGCAAGCGGCGCAACTACCAAACCAACAAGTCGCGGCGCAACACGCCCGACCGCATCGAGCTGCGCAAGTACTGTCGCTGGTGCGGGCGCCACACCCCGCACAAGGAGACCAGGTAGGGCCCCGGTGGCCAAGACCAGGGCACAGCGCAAGGCCGAGCGCCGACGCCGAGAGGCGCAGCAGGCGCGCAGCGGCGGCCAGGCGGCCGAGACGCAGGCCCAGCACGACACGCAGGTCCCTGAGTCGGCCGACGTGGTTGAGGCCGAGCTGGCCGAGCAGGGCGTCGACCTCGACGAGCTGAAGGGCCCGGCGGAAGCGGACGACGCCTCGGTGAAGGAGTTGGAGGCGCCCGCTCCCACGCGCGGCGACGTCCGTGCGCCTGAGCCGGCCGAGGACAAGCTCAGTCGCCGCGCCCGCAGGCGCGAGGAGCGCGAGCGCCGCCAGCGAGCGAAGGAGTCAGAGCGCCGCCGCCAGCGCCGCGAGGAGCCGGTGGAGCGGCAGCGCGGCCCGGTGATCGGCTTTCTGGTTTCCTGCTGGGCCGAGCTCAAGCGGGTGCAGTGGCCCGATCGCGAGACGCTGATCCAGGCCTCGGCAGTGACCTTGGTGTTCATCGCGATCATGGCCGCCTACCTCGGCGTACTGGACGCGATCTTCAACTGGATCGTCCAACGGATCCTCTAACCGATGAACAACTACCTACACCTGCTTTCGCATAACTAAGCCAATGTTTCGCTGGTACGTGATCAACACCTACTCCGGCCACGAGAACAAGGTCAAGGCCAACCTCGAGCATCGCGTCGAGACGATGGGCGCGCGCCAGCGCGTGCGCCAGGTGATCGTCCCCACCGAGCAGGTCTCCGAGCTGAAAGACGGCCAGCGGGTTCAGGTGGAGAAGCGCACGATGCCGGGCTACGTGCTGGTCAACATGGAGATGAACGACGACGCCTGGAACCTGGTCAAGAACACCCCCGGGGTGACCGGCTTCGTCGGCTCGCGCAACAAGCCGGTGCCGCTCTCACAGCCGGAGGTCGATCGGCTGATGCACCGCGAGACCGCCGAGCGCCCGCGGACCCGCGCCCAGTTCGATGTCGGCGAGACGGTTAAGGTGATCTCGGGCCCGCTGTCGGACTTCTCCGGCGAGATCGCCGAGATCAACGAGGACGCGGCCAAGCTCAAGGTGTTGGTCTCGATCTTCGGCCGCGAGACGCCGGTCGAGGTCGGATACGACCAGGTAAAGAAGATCTAGCCTGTCGAGCGATGGCAAAGAAGGTCCTGACCATGATCAAGCTGCAGATCCCCGCGGGGGCTGCGAACCCGGCCCCGCCGGTCGGTCCGGCGCTGGGTCAGCACGGCGTCAACATCATGGAGTTCTGCAAGGCGTTCAACGCCCAGACTGAGAGCGACCGCGGCACGATCATCCCTGTCGAGATCACCGTCTACGAGGACCGCTCGTTCGACTTCATCACCAAGACGCCGCCTGCCGCGGTGCTGATCAAGGAGGCGGCCGGCATCGACAAGGGCTCCGGCGAGCCGCACGTCGAGAAGGTGGGCCGCATCACGGCGGCGCAGGTGCGCCAGATCGCCGAGCGCAAGATGCCCGACCTCAACGCGAACGACCTCGACGCGGCCTCCCGGATCATCGCCGGCACGGCCCACTCGATGGGGGTCGAGGTCGAGGGGCTGGAGGCTTAGTGCGCTGAATGGCTCGCAAGCGAGGCAAGCGCTTCCGCGAGGCCCTTGACAAGGTCGACCGCACCCGCCGGTACCTGCCGGCGGAGGCGGTCGCGCTGGTCAAGGAGACCGCGAACGCGAAGTTCGACGAGACCGTCGAGGTACACATCCGCCTGGGGGTGAACGTGCGTCACGCCGAGGAGCAACTCCGCGGCACGCTCGCGCTACCCAACGGGCTCGGCAAGGAGCTCACGGTCGCGGTGTTCGCCGATGGCGACGCCGCCAAGGCGGCGACCGAGGCGGGCGCCGATCACGTCGGCGCTCAGGACCTCGCCGAGCGAGTTGAGGGGGGCTGGACCGACTTCGACGTGGCGATTGCGACCCCGGATCTGATGGGACCGGTGGTCTCCAAGCTCGGGCGGATCCTCGGCCCGCAGGGCAAGATGCCGAACCCGAAGGTCGGCACCGTCACCGACGACGTCGCCAAGGCCGTGGCCGAGGCCAAGGCGGGCAAGGTGGAGTACCGCACCGACCGCCACGGAATCGTTCACCTGACCATCGGCAAGGCCAGCTTCGACGAGCGCGCGCTGCTCGAAAACTACGCCGCGGTGATCGACGAGATCGTGCGCGCCAAGCCGGCCGCGGCGAAGGGCCGGTACCTGCTCTCGATCGCCCTCGCAACGGCGATGGGACCGGGCGTTCCTGTCGACGCCGGCCGCACCCGCGAGAGCGAGATCCTCATGGGCGCCACGGCGAGCGAGGGGGATGAGACCCCCGGCGACGCCGAGGCGGCCGAGGTCGAAGGCGCGGCCGAGGCGGCGACCACCAGCGCCTAGCTGCCGTTGTTCGATTCGCTCGCGGCGCTGAACCCGGCCACCCGCCGCGGCAGGTCACGTCGCTCGATCACGCCGTCGACCAGGCCGTAGTCGACCGCCTCCGTGGCGCTGAAGAAGCGGTCGCGCTCCATGTCCTCGTGAAGTCGCTCGGTCGACTGGCCGGTGTGGCGGGCGTAGATCTCCTCCGTGCGGCGGCGCAGCTCGAGCACCTCGCGCGCGTGGATCTCGACGTCCGTAGATTGGCCCTGAAATCCCGAGGTGGGCTGGTGGATGAGGATGCGCGAGTTCGGCAGCGCGAGGCGCTTGCCCTCGGCGCCGCCAGCGAGGATCAACGAGCCGCCCGACATCGCGATCCCGAAGCACGTGGTCGCGATTCCGGGAGCGACGAACTGCAGCGCGTCATAGATCGCCAGCGAGGCGCTGAGCGAGCCGCCCGGGGAGTTGATGTAGAGGTGGATGTCCTTGTCGGGGTCGTCCGACTCGAGGTGCATGAGCTGGGCGACCACGAGGTTGGCCAGATCGTCGTCGATGGGCTGGCCGATGAAGATGATCCGCTCGCCCAGCAGACGCGAGTAGATGTCGAAGGAGCGCTCGCCGCGCGCGGTCTGCTCGATCACCATCGGGATCAGGGAGGATTGTGCGCGGCCAACCTGCAACTGCATGGTTGCGATAATAGCGCAACCGGCAGGTTGCACTACTATCCAAGCAGCGATCGACGAAGGAGCACTCATGCAACAGCCTGCGCCTGCCGAAAGCGTCGAACGAGAGGTCGTCGTGCGGGCCTCGCCGGAAGAGACTTGGCGTGCGCTCACCGACCCTGACGAGCTTCGCGAATGGTTAGCCGAGGAGGCGGAGCTCGACCTTCGCCCGGGAGGCGAGCTCGGCGTGCGCATCGACGGCGAGACCCGCGAGGGCTTCATCGAGGAGGTCTCCGAGCCGGCGGCCGACGAGGCCGGGCGCTTGGCGTTCTGGTGGGGCGAGCCCGGGAGCGAGCTCTCGAGAGTCGAGATCGAGCTGACCGAGGTCGATGCCGGAACCCGCGTCCGGGTGATCGAAGCGCAGCCCCTCGTCACCGTGGAGACGATCGTGATCGGGGAAATCGGACCCGACTTCGGCGGCGCGGCCCCCCAGATGAGCGCGCTCTCGATCGTCGGCTGATGGCCTCGGTCGCCGCACGCGACGCCGTCTTCGATGCCCTCGCCGATCCCACCAGGCGACAGGTCCTCACCCTGATCGGCGAGCATGGAGAGGCGACGGCCAGCGCCCTGGCGCGCGAGCTCCCGGTCAGCCGTCAGGCGATCCAGAAGCACCTTTCGAGCCTCGCGGCCGCTGGACTGGTGGCCGCCAAACGCGAGGGCCGAGAGGTGCGGTACCGCCTCACGCCCGCCCCGATGTCGGACGCGGTCTCGTGGATGGCGTCCGTCGGCGGACAGTGGGACTCTCGCCTCGCCGCCCTGGCCCGCCATCTCGGAGGGTAGCCCTAGGGTCGAGTGTCGAATCAGCTAGCATCGCGCGTCGATACCTGCCGAAGACCGTCGGCGGGGCCCTCGGGGCTCGGAAGACCGGCGCAGGTGAGGACCGGAAGCACGCCTTCAGGCCCGCCTGCGCGCGGGCTTTCTTTTCGCTCACGGTGGCCTTCGGCGGCACGAAGCGATGAACAAGGAACAGAAGGCAACAGCGGTAGCGGAGCTCAGTGAGCGCCTCAAGGAGGCGGAGTCGATCTTTGCCGTCGACTACCGGGGCGTCAGCGTCACCGGAGCGGCGGAACTTCGCGCGAGGCTGCGCGAAGCCGACGCCAGCTTCAAGGTGGTCAAGAACCGGCTCGCCAAGCGCGCGGTGGCCGAGGCCGGAGCCGAGGGCATCGACGAGCTGCTCGTCGGACCCACGGCGCTGACCCTGATCAAGGGCGATCCGGTCACGGCCGCAAAGGCGATCTCCACCTTCTCGCGCGAGCACGCCGTGCTCGCCTACAAGGGCGGGATCATGGAGGGTCAGCCGCTCGACGCCGACGGCTTCGCGGCGATCGCCCGCCTGCCGGGGCTCGACGTGCTCCACGGGCAGCTCGTCGGCGTGACCGCGAGCCCGCTGACCGGGCTCGTGCGGGGGCTTGGCTCGTTTGTGTCCGGACTTGCCGTGGCGCTCGGGCAGATCGCTGAGCAGGGGCTCGTGAGCGGCAAGGCGCCGGAGGCCGAGGCCGTCTCGGAGGCCGAGGCTGAGGAGTCCCAGCCCGAAGGCGAGGAGACCTCCGAGCCCCAGGCGGAGCCCGAGTCCGAGGTGCCGGCGGTCGCCGAGCAGGCGGCAGAGGAGGAACCGGCCGCAGATACAGAGTCTTCAGAAGAAACCCAACCGGACGAGGATGACTCGTCCGAGGAAGCCGAAGCCGGAGGCGAGGCTTCCGAGGAGAACGAATAGTGGCAACCAAGGTGTCCACCGAGGAGTGGATCGAAGAGCTGAAGAACATCTCCGTGCTCGAGCTCTCCGAGCGCATCAAGGCGCTCGAAGAGGAGTTCGGCGTCTCGGCGACGGCGGTCGCCGCGGCGGCGCCCGCTGCCGGCGGAGCCGCTGGTGGCGAGGACGGAGCCGGAGAGGAGTCGAGCACCGTCGACGTCGTCCTCAACGCGGCCGGCGACAAGAAGATCCAGGTGATCAAGGCCGTCCGTGCGGCGACGGGCCTGGGCCTCAAGGAGGCCAAGGCACTTGTGGACGACGCCCCGAAGCCGGTCAAGGAGAGCGTCGACCGCGAGGAGGCCGAGAAGCTCAAGGCCGAGCTCGAGGAAGCCGGCGGCGAAGTCGAGCTGAAGTAAGACCGCGGCTCTTACCTGGCGCGTTCGCGCCGACCGGCTACCCTTGGCGTCAGAGCCGCGGGTTCCCGAACTTCGGTGCGTCGGCCCACGCTTAAGTCAGGCGTGGGGGGTGTGTTATATTTAAACGTCGCGCGCCGTTGAGCCCTGTTGACCCAAGCTCACGCGCGGATTCGTGTCGCGCGAATTCGCGTCGTCGTCCAAACCATCTGAGGAGTCGCCCAGTTGGCTAGATCCCATGCTGCCCCTGCCATGCGCAGGTCGTTTTCCCGCCTTCCACAGCCACTCGAGGTCCCACATCTGATCGATATCCAGCGCCGTTCCTTCGAGGCCCTCACGAACCCGAAGGACGGTCTGCTGCGGGCCACGATCGACGACATCTCGCCGATCGAGGACTACACGGGCAACCTCGCGATCGTCTTCGCCGATTTCAAGTTCGACGAGCCGACGCATTCGATCGCCGAGTGCCGTGAGAAGGACATCACCTACTCGCGTCCGCTGAACGTCACCGTTGCCTTCCAGAACCGGGAGACGGGGGAGATCCGCGAGCAGACCGTGTTCATGGGTGACTTCCCGTGGATGACCGGTCGCGGCACGTTCATCATCAACGGCACCGAGCGCGTGGTCGTGACCCAGCTCGTCCGGTCGCCGGGCGCCTACGTGATGGAGCCGAAGGACCGCGAGAAGCAGGTCTTCATCGCCAACCTGATGCCCGCCCGCGGCTCCTGGCTGGAGCTCGAGATCGACAAGAAGGGCCGTGTCTACGCCCGCATCGACCGCAAGCGCAAGCTGCCGGTGACCGTGCTGCTGCGAGCGATGGGCTACGTCTCCGACGAGGAGATCCTGAAGCTCTTCGACAACTCGGTCTACATCCGCCACACGATCGAGGCCGACACCGAGCCCACGAAGACTGAAGAGGGCGCGCTGATCGAGCTGTTCAAGAAGCAGCGTCCCGGCGAGCCGCCCTCGGTGGACGCCGCCAAGGCTCTGCTCGAGCAGCTCTTCTTCGACCCCAAGCGCTACGACCTCACTCGGGTGGGCCGCTACAAGCTGAACGCTCGCCTCGACCTCGACGTCGACCTCGACACCCGCACCCTGACCAAGGACGACATCGTCGCCCTGATCAAGGAGCTGGTCACGATTCCGAAGCTGCTCGGGGTCCCCGAGGACATCGACGAGGAGAACCCGATCAAGGACTACGCGGCTGAGGCGGCGAGCTACTCGCGCGATCCAATCAACGACCACCTCGACGAGTACGAGCACTTCGGCAACCGCAGGCTGCGCACGGTCGGCGAGCTGATCCAGGACGCGTTCCGCGTCGGCCTGTACCGGATGGAGCGCGTCGTTCGAGAGCGCCTCACAACCGAGGACGCGGACGCGATCACGCCGCAGACGATCATCAACATCCGCCCGGTCGTCGCGGCGCTGAAGGAGTTCTTCGGCTCCTCGCAGCTGTCGCAGTTCATGGACCAGACGAACTCGCTCTCCGGGCTCAGGCACCGGCGTCGCCTCTCAGCGCTCGGCGCCGGCGGCCTCACGCGTGAGCGCGCTCCGATCGAGGTCCGCGACGTGCATCCCACCCACTACGGCCGGATGTGCCCGATCGAGACCCCTGAGGGCCCGAACATCGGCCTGATCGGCTCGCTGTCCTCCTACGCGGAGGTCTCCGAGCACGGCTTCGTCACCACTCCCTACCGGGTCGTCAAGGACGGCGTGATCACCAAGAAAGTCCTCCATCTGGATGCCACCCAGGAGGAGGACCACGTGATCGCCCAGGCCAACGCCGAGTTCGACGCGAAGACCGGCAAGCTCAAGGGCCCGCAGGTCCAGTGCCGCACCCGCGAGGGCGAGTACGTGCTCGTGCCGCCGAAGGACGTCACCCTGATGGACGTCTCACCGACCCAGATCTGGTCGGTGACGACGGCGCTGATCCCGTTCCTCGAGCACGACGACGCCAACCGCGCCCTGATGGGCTCCAACATGCAGGCCCAGGCTGTGCCCCTGCTCAAGCCCGAGGCGCCGCTCATCGGCACCGGGATGGAGCGTCGCGCCGCGATCGACACCGGCGACGTCGTCCTGGCCACCGGCCCGGGCGAGGTCAGCTACGTCGACGCGGAGCGGATCGTGGTGACCCGCGGCTCGCGCAAGGACGAGTACGAGCTCGACAAGTTCATGCGCTCAAACCAGGGCACGATCATCCACCAGACCCCCACCGTCTCGGTTGGGGACAAGGTGGAGGAGGGGACCGTGCTCGCCGACGGGTCGTCCACGGCCGGCGGCGAGATCGCGCTGGGCAAGAACTGCCTGGTCGCCTTCATGTCCTGGGAGGGCTACAACTTCGAGGACGCGATCATCATCTCCGAGCGCCTCGTCAAGGACGATGAGCTCACCTCGATCCACATCGAGGAGTACGAGATCGACGCCCGCACGACCAAGCTGGGCGACGAGGAGATCACGCGCGACATCCCCAACCGCTCCGAGGAGAGCCTGCGCAACCTCGACGAGCGCGGGATCGTCAGGATCGGGGCCGAGGTCCAGTCCGGCGACCTGCTTGTGGGCAAGGTGACGCCGAAGGGCGAGACCGAGCTCACCGCCGAAGAGAAGCTGATCCGCGCCATCTTCAAGGAGAAGGCGCGCGAGGTCCGCGACACCTCCCTGAAGGTGCCCCACGGCGAGGGCGGCGTGGTGATCGACGTGATCACGTTCGACCGCGACGCCGGCGACGACCTGGCGCCCGGGGTCAACAGCCTGGTGCGCGTGTACGTCGCCACGAAGCGCAAGATCGCCGAGGGCGACAAGTTGGCCGGCCGGCACGGCAACAAGGGCGTGATCGCCCGGATCGTGCCCGAGGAGGACATGCCGTTCCTCGAGGACGGCACGCGCGTGGACGTGATCCTGAACCCGCTCGGCGTGCCGAGCCGAATGAACATCGGCCAGATCCTCGAGACGCACCTCGGCTGGGTCGCCGCGAACGGCTGGTACGACGACGACTCCGACGCCTACAAGCAGGCGCAGCGCAACGGCGGCGGCGTCAACGTGGCGACGCCGGTGTTCGACGGCGCCACGCTGTCAGACGTCGACGAGGCGCTGGCGCACTGGCAGGAGGAGAACTCCGACCGGGGCATCGACCTCGGGCTCGACAAGAGCGCGCCCGAGGGCAGTCGCGTCGCAGGCACGGCGAGGCTCTTCAACGGTCGCACCGGCGAGCCGTACGAGGGCCGCGTGACGATCGGGCACATGTACATCCTCAAGCTCCTGCACCTGGTCGACGACAAGATCCACGCCCGCTCGACCGGTCCCTACTCCCTGGTCACTCAGCAGCCGCTGGGCGGCAAGGCGCAGTTCGGCGGTCAGCGGTTCGGCGAGATGGAGGTCTGGGCGCTCGAAGCCTACGGCGCCGCCTACACGCTGCAGGAGATGCTCACGGTCAAGTCCGATGACACCGTCGGGCGCGTCAAGGCCTACGAGTCGATCGTCAAGTCCGAGAACATCCCGGAGCCCTCGGTGCCGGAGTCGTTCAAGGTCCTCATCAAGGAGATGCAGAGCCTCGCGCTCGACGCGAACCTCGTCGCCGACGAGGGCGCGGTGGATCTCACCGAGGAGGACGACGAGCTGCTGCGGGCGGCCGAGGAGTTGGGCATCGACCTCTCCGGCGTGCGAGCCGGCGGCGATGGCGCGGCGGACGAGCAGGAAGAGCAGGTAGTCGCCGAGGGCGAGGCCGGCTCCACCGACGGCTCCAACGGAGCCGGTGCGGAGGCATCTGAAGAGGCGAAGGTAGAGGAGTAGGCGGGAACCACATGGACATCAATAACTTCGACGCAATCGAGATCGGCCTCGCCTCCAGCAAGAAGATCCGCAGCTGGAGCCACGGTGAGGTCACCAAGCCGGAGACGATCAACTACCGGACCCTGAAGCCCGAGAAGGACGGGCTGTTCTGCGAGCGCATCTTCGGTCCCACCAAGGACTGGGAGTGCTACTGCGGCAAGTACAAGCGGGTCCGCTACAAGGGCATCGTCTGCGAGCGCTGCGGCGTTGAGGTCACCCGCTCCAAGGTCCGGCGCGAGCGCATGGGCCACATCGACCTCGCCGCTCCCGTTTCGCACATCTGGTTCTTCAAGGGCGTGCCCAGCCGGATCGGCTACCTGATCGATATGGCTCCGAAGGAGCTCGAGAAGGTCCTCTACTTTGCCGCCTCGATCGTCACCTGGATCGACGAGGAGGCCCGCACCAAGGACCTCTCCAAGCTCGAGAAGGAAGTCAAGAAGGTCACCGACGGCTACACGGCCGAGCGAGAGCAGCGCGTCCAGGAGCTGAACGAGTCGCTCGAGCGTCGCACCGCCTGGATCGAGGGCGAGGGGACGGACGACACGTTCAGCCCCGACGACGAGCTCTGGGCCGAGGGCCTGGGCGTCAACCCGAAGAAGCTCGACGACGCCGAGCGCACGAAGCTCCTGAAGGACACGAAGAAGGCCGTCGAGGCCGAGATCGCCGACACTGAGGCCTACCTCGACGACGCCGTCGAGCGCATGGAGGAGGTCTGGCGGACCTTCCAGGAGATGAAGGTCAAGGACGTGATCAACGATGAGGCCGTGTTCCGCGAGCTCAAGGACCGGTTCGGATCACAGTTCGGCTGGGGCGAGTACTTCCGCGGCGGAATGGGCGCGGAGGCCGTTCGCGACCTCCTGCAGCAGGTTGACCTCGAGGCCGAGTGCGAGGAGCTGGAGCAGACGATTAACACCGCCAAGGGCCAGAAGCAGGCCCGCGCGGTGAAGCGGCTGAAGGTCGCGTCGGCGTTCCTCAACTCCCCCAACAAGCCCGAGTGGATGATCCTGGACTGCGTGCCGGTGATCCCGCCGGAGCTGCGTCCCATGGTGCAGCTCGACGGCGGCCGCTTCGCGACCTCCGACCTCAACGACCTCTACAGGCGCGTGATCAACCGCAACAACCGGCTCAAGCGTCTGCTCGACCTGGGCGCGCCCGAGATCATCGTCAACAACGAGAAGCGGATGCTCCAGGAGGCCGTCGATGCGCTGTTCGACAACGGCCGGCGCGGCCGCCCGGTGACGGGCCCCGGCAACCGGGCGCTGAAGTCGCTCTCCGACATGCTCAAGGGCAAGCAGGGGCGGTTCCGCCAGAACCTGCTCGGAAAGCGCGTCGACTACTCGGGCCGCTCGGTGATCGTCTCCGGGCCGTCGCTGAAGCTGCACCAGTGCGGGCTGCCGAAGCTGATGGCGCTGGAGCTGTTCAAGCCGTTCATCATGGCCCGCCTCGTCGAGCGCAAGGCCGTGCAGAACATCAAGGCGGCCAAGAAGATGGTCGACTCGATGATCCCCGAAGTCTGGGACGTGCTCGAGGAGGTCATCCGCGAGCACCCGGTGCTGCTGAACCGCGCGCCGACGCTCCACCGCCTGGGGATCCAGGCCTTCGAGCCGGTGCTCGTGGAGGGCAAGGCGATCCAGATCCATCCCCTCGTCTGCCACGCGTTCAACGCGGACTTCGATGGCGACCAGATGGCCGTGCACGTGCCGCTTTCGGCCGAGGCTCAGGCGGAGGCGCGGATCCTGATGCTGTCGTCCAACAACATCCTGAGCCCGGCGCACGGCTCGCCGCTAGCGACCCCCACCCAGGACATGGTGCTGGGGATCTACTACCTCACCTACGGACCGTCCGCCGAGGAGCTGGCGGAGCTCGACGAGAAGCTTCAGTCGAGCGCGACGGCGAAGGCCAACGGCTCACGGCCGCGCACGTTCCGCTCGGCGCAGGAGGCGGAGCTCGCCTACGAGAACAACATCGCGGCGCTGCACGATCAGGCCGAGTACCGGCGTCCCGGTCACGAACACTTCCTGACCACGGTCGGCCGGATCATCTTCAACGACCGCGTGGAGCGGGCGCTCGCCGAGGCCCTGGATGAGGACTGGGATCCCGAGAGCTACGTCTTCATCAACCGGTCGTTGAAGAAGAAGGACGTCAACGAGATCGTGTCCGGTCTGGTCGAGACGTACGGCGCCGCGGCAATCGCTCGCGCGCTGGACGCGTTCAAGGAGCTCGGCTTCCACTTCGCCACGCAGGCGGGGCTGACGATCTCCAAGAACGACATCGTGTCTCCGCCCGACAAGGAGGAGATCCTCGAGGGCTACGAGGCACAGGCCCAGGAGATCCAAAGCCAGTACGACGAGGGCTACATCACGGCCGAGGAGCGCCACGAGGCGGTCACCGACCGCTGGGACAAGGCCACCGAGGACGTCGCGCAGGCGATGGAGAAGAACCTCGACGAGCTGAACCCGATCTACATGATGGCCAATTCCGGTGCCCGCGGATCGTTCAAGCAGATCCGCCAGCTCGCCGGGATGCGCGGCCTGATGGCCAACCCGAAGGGGGAGATCATCGAGCGCCCGATCAAGGCCAACTTCATGGAGGGCCTGTCGGTGCTCGAGTACTTCATCTCCACGCACGGTGCCCGCAAGGGCCTCGCCGACACGGCGCTGCGCACGGCCGACTCCGGCTACCTGACGCGACGGCTGGTCGACGTGGCCCAGGACGTGATCATTCGCGCCGAGGACTGCAAGACCAAGGACTTCATCGAGCTCCCGCTACGCGATGAGGACGGGTCGATCAATTCGAATCTCATCGGTCGCGTCGCGGCCAAGAAGTTCACGACCAAGCGCAACCGCGAGCTGCTAAAGCGCGGTCAGGAGATCGACCTCCCCGAGCTGGAAGAGATCGCCGAGGCGTTCGCTGACGAGGTGGTCGCGATCCCGGTTCGCTCCGTGCTCAAGTGCGAGCTCGAGAGCGGGATCTGCAGCTCGTGCTACGGGCGGGCGCTGGCCTCGAACAGCACCGTCGAGCTGGGCGACGCGGTGGGGATCATCGCTGCCCAGTCGATCGGCGAGCCGGGCACCCAGCTGACCATGCGCACCTTCCACACGGGTGGCGTCGCGGGTCTCGACATCACGCAGGGCCTGCCCCGCGTCGTGGAGCTGTTCGAGGCGCGCAAGCCGAAGGGCCTCGCGCAGATCTCTCCCGTCGCCGGCAAGGTCTCCGTGGAGGAGTCCGACAAGGCAGTGAAGGTGATTGTCACCGACGAGAAGGGCGAGGACCACGCCTTCAACTTCCCGTCGCGGACCCTCCTCAACGTCAAGCACGGCGATCGCATCGAGGCCGGCGTGCAGCTCAACGAGGGCTCCTTGTACCCGGCCGAGCTGCTGGAGATCCGCGGTCGCACCGAGACGGAGCTCTACCTGGTGCGCGAGGTCCAGCGCGTCTACAAGGCGCAGGGCGTCGACATCAACGACAAGCACATCGAGCTGATCGTGCGTCAGATGCTCAAGCGGGTGCGAATCGAGTCCAAGGGCTCGACGAGCCTGCTGCCCGGCGCCCTGGAGGACCGCCATCGGCTGAAGGGGATCAACAAGCAGGTCAAGGACGAGGGCGGCACCCCCGCGAAGGTCGAGGAGGTGATCCTCGGGATCACCAAGGCATCGCTGGCCACCGAGTCCTTCCTGTCCGCGGCCTCGTTCCAGGAGACGACGAAGGTGCTCACCGACGCCGCTCTCGAGGGCAAGCGCGACCGCCTGTTGGGCCTGAAGGAGAACGTGATCATCGGCAAGCTGATCCCGGCGGCAACGGGCCTCAAGCACTACCGCACGCTCGAGATCGAGCCGGTGGAGCCGGCCCAGCGCCCCGACGAGGACCTGCTCGACGAGGACGAGCTCGCAGCGGAGCTCGGTCTCTCCGAGGACGGCGACGAGGTCACCGAGCTCGAGGGCTTCGGCCCCTCGTTCGCCGAGGAGCTCGAGGAGCTGGCCGAGGAGATCGAGACGGGCGCAGACGGCGACTCGGACTAAGCGCCCGCCGCCGCACCCAACGTCACTCGCACGACGCGTGGCCGCTCACGACGGCGCGTCACCGCGTGCGTACGGGGCGGGGTAGGGCCGCCGAAGCCTCTCGTCGCCCGACCGCGGCCAAACTTCCCAACCGCGGGGGCGCCGGCGACGCATGCGGGATTTGGGTCGTTATGCGCCCCGAATCCAGCAACCGCGGCGCCGCAAAGCGCGGATGGGGAGTTTGGCACGCGCGGGGCGGCGCGCTCGCACACCTGGCGCGACGGCAGCATGGCGTCGTCACCCGTGCCCAGCTGCTGGCGCTCGGGATGGATCCTGCGGTTATCAAGCGACGCCTCCGGGCCGGGCGGCTGCGCGCGATCTACCGAGGGGTGTATCTCGTCGGGCCGATTGCGCCGCCGCACGCTCGCGAGATGGCTGCGGTACTTGCTTGTGGCGAGGGTGCCGTGCTCAGCCACAGAAGCGCTGCAGCCCTCAGAAACCTGCTCCCCTACCCAGCCCACCCCGCCCCCGCTCACGTCACTGTCGTTGGCGCAGACCGCCGACGCCCGGGCATCCGGGTCCACCGCGTCGGTGTGCTCCCGCCTGACGAGGTCACGACGTTCAAGAGCATCCCGATCACCACGCCCGCGCGCACGATCCTCGACCTCGCTTCTGAGCTCACCGTCCGCGAGCTCGAGCAGGCGCTGGGGACCGCGGAGACCAACCGCATCACGAGCCGCGCCAAGCTCCGCTCCCTACTTGGCCGCTACCCCGGGCGGAGGGGAACCCCGGCACTTCGAGCCCTACTCGACTCCGACCTACGCCCCGCCTTCACTCGCTCGCAAGCCGAGGAGCGCTTTCTCGCCTTGGTCAGACGCGCGGAGCTGCCGCCGCCGAACACAAACGTGCGACTCGCGGACTTCGAGGTGGACTTCTTGTGGCCCGAGCAGCGGCTGGTCGTTGAGATTGACGGCTTCGTTCATCACGGGGACCGCGCGAGCTTCGAGGCCGACCGCGCTCGCGACGCCGCCCTCGCTGCCCGCGGGTTCACGGTGATCCGGGTCACGTGGCGCCAGCTCGTGGATGAGCCCGAGGTCGTGATCGCTCGTTTGGCTCAGGCACTGGCCAGCAGGCTCACTTGATCGCGCCGGGCACGGGGAGGCCGAGGCCGCTCGGCCTCTAACCTCATGCCGTGGCCGCTGATGCGGGGACGGAGATTCGCGACTCGGCCCTCGAGCTGATCGGTGAGACGCCGCTCGTGCGCCTCTCGCGCCTCGAGCCCGGGCAAGTGACGCCGCTGGTGGCGAAGGTCGAGTTCCTGAACCCTGGCGGGTCGGTGAAGGACCGTCCAGCCCTGGCGATGGTGGAGGCCGCAGAACGCTCGGGCGCGCTGCGGCCGGGCGGCACCCTGATCGAGCCGACCTCAGGCAACACCGGGCTCGGGCTGGCGATGGTCGCCGCGCTGCGCGGCTACAAGGTGATCGCGGTCATGCCCGACAAGATGAGTCGCGAGAAGATCGACACGCTGCGGGCCTACGGTGCCGAGGTGGTGGTTTGCCCGACCGCCGTTCCACCCGACTCGCCGCAGTCCTATTACCGCGTCGCGGACCGCCTGACCGAGGAGATCGAGGGCGCCTTCCAGCCCAATCAGTACTTCAACCCGGCCAACCCCGAGGCGCACTACCGCTCCACGGGCCCGGAGCTCTGGCGCCAGACCGGCGGCCGGCTGACGCACTTCGTCGCTGGGGTCGGGACGGGCGGCACGATCAGCGGCGTGGGACGTTTCCTGAAGGAGCAAAACGAGCGCATCGAGGTGGTGGGCGCCGACCCCGAGGGATCGATCTACTCCGGCGGCCCGGTTCATCCCTACCGCGTCGAGGGCATCGGCGAGGACTTCTGGCCCGAGAGTCTCGAACGGGACGTCATCGACCGGTACATCACCGTCTCCGACGGCGACTCCTTCCTGATGGCGCGCCGGCTGGTCGCCCGCGAAGGCCTGTTCGCGGGCGGATCGACCGGAACGGCGCTCTGCGCGGCCGTCGCGGTGGCGCGCGAGCTGAGCGATCCCGACGCGCTCGTCGTCACCCTGATCCCCGACGGCGGCCGCCCGTACGTGTCGAAGGTGTTCAACGATTCCTGGATGCGCGAGCACAGCTATCTACCCGGCGCCGGTCGGCGGACGGTCGGCGAGCTGTTTCGCGAGCGCGGTGAGCCGACCGCGATCCTCACCGTCAGAAGCCACGATCAGGTCGGCCGGGCGCTTGAGCTGATGCGCGAACACGGTGTCTCGCAGGTTCCGGTGGTGTCCGCAGGCGACGAGCAGGCGTTCATCGGGACCGTGAGCGAGCGCGGGCTGCTGATGGCGTCGGCGGAGCATCCGGGGATCCTCGGCGAGGAGGTGACGGAGGTGCTGGAGCCCCCGCTGCCCGAGCTCTCGATCGACGACCCGGCCGACGACGCCGTTCGAATGTTGCGCGACGACGCCCGCGCCGTGATCGTGGTTGAGGACGGCCGGGCGCTCGGCATCCTGACCGCGGTGGACTTGGTGGAGGCGCTCAACCAGTGAGACGAGGGCGGCGATGACCGACGATCAGAGGATCGAGACGCGCGTCGTCCACGCCGGCCTGGAGCCGGATCCGACCTACGGCTCGGTGATCCCGGCGATCCACCAGACCTCGACCTTCGTGCAGCCCGCGCCGGGTGAGTTCGTCGACGACTACGACTACGCCCGCTCGGCGAACCCGACCCGGACGGCGCTCGAGCGCGCGCTCGGCGAGCTCGAGGGCGGCCACGCGTCGGCGTTCGCAAGCGGCATGGCGGCCACCCACGCGCTGATCACCGCGGCCCTCGACGCGGGCGACCACCTCGTCCTGCCTCGCGACCTCTACGGAGGCACCTACCGGCTCGTGGACAAGGTGCTGACCCGATTCGGGATCGCCTACGACCTGATCGACCAGCGCGACCTCGACGCGCTGCGAGGCGCGCTTCGGCCTGAGACCCGGTTGGTCTGGGTGGAGAGCCCCACGAACCCGCTGCTCAGCGTGGTCGACATCACCGCGGTGGTCGAGGCCTGTGACGGGATTCCGGTGGTGGTCGACAACACCTTCGCCACCCCCGTCGTGCAGCGCCCGCTCGAGCTTGGGGCGACGGCGGTCGTGCACTCGACCACCAAGTACCTGGGCGGCCACTCCGATGTCGTTGGCGGCGCGGTGATCACGGCCGACGACGGCCTGCACGAGCGGGTCCGGTTCGTCCAGAACTCGGTCGGCGCGGTGCCCGGCCCGATCGACTGCTTCCTCGTCCACCGCGGACTGCGCACGCTGGCGCTGCGGGTTGCTCAGCACACCGCCAACGGCCGCGCGGTCAGCGACTACCTCGGGTCGGCGCCGGGCGTGGAGGGGGTGCGCTGGCCGGGATTCGGCGGGATGGTCTCGTTTCGCCACGCCGACGGCGCTGCGATCGTCTCCCGCACTCGCATCTTCTCCCTGGCCGAATCGCTCGGTGGCGTCGAGTCGCTCATCGAGCTGCCCCAGGCGATGACGCATCAGTCGGTGGAGGACTCCGACGCCGCGGTGCCCGCCGACCTGATCCGGCTCTCGTGCGGGATCGAGGCGCCCGAGGACCTGGTGGCCGATCTCGGGCAGGCCATCGCCGGCTGACCAGCGACGTGGTCTAACGCGGCGACGCCGCTCAGGCCGCCGCACTGGGCGGGGTGCCGCTCAGGACTGCGCCGGCTCAGCCGCGCCGCGCTGGGAGCCGTGCGCGCTCGCTGCGCGTATCGGCGCCGGCGAGACCACGACGCGGGTGCGGCCGCCCGGTGGGCAGTCGGGAAGCGGCTGTGAGTCGGGCGCGTGCGGTCCGCGCCGAGGACCGCGCGGACGCTTAGGCTCGCGGCGCCAGCGACCGAAACGGTGGTCCTCGGATTCGGGCGGCGCCTCCTCGGGCTCGGGCTCAGCGTGCAGAGCCCACCAGACGAGGTAGAGCATCAGGCCGACCGGAATCTTGAGGATCACGGCCAGAAAGAAGATCGGTAGGAAGCCCTCCACGGCGTACCTAGGACGGAGTGTAACCGTCGCGCACCCAGGCCAACAGTGCGTCCGTGTTGGCCTCGGTGAGCCCGATGTGCGACTCGGTCGGGACCAGCAACGTCGGCGCGCCGCGCACCGCGGCCCAGTTGTGGCAGCTGTCGTCGAACGAGTCGTCGATCCAGGCCAGCGGCAGGTCGCCGGCGTACTCGCCGATCGCATCCAGCTTCCAGTGCGCGGTGCCGAAGCGCGCGCGCCCGTCGAAGGTCAGGTAGGGCAGCTCCGGGAGGCCGAGGATCCCCGGCAGGTGGTCGTTGGCACGTTCCTCCCAACCGGTCGCCCAGATCAGGTCGTAGACCTCGGCGAGGCGATGCAACTGAGGCCCGGCGGCGTCCGAGATGCAGTGGGCGATCCCGTCCAGGAGGTGAAAGCGCCCCGGGATCTCCCCCAGCGGCCCCTCGAACCCGAACAGGCTGATCACCCCGTCGACGTCGACGGCCAGAAGGGGTCTGGAGGCCGAGTCCTCCATCGCGCCGGAGGTTAGCTCGCAGGTCGCTACTATCCGCCGTCGTGCCGAGCACAAATCAACTCATCAGAAAGGGCCGCAGGCCCCCGCAGAAGAAGGTCGCCACCCCGGGCCTGAAGTCAGGGCAGGGGCGCAAGCGCCGGATCTCCGCGCCGCAGCGGCGCGGCGTCTGCACGCGCGTCTACACGGCGACTCCCAAGAAGCCGAACTCTGCGCTGCGCAAGGTGGCGCGGGTGCGGCTCACCAACGGGATGGAGGTCACCTGCTACATCCCGGGCGAGGGGCACAACCTTCAGGAGCACTCGGTGGTGCTGGTGCGTGGAGGCCGAGTCAAGGACCTGCCGGGCGTCCGCTACAAGGTCGTGAGGGGCACGCTCGACGCCTCCGGTGTCTCGGACCGCAAGCAGTCCCGTTCGCAGTACGGGGTCAAGCGGTAGCGAATGCCTCGCCGCGCCCGCGCCGCGATACGTGCCGTCGAGCCCGACCCCCAGTACCGGAGTCGGCTCGTGCAGCAGGTCGTCAACAAGGTGATGACCGACGGCAAGAAGTCCTTGGCTGAGCAGCTCACGTACGACGCGCTTGCGATCGTCGGCGAGCGCAGCAATCGGCCCCCCGTCGAGGTCCTCGACGAGGCGATCAAGGAGCTGACGCCCGTGCTCGAGGTGAAGTCACGCCGGGTCGGTGGCGCGACGTATCAGGTGCCGGTCGAGGTCCCGCCCCGCCGCGCTCGCACCCTCGCCGTCCGCTGGCTCGTGCAGTTCGCCCGGGCGCGCCGCGAGAAGTCGATGGCCGACCGCCTCGCGAACGAGATCCTGGACGCCACGCAGCAGCAGGGCGGTGCCTGGAAGCGCAAGGACGACGTGTATCGCATGGCGCAGGCCAACAAGGCCTTCGCCCACTACCGCTGGTAATCGGCGGCTGCAAAGCGTCGTCTGGCGTTGTCCTCGGTCGGCCGTCTCGCTCACGTACGCCTTTCCCAACCCGGGCGGCACCGGCGACGCATGCTGGATTTGGGTCGATATGCGACCCAAATCCAGCAACCGCGGCGCCGCGGAGCGCGGGTGGGGAGTTTGGAACCCGCGGGGGGCGCGATCGCACAGCTGGCGCGCGGCAGCGTGGCGTCGTGACCCGTGCCCACCTGCCGGCGCTCAGGATGGACCCTGCGTTATCAAGCGACACCCTCCGGGCCCGGACGGCCGCGCGCGAGCCGCCTAAGGCGGGGTGGGAGCAGCGCCCGAGCGTTGGCGGTGACTGTCGACTCAGTGCCCCTACACGGTGCCTTAGCCGACGCTCGCTTCACCGAGTCAGCCTCCACCCAGCCCAATTGCGGCCGAAATGTACGCCTACGGCTGCTGGGCGCGGGCGGTGCGGTCGCCGGGCGGGCCGTTGCCGGACTCGGCCGTGTCGTGGCCGGGGTTGCCGGTCGGCACGGGGGCTGCGGCGGGCGGCTTGAGCGCGGGCGCTTCGGCGGCGCGATCGGCGCCGGGGCGCAGGGCCGCGAGCTGCTCGGGGGTGAGCGTGGCCAGCGCGGCGCCGCTGATGGCCAGCGCCAGGGCACCGACCAGCTCCAGCCAGAAGCCGGCCTGGGGGACGGCCTCGGCGTCGAAGAACGACTGACGCGGATCGTCCAGGGTGCCCACCTGCCCGGCGTCGGGAAGGTCGGTGAGCAGGAAGATCAACAGCGCGATCCCACCCATCACGGCGACGCCGATCGCCGCCGGTTTGGAGCCGGCGAGCACAGCCACGACCAGGGCCCCGATCGCGAAGGCCGCGACGACGAACATCGCGTTGCCATGTCGCTCGCCGGCGGTCTGGGAGTCGAGCGCCTCCCCGCCCGGAGGCGTGAACTCGAACATCGTCATCAGCTCGGAGGCGAACAGCAGGGCCGCTCCCAGCAGGCATGCGATCGGAAGCAGGCGCTCGGGTCGAGACACCGTCTCGCGGATCGCACCCCGCCGTTTGGTCGCGCCTTCGGTCACGTGTTGGTTCCAATCGGGGAATTCGTGACCGGGCTTGAGCCCAGTCCCGACTCGCGGCGGCGCCACGGCCACCGCAACGCCCGGGCGCTGTCCGCGCGCGCCCCGCGTGGTCTGAGGTGGGCCGCGAGGAGGGGTCCGGAGGCGATCAGCACCGCGCCGGCGGCGACCTGTGCCCAGAAGCCCTCGAGCAGGGATGCCTCGGCGTCGAGGTACTCCACCGCGGCGCTTCCCTCGTCGAGGCCGGCGGGCACGTCAACCAGGACGGCGACGATGATCACTATGGCCCCAAGCGGCACCAGCAGGCGTGCCGTTTGCCAGCGCCCTCGCGCCGCAAACCCGATCACGACCAGGGCCAGCACGGCGATCGGAAGCATCAGCCAGGCGTGCGCAGACCCGGTGAGCTCGCGGCCGACCTCGGGCGGAGGCGCGACGCCCTCCACCCCCGAGTACGCCTGAGTTCCGACGCTGATGCCGCGGTAGTCGATGAACTGGGAGGCCGCCAGCGCCAGCGCGGCGGCGACGGCGACGGCGATCGCCGCGCGCTCCGGCGTGATCTCCACTTCGGCCCAGTCGAGCGCGGCGCGAACGACGTCGGCCACCAGGTCGGCAACCGGCACCAGCACGCGCTGCCAGACGGCGTAGACCGCCGCACCGGCGGGCTCGGCTACCGCCAGCCAGAGCTGAATCGGGATCACGAGCAGCTCGCGGGCGAGCTTCAGGCCCTCGCCCACAACCGTGATCAAAGCTGCCAATACACGCTCCACCGGGCCCTGCATTCGGCTCATTCGGCCCTCCGGGAGCCCCTCATGCCTTTGCTATCATCACGCGTCGCTCGCGCCTGAGCCGACGCGATGGGTGAGCGGGAATTCCGTCCATGGAGAGCCGCACGAGATAGAGCGTTTCCGGGCTGTTGCGGTGGTCTTGCGCTCGGGCCCGTAGGGGCCTTTTTTGTGCGCCAAGACCGGCCTAGGCCGGTTGTCTCCTCCTTACGACGCGGCGCTTCGGCGCCGCTGCTGCTGAAACCAACTCCTCACGACACTTTACGACCACAGAGATGCCACGCACTTTTCCCCTAGAGAAGACCCGCAACATCGGGATCATGGCGCACATTGACGCTGGGAAGACCACGACCACCGAGCGCATCCTCTACTACACGGGCCGTACCCACAAGATGGGTGAGGTCCACGAGGGCGCGGCGGTCATGGACTGGATGGAGCAGGAGCAGGAGCGGGGGATCACCATCACCTCCGCCGCGACCGCCTGCGAATGGGCGGGCCACCGCATCAACATCATCGACACTCCCGGCCACGTCGACTTCACAGTCGAGGTGGAGCGTTCGCTGCGCGTGCTCGACGGGGCGATCGCGATCTTCGACGCCGTCGCCGGCGTCGAGCCGCAGTCTGAAACCGTCTGGCGTCAGGCGGACAAATACCGCGTGCCGAGGATCGCGTTCATCAACAAGATGGACCGGGTCGGCGCCGACTTCTCCAACGCCGTGCAGACCATGCACGATCGCCTCGGGGCACACCCCCTCCCGATCCAGCTTCCGATCGGCGCCGAGGACGGCTTCATCGGTGTCATCGACTTGATCGAGGACAAGGCCCTGGTGTGGAAGGACGAGCTGGGGACCGAGTTTGAGTACGAGGAGATCCCCGCGGAGCTCGTCGATGCCGCCCACGAGGCGCGCACGCATCTGATCGAGGCCTGCGCCGATTACGACGACGAGCTGCTGGAGGCCTATCTCACGGACCAGGAGATTCCCCACGAGCGCATCGCGAAGTCGCTTCACAGCGCGACGCTCGACCTCAAGGTGACCCCGGTGCTGTGTGGCTCCGCGTTCAAGAACAAGGGAGTCCAGCCCCTCCTCGACGAAATCGTCGAGCTGCTGCCCTCGCCGCTCGAGGTGCCGCCTGTCCAGGGTTATGAGACTTCGGGCAAGGGCTCCGAGGACGGCCACGGAGCTCTCGTCGAGCGGCCCGCCGACGACACGGCTCCGTTCGCCGCGCTGGCCTTCAAGGTCATGGCCGACCCCTACGTCGGCAAGCTCACGTACTTCCGCGTCTACTCCGGCAAGCTCGCATCAGGCAGCCGGGTGCTGAACGCCACCAACGGCCGCACCGAGCGCATCGGGCGGCTGCTGATGATGCACGCAAACCACCGCGAGGAGATCGAGGAGTGCTACGCGGGCGACATCTGCGCCGGCGTCGGCCTCAAGCAGACCTCCACGGGCGACACTCTGTGCGCGCCCGATGCGCCGGTGATTCTCGAGACCATCGAGTTCCCAGAGCCGGTGATCGCGGTCGCGATCGAGCCCAAGACCAAGACCGACCAGGAGAAGCTCTCGGCCTCGCTTGCGCGGCTCGCCGAGGAGGACCCGACCTTCCAGGTGCAGAGCAACGACGAAACCGGTCAGACGCTGATCCACGGCATGGGCGAGCTTCACCTCGAGGTGATCGTCGACCGCCTGCTGCGCGAGTTCTCGGTCGACGCCAACGTCGGCCGGCCCCAGGTCGCCTACCGCGAGACGATCCGCGAGCGGGTGGAGAAGATCGAGGGCCGATTCGTGCGCCAGACCGGTGGTCGCGGTCAGTACGGGCACGTGGTCATCAACCTGGAGCCCGCCCCCGATGAGGGCTTCGATTTCGTCAACGAGATCAAGGGCGGCCGGATCCCGACCGAGTTCATCCCCGCCGTCGAGCAGGGTATCGAGGAGGCGCTCGGGTCAGGCGTCAAGGCGGGTTATCCGATGGTCGACGTTCGCGTCGAGCTGACCGACGGCTCCTACCACGACGTCGACTCCTCGGAGATGGCGTTCAAGATCGCCGGGTCGATGGCCCTGCAGGAGGCGGCACGGCGGGCCAAGCCGGTGCTGCTGGAGCCCGTGATGTCGGTCGAGGTTGTGACCCCTGAGGAGTTCCTCGGCGACGTGATCGGCGACCTCTCGCGCCGCCGCGGGAAGGTCCAGGGCCAGGAGCAGCGCGGCAACGCTCTCGCGGTTCATGCCTACGTGCCGCTCGGCGAGATGTTCGGTTACGCGACCGACCTGCGGTCCTCGACCCAGGGCCGGGCGAGCTACACGATGCAGTTCGAGCGCTACGAAGAGGTCCCGCAGAACATCGCCGAGGAGATCGTGGAGCACCGCTCGGGGGAGCCGGTCGGCGCCGGTGCGTGATTGAGCCCCAGTTTGCCTATATTTCCTCGGTTCACGAAGACTTAGACGAATAGAGATTTCGAAGCCCAACGTCAGCAGTAAAGGAGCGAGATGTCCAAGGAGAAGTTCGAGCGCGATAAGCCGCATGTCAACGTCGGCACGATTGGTCACATCGACCACGGCAAGACGACGCTGACAGCGGCGATCACCAAGGTGCTCGCGAAGAAGGGCGAAGGTGGCACCGAGGAGCGGTCGTTCGAGTCCATTGACAACGCTCCGGAGGAGAAGGAGCGCGGCATCACGATCGCGACCTCGCACGTCGAGTACGAGACCGAGAACCGCCACTACGCCCACGTCGATTGTCCCGGGCACGCCGATTACGTCAAGAACATGATCACCGGTGCTGCCCAGATGGACGGGGCGATCCTCGTCGTCTCGGCGGCGGACGGCCCGATGCCGCAGACCCGCGAGCACATCCTGCTCGCGAGGCAGGTCAACGTGCCCTACGTGGTCGTGTTCCTGAACAAGATCGACATGGTCGACGACGAGGAGATCGTCGAGCTGGTCGAGGAGGAGGTCAAGGACCTGCTGAAGGAGTACGACTTCCCGGGTGACGAGACCCCGATCATCAAGGGCTCCGCGCTGAAGGCGCTCGAGGGCGACGAGGAGGCCCAGAAGGCGATCCTCGAGCTCGCCGAGACGCTCGACACGTACATCCCGGAGCCCGAGCGTGACCTCGACAAGCCCTTCCTGATGCCGATCGAGGACATCTTCTCGATCACGGGCCGCGGCACCGTCGCCACCGGCCGCATCGAGCAGGGGATCGTCAACACCGGCGACGAGGTCGAGATCGTCGGCATCAAGCCAACGTCGAAGACGGTCGTCACCGGGGTCGAGATGTTCCGCAAGATCCTCGACCAGGGCCAGGCCGGCGACAACGTCGGCTGCCTGCTCCGCGGCACCAAGCGCGAGGAGATCGAGCGCGGTCAGGTGCTCGCGAAGCCGGGGTCGATCACCCCACACACGAAGTTCAAGGCAGAGGTGTACTGCCTGAAGAAGGAGGAGGGTGGCCGCCACACGCCATTCTTCTCCGGGTATCGCCCGCAGTTTTACTTCCGCACCACCGACGTCACCGGGGTGGCGAACCTGCCTGAGGGCACGGAGATGGTGATGCCGGGCGACAACGTCGAGATGTCGATCGAGCTGATTGCTCCGATCGCCATGGACAAGGGCCTGCGGTTCGCCATCCGCGAGGGTGGCCGCACCGTTGGCTCGGGGGTCGTCTCCGAGATCATCGAGTAGCGACCCAGGGGCCGGCCACGGGGCCGGCCCTTTCAATGCAAAGGACATACGACCGGGGGCAGCGCCCTCCATCGGGGCGGCGCCCCTCGGCGCCAAGAAAGCACAAGAAAGCACAAGCACCCAGCCAGTGGCCTCAATCGCAGCGAGCAAGATCCGGATCCGCCTCAAGGCGTACGACCACGACGCCATCGATCGCGCTGCCCGCGAGATCGTCGATACGGCCCAGCGCACCGGCGCCACGGTGGCCGGACCTGTGCCCCTGCCCACGGAGCGCAACATCTACTGCGTGATCCGCTCCCCGTTCAAGGACAAGGACTCCCGCGAGCACTTTGAGATCCGCACACACAAGCGCCTGATCGACATCCACCAGCCGACCCCGAAGACGATCGACTCCCTGCAGCGCCTGGACGCGCTGCCGGCGGGAGTCGACATCGAGATCAAGATCTAGGGGTGTGACCTTCTGATGGCGGCGATCATCGGCAAGAAGGTTGGCATGACCCAGGTCTTCACCGAGGACGGCACGCGAGTGCCCGTGACGGTGATCGAGGCCACCCCGAACGTGGTCACGGCGGTGCGCGACCCTGAGCGCGACGGCTACGCGGCGGTCCAGCTCGCGGGCGGGGAGGTTCGCGAGGCGAAGCTCACGAAGGCACAGCTCGGCCACCTGAAGAAGGCCGACGCGCCGCCGCTCGGAACGCTGGTCGAGTTTCGGGACGAGCTCGGAGAGAGCCGGATCGGCGAGGAGCTGACCGTGGAGCAGTTCGAGCCCGGGCAGCGCGTGAAGGTCTCCGGCGTCGCGATCGGCAAGGGCTTTCAGGGCACCATCCGTCGCCACGGTTTCAGCCGCGGCCCGATGACGCACGGTTCGCACAACGTCCGCGCGCCGGGCTCGATTGGCGCCAGCGCCGACCCCGCCCGTGTGTTCAGGGGGAAGAAGATGCCCGGCCGGATGGGCGGCGGGCGCGTCACCCAGCGCCGGCTCGAGGTGGTCGAGGTCGACGCGGAGCGCAATCTGCTGCTGATCAAGGGCGCCGTTCCCGGGCCCAAGGGCGGCACGGTGGAGGTGCGGTCGGATGGCTAGCGCAGCGGTGAAGGCGCCGATGCTCGGCAAGCAGGCCAAGGCCGACCTGTCCGGGGCCGTGTTCGGCGAGGAGTTTCACGAGGCGCTCGTGCACGAGGCGGCTCGCGCCGACCTCGCAGCCCGCCGGCGAGGCACCGCGGCCACGCTCGGACGGGGCGAGGTCGCGATGACCACCGCGAAGGCCTGGCGCCAGAAGGGCACCGGCCGCGCCCGAGCGGGCGCCCTGAGCGTTCCCCATCGCCGCGGCGGCGGCGTGGCCTTCGGGCCGAAGCCGCGCCGGCACACCGTGAAGGTCAACCGCAAGGCCCGTCGGCGCGCGCTGCGCTCCGCGCTGTCGGTCCACGCCGCCAGGGGCACCGTCGCGATCTTCGACGGCGACGCTTACTCCGAGCCCGCGACCAAGAAGGCCGCCGATGCCCTCGAGAACGCCGGCGTCGAAGGCAGCGTGCTCGTCGTGCTCGCCGGGGAGCAGGAGCTCGGGGCGGCGAAGAGCTTTCGCAACATCCCGCGGGTGACCGTGGTCGGGGCCGAGGCGGTCGGCGTCGCGGACGTGATCGGTCATGCGTCGCTGGTGATCTCGCAGGCGGCGCTTGAGCAGCTCGAGGCCAAGGCCGGCGAGAAGGAGGCGAGCTAGGTGGATCCCCGCCAGGTGATCATCGAGCCCGTTGTCTCGGAGAAGAGCTACGCCCTGATGACGGACGGCAAGTACACGTTCCGCATCGACGATAGAGCCCACAAGACGCAGGTCAAGCATGCGGTCGAGGAGATCTTCGGCGTGGAGGTCGTCGAGGTGCGCACGCTGCGGGTGCAGTCGAAGCCCAAGCGGCGTGGCCTTCACCGGGGGCACACCCGGTCGTGGCGCAAGGCGATCGTGAAGCTCGCTCCCGGCGAGCGGATCGAGCTCTTCGAAGGCGCGGCGGTGGCCGAGTAGCGATGGCGATGAGAAAGACAAGACCGACGAGCCCGGGGCGGCGCTTCGCGACCTATCAGCAGCGCGAGGAGCTGACCACGCATCGACCCCACAAGCCGCTCACCAAGGGCAAGTCCACCAGCGGCGGGCGCAACTCCCGCGGGCGCGTCACCGCGCGCCATCGGGGTGGCGGAGCAAAGCGCCGCTACCGAGAGATCGACTTCAGGCGCCGCAAGGACGGTGTTCCGGCGAAGGTGGCGACGATCGAGTACGACCCGAACCGGACCTGTTACATCGCGCTGCTCCACTACGTCGACGGCCACAAGAGCTACATCCTGGCCCCGCAGGGCCTGTCTCCGGGCGACACGGTGGAGTCGGGCGAGGGGGCGGACATCCGTCCCGGCAACGCGCTGCCGCTGAGCCGGATCCCCACCGGGACCGTGGTCCACAACGTGGAGCTCGTCGCCGGTCAGGGCGGCCGGCTCGGCCGCGCCGCCGGCACCGCGATCCAGGTTGCCGCGAAGGAGGGCCCGATGGTCACCCTGCGCCTGCCCTCGAGCGAGATGCGGATGGTGCGGGCGGACTGTCGCGCGACCGTGGGCGCCCTGTCCAACACCGAGCACCAGACCGTGAAGATCGGCAAGGCCGGCCGCAACCGGCACAAGGGCAAGCGCCCGCAGACGCGAGGCGTTGCGATGAACCCCGTCGACCACCCGCACGGCGGCGGCGAGGCGCACCACACGCCGGGCGGCCACCCGGTCACGCCGTGGGGCAAGCCGACTCTCGGCTACCGGACGCGGAAGAAGGGCAAGCAGTCCGACGCCCTGATCGTGCGCGGGCGCAGGCGAGGAAAGAAGAAGAGGTAACGATGGGACGCTCGACCAAGAAGGGCCCGTTCGCCGAGTCGCGGCTGTTGCGCCGGATCGAGCGGATGAACGAGGCCAACCAGAAGCAGATGATCAAGACCTGGTCGCGGTCGTCGACGATCTTCCCCGAGATGGTCGGCCACACGATCGCCGTCCACGACGGCCGCAAGCACGTGCCGGTGTTCATCTCCGAGTCGATGGTTGGGCACAAGCTGGGCGAGTTCGCTCCCACGCGGACCTTCCGGGCCCACTCCGGCGAGCGGCGAGACAGGGACGAGAAGCGGTAAGCGGTGATTCGCTGATGGCGAAGGCAGACGACAAGCAACCCTCAGCGCCGATGGTGCGAGCAAAGGCCCGGTTCATGCGGGTCGCCCCTCGCAAGGCGCGCCTGGTCGCCGACCAGGTGCGTGGCCTGCCCGTGGTCGAGGCGAGCTCGCTGCTGCAGTTCTCCACCAGGGGTGCTGCCCGCGATATCGGGAGGCTGATCGACTCCGCGGCCGCCAACGCGGAGTCCAACCACGATCTCGTGGCCGACGAGCTGCTGGTGGCCGACATCCGCGTCGACGAGGGACCCGTGCTGCGCCGCTGGCGGGCCCGCGCTCGCGGCCGCGCGACGCGCGTCGAGAAGCGGACCAGCCACGTCTCCGTGGCCTTGACCCCCTCGGAGGAAGCCTGATGGGACAGAAGATCCACCCCGAGGGCTTCCGCGTTGGCTACATCCACGACTGGAAGTCGAACTGGTTCAACGAGCGCGAGTTCTCGGACTACCTGCTCGAGGACATGGCGATCCGCGATCACATCGAGGGCAAGCTCGCGCACGCCGGCCTCTCCGACATCAACATCGTCAAGCAGCGCGGCGAGATCACGGTCGACATCCACACCGCCCGCCCGGGCATCGTGATCGGAAAGTCGGGAGCCGAGGTCGACGCGCTGCGCCGCGATCTCCACAAGCTCACCTCCAAGCCGGTGAAGGTGAATATCCGCGAGATCAAGCGGCCCGAGCTCGACGCCAAGCTCGTCGCTCAGTCGATCGCCGAGCAGCTGCAAAACCGGGTCGCGTTTCGCCGGGCGATGAAGCGCGCGCTGACGTCCGCCATGCGGTCGGGCGCCAAGGGCGTGAAGGTCCAGGTTTCGGGACGCCTCGGCGGGGCGGAGATGGCTCGCACCGAGGGGTACTCCGACGGGCGCGTGCCGCTGCACACCCTGCGCGCCGACATCGATTACGGGTTCGTGGAGGCCCGCACGACCACCGGCAGGATCGGCGTCAAGTGCTGGATCAACAAGGGTGAGGTGATGCCGGAGGGCTACCGGAGCGGAGGCGAAGACGAGGATGCGCTGGCGCCGCGGTCGTTCCGGCGCCGCGGCGGCGACCGCCAGCGCCAGCCGCAGGCTCCGCAGCAGGCGACCCCAGCGCCCGCGGCCGCACCGGCTGCGACTCCGCCAGCGCCGGAGCAACCTGAGCCCGCGCAAGCCCCGGCTGGAGCTAGCGGCGAAGCCGCGGAAGCTACGAGTGAACCTGCCGCGCCGCCCGCGCCCGAACCCGCCGGCGCGGACGCGGAAGCAAGCGAAGCGGGCGAGAGCGGAGCAGCCGGCGGAGGTGATTCCTAATGCTGATGCCCAAGCGGGTGAAGTACCGCAAGCAGATGCGCGGTCGTATGCGCGGAAACGCCAAGGGCGGCAGCACCGTGGCCTTCGGCGAGTACGGCCTCAAGGCGATGGAGCGCGGTTGGGTCACCAACCGTCAGATCGAGGCTGCGCGCGTCGCGATGACGCGCAAGATCAAGCGCGGGGGGAAGGTGTGGATCAACGTCTTTCCGGACAAGCCCTACACGAAGAAGCCCGCCGAGACGCGCATGGGATCGGGCAAGGGCAATCCGGAGGGCTGGGTCGCCGTGGTGAAGCCCGGCCGGGTGATGTTCGAGCTGGCGGGCGTGCCCGAAGACCTGGCGAAGGAGGCGATGCGCCTCGCCGGCCACAAGCTTCCGATCAAGACAAGGTTCGTGCACCGCGAGGGGGCACCGCAGTGAAGGCTTCCGGGGTGCACGCGCTGGGCGACCAGGATCTCGTGCAGGCGCTCAAGGACGCGCGCGAGGAGGCGTTCAACCTGCGCTTCCGCCACGCCACCGGAGAGCTGGAGAACACCGCCGGCCTGCGCGAATCGCGCCGGAACCTGGCGCGGCTGATGACGATCGCTCGGGAGCGCGGGATCGACCTGAGCAAGGAACTTTGATGGGCGAAGAAGAGCAGAACAACGAAGAGACCGCCGAGGACGCCCCGGCCGAAGAGCAAGCCGCCGAGGACGCTCCTGCCGAGGAGGAGGCTCCTGCGGCGGAGGCGCCCCCTGCTGACGAGGAGGGCGAACCGACCTCCCCGAAGGCACAGCGAAAGCTGGAACGCTCGCGGTTCAGCAATTCGCCGAAGCCGCCGCGTTCGCCGGAGGAGCGGGCGGCCGAGCGCGCGGAGCGCCGGCGTCGCGCGGCTGCCTCCAGGCGCCGCTACCGGGCCCGCCCTCGAGCGAGGCGAGGCGAGCCGCGCCCCGGAACGCCTCCTGCAGAGCGCGCGCCCGGGACGAAGATGGTCCGCCGCGGCAAGGTCGTGTCGAACAAAGCCGACAAGACAATCACCGTCGAGCTCGAGGTGGTCCGCCGCCACCGCGTTTACGAGAAGGTCGTTCGCCGATCTCCGACCGTACGCGCTCACGACGAACGCAACGAGGCCAACGAAGGTGACATCGTGCGCGTGATCGAGTCGCGCCCGCTGTCGCGCACCAAGCGCTGGCGGTTGGTGGAAATCCTGGAGCGCGCGCGATGATTCAGCAGGAGTCCAAGCTCAAGGTGGCCGACAACTCGGGCGCCAGGGAGATCCTCTGCATCCGCGTCAAGGGGGGCTCGCACCGCCGTTACGCCGGCGTCGGCGACGTGATCACCGCGACCGTCAAGCAGGCGACCCCGCGCGGCGGCGTGCGCAAGGGCGAGGTTGTCCAGGCGGTCGTCGTTCGCACCCGCAAGCAGCTAGGCCGCGCCGACGGCACCTACATCGCCTTCGACGAGAACGCGGCAGTGCTCATCGACCCCCAGAACAACCCCCGCGGCACGCGCATCTTCGGCCCCGTCGCGCGCGAGCTGCGCGAGCGCAACTTCATGAAGATCGTCTCGCTCGCTCCGGAGGTCCTCTGACATGCCCAAGGGGATGCGAATCGCTCGGGACGACACCGTGATCGTCGTGGCCGGCAAGGACAAGGGAAAGACCGGCCGCGTGATTCGCACGGAGCCGGCGCGACGCCGGGTCTACGTCGAGGGCCTGAACATGGTCAAGCGCCACCAGCGCCCCCGGTCGGTCAAGGAAGCCCAGAAGGGTCAGACGGGTGGCATCATCGAGAAGGAGGGGCCGATCGACGTCTCCAACGTGATGCTCATCGACCCCACCGACAACAAGCCCACGCGGGTGGGCGTGCGCACTGGCGACGACGGCAAGCGTCATCGCTACGCCAAGCGCACCGGTAAGCCGATCGAGTAGGGATCTGATGGAAGCCACGGTCACAGAGGCACAACGCGCCGCGCCACCACCGCGGCTGCGAGAGCTCTACGAAAACGAGGTCGCCGGGCGGCTGACCTCGAAGTTCGGCTACTCGAGCGCGATGCAGCTCCCCAGGCTGCAGAAGATCACGCTCAACATGGGGGTTGGCGAGGCCAAGCAGTCCACGCCGACCCTTGAGGCTGCCACGGAGCAGCTCGCCACGATCGCCGGCCAGCAGCCGAGTGTGCGCCGGGCGCGCAAGTCGATCGCCTCGTTCAAGGTGCGCGAGGGGATGCCGGTGGGGGTTGCCGTGACGCTGCGCGGCGCCCGGATGTGGGAGTTCCTCGACCGGCTGATCACCATCGCCGTGCCGCGGATTCGCGACTTCCGAGGCCTCGACCCCCGGTCGTTCGACGGCCGCGGCAACTACTCGCTAGGAATTCGCGAGCAGCTGATCTTCCCCGAGATCGACTACGACTCGATCGACGAGGTGCGTGGGCTCGACGTCACGATCACCACCACCGCCGCGACCGACGAGGAGGCGTTCGAGCTGCTGCTGAGGCTGGGCATGCCCTTCGCCGAGGAGGGCCGACCCGGCGCCGAGGACACCGCCGCCGACGACGAGGAGGAGCGGCGCCGCGAGGAGGCACGCGCGCGGGCTGAGGCTGAGCAGGCCGCGCTCGAGCAGCTCAAGGCGGAGAACCCAGAGGCATACAAGAAGCGAGTCCGCGAAGAGGACTTGGAGGAAGGTGAGGTTGCCGAAGGAGAGTCGGGTGCGCCCGAAGGGGAGCAGTCCGAGGAATCCGAAGGCGAAGCCAAGGATTCCGAGGAATAAAGAGCTATGGCCAAGACTTCAAAGATCGTCAAGCAACGCCGTAAGCAGAAGTACAAGACCCGGGAGCACAACCGTTGCCGCCGGTGCGGTCGCCCACGCGCCTACTACCGTAAGTTCGGCCTCTGCCGCCTGTGTCTGCGGGAGGCGGCGCACAAGGGCTACGTGCCTGGGATGAGCAAGGCGAGCTGGTAGCGCGCGGGAGTTGACGATGCTCACCGATCCCGTATCCGACTATCTGACGCGCATCCGTAACGCGCTGACGGCCCAGCACCTCGAGGTCGAGGTGCCGGCGTCGAGGCTCAAGAAGGACATGAGCAGGCTGCTTGCAGAGCAGGGCTACATCTCGGAGTTCAGCGTCGAGCCCACGCCGGTTGGCGAGGTGATCCGGATCAAGCTTCGCTATACCGAGGATCGCCAACCGGTGATCAGCGGGCTGCAGCGCGTGTCGCGCCCGGGCCGTCGCCGCTACGTCGATCACACGCAGGTGCCCAAGGTGCAGGGAGGCATGGGCACCGCGATCGTCTCGACGTCCAGCGGCGTGATGACCGGCCACGAGGCCAAGGCGAAGGGCGTCGGCGGCGAAGTGGTCGCCTACGTGTGGTGAGTCCACGGCGTGAGTTGAAGCAATGAGTCGAATCGGCAAGAAGCCAATCGAGGTCCCCGAGGGGGTCACGGTCAGCGTTGCCACGGGACGGGTGACCGTCAACGGACCACGCGGCGAGCTCAACCAGCAGGTGAGCGACCGGATGGAGGTCGTCGAGGAGGGCTCCACGCTCAGGGTTAGGCGGCCCACTAACCGCGGCGACGACCGGGCGATCCACGGGCTCACGAGGAGCCTGATTGCGAACATGGTCGACGGCGTCACCCAGGGCTTCGAAAAGCGCCTCGAGATCCAGGGCGTCGGCTACCGGGCTCGACTGCAGGGCAAGGCACTCGAGCTCAGCGTGGGCTACTCGCATCCGATCTCGATCACAGCGCCAGACGGGATCGAGTTCGAGGTGCCGCAGCCGACGCAGGTGATCGTGCGTGGAATCGACAAGCAGCTCGTCGGCGAAACCGCCGCGCGCGTTCGTCGGGTGCGCCCGCCTGAGCCCTATAAGGGCAAGGGGATCCGCTACGAGGGCGAACACGTGCGCCGCAAGGTGGGCAAACGAGCCTAATGTTCTCTCCCTCCCTCACAGAACCCCTCAGCCGGCTGCAAACCCTCGGTTTTCGCTCGGCTGAGTGGCGCTGCGCGGAACGGAGCGAACATTGACGGTCCTCACCAAGCCACAGAAGCGCCTGCGCCGGCGGCGGAGGGTGCGAACAAGGATCCAGGGCACCGCGGAGCGGCCCCGCCTGTCCGTGTTTCGCTCCAATCGCGGCGTGTTCGCGCAGCTGATCGACGACGATCGCGGCCACACCGTCGCCGCCGTCTCCTGGACCGAGCCCGAGCTGGCCAAGCTGGCGCCTAAGGAGCAGGCCAAGCGCGCTGGCGAGTTGCTGGCGAGCCGAGCCAAGGAGGCCGGCGTGGAGAGCTGTGTCTTCGACCGCGGTGGCTACCGCTTCCACGG
Organism: Solirubrobacterales bacterium; assembly: GCA_036257465.1. Classification (GTDB taxonomy): domain Bacteria; phylum Actinomycetota; class Thermoleophilia; order Solirubrobacterales; family 70-9; genus DATAFO01. The sequence goes on along the minus strand of DATAFO010000003.1, from coordinate 62,402 downwards.
CCGGGTGGCCGCCCTGGCAGAGGGCGCCCGCGAGGGTGGGCTCGAGTTCTGACCCGCTACCTTCACTGGTTCGCCTCATGAGGAAGCCCGAGATAGAGACAGTCAGCCCGCAGGGCCTCGACCTGCAGGAGCGAGTGATCGAGATCAACCGCGTCGCCAAGGTGGTGAAGGGCGGTCGGCGCTTCTCGTTCACCGCCCTCGTCGCCGTGGGCGACGAGGATTCCGTGGTCGGGATCGGCTACGGCAAGGCCCGTGAGGTGCCGCTGGCGATCCAGAAGGCCGTCGAGAACGCGCGGAAGAGCCTCGTGCGCGTGCCCAAGTACGGGCAGACGATTCCCCACCGGATCATCGGCCGCTACGGGTCGGGCCACGTGGTACTACGCCCGGCGAGCCCCGGTACCGGGGTGATCGCCGGCGGCGGGGTGCGCGCGGTGCTCGAGCTGGCGGGGATCCGGGACGTGCTCTCGAAGAGCATTGGGACCCAGAACCCGATCAACCTCGTCAAGGCGACGATGGACGGGATCATCAACCTCCGCCGCCCCGAGCAGGTGGCCAAGCTTCGCGGCCTGAGCGTGAACCAGGTGCTCGGGCTGGACATGCAGCGGAAGTACGCGAAGGCCGCCACCGGCGCCGGCGCCGAGGGTGACGAGGCTGGGGCTAGTGGCGAAGCCGCGGTGCAGGCGGTTGAACCTGCCGCCCCGCCCCCGCCCGAACCCGCCGGAAACGGAGGCGAAGCCGAGACTCCCGGCGAAGGTGCTTCCTCCGATGGCTGAGCTGCGCGTCAGGCAGGTTCGGTCGACGAACGGCACGAACCCGAAGCAGCGCGCGACCCTGAGGTCGCTGAAGCTCGGGAGGATCGGCCGCGAGGCGACGCTCACCGACACCCCGCAGCTGCGCGGGATGCTGCGCGTCGTCGATCACCTCGTCGAGGTCGACAACGGCAAGGGGTCCTGATGTCGCGTTTGGGGCCAGAAGAGATCGGCCTGCACTCCGTTCGCCCGAAGCCAGGCTCGCGCAAGGCTCGCAAGCGCGTGGGCCGCGGCGCGGGCTCCGCCCTCGGCAAGACGTCCGGTCGGGGCCACAAGGGCGCCGGCGCGCGCTCGGGCAGCAAGCGCAAGCCCGGCTACGAGGGTGGCCAGAACCCCATCCACATGCGGATGCGAAAGCTGCGAGGGCCGAACAAGAAGATGTCGATGCCGTTCGAGCCCTTCCGCACCCACGCCCAGCCCGTGAACGTCGCCGACCTCGAGGCCCGCTTCGACGCCGGCGCCGAGGTCACGCCCGAATCGCTGCGCGAGGCCGGACTCGCCAAGCGTCGCCATCCGGTGAAGGTCTTGGGCCGCGGTGAGATCTCGAAGAAGCTGACCGTTCGCGCACATGGCTTCAGCGCCTCGGCCAGGGAGAAGATCGAGAAGGCCGGAGGAACCGTCGAGGTCATCGAGGAGTAGGCGTTGCTGCAGACGATCCTCAACGCCTTCGCCGTGCCGGAGATCCGGCGGAAGATCGCCTTCACCCTGGCGATGCTGGCGCTCTACCGCCTCGGCGCCTACATCCCGGCGCCGGGGGTCGACATCGACACCGTCGAGTCGATCGAGGACAACTTCACCGGATCGAACGTCCTCGGTTTCCTGAACCTGTTCTCCGGCGGAAGCCTCCAGCGCCTGTCGCTGTTCGCGCTGGGGATCATGCCCTACATCACGGCCTCGATCATCCTCCAGCTCCTGACGGTGGTGGTCCCATCGCTGGAGCGTCTCCAGAAGGAGGGCGAGGTCGGCCAGCAGAAGATCACTCAGTACACGCGCTATCTCACCGTGGCGCTGGCGTTCGGGCAGTCGCTCGGCTACGTCTTCCTGTTCCAGTCGTTCCAGGACTCGGCCGGGACGAGCGTGGTCGGAGAGCTCACGTTCTCCAAGGTGTTCGTGATCGTGATCTCGCTCACGGCCGGCACGACGCTGTTGATGTGGATGGGCGAGCTGATCACACAGCGAGGGATCGGGAACGGGATCTCGCTGATGATTTTCGCCTCGATCGCCTCGGGGATCGCTCCCGGGATCAGTCAGTGGTGGAACAACCCCGACCAGGTCTTCGTGGTGATGATGCCGTTCGTCGCCCTGGCCGTGATCGTGGGGATCGTCTACGTGCAGGAGGGCCAGCGGCGGATCCCTGTGCAGTACGCGAAACGGGTTGTCGGCCGGCGGATGACCACCGGCGGCTCCACCTACCTGCCTCTGCGGGTGAACATGGCGGGGGTGATCCCGGTCATCTTCGCGGCATCGATCATGGCCTTCCCGCCCACGATCGGCCAGATGATCAACACCCCGGTCGCGCTCGACTTCGCCGCGTTCTTCTCCCCCAACAGCTGGGCTTACGTGGTCGGCGAGGTCTTCTTCATCATCATCTTCACCTACTTCTACACGGCCGTCACCTTCAACCCGGTCGACCAGGCCGACAACCTGAAGAAGTACGGCGGCTTCATCCCCGGCGTCAGACCGGGTCGACCTACCGCCGAGTACCTGGATCGGATCCTGTCCAGGCTCACCTTCCCCGGCGCCCTGTACCTGGGCGCGGTCGCGGCCCTGCCGACGATCTTGATCAACCAGACCTCGGCCAACTTCTTCTTCGGCGGCACCTCGATCCTGATCGTCGTCGGGGTCGCCCTGGACACGGTCAAGCAGCTTGAGGCCCAGCTCATGATGCGCAACTACGAGGGCTTCCTGAAGTAGCCGGGCACGGGCCGGTTCGGTGTGCCGCTCTCCGCTCGCCGGGCGCGAACCTTGGAGGCTGGTAGGGGAGGCGTTCCGGACGCGGCATTGTTTCGTCGCATCATGCGCACCACACGCGCATGATCAGCGGCGATCCTCGCCCGCATGCAAGGGGTGCCCGAAGTTATCGACCGATATCGGGACTCAATTGCAGTCACCCCCGGCGGCTCGAGGCCTCGATGGCGATAGCCGATGCCGTGATCGCCCAGCTGGCGAGCCGGCAGCACGGCGTGGTGGCGGTCTGGCAGCTGCGCGGCCAGCGCGTAAGCGAACACGCGGTCCTGAGGCGCGTGGCCGATGCCCGGCTTTACTGCCTCTACCGCGGCGTGTACGCCGTCGGCCACAGTCATCTCACTCCAGAGGGACGCTGCCTTGCTGCCGTGCTTGCCTACGGACCTCACGCAGTGCTCTCGCACCGCAGCGCAGCCGCTCTGCGGGACATCCGAGCCACGTCGCGCTCATGTGTCGACGTTTCCATACCCGGCCCCAGCCCCCGCTCGCGGCCCGGAATCGACGCACACGGCACCGCCAAGCTCCGTCTCAACGATGTCACGATCGTCGATGCCATCCCGGTCACCTCGCTTGCACGGACGCTGCTCGACCTCGCGGATGTCGTTTCGCCGCTCCAGCTCCAACGCGCCTACGAGCGGGCTGAGGAACTGCGAATCCTCGATACGCGTGCCCTTCGCGAGCTTGTCGATCGCAGCAACGGCCGAAGAGGCGTTGGTCTCTTACGTGATCTCCTCGGGTACGACCCAGCGGCAGCAGCGGAGACCAAGTCCGAGTTCGAGCGCATTTTTCTCGACTTGATCCGGGAGGCCGGGCTGCCCGTCCCGCAAGTCAACGTTCTCGTCGAGGGCTTTGAGGTCGACACGTACTGGCCCGAGGCGCGCCTGGTGGTCGAGCTCCAGAGCTACGCCCACCATTCCGATCGCAAGACGTTCGAGCGAGACCACGCGAAGCTGGCGCAGCTCAAGCTCGCGGGGCTCGAGTCCTGCCGCTCACGTATCGCCAGGTCTCCGCCGAGCGGGAGCAGACCGCCACCACGGTTCGCACGCTGCTCGAACGCGCCGTCCCCGGCGGGAATGTCTAGGCTCTTGCGGCCGTGTCCGAGCTCAACCTCATTCTGCTCGGCCCGCCCGGTTCGGGCAAGGGCACGCAGGGCGAGCGCCTGCAGGACGACTTCCGGCTGCCGTACTACGCGACCGGAGACATACTGCGCGCCGCCGTGCGGGACGAGACCGACCTCGGGCGTGAGGCGAAGGAGTACATGGACCGGGGGGATCTGGTTCCAGACGATGTCATCGTCGGAGTGATCGGCGAGCGCGTCGCGAGCCCGGAGGCCGCGGACGGGTTCATCCTGGACGGGTTTCCCCGCACGATCCCCCAGGCGGAGGCGCTCGACGCCAAGATGGCCGAGTTGGGCCGCGACTTGACCGCGGCCGTGCTGTTCGAGGTCGACGACGACGAGGTGGTCCGCCGGCTCGGCGGTCGCCGCACCTGCGTCAAGAACGGGCACGTGTTCCACGTCGACTTCGATCCGCCCAAGAACGAGGGCATCTGCGACGTCTGCGGGGCCCGGCTCGAGGTCCGAGAGGACGACAAGCCGGAGGTCATTCGCCGCCGCCTCGAGCAGTACCACGAAAAGACCGAGCCCCTGATCTCCTATTACGAGGGTCGCGGGCTGCTGAAGCGGGTGGACGGGTCACTGCCCCCGGACGAGGTCGGTGACAGGATCAGGGCCCTGATCGCCACCCTGAAGATGGAGGAGGAGCTCTAGGCATGTATCGCGGCGGCATCGTGATCAAGACGCCGGAGCAGATCGAGAGCATGGCCAGGGCGGGCTCGATCCAAGCGCGTTGCCTGCGAATGCTGCGTTCCAAGTGCCGGCCCGGGATGACCACAGACGAGCTCGATCAAGCCGCGGAGCGCTTCATCACCTCCCAGGGGGCCGAGCCCTCCTTCCTCGGCTACCGCGGATTCCCGGGCTCGATCTGTACCTCGCCCAACTCGATGGTCGTGCACGGGATCCCGGGCGACTATGAGCTTCGCCGTGGCGACGTGCTGTCGATCGACGTCGGCGTGACCAAAGACGGCTGGGTCGCCGATGCCGCGATCACCGTCCCGATCGGCGAGACAACCGCGGAGGCGAAGCAGCTGCTGGCGACCACCGAGGCGGCCCTGCACTCGGGCACCGCGCAGGCCTGGCCGGGAAACCACCTCGGAGACATCTCGCACGCGATCCAGAGCCGGGTCGAGTCCGACGACCTTTCGATCATCCGAAGCCTTGTGGGCCACGGCGTGGGCCGGGACATGCACGAGGACCCACAGGTGCCGAATTACGGAGAGCCCGGGCGCGGGCCGAAGCTCGAGGCCGGGACGGTGCTCGCGATCGAGCCGATGGTCAACGCGGGCGGACCGGAGGTGCGCCTCGGCGAGGACGGCTGGGCCGTTTACTCGGCCGACGGCTCGCTTGCCGCGCACTTCGAGTTCACCGTTGCGATCACGCCCGACGGACCCCGCGTTCTCACCCCCTGGCACGAGGGCTGAGACGCTCGGTCCGGCCACGCATTCCGTGCCTGGCCACGCACGGCTGGCTGCCTGGGCCTGCTATCTTTCTCTGTCGGCCGCAAGGCCGTGTTTTGGTGCCCGCGGGCCCGACTCCTGGGGCCGGCGGGCTTTCCTCGGAAGTTGATTCGATACGACCCGCAGAGGGGCGATGAAGGTTCGAGCGTCCGTAAAGCCGATGTGTGAGAGATGCCGGGTTATCCGGCGTCGCGGCGTGGTGCACGTGATCTGCTCGAACCCGCGGCACAAGCAGCGCCAGGGCTGAGCACGAGGTTTCGATGGCACGAATCGCAGGCATCAACATCCCCACGGACAAGCGCGTCGAGATCGGGCTCACCTACGTCCACGGCGTCGGCCGCTCGACCGCCAACGAGATCCTGAAGAAGGTCGGCGTCGACCCCGACACGAAGGTCAAGGACCTGACCGAGGACGAGACCGTGAAGCTGCGCGAGGAGGTCGAGAGCCGCGAGGTGGAGGGCGATCTCCGCCGCGAGCGGTCGCAGAACATCAAGCGCCTCGGCGAGATCGGCTCCTATCGCGGATTGCGACACCGCCGCGGGCTTCCAGTTCGCGGGCAGCGCACGAAGACGAACGCCCGCGGTCGCAAGGGCCCCAGGCGGATGAGCGTGGCGGGCCGCAAGAAGGCCCCGACGCCGAAGTAGGGGGTAGCGGGACTTGCCTCAGCCAAAGCGCAGCAAGGGCCGCTCGCGGCGGCGCGTGAAGAAGAACATCTCGTACGGGATCGCGCACATCAAGACCAGCTTCAACAACACGATCGTCACCATCACCGACACCGACGGCAACGTGGTCTGCTGGGAGTCGGCGGGCTCGGCTGGCTTCAAGGGGTCACGCAAGTCGACCCCGTTCGCGGCTCAGGTGACCGCGGACTCCGCGGCCCGCAAGGGCATGGAGCACGGTCTCGAGCGGGTCGAGGTTCACGCCAAGGGCGCCGGCTCCGGGCGCGACACGGCGATCCGCTCGCTGCAGGCCGCGGGCTTGCAGGTGACCACGGTCAAGGACGTCAGCCCGCAGGCGCACAACGGCTGTCGCCCGAAGAAGCGGCGGAGGCTCTGAGCGGCCATGGCTCGAGACACATCACCGCAGTGCAAGCAGTGTCGCCGCGAGGGACAGAAGCTCTTCCTCAAGGGCCAGCGGTGCCTGACCGAAAAGTGCGGCGTCGAGCGGCGCTCCTATCCGCCCGGCGAGCACGGCCGCGGCCGGGTGCGGGCCTCCGAGTACCGCCAGCAGCTGCGCGAAAAGCAGAAGGCGCGCCGCTACTACCAGCTGCTTGAGCGCCAGTTCCGGCGCTACTACGAGAAGGCTGCGCGCCAGCCCGGAGTCACCGGCGAGAACCTGCTGCGCCTGCTCGAGCGCCGACTCGACAACGTCCTCGTCCGGCTTGGCTTTGCCGCCTCGCGGCGTCAGGCCCGCCAGTTGATCGGCCACGGTCACTGGATGGTGAACGGCCGCCGAGTCGACATTCCCAGCTACCAGGTGCGGCCGGACGACGTGATCTCCATCCGTTCGGAGTCCGCCGCCGCCGACGTGGTGCGCTCGGCGACCGAGCTCACCGCCGTCGTGCCGCCTTGGCTTCAGGCCGATCACGACGCACTGACCGCGAAGGTGCTCCGCCTGCCGGAGCGCAGCGAGATCGTCTCGCCGGTGGAGGAGCAGCTGATCGTCGAGCTCTACTCGAAGTAGCGCTCCAAGTTCTTCGTACCAACAACGCAAAAGGAAGCAATGACCACCCTGCCCGAGTTCGTACAACCGAAGATTTCCAGCGAGAGCGTCGACGACAAGCACGGGACGTTCACGATCGAGCCCCTGGACAAGGGGTTCGGCTACACGTTCGGCAACTCCCTGCGTCGCGTGCTCCTGTCCTCGCTCGGCGGAGCGGCGATCAAGAGCGTGCGCATCGAAGGCGTCGCGCACGAGTTCTCGACCATCCCGGGGGTCAAGGAGGACGTCACCGACATCGTCCTCAACCTCAAGGACATCGTGGTGCGCATGCACACCGATGCCGACGAGGTCGAGGCGCCGCTCGTCGCGACGGGCCCCGGCGAGGTGAAGGCGAAGGACATCGACCTCCCCGCCGGCGTTGAGATCCTCAACCCCGAGGCCGCGATCGCGACGCTCGAGAAGCGCACGAAGCTCGAGATCTACCTGACGATCGGCCGCGGCCGCGGCTACTCGCCGGCCGAGGAGAACAAGGACGAGGACCAGCCGATCGGCGTGATCCCCATCGACTCGATCTTCTCTCCGATCCGCCGAGCGTCATACGCGGTCGACTCCGCGCGCGTCGGGCAGCGCACGGACTTCGACAAGCTGTCGCTCGAGGTCGAGACAGACGGCTCGATCGAGCCCGGACCCGCGCTGAGGGAGGCGGCGGAGATCCTGATCAAGAGCCTGGCGATCTTCACCGACGCCGATCGGGTCGAGGAGCTGACCAGCCGTGACGGCGCCGACGGCGCCGACGGCGCGTATCAGCAGGTACCCCAGGCGGAAGGCGACGATCGGCTGATCGAGGAATTGGAGATCGGCGTCCGCGCGTACAACTGCCTCAAGCGGGCGGGAATTCAGACGGTTGGCGATCTCGTCCAGCGCTCGGAGTCGCAGCTGAACGCAATCCCGAACTTCGGCAAGCGATCCACCGAAGAGGTGATCGAGGCGCTGAACGCGCTCGGCCTCTCGCTGCGGGGAGAGTAGCCTCGTGAACAACCAACGGCACCTGCCTCTTTCGCGGCTAGAGCCGCTCACCTGAATCCATGCGCCATCGTCGGCAGCGACACAAGCTGAGCCGCGACGCCGCCCACCGCAGGGCGCTGCTTCGCAACCTCCAGCGCGAGCTGATCCAGCACGAGCGGATTCAGACCTCGCAGGCGAAGGCACGCGCTGTCAAACCGAAGGTCGAGAAGCTGATCACGCTCGCCAAGCGCGGCGACCTGCACGCTCGCCGCCAGGCACTGTCGGCCCTGGGCCAGGACAAGTTCCTCGTCCACAAGCTGTTCGAGGAGGTCGCGCCGCGCTACGCCGAGCGTTCCGGCGGTTACACGCGCATCGTCAAGCTCGGGCCTCGGCGGTCGGACTCGACCGAGATGGTCTTCCTCGAGCTGGTCTAGCCCTCGGCACCCGCGGTGTGCTCGAGGATCGCGGGGACGATCACGTCCCAGTCGACCCTCGCGACCTCGTGTCCCATCCCCTCCACCGTGAGCAGTCGCCCGCCCGGGATCTCGGCCGCCAGCGCGAGCCCGTGCGGGTAAGGAAGCAAGGGGTCGTCGGTGCCGTGAATCACGAGCGTCGGCGCCGTCACGGTTGCGAGCGGCGGCCGCGGGCGGTCGTCGTCGCTGAGGGCGTCGTGGTTCGTCAACGCGGACCGGATGTTGACGGTGCGATCAACGACACGTCCTGCGAGCCCCCGCCACTCGGCCTCGTCGAACGGCCGCGACCCCGCGCACGCGCGTTCCAGATCCACGATGTAGCCGATCACGGCGTCACGGTCCGCCCAGTCGGGCTCGGCGATGGCCGCGAAGCGCTCGTGGGCCTCCTGCGTCATCGACGGTAGGTCGCGATCGCCCGTCGGGTGGGGCACCGCGGGACTCGTCGCGATCAGCGTCAGCGACGCCACGAGGTCGGGACGATCGAGCGCGACGCACTGGGCGATTCCGCCGCCCATGGACATCCCGACCAGATGCGCGCGGCTCAGGCCCAGGCTCTCGATCAGTCCGCTCGTGTCGTCGGCCAGGTCGTCGCCCGCATACCCCGGCGCTCCAGGCTCGTAGCTCGTCGACCGGCCCGTGTCACGGTGGTCGTAGCGGATCACGAACCTGGTGCCGGCGGCGAGCCGCTCGCAGAACTCCGCCCGCCACCAGTCCATCGAGGCGTTCGCCCCCATGATCAGCAGAACCGCCGGGTCCGTCTGCTCGCCGAACGTCTCGACGCACAGATCGACCGCATTGGCGTGGAGAATCTGCTCTTCGCTCAATGACCGTCCGCCTGACGATTGCATACGACGGCACCAGCTTCGCGGGCTGGGCCGCCCAGCCCGACCTGCGGACCGTGCAGGGCGAGTTGGAGACCGCGCTCGAGCGGATTCTCGGTGGCCAACGGGTCGAGCTCACGGTCGCGGGACGGACGGACGCTGGAGTCCACGCGCTTGCGCAAGTCGCGAGCTTCGAGCACTCCGGCGAGCTGCCCGATCGGCTGGCCGAGCGGTTGAACGCTGTGCTGCCGTCCGACGTTGCAGTCCGCACGGCGGAACCCGCGTCGGAAGGCTTCGACGCGCGTCGCGACGCGAAGTCGCGCCGCTATCGCTACCGCGTGCTCGCCTCGCCAATCCGCGACCCGTTCGAGCAGGGCAGGGCGCTGTGGTGGCGCCACCCACTCGAGCGCGAGGTGCTCGAGGAATGCGCGGCCGCGGTGGTCGGCAAGCACGACTTCACAGCCTTCACGCCCACCGACACCGAGCACGTGTTCTTCGAGCGCGACGTGACCGCATGCCGCTGGATGGACGAGCGGCCTCAGCTGCTCGCACTGGAGATCGAGGCACAGTCATTCATGCGCAACCAGGTGCGGGTGCTAATCGGCACGATGCTCGATATCGGCGGCGGCCGCCGCAGTGTCGAGGACTTCCGCTCCCTGCTCGAGGGTGCTCCGCGGGACCGTGCGGGAGAGACGGCGCCCCCGCACGGCCTCTATCTGGTCCGCGTTGAGTACTGAGCCCGAATAGGATCGTCTCGACCCATGGATCGGGAGCGCGGATGAAGGAGCGTGGATGAAGATTCGAGCGGCAGTTCTGGAGGAGTTCGCAAAGCCGCTGGAGGTGCAGGAGCTCGAGCTCAATGAGCCCCGTGAGGGCGAGGCGCTGGTCCGACTCGTCGCCTGCGGCGTCTGCCACACCGACCTGTACACGGCGTCGGGGGTCGACCCCTCGGGATACGCGCCGACGGTGCTCGGCCACGAGGGAGCCGGGGTGGTGGAGGCCGTGGGACCCGGCGTGACATCCGTCGAGCCCGGCGACCACGTCGTCACCCTGTTCTCTCCGCAGTGCCGCGAGTGCGTGCACTGCCGCGACGACCGCACGAACATCTGCTTGGCGATCCGCGACCAGCAGAACAAGGGCTATCTCCCCGATGGCTCGACCCGGCTGAAGCGCGACGGCGAGGAGGTCCGGCATTTCATGGGCACCTCGACATTCGCCGAGTGCACCGTCATGCCCGAGATCGCCCTCGCCAAGATCAACCCCGAGGCACCGCTGGATCATGCCGCCTTGTTCGCGTGCGGGCTCTCGACCGGGCTCGGGGCGGCGATCAACACGGCCAAGGTGCGCGAAGGCTCAACGTGCGTCGTCTTCGGCGCGGGGATGGTCGGGCTCGGGGCGGTCGCGGGCTGTCGCCTGCAGGGCGCCGAACGGATCATCTGCGTCGACCTGTCGGAGGATCGTCTCGAGCTGGCGCGCGGACAGGGAGCGACCGAGACGATGATCGGCGGCGACGACGTCGTCGACCGGATCGTCGAGGAAACCGACGGCTTCGGCGCCGACTATACCTTCGAGGCGACCGGGAACGTAGGCGTGATGCGACAGGCGGTGGAATCGGCGCGGATGGGCTGGGGGCTGGCCACCGTCGCGGGCGTCGCGGGCAAGGGCGAGACCCTGGACATCGTTCCACGCTTCCTGATCACCGGCCGCCGGGTGGCGGGCTCGTCCTTCGGCGGCGTCAAGGGCCGCGATCAGGTGCCCCAGTTCGTCGACCGCGCCCTCGCTGGCGAGATCGACGTCGCTCCGTTCATCTCACACCGGATCACGCTCGACGACGTCAACCGGGGCTTCGAGCTGATGGAAGCCCAGGACGGCATCCGCAGCGTGATCGAGTTCAACTGAGGGCAAACGTGATCCTGCAGCGCGTCGAAGAACAGGCGATGTGGTTGTCGAACGCGTACCTGATCGTCGACAAGCCGGGCGGTAAGGGCGTTTTCGTCGACTCCAACGAGGTCACCGAGCCGCTCGTCGAGCGCGTGGACCGAGAGGGAACCGAGATCACGCACGTCCTGCTCACGCACCACCATCACGACCACGTCGTCGGCGCCGAGAAGCTCGCCGAGCGCTTCGGCGTTCCAGTCCTGGCGCATCCGCTCGCCGCGGACCTGCTCGAGGGCAAGGTCACCGACACCATCGACGACGGCGGCGTCGTCGAGTCGGGCGAGGTGCGGATCGAAGTGATGCACACGCCAGGCCATTGCGGAGACCACCTCGCCCTGTACGTCGACGGCACCGACTGTCTGACCGCCGACGTTCTCTTCAAGGGAACCGTTGGGGGAACGCGCGCCCCGGGAGCCACGGGGTTCGCCGACCTCAAGAACTCGATCATGGAGCGGTTGATGAAGCTTCCGCTCGAAACGCGCATTCATCCCGGACACAAAGAGCCCTCGACCATTGGCGAGGAGTGGGAGTCGAACCCGTTCATCCGGATCTGGCGGGGGCTCGACGACGAGGCCTCCGAGCCGGTCTCCATCGGCCCTCCCAACGCCGACGACCGGGAAGAGGCGACGCTCGTGCTGTGGGCTCCGGACTACGACGGCGGCAACAAGGCCTGGGTTCGCTTCCCCTCCGGCGAGGACGCGATCGTCGGCGGCTCCCAGGTCAAGCGCGAGAGTTGATCAGCCGCCGCTGAGCTCATCGTCAGGATCCAGACTCGCCGGTTGGCCGGGAAGGTACATCGCCGTGCCGGTCGCGAGCGCGACGGCCTTGTCGTCCGCGTTGGCGATCCGTGCGCGCGAGATCGCCAGCGTGCGCCCCGAATGCTCGAGGATCGCTTGAGCAGTTAGGTCGCCGCCGTCGGGCGGCACCGGACGCACGTAATTGACCTTGAGGTCGAGGCCGGCAACAGCCGTTCCCGGTGGCGCGGTTGTGAGCACGGCCATCATCATCGCTGTGTCGGCGAACATCGCGATCGCGCCTCCCTGAAGGAAGCGCGTTGGGCTCGCGAGCCATTCACTGGCTGGCATGGTGGCCATCACCTTTCCCTCGGCGGCCTCAAGCGGGCGTAGCCCGGTCAGATAGCTGATAGGTGGCGGCGGCAACTCGCCCTTGATCTGGCGCTGGAGGATCTCAGCGCCGCTGAGCTCCTTCCAGATCTCCTGATCCAGGACCGTGTCCGGAGGCGGACGCCGGTACGGGTCGGGTGTCGGCTGCGAGGGCGGCTCGAACGTCGGCAGGTCCTCGGGCGGGTCCGGTGCCGGATCGATCCTCGGCAGGATCGAGAGCCGAGAGGTCCCATGGGCGATCAGGCGGTCGCCGTTGCCCTCGATCACGAAGGCTTCGCTCAGACCCACCGACCGGCCCGCGTGGATGGCTTGGCCTCCGGCGGTCAGAGTCACGTCGGCGGCCTCTCCAGGCGCGTTCTGGGCACGCGCTCGCGCGGGGCGCAGGAAGGTCAGCGAAAGCTCCGCTGTGGTGTAGGGCGTTGCCGGGCCGAGCTCCGTCTCGACCGAGCAGCCGAAGGCGATGTCGGCGAGGATCGCCAGAGTGCCGCCGCCGATGACGCCGGCCGGGTTGCACAGCCAGCCCGAGGCGGGCATCTCGGCCTCCGCGGTTCCCTCGCCGAAGGTCGTTGGCCGGGCTCCCGTGAGGTGGTGGAGTGGAGGCGGGGGCACTTGCTCCAGGCGCCACTTGCGAAGGCGCTCCAGTCCGCTGAACCCGATCATCGCGGGGTCGGGATACCCCCCACGCACCGGCTCGCGCCAGACTTCAAACTCGGTCGCGACGGGCTCGTCCACGGGCGCAACCTAGCCCGAAGCGGCGGAGCGCGTCGGACGGCTCAGCCGCCGCCGTAGACGACGATGAGGTCCGTGGCGATACCGACGAAGAACCCGAACGCGAGCAGCCACAGGCCCAGCTCGCGATGGCCGAAGCGCCGCATGCTGCTCCAGACCTCGCCGATCACGTAGAGAATCGCGCCGGCCGCGAGACCGTAGAAGGCCAGCTCGAGAGGCTCCGAGGTGACGTTGTAGCCGACGATCGAGCCGATGAACACCGGTGCTCCGCCGACGATGCCCGCCACGACGAGCCAGCGCCAGGAGGGCGTGATCGAGCCCAGCGGCCCGACGATCCCGAACCCCTCGGTGGCGTTGTGAAGCGCGAAGCCGATGATCAGCACCGTCGCCAGGCTGATCTCGCCGGCGCTTGCCGAGACGCCGATGGCCAACCCCTCTGCGAAGTTGTGCAATCCGATCGCCGCGGCGATGGTCATTCCCGTGCGCAGCGCGCGGGCGCGCGCGATCGTTGCCTCAGAGTCGATCGGGAGGGCGTCTTCAACGGTTAGCTCGGCGGCGAGTTCCGGCGAACCGCCGGCGATCGGCGGAGGGGCGGACTCCCGCCCCCGGATTCGGGCTTCCAACAGTCCGAGCCCGGCCGTGCCGGCGGCGAAGCCCGCGCACAAGAGCAGCGCCAGCCCGAGCGCCTCGCCGAAGCTGCCCTCATCGTCCGCGAACTCCTCGACCGCCTCCTCGACGATCCCGAACGCGTGCTCCATCACGTCGACGAGCAGGAACGCGAGGACCCCGACGGCGAACATCGCCATGCCGACCCGTGCCCGCGTGCTCAGCACCTGCATGCGCGCCACAGGCAAGCCCAGGAAGATCGTGAAGCCGGCCAGGGCCCCGAGGAGGACGGTTTCGCCGAACGACATAGGCGCGCATCTTAGGGCACCCTAAGTCAGCGTGTCGGGATGGGACTCGACTCGGCCGTTGGCATCGAGATGGAGCACGGCCCAGCCACTGTCCACGAGCGCCTCAGCGATCAGCTGCCTATGGCAGCGCCGCCAGTCGGCCTCCGCGCACATCACGGCGGTCGGCCGCTCGCGCGCCAGCTTCTCCAGGCGGCGCAAGCCCGCCGCGAACTCATCGGTGCGCATGTGGTCGGCGTAGGCCGCGAGGGCACCGCTCACCGAGCTCGCCGGGCCTTCGCTGCGCGGCCGGCGCAAGCCGCCGAGCTGCGTGCCGAAGGCGACATGGGCGATCTCTCGCTCGGCCAGCGACGCCTCCAGCGCACGGCCGTTGAACTGCGGGTTGCGTCGTGACGCGGGCCGCCGGCGGACGTCCGCGATCGCCTCGATCGAGTGCTGGGCCAGCAGACCCAGGAAGAACTCGATCGGATGCGTGGAGTGACCGATCGTGAGGATTTCGGGGCGCGGGTCCATACGATGGGATTAGGAGAATTACCGACGGCACATGCCGCTGGCGGCGCCCAACGGCACCGCACGTACACACAATGCTGGTACTGCTGACAAACGACGACGGAATCGGCGCCCAGGGCCTGCACGCCCTGCGGCGCGAGCTCGGTGCACTCGCCGGCGTGGAAGTGCGCGTGATCGCGCCGGACGCCAATCGCAGCGGCACAGCGCGGAGCATCACGACCCGATCCCCGCTGTGGGTCGAGGAGATCCGCTTCGACGACGGCGGCATCGGCTTTGCCACCGACGGCACGCCGGTCGATTGCGTCCGCTTCGCTGACCTCGGCCTGCTCGGCGAGCGACCCGACGTGATCGTCTCGGGCATCAACCACGGCTCCAACCTCGGCGACGACGTCACCTACTCGGGCACAGTCGCCGCGGCGCTGGAGGGGATCGTGCTCGGGATCCCAGCCGTGGCGATCTCCCAGCAGTCCGAGGCCCGTGAGATGGGCTTCAAGTTCGCGCGCCAGTTCGACTTCTCGATCTCGGCCCGGATCGGGCGCGAGGTCGTCCGGATGCTGCGGGAGCAGCCGCTGCCCGAGGGCACGCTGCTCAACATCAACTGCCCGGCCGGAGAGCCGAACGGCATCGAGCTGACGCGGCTCGGCAAGCGCCTGTACGACGACGAGCTGAAACTGGTGGAGAAGGCCGACGACGGGCGGCGGCGATACGAGATCTACGGGTTCGAGCCCTCGTTCGAGGACGAGCCCGGTACAGACCTCGCCGCCGTGGCTCGCGGCCGCGTGTCGATGACGCCGGTGCACTTCGACCTCACACACGTCGAAGGCCTCGAGCGGCTGGCCGATTGGGACCTCGACTCGCTTGCCGGCGCGCTCGGTGGAGCGAGGACGGGATGAGCCCCGCGAAGACCAAGGGCGCTGCCAAGCGCGTCGCGGAGCTCAGGAGCGAGATCGCCGAGCACGACCGCCGCTACTACGTGCTCGACGACCCGACGATCGGCGACGACGAGTACGACGCGCTGCTGGACGAGCTGCGCGCCCTCGAGTCTGAGCACCCGGACCTGCTCACGCCCGATTCGCCAACACAACGCGTCGCCGGCGGGATGCAGCCGCTGGACAAGTTCGAGCAGGTCCGCCACTTGGAGCCGATGCTGTCGCTCGGCAACGCGCGCGGGGCTGACGAGTTCCGCGCCTGGGAGCAGCGCCTGCACAACCGGCTGCGGGCGCTCGACATCGAGCCCGGTGACCTGCGCTTCGTCTCGGAGCCCAAGATCGACGGGATCGCGATCTCGTTGCTCTACAGGGACGGTGAGTTCGTCCGGGCCGCAACGCGCGGCAATGGCGTGATCGGCGAGGAGGTGACACAGAACCTGCGCACGATCAAGGCGATTCCGCTGAGCATCGAGGACGGTCCAGCTGAGATCGAGGTCCGAGGCGAGATCTACTTCCCGCGCGGGGCGTTCGCCGAGCTCAACGAGCAGCGGGCGTCCGAGGGCCTCTCAACCTTCGCCAACCCTCGCAACGCCACCGCCGGCACGATCCGCCAGCTCGACCCGCGGATCACCGCCTCGCGGCCCCTCTCGATCTGGTGCTACGGGATCGGCGGTCACGAGGGAATCGAGCTCGCAACGCACTCCGACGAGCTCGAGTGGCTCAGCGAGCACGGGTTCAAGGTCAACGGCGAGGTCGCCGAGCACGAGACCGCGGACGAGATCGTCGAGCGGTGCCAATGGTGGGAAGAGCGCCGGGAGTCGCTGGACTTCGAGATCGATGGCGTGGTGATCAAGGTCGACCAGCGCACGCTGTGGCGCGAGCTGGGGGTGGCAGGCCGCGAGCCCCGCTGGGCGATCGCCTGGAAGTTCCCGCCGATCACCGCCACAACGAGGCTCAACAAGGTCGTGTGGAACGTGGGGCGCACGGGCAGACTGCTGCCGTTCGCGATGCTCGAGCCGGTCCACGTCGGCGGCGTCACCGTGTCGACAGCGACCCTCCACAACGAGGAGGACCTGGCCAAGAAGGACGCGCGCGAGGGCGACGAGGTCGTGGTCACGCGCGCAGGCGACGTGATTCCGCAGGTGATCGCGCCACTGATCCAGCGGCGCGAGGGCAGGCGGCTGCGCAAGGCGAGGCCTCCGAAGAAGTGCCCGAGCTGCGGCACGCCGACGATCAAGCCTGCCGACAGCGTGTGGACCATCTGCCCCAACCGCCGCGGCTGCCCCGGCCAGAACTTCCAGCTCGTCAAGCACTTTCGTGGCGCGATGGACATCGAGGGCCTCGGAGAGAAGAACGTCTGGCGGTTCCTCGACGAGGGGGTCATCACCGACCCGGCCTCCATCTACGACCTCACAGCCGAACGGATCGCCGAGCTCGAGGGGTTCGGGGAGGTGTCGGCGCGCAGCCTGATCGCAGAGATCGAGCGCTCCAAGCGCCAGCCGTTCGCGATCGTGCTCTACGCGCTCGGCCTCGAGGGGGTGGGCTACGTCACGGCCCAGGCGCTGGCGGAGCACTTCGGCTCGATCGACGCGCTCAGCGCGGCCGACCCGGAGCAGATCGCAGAGGTGGAGGGCGTCGGCCCGGTGATGGCCGAGCAGATTCGCGAGGAGCTCGCCGAGGAGGCCACGCAGGAGCTGATCGCCCGGTTGCGCGAGCGCGGGCTGCGCTTCGAGCTCTCCGACGAGGAGAAGCGAGCTGAGGGCGGAGCCCTCGAGGGCAAGACGTTCGTTCTGACCGGGACGCTGCCCACGCTGAGCCGCGACGAGGCGACCAGGATGATCCGCCGCGCGGGCGGCAACGTCACCGGCTCGGTGTCAAAGAAGACCGACTACCTGGTCGCCGGGGATAGCCCGGGCTCAAAGCTCGCCAAGGCCGAGGAGGTCGGGACGGAGATCATCCACGAAGGGGGCCTGCGGGGCCTGCTCAGCGACGCCGGCGTTGGCGAGCCGCAGACCAAGCGCGGCCTACCGCCGCAACGCCGGTCGCGGTAGTAGCCGGCTCCCGCCTACCGCTCGTACCGGGCGATCGCGGCGGCCATCTTGTCCTGGGCACTGCGGGCGGCCGACGGGCTGACCTTGTTCATCAGGATCGAGAACGCGATCGGCTCGCCGCCCACCTGGCAATAGCCCGAGAGGGCCGAGACGTTGGACAGCGTGCCCGTCTTCGCCTCGCACTCGCCCTCGGCGGCCGTCCCCCGCATGCGAGCAGACAGCGTGCCCTCGCGGCCGGCCAGCGCGAGCGAGTCGCGGAAGGCTCCGCGTGATTCGGTCGAAGGCCTGGCCATCGCCACCAGCAGCTTGCCGACCTGCTTCGGCGATGCCTTGTCGCGGCGCGAAAGGCCGGAGCCGTCGCGGGCGCGAACCCGAGTGCCCACGCTCCGTGCAAACCGCTTGACCCGCTTTGCCCCGCGCTTGGTTGTGCCCTTCTTGCTCTTGCTGGCGCCAAGGCGCTTCAACAGCATCTCCGCGAAGAAGTTGTTCGAGGGCTCGTTGGTCTCCTCGACCAGCGCGGCGAGCGTGGGCGAGGCGGCGGCGCCCAACGGCTCGTCTCGCTCGAGCTTTTTGGGAGCCAGGTTGGCTCTGCCAACCGCGCCCCTGACCCGCACGTCGCGCTTCTTCAGCCCTCGCCTCAGGGCCTGTGCGGCGTCCAGCTCGGGGGCGCCCGAATAATGGCTCCCGTCGTGACCCGAGTTGAACGACAGTCCCGAGAGCGGGCTCAGGTAGGTGTCCGCGCGGTAGCCGGTGGCGGGGATGCCGCGGCGCCTGTCGAAGATCGAGTCGTCTGCGCGCACCTTGCCCGTGATCTTGCGAATCCCGGATGCCTGGACGGCGCGGGCGAGGTCGCCGACCGGGGTCAGCGGCAGGTTGTTGCGCCGGGCAAACGAGGCGTTGCCCAGGGCCGGATCGCCGTCGCCGACGACTACGAGGTCGCCGTCGAGCACACGATCGTTCGCGCCCTGCAGGCGCCCGTGGGCAAAGAGGCGCGTTTCGAAGCGGTGCTCGGACCCGAAGCGGTCAAGGGCCGCGGCGGTGGTGAACAGCTTCTCGTTGGAGGCCAGGATGCGCGGCTTCCCCGCGCTGCTGGAGAACAGGAGGCCGTCGCCTCCGGTGTCGTACACCCACGCACCACTTGACCCGCCGGCCGACCGCAGTGCGTTCTGAAGCTGCGTCTGCAACCCGCCCTGCGAGAGGCCGCTGGTGGACGCGGCCGGCGTTCCCGCCCGCGCGACGGGCGTCTTGGCGGCGACGTCGGCGCCGGTGAACGAGGATGTCGCTCCCGCCGCCGGGGCTGCCGCAACCAGGCATGCGACCGCAGCCAGCGCGATCGCTGGCGTCGGCGCGCTGCGACGCCCCTGCCGGCGTTCAGGGCCTCCCGCCATCTCGCGCAGGGTAACGAGCGCGACAGCGTCCTGCGAGCGGCTCAGCCGAGAACAACCAACGGCACATGCTCGTTTCGCCGCTAGAGCGGCTCACCGCAGAACCAGCTGTACGTACGTACCGGATGCGATAATCCCCGGCTCATGGGCAAGGTCGTCGAGCTTGAGACCTCCCGGACCGAGCCGCGCACGACTCGGCCCCGGCGGTCGCGAAGGCGGGCATCCAAGACGGCACTCGTTCTGGGCGGCGGCGGGTTCACCGGCGGCGTGTACGAGATCGGCGCCCTGCGGGCCCTGGACCTGCTCGCGGTCAACCGGACGATCAACGACTTCGACGTGTACGTCGGCACCAGTGCCGGGGCATTCGTCGCCGGGATGACGGCGAACGGGGTCACGCCGGAGGAGATGATGCGGGTGCTCAACGCCGAGCTCCCGTCGCCCATCCGCGACATCAGCCTGGGGACGCTCCTGCACCCGAACTACGGCGGCCTTCTGCGCAGCTCGCTCACCTTTCCGCTGCGGATGGTGGGCGTGGCTCGAGAGCTGGTCTCGAACCTGAACGAGGTCTCGGCCTTCGACGTGCTGACCGGCTTCGCCAGCGCGCTGCCGAACGGCTTTTACTCGGGACGTGGCATCGAGCGCTACGTCGAGGAGGTGCTCTCCGACCCGGATCGCACCAACGACTTCCGGATGCTGGAGCGCGAGCTCTACATCACCGCCACCGATCTGGACACCACCGAGCGAGTCGTGCTCGGTGAGGACGAGTGGGCCGGCGTGCCGATCTCGCGCGCGGTCGCGGCGTCGGGGGCGCTGCCGCTCGTCTACGAGCCGATCGAGATCGAGGGCAGGGAGTTCATCGACGGCGGCATCCGCTCGACCACGAACATCGACGTCGCGGTGGAGCGCGGAGCGAAGTTCATCATCGTGATCAACCCGCTGGTCCCCTACATCAACGACTTCTCCAAGAACATCCCCACCGTCACCGGCTCGCGGGCCCGGCGCGTCTCCGACATGGGGTTCACGGCGATCGGCAACCAGGCCTTCCGGGTGCTTTCCCACGACCGCCTCCATCGCGCCGTTGAGCGCTGGGAGCAGGAGTACCCGGGCGTCGACATCATCCTGATCGAGCCCGAGCTCGACGACGAGCTGATGTTCGGCACCTCGATCCTCGACTACCGGGCCCGGCTCGAGATCGCCAAGCACGGCTTCGAATCGGTCACGCTGAAGCTCGCACGGGACTACGACCGCTACAAGGCGATCGCCGAGCGCCACGGGATCGAGATCTCGGCGCGCCGCGTGCGCCACGTGCTCGACCAGGTCGAGCGAGAGCGCTCCAAGCTGTCGGCCTGGCGCCGGGTCCTGGAGCAGACCACGGCCGCGCTCCTGCGCCAGCAGTCGCCCGCTCAGCCCTCGGAGTCCGCCGAGGACACCCGCGCCTAGTTCGCGTACAACTCCTCGATCTCCGACGCGTACTTGTCGGCGACGACGTTTCGCTTCACCTTCAACGTCGGCGTCAGCTCGCCGCCTTCCTGCGAGAGGTCACGCGGCAGGATCCTGACCTTCTTCACCTGCTCGACGCGGGCGAACCTGGCGTTGATCTTCTCCGCGTGATCGTCGATCGCGGCCTGCACCCGGTCGTTGGCGGCAATCGCCTCCAGGTCCTCGGGCAAGCCGTTCTCCTGCGCGAACTTGACGGCTTCCTCGGGGTCAAGGGTGACCAGCGCGACGAGGTAGGGCCGGCGGTCGCCGATCACGACGCACTGGGAGACCAGCGGGTGCTGCTTGATCTCGGCCTCGAGGTTTGCCGGGGTGATGTTCTTGCCGCCCGCGGTGATGATGATGTCCTTCTTGCGCCCGGTGATCTTGAGAAAGCCGTCGGGGTCGAGCTCGCCGATATCGCCGGTGTGCAACCAGCCGTCAACGATCGTCTCGCGGGTCGCCTCGTCGTTCTTGTAGTAGCCCTGAAACACGTTTGGGCCCTTGACGAGGATCTCTCCGTCGTCGGCAATCCGGATCTCACAGCCGGGGAACGGCTTTCCGACCGTGCCCCACTTGAAGTCGTCCGGGGTGGCCACCGTCGCCGCGGTGGAGGTCTCGGTCATGCCCCAGCCCTCGAGCACCAGCACGCCCGCGGCATCGAAGAACTCGAGGATCTCCGGGTTGATCGGCGCCGCGCCGGTCACCGCGAGCCGGAGCTTGCCGCCGAACAGGCCGCGGATCATCGACAGCACCTGCTTGTCGGCAATCCGGTGCTGAAGCGCAAGCAGCGGGTTTGGGCGCTTGCCGGCCCGTTCGAGCGCCCGCACCTTCTTTCCGATCCGGATCGCCCAGTCGAAGACGGATTTCTTGAGGCCGCCCTCCTTCTCCACGCTCGCGGTAGCCGCCGTGTAGATCTTCTCGAAGATCCGCGGCACGGAGGGAAAGTAGGTCGGCTTGACCTCGGCGAGGTTCGGGACGATCTTCAGCGGGTCGCGCTCCCAGTAGGCCAGCGTGGCCCCGAGGTCGAAGCTGCCGAGCTGGATCAGCAGCGCGAACGAGTGGGCGAGCGGCAGGAAGAGGTAGGTGACCTCCTCCTCCTCGATCACGTTGACCTCGTGCACCATGTCGATCATCGAGCGGTAGTTGCCGTGGGAGATCACGCAGCCCTTCGGTGGCCCGGTGGTGCCAGACGTGTAGATGAACGTGCAGATGTCGTCGCGCGTGACCGATCGCCAGCGCTCCTCCCACTCCGACTCCGGGCGTGCGGCGCCCCGTTCGGACAGCTCGGACATCGCGATCGCGTCGTCGGAGCTGCCGGTGATGCGGATCACGTGCTGGAGCTTGGGCAACCGGTCCTTGATCGCACGCACCTTCTCTAGCTGCTCGTCGTCTTCGACCACCACCACCTTCGCGTCCGAGTTCTCCAGCACGTAGTGGCACTCCTCAGGCGAATTCGTCTGGTAGATCGGGACCACGGTCGCGCCCGCCGTCAGCGCGGCGAAGTCGAAGTACGACCACTCGGGCCGCGTGTTGGCCAGGATCGAGACCTTGTCGCCCTTCTCGATCCCGAGGTCCATCAGTCCCAGCGACAGCTTGCGCACGATCTCGCCAACCTCGGTGTAGGTCTTTGAGGCCCAGACGCCGGACTCGTCCCTGTACATCACGGCGCGCTTCGGGCCGTGCCGCTCGACGGCAACCGGCAAGAGATCGGCGATCGTCACCGATTTTGCCTGCTTCGCGGGCGCCGACACCGTCGCGGTCTCCATGGTGCTCTCTCCTCCTCGTGCTGGGGAGGCGAAAACTACCTGGTACCTGCGCCGGTGGCCTGCCCGGTCAGGTGACAGGCCCTAGCCCGCCGACACCGGACGCGAAGCGGAGGATGTCGGCGGAGTTGTTGGCAGCGGCTACGCCGCTGCCTGCGGTTGCTTCGCCTGCTGCGTGAACTGGCGGAGGGAGGAAACGAAGAGCGTCTTGTCGATGCGGCCGTTGAAAATCGGGACTCCCATCTCCATGCACTTGGAGATCACCTCCCGCCGCTTCATGTTGACTTCGTCGGCGAGTTCGGTCGGGGTCAGGTGAATGGCCACGTGTCTCCTCCTGTCGGGATCCTCTGTTTAGAAGTGTTAACGCTTCGGGCGGACGTGTCAATGGAATGGGCCGGAAATTCCGCTGATCTATGCCCTTGAGCGCTCGGCATCAGATCGGATTCGGGACGTCGATGAACTCGTGCTCGAGCTGGCCAGCAGCTCGTCGCAGAAGCCGATGATCTCGTCGCGCCTGGCCACGCTCGCACCCTACGATGTCCCGGCGATGCCCGACGAGCCCCGCAGCGCCGCCGCGCCGACGGCCGACGACAGCCGAAGCGAGTTCATCGACTCGCTGATGGAGACCGACCTGTACTCGATCGGCGCCTACTTCTGCGACCAGAGCCCGGAGCTCGTGGACGAGGTCGTGGCGCGAAGCGAGCGGATCGAGCGCCAGGGGCTCGAGGCCTACGCGGCCGAGGATGGAAGCCCGGTTCAGGAGGCCTTCGAGACGCTGCTCACTGGGCTCGCGGTGCGCTACTACAAGGCGGTGGCCGGATAGACCGCCCAGGAGCGCGGGCGTGAGCCCCTGGATTCCGCGCGTCGGGCTGGGTCTGGGGCTGTTGGGGCTGATCGCCGCCGTGGTCACGATCGCGGTGGGGGAGGGCGGCCCGCAGCCACAGGACGTGGGCGGCGTGAACGAGGTCCAGCGCCTGTTCGGCGGCATCGAACAGGAGGACGCCTACCTCGGGTCCGACGAGGCGGAGGTCACCGTGACCGTGTTCAACGACCTCCAGTGCACGAGTTGCGCCGACTTCGGACTCGAGGTGATCGACCCGCTCGTCGAGGAACACGCCCGCACGGACGAGGTCCGCTTCGAGCTGCGCCACTTCGCGATCACCGGGCACGACACAGTCCGCGCCGCGTACGCGGCCACCGCCGCTGGTGAGCAGGGCCGGCAGTGGCAATATGCCGACCTCTTCCTTCGCAACCAGGACCTCGCCACCGACATGGGCGTCACCGACGAGCTGCTGCGCGAGCTGGCGGAGGCCGTCTCCGAGCTCGACGTCGACCAGTGGGAGGAGGACCTGGACAGCTCCGAGGTGGCCGAGCGCGTGGAAGCCGACGCTCGCCTCGCAGAGAACCTTCGTCTGCCCGCCGAGCCGGCCGTGGTGGTCTCCGGGCCGAGCGGCGACGAGCAGCTCGTGGATACGCCCCCACTGGATGAGATCGAAGCGGCGATCTCAGAGGTTCGCTGAGCGGCGGGCTCAGGCGCTCAGGCGCGCTCGCGCTCTGGCGAGCTGCGGTCGTGCTCAAACATCCGTGCCGCGCGCCTAGTGAGCAGGAGCAGGGCGATCAGGATCGCGGCGCCGAGCCAGAGCACGGGATCGGTTATCGACGGCTCCTCGAGCCGGTTGCCGAGATAGATGAAGACGGCCGTGATCGGGAGGTAGCCGACTGCGGTCGTCCAGAAGAACGTCCATACCCGCACCCGCGCCGAGCCCGCGACGTAACTGAAGAGGCTGAACGGCACGATCGGCACCAGCCGCATCGCCAACAGCAGCGTCACGCCTCCCCGCAGGATCATCCGCTCGTAGCGCTCGAAGCGCTCGCGCCGGAAGAACCGCAACAGGAGCGGCCGCGCCGCGTGCTTGCCGATCCAATAGGCGACGAACGCGTTCATGATCCAGGCCGACATCACCAGCGGCAGGGCGACCCAGAAGTCGTAGACGTAGCCGGCAGCGACGTCGAGGATCTCGGCCGGATACCAGACGAAGGCGTGCACGAGAGCCAGGGCGTAGACGATCAGCGCCCCGCCCACCCCGAGATCACGCAGGTCCTCGCGCAGCGCTTCCGTGTCACCGCTGACCGCCTCGCTCACCCCGCTGCGAAGCGGCTCGACCAGCAGCACGATCACGGCCAGGACGGCGACGCCCGCGAGCGTGACCAAGACCCCAGTCAGCGGCGGTCCAGCGTGGTCTTCGTCTGGCTTGAGCGCCCCCTCCGACACGCCACGGAGTATGGCGAGCGGCGAGCGGCGATTGGTGGCGCAAGCCTGTGGCCCGCACGGCCTTTTCGCCATACTGAAACGTCTCGGGGCGTGGCGCAGTCTGGTAGCGCGCACCGTTCGGGTCGGTGAGGTCCCCGGTTCAAATCCGGGCGCCCCGATTAGTCAGGCGCCGCTCGCGGCGCCTGTTTCCTCGGTTCGCGCACGGGTACCCCGTGAGCGATGGCGCGGTACTTCCACTTCTGCGCGCACGAGCAGTTCCCGCCCGACGATCTGCTGGCGCAGGCCATCGAGGCCGAGCAGGCCGGCTTCGACGGGATCGGCTGTAGCGACCACCTCCAACCCTGGTGGGAGCCGGGTGAATCGGCGCACGCGTGGATCTGGCTCGGCGCTGCCGCGCAGGCCACCAGCCAGGTGCCGATTGGCACCGGCGTGACGCCACCCGGCGCCCGCTATCACCCGGCGCTGATCGCGCAGGCCTGGGCGACGCTGGAGGTGATGTTTCCGGGCCGCCCGTATCTGGGCGTGGGCTCCGGTGAGGCGCTCAACGAGGCCCCCGTCGGCGATGAGTGGCCGTCGGTCGGCACCCAGATCGAGCGCATGGAGGAGGGCCTCGAGCTGATCACCCGCCTGTTCGAGGGCGAGCGGGTGAGCGGGGGAAGGCACTTTCCGACCGTCGACGCCTACCTGCACACCAACTCCGGGCGCCGGCCGCCGATCTACGTGTCGGCGTTCGGGCCGCAGGCCGCCGGGGCGGCCGGGCGTTGGGGCGACGGCGTGTGGACGCTCGCCGACCCCGACAACGCCCCTGCTGTGATCGACGCCTACCGAAGCGCGGCGGAGGATGCGGGGCGCGCTCCGGGCCAGATCCTGCTCCAGGTCGGGTTCTCGTGGGCGAGCGACGACGACGAGGCGCTGGAGGGGGCGCGCGTTTGGAAGGGCGCGCAGCCGGAGGAGTTCTACCGCGACGACTGGCACCTGCCGGCGGAGATGTACGAGGAGGGGGAGCGGCACGTCTCTGACGACGACCTGCGCCAGGCGATGATCATCTCCTCGGATCCCGAAGTCCACGCGGAGCGGGTGCGCGAGGTGGAGCAACTGGGCGCATCGATCGTGGTGCTGATGAACAACTCCGGCGCTGACCCACACGGCGCGATCCGGACCTACGGCCGGAGCGTCCTGCCGGCGCTCCGCGGCGTCCCGGTCGGCGCCTGATCGCGATGGCCTCGAGCCCCGACGAGGTCGAGCGCCTCGCTGGCCTTGCCCACGACGACTGCATCGAGCTCTCCGAGGTCGAGCGCGCGATCGACGACGGCGACCTCGACACGGACGAGGTCGAGCAGCTTCACGAGCAGCTTCGCGAATGGGGGATCGCGCTCCGCGACGATTGTGGCCGCGACGCGCCGCCAACGGAGTACCGCAACGAGGAGCTCGCGGCGGCGACCACCGACGCGCTTCAGCTTTTCCTCCGCGAGGCCAGCCGCTACGACTTGCTGACGCGCGAGCAAGAGGTCGAGCTGGCGAAGCGCATCGAGCGCGGCGACCTGGAGGCCAAGGAGAGGCTGATCAACTCCAACCTGCGACTGGTCGTGGCCAACGCCAAGCGCTACCAGAACCAGGGACTTTCGCTGCTGGACCTGATGCAGGAGGGCGTGCTCGGGCTGATCCGGGCGGCGGAAAAGTTCGACTGGCGGCGAGGGTTCAAGTTCTCGACGTACGCGACCTATTGGATCCGGCAGGCGATTCAGCGCGCGGTCGACGCGCGGGCGCGGACGATCAGGATCCCGACCACGCTGGCGCAGCTTCAGCGCAAGGTGGCCCGCGCCGAGCGCGAGTTCGCGGCCGCGCACGGTCGCCCGCCGTCAGACGAGGCGCTGGCCGTTGCGGCCGATGTGGATCCGGCGGAGATGACGCGACTTCGCGAAGCGCCACGCGCCGTGACGAGCCTCGACGTACCCGTGGGCGAGGAGGGCGAGACCGCCCTCGGCGAGCTGCTGCCCTCCGAGGGCACGCCTGTCGACGAGGAGGTCGAGATCAGCCTGCGCGAGGAGGCCGTTCACAAGGCGTTGCGTCGCTTGCCCGAGGCCGAACGCGAGGTCGTGAAGCTGCGCTTCGGCATCAATGGCGATGAGCCCACGCCTGCGGAGGCGGTGGCGCGCCGGTTGGAGATCTCGGCCACTCGCGTGCGCCAGATCGAGACGAAGGCACTGGAGCGGCTGGCGTCCGAGCGCGAACTGGAGGAGCTCGGCGCGGCGGCCTAGGGGCGCGGGCGACGCGTTGTTCGCGCTATGCGCGAATAAGGCGTCATCGATCGGATCTGACGCTTCCGGACCGCTCCTCGCGCCGGATCTCGACGAACGCCATGCCGAACCGCCGCACGATCTCGACCAGGATTCCGATCCCGATCAGGACGTAGAAGACGGTGAAGAGCTTCATCCAGCCGTCCTGGAGGACGAGGTCGGGGTCGGCGATGCTCGCGGTGGTCAGCGTCGCGACGCGAAGTACAGCGAGTCGATCAGGTTCCAGCCGTTGCCCAGCGAGTAGGTGGTCGTCCCGATGACGATCAGGAAGCCGCCTGCGCCGAGCACCGGCCCGAAGTCCTCCTCGCACATCGCCTAGCGCAGCGCTCGCATTAACCGCCGCCACATGAGCACGGCCGAAATCACGCTGTGGAGTTCGATTCGAGCGGCCGCTTCCCTGTGCGGTTAGCAGTCCGGGGTGTGCATTGCCGCTATGCCGCCACGCAAGAGCGCGACGGCTCAGTCGTGCCTGTGGCCGGCGTCCTTGCGTGCGAGCAGCGCGAGCGCGTGGGGGAGCGCTTCGGCGATCGCGGCGCCCGTCTGCTCGATGCTTGGGGGGTTGCCCGGGAAGTTGACGATGAGCGTCCGGCCTCGGGTTCCGGCCACGCCGCGCGAGAGCATCCACTTGTCGGTGTGTTCCTTGGAGGCGGCCCGCATCGCCTCCGCGATGCCGGGCGCCTCCCGGTCGATCGCCGCGCGCGTGGCCTCCGGGGTGACGTCGTCGGGCGAGAATCCCGTGCCACCGGTGGTCAGCACGAGCTCACAACCGCCGTGGTCGGACCACCAGCGAAGCCGTCCCTCGATCAGCTCTCGTTCGTCGGGGATCGTCTCGTGATCCACGACGCGTGCGCCGATGCGCTCGGCGAACGCAACCAGTGCCGGGCCGCTGAGGTCCTCGCCCTCGCCGCGGGAGAGCGAGCTCGAGACGGTGATCACAGCGGCCCGCACCTCGCCCCGAGGCTGCGTCGCGCCGCCGCCGCTCATCCGGTGCGCCTCCACTCCCCGCTGCGGCCCCCGCTCTTGTGGGCCAGTTCGATGGCCTCGATCGACACGCCGCGCTCCAGTCCCTTGACCATGTCGTAGACGGCAAGGGCCGCGACGGCGCACGCGGTCATCGCTTCCATCTCCACGCCGGTCCGCCCCGTGGTCCCTGCCTCAGCCGAGAGCACGACGAGTCCTTCGGAGGGTTCGACGCTCGCCTCCACGTCGACGAAGTCCAGGGCGAGTGGATGCGCGAGGGGGATCAGCTCCCAGGTTCGCTTTGCGGCCTGGATTCCGGCCAGCCGAGCGGTGCCGAGCACGTCGCCCTTGGGCGCCTCGCCGCGCGCCACGGCCTGCGCGGTCTCCGCCGACATCCGCAGCCGCGCCTCGGCGCGCGCGCGCCTCTCGGTCTCCGGCTTGTCCCCGACGTCGACCATCCGTGCGCGGCCCGAGGGATCGAGGTGGGTGAGCTCGGCCGCATCGAGCTCCGGCGCCGTTCCCTCGACCCACCGCCCGCGTTCGCCGTGCTCCGATCGCTCGACTTCGCGCTTCCAGATCGGCGCCTCGGCCTTGATCCGATCGATCGCCTCCCTGGCGCCCGCGAACGCCTCGTCGCGGTGTGCCGCCGAGACCGCCACCACGACGCTCGCCTCGCCCAGCGGCACCGAGCCGACGCGGTGCTCGGCGGCGGCGGCCTGGAGCCCGTGGCGGGCGACGCAGTCGTCGAGGATGGCGGCGATCCGCTCGGTGGCCATCTCGCTGTAGGCCTCGTACTCGAGCCGGGCGACCTCTCGAGTGGTGCCCGCGAAGACGACGATTGCGCCGGCCCCCGGGCTGCCGACGCGACCCGATAGCTCGTCGATCGAGAGCGGCTCGGAGGTGACGGCGACGTGGTGGCCGGAGCCTCCGCTCACCGGCGGGATCAACGCCAGCTCGTCGCCCGCCTCCAGAGCCTCGTCGCCGGAGACGTACTCGCGGTTGCGCGCCGCACGGACGGGAAGCCGGGGCAACAGCTCCTCCAACCCGGGCTCGCGGGCCACGAGCTCCATGGCGTCGGCGACGGTGGCGCCCGGCGGCAGCTCGATGTCGAGCCCCTCGCGCCCGGCGCCCTCGCGCAGCATCGCAAACAGGCGAACGTGGACGACCATCACAGCCTCTTTTCGCGCTCCGCCGACAGTCAACGCTCCTTCCTCGAGTTCCGCGCTCAGCCGATTATCGCCGCGGCAACATCTCGATCGTCACCCGCTCGCCGGCGCGCACAGTTTCGGCCGCCCTCGGGATCACCGCGAGGGCGTCGGCGCCCAGCATCGAGGTCAGCATGTGCGAGCCCTGTTCGCCCGTCGGACGGGCGTGCCAGCCGTCGTCGTGCAGTTCGAGCCTGCACCGCACCAGGTGCGCCCGGCCCGGCCGTTTGAAGTAGTCCTCGTCGAGGATCGCGGTAGCGCTGGCGGGCTCGTCGGTGGTGCCGACCAGGGCCCGGATGGCCGGGCGCACGAACAGCTGGAAGGTCACCATCGCCGAGACTGGGTTTCCGGGCAATCCGAAGACCAGCGTCCCGTCGCGGGTGCCGAACCACGTCGGCTTGCCCGGCCGCAGCGCCACGCCCCAGAACACCTCCTCAACCCCAAGCTCGGCGAGCGCGGGACGAACGTGGTCGTGCTCGCCCACCGACACGCCACCGCAGCCGACGACCACGTCGGCCGCCAGCGCGCGCTCGAGCGCCTGCCGGGTGGCCTCGGGGTCGTCGGCCACCATCTCGACCGCGGTCAGCTCGGCGCCCGCAAGCTCGGCCAGCGGTGGCACCGAGTGGGCGTTGGAGTTGCGGACCCCGCCCGGCCGCAGCTCCTCGCCAGGCTCCTGCAGCTCGTCGCCCGTGGTCAGCACGTGCACTCGCGGGCGCCGCGCGCAGGCGACGCTCGCGCGCCCAACCGCGGCGAGCACGCCCAGCTCGGGAGGCCCGATCTCGACGCCCGCCCTCAGCACCAGGTCTCCCGGCTCGATGTCCTCGCCCGCCCGGCGGACGTCGCGCCCCGGCTCCACCTCGACCAACACCTCCAGGGCGCCGTTGCCCGATCCCGTGTCCTCCACGCGAACGACGGCATCGGCGCCGTCCGGCACCATCGCCCCAGTCGAGATCGCGATCGCCTGCCCTGCGCCGAGGGTCCGCTTGGCGGGCCGGCCCGCCCGCGATTCGTCCACCAGCTCGAGCCGCGCAGGCGCCTCCGCCGAGGCCCCGGCGGTGTCGGCGGATCGCACGGCAAACCCGTCCATCGCCGAGTTGTCGAAGCCCGGAACGGGGTCGGCGCTCTGGACGTTGCTGACCAGCACTCGTCCGATCGCATCCTCCAAGGCCACGCCTTCGGCGGGGAGCGGCGAGACTCGGTCGAGCACCGCCCGTCGCGCGTCTTCGATCTCGATCAGCTCGGGCGCCACGCGAGTCCTCGTGTCGGAGGCTACCCATCGATGCGAGACTGAGCCCATGAGGCGCGCGGTGATGGTCGGTGCCGTCCTCGCCGGCGGACTCGGGAGCCGGTTGGGCGGGGCAAAGGCGATTGCGGAGCTCGGCGGGCGGCCCCTGGTGTCGCGCGTGGTGGGGATCGTTGGCGCCGCCGGGCTCGAGCCGGTGGTCGTGGCAAAGCCCGACACGCCGCTGCCGCGGCTCGACTGCCGAGTGCTAACCGAGCCGCCCGAGCCTCGCCACCCGCTCACCGGGCTGATCGCCGCGCTCGACGCCAGCGCGGGCCGCGGGGTGATTGCGGTCGGCTGCGACATGCCGCTCGTGCCGCGGCGCCTGCTCTCGTGGCTCGCGGGCCTGGACGACGCGCTTGCTGTGTGCGAGGTCGGGGGCCGCCTGCAGCCGTTGTTGGGCCGCTACCCGCCCGCCGTCAGCGGCGAGCTTCGCCCTGCGCTCGACCGGGGAGAGCCGTTCCGGGACGCCGTCGCGGCGCTCGGACCGCGCGTGGTGCGCGAGGACCAGGTCGCACGCTTCGGCGATCCGCACCGGATTGCCTTCAACGTCAACTCGCCGGAGGACCTGGAGCGGGCGCGGGAGCTGCTGGCTCGATCGTGACCCGAGCGTTGTAGTCGGGGATACCTGCGTCGGGCGAGCGGCGGCCGTCGCCGATCAGCACGTTGCCCTCCGGCCAGTGGACTTGCACGTTGCCGGGAGCGATGGGCGCGAACAGCGCCGTGCAGCGCAGCTCGCCTGCCTCCGAGCGCACAAGGACCTCGCCCCCGTCCGAAATGCCCACGCGCTCGGCGTCGTGTGCGTTCAGCAGCACCGCGTCGCGCGTGGCGCCGGTGAGGCTGTCCCGCCGCTCCTGCACCATGCTGTTGAACTGCTTTCCGCGGCGCGTGGAAAGCGCCAAGCGCCCGTCGTCGGCGACCGGCTCCGGCAGCGGCACGGGGGCGAAGCGGGCGCGGCCGTCGGGGGTGGGGAAGGTCCAACCCTCACAGAGCCGGGGACCGCCGTACTGGAACTGATCCCCCTGGGCTCGGAGCCGTTCGATGCCACGGTACAGCGGCACCACCTGCGAGATCTCCTCCCGGATCGCGCTCGTGCTCGAGAAGCGAATCCGGTCGGCGAGCTCCGGCCGCGCCCTGGCGGCAAGCTCGCCCAGCGCCTGCCACTCGGGCCGGGCCTCGCCGATTCGCGGGCCGGGAATCTCCGGGCTGAAGATCACTCGGCGTTCGGTGCTGGTCTGTGTGACCCCTCCCGGGGTCTCGTAGCGCGTGGCCGCAGGCAGCAAGAGCACCTCGTCGGCCGGCTCCACGAGCATCTGGCTCGAGAGCACGACGTCCATGTGCACCCGCAGTGGGATCCGGGCAAGCGCCTCGCGAACGTGGTCCGGCTCGGGCAGGACCTCGAGGAAGTTTCCGCCGGCGGAGAACAGCACGTCCAGCTCACCGGCCGCGCCCACCTCGAGCATCTCCGGTGCGGTCAGGCCGCGCTGCGCCGGCACGTCGAACCCCCAGCGCTCCGAGAGCTGGCGCGCGCTTTCGGCGCTGACCGCAGCGCCGCCGGGAAAGCTGGTCGAATAGCAGCCCATCTCGGCCCCGCCCTGAACTCCGGAGTGCCCGCGAATCGGCATCAGGCCGCACCCCTCGCGGCCGACGAGTCCTCGCGCCAGGCCGAGGTTGACGATCGCCCGCACGTTGTCCTCGCCGCTGGTGTGCTGCGTGACGCCCATGCTCCACACCAGCACCGCGCGCTCGGCTTCGGCGAGGGTGCGCGCGAAGCTCTCGATCTCCTCCCGCGAGGTTCCCGACAGGCGCTCGAAGTGCTCCCAGTCGGTCTCGCGGAGCTCCTCGGCGAGCCGATCGAACCCCGTCGTGTGCTCGGCGACGAAGCGCTCGTTCGTCCATCCACGCTCGATAAGCGCCTTCAGCGCGCCGGCGAGGAAGCCGATGTCTCCGCCGACGTTGATGGCGAAGAAGCGGTCGGCCAGCTTGGTGCCGAACAGCGCGCTCTCGACGCTGGAGGGAATCCAGTAGCGCTCCATGCCCGGCTCCCGGTATGGGTTGACGACGGCGACCCGCGTTCCCGCCTTCTTGGCGAGGTGCAGGTACTTGGTCGTCACCGGCTGGTTGTTGGCCACGTTCGAGCCGATGAACACGAGCAGGTCGGTGCCGATCCAGTCCGAGTACGAGCAGGTCGTAGCCGCCACCCCGAGCGCCTCGCGCAGGCCGTAGGTGCTGGGCGAGTGGCACACCCGGGCCGCGTTGTCGATCGAGTTCGTGCCCAGCGCCCGCGCCGCCTTCTGGGCTCCGTAGTAGCTCTCGTTCGGCATCCCCCGGCTGGTCAGGTAAAAGCCAAGTCGGTCGGGGGCTGAGGCGCGAACTCGCTCCGCGGCCAGGTCGAGCGCCTCGTCCCAGGAGACCCGGGTGAAGCCGGGCTCGCTGCGCCGGCGAAGCATCGGATACGGCAACCGGCCAAGCCCCCGCAAGTCGGCGCTGGAGCGCCGGGCGAGCGCGTCGGCGTCGGCTAGCAGCGCCGGGTCGAGCGCCGGCAGTGTGTTGAGCCGCAGCAGGCGCAGGCGCACGTTGCAGATGTGGACGCTGTCGATGGTCCAGTCGTGGAGGCCCGTGGTGCCGAGGGCGCAGCCGTCGCAGACGCCCCGGCTGAGGATGCGCCACGCGTAGCGAGCATTGTCGCGGTTCTCCCACGCGGCGCGAAAGACCTCTCGATAGTTGTTGGGCCGCTGCTCGCCGAGCCCAAAGGGCTTCCAGCTCGCCCACAGCGAGGGGGTGGGACGGCGCTTGGGCTTGCGGAGCATGGTGCGCTCTATGTTCTACTCGCATGGCGCGGAAAGCACGAACCACAGGCGACGCGGGGCCAGAGCGCATGCTGGTGACCGTCGAGCGCGAGGGCGTGGTCGACCAGGTCGCCGCGGAGGAGCCGCTTGAGATCCGCGTCGACGGGCGGGCGCTCGCCGTGACGATGCGCACCCCGGGCGACGACGAGGAGCTCGCGCTCGGCTTCCTGTATGGCGAGGGCCTGATCGACGCGCCGCGCGAGACGGGCCCCGGCGCCGAGCTGGGTGCGAACACCGTCGAAGTCGCCGGCCCGCTGGCGCGGGACCCGGGCGAGCGGCGCTTCTACACCACGTCGTCGTGCGGCGTTTGCGGCAAGGGGGCGCTGGAGGAGGTGGCCGTCCACGCGCCGGCCCTTCCGGATGGACCATCGGTCGAGCGGGACCTGCTGGCGCAGCTCCCCGATCGCCTCGCCCAGCCGGCGTTTGAGCGCAGCGGGGGCCTGCACGCGACCGGTCTCTTCGACGCCTCGGGCGAGCTGATCTGCGCACGCGAGGACGTCGGTCGCCACAACGCCATGGACAAAGTAGTGGGCTGGGCTCTGCGGGCCGGTCGCCTACCGCTACACGGTCAGGTCCTCTGCGTGAGCGGCCGCCTCGCCTTCGAGCTGGTGCAGAAGGCCGCGATCGCCGGCTGCCCGATCCTGGTTGGCGTTGGGGCGCCCACCTCGCTCGCGATCGAGCTCGCGAGCGACCGGGGCATGACGCTGTGCGGCTTCGCTCGCAAGGGACACGTGAACGTCTACTCGGGGTCCGAGCGCGTCGCCTAACTTCAGTCCAAGTGCCGACGGTCGACCAGACCATCACCTACCTGGAGATGAGGTCTCCCGACGAGCTGCTGCCCGGCCATCCGCCACCCGAGCCAATGGAGCTCGAGCGGGTGGGGCCGGAGCTGGTGGAGCTGGTGCGCGAGACGATCGAGCGCGTGGGTGCGCCGCACCACTGGACGACCCCGAGGGGGCGCTCCCCGCGGCACTGGCGCCGGCGGCTTTCGCGCCCCGACGTCCTCGTTTGGCTCGCGCACGTTCGGGGTGAAGTCGCTGGAGTGATCGAGCTGGAGGTGCACCGCGGCGGCGACGTCGAGATCACCGTGTTCGGCCTCGTTCCCGACTTCGTAGGCAAGGGATTCGGCGGCCCACTTCTGACCGAGGCCGTGCGACTGGCTTGGGGCGCCCGGGTGTCCGGCCGGCCGGCGACCACGCGGGTGTGGCTGCACACCTCGTCACTCGATCATCCGCACGCGCTGGGCAACTATCAGCGGCGGGGCTTTCGAGTCTTTCGCAGCGAGGATCGCCCGAGGCCGATCTAAGCTACCGGCTCCAGCCGCACCGGGATCCTGTTGAGGAACGCCATTCCGGCGAGTTACATCAGCTCGACCGGATCGCCGACGCCGATCTCGCCTCCGACAAGGACGTCGCAGTAGACGCCCATGATCCCGCCCAGCTCGAGGCGGGTCCGACGCAGCACGTCGGGGTCCACTTCGAGGGTGTCGGGATCGATCGTCGTCACCACGCAGCGCTCGCAGGGCTCGCGCACGAACAGGAGGGCTTCGCCGATGCGGAGTCGCCGGCCGATCCAGTCTCGCTCGGCGGGGCCGTCGACGCCCTCGAGCAGGATGTTGGGGCGAAAGCGCCGCCGGTCGACTCCGAGCTGGGCGAGCCCGCCGTCGGTGACCGCCAGGATCGGCGCGGCGTCGAAGCGCTTGCCGCCGTTGGTGCGAGCGAACTGCGCGCCGGGGCCGCTGGCGTCACGAACGGCGTCCAGCGACGCCGGCTCGCGCCAGGGCACGAGGTCGATCAGCGGGTCGCCGTCGTCTCCGATAGTCGCGCTGAGGGACAGCAGCGAGCGGGCCGTGCGCGAGGTGATCGTCCTGCCCTTCTCGTCGTCAATCCGCAGCAGGCGGTCGCCCCGAACGCCGTCCTCGGTGAGTTCGGCGCGCTCGAGTTGCTCTCCCCGGAGGGCTTTGACTGGGTACCGCCACAGCTCGGCGACCTTCATGCGGCAGCGCTCACGGTCCCGGGGCAAGCTCGTCGGCGATCCGGCGCAGCTCGCTGAGCGGCCGGCCGTCGCGGCCGGCCAGGTAGCAGGCCAGGGGGGCCGCGATGCGCTCGGAGGCGTGGGCGGCGATCGCCGCCAGCTCCAGGATCTCCCCGGTCTCCTCTTCGGTCGGCGGCTCGGCTTCCAACCGCCGCGCGAATTGCACGATCCATTCCTCGGCGTTCATCCTGCTCCTTAGCTTTGCCTATGTAATGCTTAGGCAGATGGCGGAAGACCTGACTCTCGGCCAGGCCGCGCGAGCGATCGGTGTCAGCGTCGACACGCTGCGCCGCTGGGACCGGAGCGGGAAGCTGCGCACCATCCGCGACCAGCGTAACCGCCGGCGCGTGCCAGCGTCCGAGGTGGAGCGCGTTCGCGGCACGCCGGAGCGCCATCGCACCGGCGACACGTTCTCAGCGCGCAACCGCTTTCCGGGCCGCGTCGTCTCGGTCGAGGCCGACGGCGTGATGGCGCTGGTCGAGATCGAGGCCGGCCCGCACCGCATCACCGCGGCGATCACCCGCGACGCCGTCGAGGAGCTCGGCCTGGTCGAGGGCGCGGAGGCGACCGCCACCGTGAAGGCGACGTCGGTGATGGTTGAGAGGGGCGCGTGAGGCGTGCAGGAGGCCGCCTTGAGGTCGGGGGCGCACTTGCAGCCGTGGCGCTGGCCGGGTTGGCGGTCGTTGCCTGCGGTGATGATGACGAGGCCGGCGGGGGAGGAGAGCTGATCGTTTCAGCCGCCGCGTCGCTCCAGCCGGCGTTTAGCGCCTACGCGGAGGACGCGGGGATCGATGCCAAGCAGTCGTTCGCGGGGTCGGACGAGCTCGCCGCCCAGATCCGTCAGGGCGTCAAGCCCGATGTCTACGCGGCGGCCAACACCTCGCTTCCGGACGAGCTGCACGCCGAGGGCTTGGTGGGAGAGCCGGTTGTGTTCGCCAGCAACCGGCTGGTGTTGGCGGTCCCGGCGGGATCCGAGGTCGACTCGCTCGACGACTTGGGTCAGGAGGGTCTCGCCCTCGCGATCGGCGAGGAGGGCGTGCCGGTGGGCGACTACACGCGGGAGGTCCTGTCCGGCCTCGGAGGGGATCAGAGCGACGCGATCCTCGCGAACGTCCGCTCCGAGGAGCCCGACGTCGCCGGGATCGTCGGCAAGCTCACTCAGGGGGCCGTCGACGCCGGGCTCGTGTACGTCACCGACGTCACGGCGACGGGCGGCGAGTTGGAGGCAATCGAGCTCCCACCGCGCCTGCAGCCGGAGGTCGCATACGGCGCCGCGGTGGTCGAAGGCGCGGAGCACCCCGACGAGGCGAGCGCGTTCATCGACGGCCTGCTCTCCGGCGCGGGCGCGGACGCGCTTCGAGAGGCTGGCTTCGGGCCGCCGCGGAGTTAGCGCCCGGTCGAGCGCCACGGCAGATGGCTCGCAAGCCCGTCGCCTTCCGCACCCTCATCGTCGTCGCGCTGGTGATCGTTCTGTGCTTCCTCACGCTGCCGATCGTCGCGATCTTCGTCGACGTCAGCCCGCGCGAGCTCGTCGCCAGCCTCGATGACCCAGAGGCCCGCGAGGCCCTGTGGCTGAGCCTGCGAACGACTCTGGCAGCGCTCGCGATCATCGTGGTCTTCGGGACTCCGGCCGCGTATCTGCTCGCCACGCGGGAGTTTCGCGGCCGCGAGCTGGTGACGACCCTGATCGAGCTGCCGCTCGTGCTGCCCCCGGCGGCGGCCGGAATCGCGCTGCTGGCGGCGTTCGGGCCCGAGGGGATCCTCGGCGGCGCGCTCGCGGACGCGGGAATCGAGCTCGCGCTGACAACCGCGGCTGTGGTGGTTGCGCTGACCTTCGTTGCGGCGCCCTTCTACCTCCGTCAGGCGCAGGCCGCCTTCGCCGCCATCGACCCGGCGCTGCTCGACGCCGCCCGGACCCTCGGGGCCAGCGAGGCCCGCGCTTTCGTTCGGGTTGCGATCCCGTGCGCGGGGCCCGGCATCAGTGCCGGCCTCGCTCTCGCCTGGGGAAGGGCGCTCGGGGAGTTCGGCGCAACGCTGATGTTCGCCGGGTCGTTCTCAGGGATCACGCAGACGGTGCCGCTGGCGATCTTCTCCGAGTTCAATCGAGACTTTCCTGGTGCGCTGGCGCTGTCGGCGGTGTTGGTGGCGGTGTCGGCCGCGCTCCTGCTCTCGGTCAAGCTCCTCGGTCGCTCGCCGCTGCTGGGCGGAGCGCAGGCCTAGGCGCATGCTGCGAGCCTCGATTGCGACCACCCTGCGCGAGTTTGGGCTCGAGGTTGAGCTCGAGGTCGAGGCCGGCTCCTGCGTCGCGCTGGTGGGCCCATCCGGCGCGGGCAAGTCGACCGTCCTGCGCGCGATCGCCGGCCTGCACCGCCCCGAGGCCGGCCGGATCGCTCTCGACGGCGAAGTGTGGTTCGACGCCGAGGTTGGCACGGACCTGGCGCCGGAGCAGCGCAGTTGCGGTTACCTGTTTCAGGAGTACGCGCTGTTCCCGCACCTCAGCGCGTGGCGCAACGTCGCGTTCGGGCTCGACCACCTGCCCGGCGACGAGCGTCGAGCCCGCGCCCAGGCGGCGCTGGACCGCTTCGGCGTCGGAAGGCTGGCTGAGCAACGGCCGACCCACCTCTCCGGCGGAGAGCGCCAGCGGGTGGCTCTCGCCCGCGCCCTGGCTCGCGACCCCGAGGTTCTGCTGCTCGACGAGCCGCTGGCCGCGCTCGACGCGAGGACCGCCGCGGAGTCCGGCCGCGAGCTGTCGGCGACCCTCGCCCGCGTGGACGTGCCCACGGTGCTCGTCACCCACGATTTCGCTGACGCCGCCCTGCTCGCCGACTCGATCGCGGTGATCGACCGGGGGGCGATCGTTCAGCGCGGAACCGCCGGCGACCTCAGCGCGAGGCCGGCGACCTCGTTCGTGGCCGACTTCGCCGGCGCGGCGGTGCTCGTCGGCAGGGCTCACCGGGGCGAATCCGGGCTCACGGTCGTCGACCTCGAGGGCGGCGGCACGATCACCAGCACCGACGAGGTGTCCGGCGATGTTGCTGCGGCCGTCTACCCGTGGGAGGTCATCCTCGAGCCCGCGGGCACAGTTGCCGAGGTCTCGGCGATGAACCACGTCGAGGGCACCGTGGCCTCGATCACCGAGATCGGCAACCGCGCGCGAGTCGGACTCGAGATCCCGCAGCCGCTGGCTGCCGAGGTGACCGCGGCGTCGATCGCTCGCCTCGGGGTTGCCCCGGGAACCCGCGTCGCCGCTACCTGGAAGGCCACCGCCACGCGGCTCGTTCCGCGGTAGCCGCCCCGACGTCCTACGGCCCGGTGAACCCGCCCGCGAAGCAGGGCAGGCCGCCGCACGTGTCGGTGATGTGGCTCTGGGCGTCCGGCCGCAGGAAGTCGGAGACCATCTGCATCTCCTCGGGATCCACCCGCGGGTGGCCGTGCGGGTCGACGCCGGTGCGGTTCGGGAGGTTTTCGATCGGCGGCGGGTCGGTCCCGATCTCCGGCGGAGGCGGCGTGGGGTTGAGCCGCAGCGGGCCGCTGTCCCAGTAGACGATCGCCGAACCGGTGTACGGGTAGCTCTCGATCCTCGGGATGCCCCAGAGCGGGTCGACGCCGGGCCAGCGACCGGTGAAGACGACCGGCTCGTGTGCCGCGGCGCCGATCGTTCGCGCCTCGACGTCGGCCTGCCACGTGGCGACCTGGTGGTCGCCGAAGGCGACGTTCAGCAGCACCTCGTGCGAAGGCGTGTTCGGCAGCGGGTTCTGCGTCATCCGGTGCGCGTAGCCGTTCGGGTCGCTGCGGTCCCAGAGCATCTGGATCATCGACAGGACCAGCTGCTGGGCGAGCGGGTCCGGGTACGCGCCTCCGAAGAGGTCGAAGAATGGATCGAAGTCGACCGATCGGTTGAGGAGGACGGAGTAGTTCATCGCCGGCACCCCGAGCGTGGCCCGAGTGAAGTCGGGCGCGACGGCGGTCAGGGCGCCGCCGAGGATCCCGCCCTGGCTGTTGCCGTTGTAGTACAGGCGCGTGGTGTCGATCACCGACGGGGTGCTGACGTCCGTGTCGTCCACGTGGAACGTGGCGTCGCTCGTAAAGCCGTTGGCGTGGATCATCAGTCGGCCGAGGAAGAGCTCGTTCAGCAACCCCTGTTGGACGCGGTCCGTGAGCTCGGGGAAGTTGCTCAGGTCGGGCAGGATGCTGGTGACGATGTTCGACACGTCCCCGGCGGAGAAGCCGATCTCGTCGGTGGCGCAGATGACGAAGTTGTGCGTCTGCCCAAGCGTCTGCTGGTCGCCGGAGGTCGCCTGGGTTGCCGAGCCCAGCAGTCCGTGGCCGTAGACCTGCGGCCGCCCGGGAGCGGCGCTGGGCGCGTCGATCGCCGCGCGGGGAATCCCGCAGTTGAAGTTCGCCGTGTAGGTGCCGTTCTGCGACGGCAGGCCATCGGGGCCCAGCTCGAAGCGGCCGCCGGGCCCGCAGTCGGGCTCCAGGTAGCAGGGCACCTCGAACGTTCCCTGCACGTTCCGCGCCAGCTCCGGGTCCTCCGCCGGGGTGAAGTTCTGCACCGAGGTGATCGCGAACGTGGGGGCGTCGCCCTGAACCGTGACGTCGTCGAGCTCAGTGTCGCCGAGCTGGGCGAAGGCGTCGTCGCGGATGTGGAGCATCCGCTCGGCGATGTTCTCGTCGCTCGAGACGGTGAAGTCCCAGGCGAGGTGGAGGTTGCGGCGCTTGATCTGTGCCTTGCGGAGGTCGCGGAAGATCCCGTCGAAGCGCTTCGCCCCGTCCGTCACAACCTGGTCGTCGACAGGAAGTTCGTCGCGGTAGTAGCGGAAGCCTTCGGGGGCCTGGAGCTCATCGCCGTCGGCGCTGTTGAGGTTTCGCACGGCGACGATGTAGCGATGGCCCGAGGCGTAGTTCACCGCCGGGTGGATGAGCAGGGCGTTCCGGTCCGGCGAGGACCCATTGGAGTCGATCTCGACCCAGATCGGCCATCGCTCGCGGGTGGTGGCGTCGATCACGACCACCGGCGCCCGCTTCTCCGAGTAGCGGCCGAGCTGGTCGAGCCCGACCGGGTCGGTGGCCTCCAGTGCGTCTGCGGTGTCGAGGCCGGGCACTCTGACCACCGTGGTCTGCCCGGGGCTGAAGCCGTCGTTGAGGTTGTAGGGCGCGGCTGAGATCGGGATACCGCCGGCGTTTTGCGGCATCCGCGCGTCCTCGAAGGCGACCCTGCGGCCGGTGGCCGTCTGCCCGTCGGCGACGGTATGAAAGTTGTCCGGGAAGGGGAGCATGCACAGCTCGGAGTCCGCGCTCGAGCCCTCGTCGACTGTGATCAGGTCGCAGTCGGTGGCCCGGCTGAGGTCGATTGGCTTCGGCGCGCAGCGCTTGCTATCGCGCCGCAGCTTGAACCGGGCGGCGTCCACGCCCTCGCCCTTGATCTTCACCGTGCGGGCCTCGCAGCTCCGAGCCTGGCGGCGGCCGAGCTTGCTCAGCCGGAGCTTTGCCGTTCCCTCGCCGTCATCCAGCACGAGCCGCTTCGAAAGGCGCTTGAACTCCTGAGTGTCGAAGGTCCGCGACTTCGCGAGCAGCTTCTGGCCGGCCTCTGCTCCGCTCACCCGGACCTTGATCCCGCGCTTGTCGAGGATCTGGTCCTGGCCCTTGGTGAGCACCTCGAGCTTTGTCTTGGACGGGGCGGCGCTCGCCGGCGCGGCGAGCAGGCAGGCCACGGCAGCGATCGCAACCGTCACAAACACCCTCGAGATCCGTCTCAACTCACACTCTCTCGTGGCATCCTGCGCCTGGCGCCGGAGGACGATATCACCGAGCGTTTGCGATCAGCCCCCGATCGCGCTCATCGTCCGCGGTGGCGCGCGGAAGCCGGGTTCGTTCACCCGGTGCTTGAGCTCCTTGCGCCACACGGCGTCGCGGATCACGGTCTCGAGCTCGGCGTCGCTGGCCCCCTCGCGCAGGGGGCCGCGCAGATCGGTCTCGTGCATCGAGAAAAGGCAGGTGCGCAGCTCGCCGTCGGCCGTGAGGCGGATGCGGTTGCAGTCGCCGCAGAAGGGCTCGGAAACGGGGTTGATGAAGCCGATCTCACCGGCGCCGTCGGCAAAGCGATACACGCGCGCGGTGGCGTGCGGCTCGCGCGGAAGGGCCTCGAGCGGGTAGCGCTCCTCGATCAGCGCACGGATCTCATCTCCGGTCAGCACCATGTCGGGGGTCCAGGCCCGGTCACCGTCAAGCGGCATGAACTCGATGAACCGCACCTGGTAGTCGGTCGAGCGAGCGAGCTCGCAGAAGCGCTCGACCTCGTCCTCGGTGAAGTCGCGCATCGCCACCGCGTTGACCTTGATCGGGTGCACCTGGGGGTAGGCGGCGATCGCCTCCAGGCCGCGGAGCACCTGGGGCAGCGCGTCGCGGCGCGTGATCTCGTGAAAGCGGTCGCGCGCGAGCGCGTCGATCGAGACGTTGACACGATCGATCCCCGCATCCACCAGCGCCCGGGCATCGCGCTCGAGCAGGTAGCCGTTGGTGGTGACCGAGAGGTCGGCGATTCCCTCGATCGCTGCCAGCATCGCAACCAGCTTGGGGAACTCGCGGCGCGCGAGGGGCTCGCCGCCGGTCAGGCGGACGTCGGTGACCCCGAGGCGAGCGAGGACACGGACGAGGCGCTCGATCTCCTCGAAGCTGAGGATCTCCGACCGGTCGAGCCAGGGCATCCCCTCGGCCGGCATGCAGTAGCGACAGCGGAAGTTGCAGCGGTCGGTGACCGAGACACGGAGGTCGGTGATCGGCCTGCCGTGGGCGTCCCGGAGGGGCTGCGACGCTGGTGCCACTCGGCCGAGGATACGCCCCGGACTCTCTCGAAGCCGCCGCGTGCCTGGTGTTAGGATCGCGGCGGGCGATCAAGGAGGAGAACATGAGCGGATCAGTTCGCGTTCGCACCGTCGTCAACGGCGAGTCCCGCGAATCCGACATCGAGCCCCGGCTTCTCCTGGTCCACTACCTCCGCGACGTGCTGGGCCTCACCGGCACACACATCGGTTGCGACACCACCAACTGCGGCGCCTGCACCGTCCTGCTCGATGGAGAGGCCGTCAAGAGCTGCACGGTGCTCGCGGTACAGGCCGAAGGGTCCGAGGTAACGACGATCGAGGGAATGGCCCGGGACGGTGAGCTCCACCCCCTGCAGGAGACCTTCCACACCCAGCACGGGCTCCAGTGCGGCTACTGCACCCCGGGGATGATCATGGCCGCCGCGGACCTGCTGGAGCGAAACCCCAACCCGACCGAGGAGGAGGTCCGCCACGGGCTCGAGGGCAACCTTTGCCGCTGCACCGGCTACCACAACATCGTCAAGGCGGTGATGGCCGCCGCGGAGGCGGGGGGCGCCGGCGTTCCGAAGAGCCGTAAGGAAGGGGTGACGGCATGATGGAGGCCGCAACCAGGACAAGCGGCGGCGACGACTACGTCGGCCAAACGATCCCGCGCAAGGAGGACGCGCGCATGATCGCCGGCCAGGGGCGCTACGTCGATGACATCAACCCGGTCGGCACGCTGCACGCGGCGATCGTTCGCTCGCCCGAGGCGCACGCGACGATCGTCTCGATCGACACCTCAGAGGCGCGAGAGCACCCAAACGTGGTCGCGGTGTTCACCGGCGAGGACCTCGCCGACGACTGGAAGGCGGACGTGCCGTCGGTCTGGCACCCGCCGGGAGTCGAGATGCATCACCCCGATCACTGGCCGCTCAAGCGCGGTGAGGTGAAGTGCGTCGGCGATCCCGTCGCGGTTGTTGTGGCAACCGACCGCTACGTCGCCGCTGACGCCGCCGAGGAGGTCATCGTCGAGTACGACCCCAAGCCCGTCGTGGTCGACCCGGAGCGCGCGCTCGAGAACGGCTCTCCGCTGGTCTGGGACCAGTTTGGCACCAACAAGTCGCACGAGTGGGCGATCAGCGGGGGCGATATCGACCGGGCCTTGGCCGACGCGGATGTCGTCATGGAGCGGCGCGTCGTCAACCACCGGACCGCCGGCGCCGCGATCGAGGCTCGGGGCTGCCTT
The DNA here is from genome assembly GCA_036257465.1 of Solirubrobacterales bacterium. GTDB lineage: Bacteria > Actinomycetota > Thermoleophilia > Solirubrobacterales > 70-9 > DATAFO01. Next base: position 19,323 of record DATAFO010000003.1, on the reverse strand, counting down.
GCGGAGCCGCACGGCGACTCGGTCACGCTCTACTCGTCCACTCAGATCCCCCACATCGCCCGCTTCCAGCTGGCCGGGATGCTCGGCATGCCCGAGGACAAGATCAGGGTCGTCGCCCCGGATGTGGGCGGCGGGTTCGGCACGAAGCTGAACGTGTACGGCGACGAGGCGCTGATGTGCGCGCTGGCGCGCCGGCTCGGCCGAGCCGTGAAGTGGATCGAGACGCGTTCGGAGAACCTCGCCTACAACCACCACGGCCGGGATCAGATCGCCTACGTGACGATCGGGGCCAAGTCCGACGGCACCCTCGCCGGGCTCAAGGTCCGGATGATCAACGACCTCGGCGCCTACCAGCAGCTGCTGACGCCGTTCATCCCGGTGCTCGGCTTTCCGGTGATGGGCGGCGCCTACCGCTTCCCCGCCATCGACCTCCACTTCACCGGGGTGTTCACGAACAAGTTCGCGACAGACGCGATCCGCGGGGCAGGACGCCCCGAAGGGACCCACTACCTCGAAGTGACGATGGACCAGCTCGCCGACGAGCTCGGAATCGACCGGCTCGAGCTGCGGCGCAAGAACTTCATCGGCGCCGATGAGTTCCCCTACGAAACGCCGCTCGGGATCGTCTACGACTCGGGCAACTACGCGGGCACGCTCGACAAGCTGCTCGAGCACGTCGACGTGGATGCCTTCCGCCGCGAGCAGGAGGAGCTCCGCGAGAAGGGGATCCACCGCGGGATCGGCTTCTCGACCTACGTCGAGGTCTGCGGACTGGCGCCCTCGCGCGCCGTCGGCCCCCAGAACCTCGGCCTCCACGCCGCATTCTTCGAGTCCGCCGCGGTGCGCGTGCACCCGACCGGCTCGGCGACCGTCTTCTCGGGGGCCTCGCCGCACGGCCAGGGGCACGACACCACGTTCGCCCAGATCGCCGCCGACCGGCTCGGGATCTCGCCCGACGACGTCGAGGTGGTGCACGGCGACACCAACGCTGGGCCGTGGGGGTGGGGCACGTACGGCTCGCGCGCGCTCGCGGTCGGAGGCGAGGCCGTCGCCCGCGCGGCCGAGCGCGTCCAGGATAAGGCGAAGCAGATCTGCGCTGCGATGCTCGAGGCGGCGCCCGAGGATATCGAGCTCGCAGACGGCCAGTTCCGCGTCAAGGGCTCGCCGGACAGGTCGATGTCGATGGCGGACATCGCGCTCGCCGCGTACGTCCCGCCCGACGAGCTCCCCGCGGAGGTCGAGCCGGGACTCGAGGAGGCGGCGTTCTTCGACCCGGAGAACTTCGTCTTCCCGTTCGGCGCCCACGCGTGCGTGGTCGACGTGGACGCCGAGACGGGCAAGGTCAAGATCGTCCGCTGGATCGCCGTCGACGACTGCGGCCGGCAGGTCAACCCGATGCTGGTCGACGGCCAGATCCACGGCGGGGTGACTCACGCGATCGGCCAGGCCCTGTACGAGCAGATCGTCTACGACTCGGACGGCCAGCTGGTGACGGGAACCCTGGTCGACTACGGGCTGCCGACCGCCGCGGAGCTTCCCAACATCGAGACCGACCGCCAGGAGACGCCCTCGCCGGTCAACTCGCTCGGCGTCAAGGGCGTCGGCGAGGCCGGGACGATCGCTGCCTCCCCGGCGGTCCTGAACGCCGTGGTCGACGCTCTGCGTCCACTCGGGATCACCTACATCGACATGCCGCTGACGCCCCTGCGGGTGTGGCAGGCGATGCAGGACGCGGGCGGGGACGGGTCGAGCTCGAACAGAGGAGGTGGATCGTGATTCCCGCGGAGTTCGATTACCACCGCGCGGAGTCGGTCGGCGATGCGATCAGCGCGCTCGCCGACGGCGGTGAGGGCGCGAAGCTGCTCGCAGGCGGCCACTCGCTGCTGCCGCTGATGAAGCTTCGTCTCGCGGCGCCCTCGCTGCTGGTGGACATCAGCGGGCTCGACGAGCTGCGGGGGGTCGAGCAGGCGAACGGCGGCTGGACGATCGGCGGCGGCAGCCGCCACGCCGAGCTTGAGGACCGCAATGACCTCGGCGTGGTCGCGCGGGCGGCCTCGCTGATCGCAGACCAGCAGGTGCGCAACCGAGGCACGATCGGGGGCTCGCTCGCGCACGGAGACCCGGCCTCGGACCTGCCCGCGGTGCTGCTCGCCGCCAAGGGCGAGGTGGAGACGCAGGGCGGCGGAGGGCGGAGGACGATCTCGGCCGCCGATCTGTTCAGGGACTTGTGGGACACCTCGCTCGCCGCCGACGAGGTGATCACCGCGGTTCGGTTCCCCCCGTTGGACGGCTGGGGCTGGGGGTATGAGAAGTACTCCCGCCGCGCAGAGGACTGGGCGATGGTGGGAGTCTGCGCGCTCGTCAAGGCGGCCGACGGAAGCTGCGAGGACGCGCGGATCGGCCTCACCAACATGGGCACGACGCCGCTGCGCGCGACCGCCGCCGAGGAGGCGCTGCGCGGCCAGTCGCTCAGCGCGGAGGGCATCGCTGCGGCCGCCGAGCAGGCGGCGCAGGGCACCGAGCCGCCAGGCGACCTCAACGCGACGCCCGAGTACAAGCGCCACCTCGCCCGCGTGCTGACCCGGCGGGCGCTCGAGCAGGCCGCAGGGCTCCGCGACTGACCGTCTGTGAAACGACGCGCGCGGCGTTGACCATGCATGTCATGGTCAACCCAGCGTTGGTCTGGGGAGTCTGAGCCTGTTCAGCCTCCGGACGCGGCTCCGGCCCGAGCCGCGGCGGCGTCGAGTGCCTCCGCCTCGGTGCGGAAGCCGCGCCACCAGACGCACTTGCCACCGCGCCAAGCCAAGACCTGCCAGACCGGCTGCTCGAACGACGCGTCGCTCTCGGTGCCGTGACCGCGAAGGCGTGCGCGCGCGAGCGTGACCTCTCCAAGGTCTCGGAGCTCGTCGACCTCGACCACCATGTCGGGAAACACCGCCAGGTAGTCGTCCCAGAACCGACGCATGCCCTCGTGGCCTCGGTACGCGTCGCCACCCTCCATCTCCAGGTTGAGCGGCACGACCTCGATCTCGGGGTCCGCGAGCGGAAGCCAGGCGTCGAAGTCGCGGCGGTTCCAGGCGTCGATGGCGTGCAGGTACAGCTCGACGTTCGCTTGCGACATCACTCCCCAGTATCGCGCGGCCTTGCCGCATCCCCCGTGACAAGCAGCACGTTAGATCCGCTCACGCAGGGGTGCGGGCCACGACGAGCGTCTGTTCACCCGCGCATGGGCTGGGAACATCGACTTCGGTGCCGGGGCCCGAGCGGGCGATTCAGGCCCGGTAACCTCGCTCGGCGAGGAGCGAATGACCGAGGGCCGCAGCGAAGCCGGGCTGAGTGATCCGGCGGCCGTCCGCGCCGCCCTCGCCGAGCAGGGCTACCTCGCCGACGAGGGGCTCTCGGTGGCGGTGTTCCTGGCGACCAGCCTCGGCGAGCCGCTGCTGCTGGAGGGGGAGGCCGGCGTTGGCAAGACCGAGACCGCGAAGGCGTTGGCGGGCGCCACCGGCGCGCGTCTGATCCGGCTTCAGTGCCACGAGGGGATCGACGTGCACAGCGCGCTGTATGACTGGGACTACCCCCGACAGCTCCTGGCCGTCCGCGCCGCCGAGGGCGGGGTCGAGCAGGAGGATCTGTTCCGGCGCGAGTTCCTGCTGCGCCGTCCGTTGCTGGAGGCGATCGAGGACCCGGGTCCGGTGGTCCTGCTGATCGACGAGGTCGATCGCGCCGACGACGAGTTCGAGGCGTTCCTGCTGGAGCTGCTCTCCGACTTTCAGGTCACGATCCCCGAGCTGGGAACGATCGAGGCGCGTGCTCGCCCGAGGGTGATCCTGACCTCCAACCGCACGCGCGAGCTCCACGATGCGCTGAAGCGGCGCTGCCTCTACCACTGGATCGACTATCCGAGCCGGGACCGCGAGGGGGAGATCGTTCGCGCCCGCCTCCCGGGGGTCGACGACTCGATCGCCCGTCGCGTGTGCGAGGCGGTCGCGCGACTGCGCTCCCAAGAGCTCTACAAGGCTCCAGGCGTGGGCGAGACGATCGCCTGGGCCCGGGCGCTGGGCGCACTTGGCGACGAGGATCTCGAGCGGACGCTGGGCGTTGCCCTGAAGGTGCGCGAGGACATCGATCGGGTGCGCGAGGGGGAGGTGCTCGAGGGTGTCTGAAGTCACGCCGCGGCTGACCGATCTCGCGGTCGACCTCCGCACCCGCGGCGTGCGGGTCGGCACCGGCGAGCTGATCGCGGCCCAGCGAGCGCTGGCCGCCGTCGATCCCTCCTCGCGCTCGGAAGCGAGACTCGCGCTGAGGGCGGCCCTCTGCGCGGGGCGCGACGACCTGGGGGCGTTCGACGCCGCTTTCGCGCTTTGGGCCGGGCGCGCAGCGGTCGAGCGCGAGGAGCCGCTGATCGATCCCGTTGCCACCGCCGTTCTGCCGCGGGTCGTGGTGCCGCGCCAGCACGCCCCGGCCCTGGTCGAAGGGGAGCGAGAGCCCAGGCCTTCCGCGTGGTCGGACGTGGAGCTGTTGCTCGACAAGGACTTCGCCGAGTACACCGACGCCGAGCGCGCCGCGGCTCGCCGGATCATGGCCCGCGTGGCAGCCCGCGGGCCGTGGCGGCGAAGCAGGCGTATGCGGCCTTCCCGGCGGCGCTCCCACCTCCCGGATGCGCGCGCCACGCTTCGCGCCTCGCTTCGGCACGCCGGCGAGCCGTTCGAGCGACGCTGGCGGGCCCCGACAGACCGCCAGCGGCCACTGGTGCTCGTGTGCGACGTCTCGGGCTCGATGGAGCCCTACTCGCGGATGCTGCTGCAGTACGCGCAGGCCTGCGTGGCCGCCCGGCGCCGCTGCGAGGCGTTCGCCTTCGGCACGCGGCTGACACGGCTGACCTCCGAGCTTCGGGGCCGCGACGCCGACCTGGCGCTGCGAAGGGCGACCGCCGCCATGGTGGACTGGTCGGGGGGAACCAAGATCGGGGAGGCGCTGGCCGAGCTCAATCGCGAGCACGGGCGACGGATCGGCCGCGGCGCCGTGGTGGTGATCCTCTCCGACGGCTGGGACCGCGGCGACCCGGAGCTCCTGCGACGGGAGATGGCGAGGCTTTCGCGGTGTGCGTACCGCCTGGTCTGGCTCAACCCGCTCAAGGCGAGCGCCGGCTATGAGCCGTTGACGCGCGGCATGGTGGCCGCGCTGCCCCACGTCGATCTGTTCCTGGCCGGCAACACGCTCGCCTCGCTCGAACGACTCGCCGCCGTGATGGAGAATGCCGACTTCGGGGATCGCAAGTCCCCCGGTGGACAACCCGATCACGAGCTGGCAAGGAGGCCGAGCCGATGAGGGAGGTGCTTGACGAGATCGAGGCCTGGACCGCGGACGGGGAGCGGTTTGCGCTCGCGACAGTGGTCCGCACCCGCCGGTCGGCGCCGCGACCGCCGGGAGCGAAGATGGCGATCACCGAGAGCGGTGCGGTGGCTGGCGCCGTGTCGGGGGGCTGCGTGGAGGGCGCCGTCGCCGAGGCCGCGATGGAGCTGCTCCGCGAGGGAGGCGAGCCGCGGATGCTGCACTTCGGGATCGCCGACTCCGACGCCTGGGACGTGGGTCTGCCCTGTGGCGGCGAGATCGACGTCTTCGTCGAGGAGTACCGCCCGTGAGCAAGGGCGCCGTCTCGAGCGCTCAGGCCGAACTCGCCCGGCTGGCGCGCGAGAACGGGCGCGGCGCGCTGGCCACCGTGGTGGGTCCCGAGGGGCACGAGGCGGTGGGCCGCAAGCTGCTGGTCCGGGAGGACGGCTCGAGCGTGGGAAGCCTCGGAGGCGACGAACTCGACCGCGCTGCGCTGGCCGCCGGCGAGGAGCTGCTGTGGGCCGAGCGTTCGGAGGTCCGGGAGCTCGGCGGCGTGGAAGTGTTCATCGACGTGGTGGCGCCGCCGCCTCGCCTGCTCATCTTGGGCGCGGTCGATTACGCCGCCGCGCTGTGCCGGATGGCGCGCGCGGCCGGCTGGCGCCCCTACGTCTGCGATCCGCGCGCCGCGTTTGCTACCAGGGAGAGGTTTCCGGAGGCCGAGGAGGTGGTGGCCGCGTGGCCCGACGAGGCGTTCGAGCGGCTCGGCATCGATCGCGCCACCTACGTCGCGATCCTGACCCACGATCCCAAGCTCGACGACGCGGCGCTGCGGGTCGCGCTTCGCTCGGAGGCGGCGTACGTCGGAGCGATGGGCAGCCGTCGGGCCCAGGCCCGTCGCCGGGAGCGTTTGGTCGCGGCGGGGATGAGCGATGATGAGATGGATCGGCTCGCGGCCCCAATCGGGCTCGACCTCGGCGCCACCAGCCCCGAAGAAACCGCCCTCTCGATCATGGCCGAGGTGGTGGCGGTTCGAAACGACCACGAGGGCGGCCGGCTCAGCACGGCCGCCGGCCGCATCCACGAGGTCGGAGCGTGACCCCGGGGTGCGAGGCATGATCGGCGGGGTCGTGCTGGCCGCCGGCGCGGGCCGGCGCTTTGGCGGCTCCAAGCTCACCGCAGAGCTCGACGGGCGACCGCTGCTCAACCACGCGATCGAGGCGATGCTCGCGGTGCCGGCGATCGAGCGGGTCGCGGTGGTGCTTGGCGCGCAGGCCGACGACGTGGTCGCCCGAGCCGACCTCGCCGGAGTCGAAACGGTCGCGTGCGGGGGTTGGGAGGAGGGAATCGCGGCCTCGCTCCGGGCCGGGGTCGAGCACCTCGCCGACGCGGAGGCGGTCGTGATCACGCTCGGGGACCAGCCGTTCATCACGCCGCAGGTCATCGCTGCGATCGTGGAGCAGATCGACGCGCGGCCGCTCGCGGCCCGGGCCACCTACGCAGGCCGACCAGGGCACCCGGTGCTGATCAAGCGCGCGCTGTTCGACGACGTGCGGTCGCTCCGGGGGGACGCGGGGGCACGCGACCTGCTCGTTGGCGCCGGGCTCAAGGAGCTCGAGTGCGGCCACCTCTGCCGAGCGGACGACATCGACACCCGCGACGATCTCGAGGGCGCCCGCCGCAGGGTTGTGGAGGCGGGGTGAGATGACATCGGCCGAGCTGGTCGGAGTAGTCCTCGGCGCCGGTTCCTCCCGGCGCCTCGGTCGACCGAAGCAGACGTTGCCTCTCGGGGACACCACCGTGCTCGGCTGGGTCATGCTCGACGTGGAGGCCTCGGCGCTCGACCGCGTGGTGCTGGTGGTAGGGGGCGCCGCCGACGAGGCGCTCGCCGGTCTTGAGCTGCGACGGACCACGGTTGCCCGCAACGAGTCGTATGGCAGCGGCTGCGCCTCTTCTCTGCTCGCCGGGCTCGACGCGGCCGGGTCGTGCGAGGCCGTGATGCTCTTGCTCGGCGACATGCCGGGGGTCGACGCGGCGGTGATCGATGCGGTGCGAGGCGACTGGGAGGCTCATCGCCCGTGGGCAGCGGTGACGAGCTACGAGGGCGGACTGGGGGGTGAGAGCGCGCTGGGCCACCCACTGATTTTCAGTTCGGCGGCGTTCGCCGACCTGCGGGCCCTCCGCGGCGACAAGGCGGTCTGGAAGATCGTGGAGGGACAGCCGCACCGCGTCCGCAAGGTGTCGATCGCGCGGCGAGTGCCGGGCGACGTCGACACCTGGGAGGACTACGAGGCCGTCTGCCGTCGTCTGGGCGTCGCCCCCGCACCCGAGCTGGCTACTCCCTGAGACCCCACGCTTCGTGGGTTAGCGCCCAACCGGATTCAGCCGCGTCGTAACAGCGAGCCGATCGCGCTGCTAATGCGGCGGAAGAACCGGAGGATCGCACGCCAGATCGCCCACAGCCCGAGTCGCAGGCCACCGATCGGCTTGGCCACCGCGACCCTTTCGGCTTGAGCCGGCGCACCCGGGCCGTCGTCGGTACTTGCCCCGGGAGCCGCGATCCGCGCTTGCAGGCAGTTCGCAAACTCGTCGGTGAGGCGGCTCGAGACGTCCGCGATCATCCCGCGCCCGTACTGTGCTACTGCGCCGGAGATGGTGAGGCCGGTGTGCATCAGCACCCGCGTGCCGCCGCCGTCGACCGGCTCCACGCGGGATTTGATTGTCGCCGAAGCGTTGCCCTTGCCGCGCGTCTCGCGGCCCTTGGCCTTGATCACAACCTGGCGGGCCAGCTCGTCCTGCTCATCGATGACCGCGGTGGCCGCGTACGACAGGCTCACCGCTCCAAGCTTCACCGTCACCTTGCCTTTCCAGGTGCGCTCGTCGGGCAGGTCCTCCAGCTCGGCGCCGGGCATGCACGGCGTCACACGCTCCAGATCCAGCATGAAGTCCCAGACCCGCTCAGGTGGTGCCGGGACCTCGAATGAATTCTCGAGCTCCACGCTCTAACTCCCGCCCGCGCCGGACTCGCTCGCCGCATACCTCGCCGGCTCGGCGTGAAAGCTGTCCATGCACGATGCCGAGCAGAACCAGTGTGTTCGCCCGTGGTGCTCGATGATGTAGGGGCTGGTGGCGGGATCGACTGTCATGCCGCACACCGGGTCAACCACCTGCTCGGGCGGGGCCACCGAGCGCACTCCCGCCCGAATCTCGCCAGCCGCCCGCATCCGAATGATCTCAGCAACGATCGCCACGGCGATCTCTTCGTTCGCGAGCTCTCCAAGATCCAGTCCGGCGGGCGCGTGGACGGTGCGCAAGGTTTCCTCCGAGATCCCCTTGTCACGCAGGTAGCCGAGCACGAACTCGGCCCGTTTGCGGGAGGCGACCAGACCGATGTAGGCGGGGCGCGCTCGCAGGGCATGCTCGAGCGCGGCCTCGTCGTAGCGTCCCTGCGTGGCGACGACGACCAGCGAGCCCTCTGTGAGCTCGCCTTCTAGCTCGTCGACCGAGGTGACGACCCGGTCGGCGTCGGGGAAGTCGCCCGTCGCGGCACCCTCGTCGACCACGGCCGTCCGCCATCCGAGCGCCCGGCCGATCCCGGCCAGTGCGGTCACGGCCGGGGAACGGCCGACCGCGACCAGCTGTGGCTGTGGCAACACCGGTTCGACGTAGATCTCGAGCGCCCCCTCCGACTGGCATGCGATGGGGACCGTGACCATACCTTCGCGGCCCTCCAGTTCCTCGGGGGGCCCCACGAACATCAATCTGGGCGAACCCTCGGCGAGCGAGCGCAGTGCCTCTCTGACGACGGCCGGCCCAGCGCATGCGCCTCCGAGCCAGCCCGAGACCCGGCCATCGGCCGAGATAATCGCCTTGGCGCCTTGGCGCCCGGACGACGGACTCCGGCGCCAGACCACTGTGGCGAGCGCGAACGGCTCGCCGCGTTGGGACAGCTCCCGCGCCTGGCTGAGAACGTCGACGGTCACCCGGCGGCAGGGCCGGCCTGTCGCATCGCGTCCCACACCCGCGCCGAGGTGACCGGCATCTCGACGTTTCGCACGCCTCGGTGGGCAAGCGCGTCGATGACGGCGTTGACGAACGCAGCCGGCGAGCCGACCGTTGCCGACTCGCCCACCCCCTTGGCCCCGATCGGGTGGTGCGGCGACGGCGTCACGGTCTCGTAGGTCTCGAACCGCGGCGTCTCCCACGCGGTCGGGATCAGGTAGTCCATGAAGTTGGAGCCGATGCAGTTGCCGTCTTCGTCGAAGGTGATCTGCTGCATGGCGGCGATCGCGAACCCCTCGGCGAGCCCTCCATGGATCTGGCCCTCGACGATCATCGGGTTGATCCGCACCCCGCAGTCGTCGACGGCGACCATCTTGCGGACCTTCCACTCCCCGGTCTCGGCGTCGACCTCCACGACCACGACGTACGTCCCGAACGGAAATGTCATGTTGGGTGGGTCGTAGTAGTGCACGCCCTCCAGCCCCGGCTCCAGCCCCTCGGGCGGATTGGTGTAGGCGGCGAAGGCGACGTCCTGGATCGTCACCGCTTTGTCGGGGGAGCCCTTAACGAAGAAGCTGCCCGCCTCGAACTCGATGTCGTCGGGCGCGGCCTCGAGCAGGTGCGCCGCGATCTCCTTGCCCTTGTCGCGGACCTTGCGGGCGATCATCGCTGTCGCCGCTCCGGCCGTCGGAGTGCTGCGTGAGGCATAGGTGCCGAGGCCATACGGCGTGTTGTCCGTGTCCCCGTGCTGGACGGTGATGTCCTGTGCCGGGATCCCGAGCTCCTGGGCAACTATCTGAGCGAACGTCGTTTCGTGACCCTGGCCTTGGGTCTGCACCCCGATCTTGAGGATCGCCTTGCCGGTGGGATGCACCCGCAGCTCCGCGGAGTCGAACATCTTGATCCCGGCGATGTCGTAGTCCTTGCCGTGGCCGGCGCCGACGACCTCGGTGAAGCTGGCGATTCCGATCCCGAGCAGCCTGCCCTGCTCGCGAAGCTCCTCCTGCTCGCGGCGCAGCTCCTCGTAGCCGACCTTCTCGAGCGCCAGCCGCATTGCCTGCTCGTAGTCCCCCGAGTCGTACTCGAATCCGGTTGCGGACTGATACGGGAACTGATCCGGCCGGATGAAGTTCTTCATCCGCAGCTCGGCCGGATCCATCTCCAGCTCGTAGGCCGCGTTTTGTGTCAGTCGCTCGATCAGATACGACGCCTCGGTCACCCGGAACGAGCACCGGTAGGCGACGCCCCCGGGGGCCTTGTTCGTGTAGGCGCCGTCGGCCACCACGTGGGCAGCCGGCAAGTCGTAGGAACCGGTGACGATGTGGAATAGCCCGGCCCTGCACTTCGAGGGCTGAGCGTCGGCGTAGAAGGCCCCGTTGTCGGAGGTCATCCCGACTCGCAGGCCCAGCATGGTGCCGTCCTTGCGTAGCGCCAGCTCACCCTTCATGTGGTAATCGCGCGCGAACCCGGTCGAGATCAGGTTCTCGCTGCGGGTCTCGATCCACTTCACCGGCCGGCCGATCAGAAGCGACGCGGCCGTGGCGACGACGTAGCCGGGGTAGATCGGGACCTTGTTGCCGAACCCGCCGCCGATGTCCGGCGAGATGATCTGGATGTTCTGCTCGGGCAGCCCGGCGACCATCGCGAACAGCGTGCGGTGGACGTGCGGTGCCTGGGAGGTCATGTAGATCGTCGCCTTCCCGGTCGCCGGGTTGACGTCGGCCACGCAGCCGCAGGTCTCCAGCGGGGCGGGATGGGAACGCGGGTAGAAGGTGTCGAGCTCGACAACGACGTCCGCTTCGGCGAAGGCCCGTTCGGTTGCCTCGGCGTCGCCTGCCTCCCAGTGATAGCAGCGGTTGTCGGCCTGGTCCTCCTTGTCGTCGCGGATCACCGGCGCGTCCGCGCCCAGGGCCTCGCGCGGATCGACGACCGCCGGCAGTGGCTCGTAGTCGACCTCGATCAGCTCCAACGCGTCCTGGGCGGCGTAGGGGCTCTCGGCGACGACCCCGGCGACCTCCTGGCCCTGGAAGCGCACCTTGTCGGTGGCGAGCACGGCCTGCGTGTCCCCGGACAGCGTCGGCATCCAGGCGAGCTCGTGGGCCGCGAGGGCCTCGCCGGTGACGACGGCGACCACCCCCGGGGCCGCCGTCGCCCGCTCGGCGTCGATCGAGTTGATTCGCGCGTGGGCGAGCGGGCTGCGCAGCAGCGCTAGGTGGAGCATCCCCGGGAGCGTGATGTCGTCGACGTAGTTCCCCCGGCCCTGGAGGAAGCGGTCGTCCTCCCTGCGCTTGACGCTTTCGCCGATCCCGCCGATGTGCTGCTCGACCGTCGCCATCCTCGCCTCCTCAGCTTGCCGCGGCCGGCGCCGCCGGCTGCTCGGTTGGTACCTCCTCCGACGCGGGGCCCTCGCGCTCCGCCCTCATGTCCTGCCCGGCACGCCGGATCGCCTTGACGATGTTCATGTAGCCGGTGCAGCGGCACATGTTTCCCGAGATCGCCCAGCGCACCTCGTCCTCGGACGGATTGGGGTTGCGCTCGAGCAGTGCCGAGCCGACCAGCATCATCGCCGGCGTGCAGAAGCCGCATTGGAGCCCGTGCTCTTCCTTGAACGCCCGCTGGATCGGATGCAGCTCTCCGTCGCGCATCAGGCCCTCGACCGTGGTCACCTCGCGCTCGTCGGCTTGAACCGCGAACATCGTGCAGGACTTGACCGGGGTGCCGTCGACCAGCACGGTGCAGACACCGCAGCTCGTCGTGTCACAGCCCACGTGCGTGCCCGTGAGGCCCAGCACGTCACGCAGCAGATGGGCGAGCAGCACGCGTGGCTCGACGTCGACCGTGCGCGCCTCGCCGTTGACCGTGACCGTGATCTCCATCGTCTGCCTCCTCAGGTCGCAGTCGCCGTCTCGTGAGCGGCGGCTAGACCGCGCCGCACGAACACCCGCGCCGTCTCGCGCTTGTAATCCGCCGAACCCCGTAGGTCGGAGACCGGCTCAGCGGCATCCGCCGCAAGGCGCGCCGCCTCGTCGAAGGCCTCCTCACCGGGTTCGGCGCCGGCGAGCGCCTCCTCGGCGGTCTTCGCGTGCAGGTTCTGCGGCCCCAATGCGGTGAGCCCTATCCCGGCCCGCCCGACGTGTCCGTCGTCGAGCTCGAGCGACACAGCGGCGCCCACCGTGGCGAAGTCACCGACCTTGCGCTCGAGCTTCAGGTAGGTGCCGCCCGATCGATCGGACGGCTTGGGAACTCGAACCTCGGTGATGACCTCCGTCGGCTCCAGGGCCGTGGTGAACGGGCCCTGGAAGAGCTCGGCGACTGGGATCTCCCGCTCGCCCGACGGACCCGTGACGGCGACGCGAGCCCCGAGCGAGAGCATCACCGAGCCCCAGTCGCCTGCGGGATCGGCGTGCGCGAGCGAGCCCGCAAGGGTGCCAAGGTTGCGAACCACCGGGTCGGAGATCAGCGGCGCCGCGGCAGCCATGGTCGGGTACCGCTCCTTCAGCGCCGCCGAGTCGGCGAGCGCGTTGTTGCGGGCCAGCGGCCCAATCAGAAGATCGTCAGCGGACTCCTCGACATAGTCGAGGTCTGGGATGCGGTTGATGTCAATGAGCAGCGCCGGCGTCGCGAAGCGCAGCTTCATCAACGGGATCAAGCTCTGGCCCCCCGCGAGCACCCTCGCGTCCTCGCCATGCTCTTCCAGCAGCGAGAGAGCCTCCTCGAGCGTGGTCGGCGCCGCGTACTCGAACGGAGCGGAGTACATCCGTGCTCCTTCTGTGCTGGGGGACTCTCCTACTGCGACGCCCCGGCATAGGCGCTGAGCGCCGCCGTCCGGCGATCATACATCTGGAATAACTTGCGGGTGAATGGAGGCGCGAGGGTCGACGCGACCGGTGCTCGACGAGCGCACGATGCGAGTGGTCCTGCTGGCGATCGGCGCCTTCCACGTCTTCCTCGGCGGCTGGCAGTTCCTTGCGCCGGGGTCGTTCTTCGAGCACGTCGGGCGCTACGGGGCGGAGAGCACCCACTACGTCGGCGACGTCGGTTCCTTCACACTCGCCTTCGGGGTCGCGATCCTCCTCGCCGCTGGACGCCCGAGCTGGCGTGCGCCGCTGCTTGCGCTCGGCGCCATCTGGTACGGGCTGCACGCGATCAACCACCTCTTCGACATCGACGAGAACCGGATCAGCAACGCGAGGGGGGCAATCGACGCGATCCTGATCGGCTTCGGCGCCGGCGCGCTCGCCTGGTTGGCCGCCGTATCGGACCGCCTGCGTCGGCAAGCAGAACGCTGATGCGCGTCTTCGTCGCCGGAGCGAGCGGCGCGATCGGGGAGCCGTTGGTGCGCCAGCTGCTGCACGCCGAGCACGAGGTGACCGGCATGACTCGGCGGGAGGCGGCGGCAGAGGCGATCCGCGCCGCGGGTGCCGATGCGGCCGTCTGCGACGCCTTCGACCCCGGGGCTTTGACTGAGGCCGTGACAGCTGCGCGCCCCGAGGTGGTGGTTCACGAGCTGACCGCGCTTCCCGACAGGTTCGACTTCAAGGACCCAGACCTCTACACGGCGACCAACCGCGTTCGCACCGAGGGCACGCGGAACCTGATTGCCGCTGCCCGCGGCGCTGGGGCGCGTCGTTTGGTCGCCCAGAGCATCTGCACTCTGTACGCGCCCGGGGGCGGCTGGGTCAAGGACGAGCGGGCGCCGCTTCTCGACGACGCGCCGCCGCCGTTCGGGGAGGGCATCGCCGCCACGCGCGATCTCGAGGGGCAGGTGCTGGGCGCCGAGGGGCTCGAGGGCCTCGTGCTCCGCTACGGGTTCTTCTACGGGCCGCGCGGGACCTATACGACGAGCGGCTACTGGGCGCAGGAGTTTCGGAAGCGGCGTTTCCCGATCGTCGGCGACGGCGAGGCAATGACGTCCTTCGTCCAGATCGAGGACGCGGCGGCCGCGACAGTCGCGGCGCTTGAGCACGGCGAAGCGGGCATCTACAACATCTGCGACGACGACCCGGCGCCTGCCCGCGAGTGGGTCCCGGCCTACGCGGAGGCGGTCGGCGCCAAGCGCCCCTTCCGGGTGCCGAAGTGGCTCGCCCGCATCGTCGCCGGCAAGGCGATCGCGGAGATGGCGACGACGACCCGCGGCGCCTCCAACGCCAAGGCGAAGCGCGAGCTGGGCTGGGCGCCGCTGCATCAGAGCTGGAGGCAGGGGTTTCGCGAGGCGCTCGGTTAGGTAGTTTCAACACAACCCCGCAACCTCGACCAAGGAGCTTCAGAGAATGGCCTACGAGGTACCCGACCTTCCTTACGACTACAACGCCCTCGAGCCTCACATCGACGAGGCGACGATGCGCGTCCACCACGACAAGCACCACCAGGCCTACGTGGACAAGGCCAACGCCGCCCTCGAGGGCACCGAGTGGGCGGACAAGGACGTGAACGAGGTGCTCCAGAACCTCGACCAGCTCCCGGACGACATCCGCACCGCCGTTCGCAACAACGGAGGCGGGCACTCCAACCACACCTTCTTCTGGCAGATCATGAGCCCCGATGGCGGCGGCGAGCCGTCCGGGGATCTCGCCTCTGCCATCGACGACAAGTTCGGCTCCTTCGACGCGTTCAAGGAGCAGCTCAAGAACGCCGGCGTGAACCAGTTCGGCTCGGGCTGGGCCTGGCTGATCCACGGCGGGTCCGGTCTCGCGGTCGTCTCGACGCCCAACCAGGACACGCCGGTGTCCGACGGCAACACCCCGCTGTTGGGCGTGGACGTCTGGGAGCACGCCTACTACCTCAAGTACCAGAACAAGCGCCCGGACTACATCGACGCCTGGTGGAACGTCGTCAACTGGGACGAGGTGGCGGACCGGTTCGCGCAGGCGAGCTAAACGGGCGGGCCAAGAGACTCGAAACGCGACGGGCCGCCACATGGCGCCACGTCGGCGCGTTATGCCTCGTGAATAAAGCGCCACTCGTGAGCTTGACTTGCCTACGGGGGGGCGCATAGGATCGGGCTCGTGAGAGGCGGGAGCTCACGGCGACTGCGGGGCGCGACGATCATGACCGTGGTGATCGTCGGGGTGCTGGCAATGGGCGGAGTCGCGTGGGGTGGTTTCGCCACGATCATGACCGGGCTTGTCAACAACACCTTTGACGAGTCGAGCTACATCATCGAGGAAGGTACAGTGGCCTCCTTCTTCAACGGCGACACCACGACTCACAACGTCACGGCCAACCAAAAGGGCCCGGACGGTGGCGCGCTGTTTCGTACCGGCAACATCCCCCGTGACCAGGCAGCGGACGTTGCCGGAACCCAGTTCCTCGACGCAGACAGCTACGCCTTCGTCTGCACGATCCATCCGCAGACCATGCAGGCGACGCTCAACGTCGACGACGGCCCCGGCGAGCCGGTCCCGCGTCCCGACATCTCCCTGAAGGTCAAGTCCAAGAAGCTCGCCAAGGTGGTCGACAGCGGCAGGCTCCAGGTCAAGGTCAAGGCGGCGGCGCCCACACGGGCCGCGAACGTGGAGCTCAAGGCGAAGAAGGGGAAGAAGGGGATCACCAAGGGCAAGAGCGTGAACGTAGCCGGGGGCAGGTCCAAGACGGTGAAGCTGAAGCTGTCGAAGGGCGGCGAGAAGAGGCTTGCGGACCTCGGCTCCGCGAAGGTGAAGGTTCAGGGCACGGTCGACTTCGGGTTCGGCGACAAGGCGTCGAAGAAGCTGAAGTAGCGGCGGCATCCGCAGCTAGTTGAGCGGCTCGGCGGGATCGTCGATCTGCGACGCCAGCGCCGCGGCGACCAAGCACAGCCCGCACACGATCACCAGCGCGGCTCTCAGGCTGGCGAGCTCGGCGGCCAGGCCGATCAGCGGCGGGCCGAGCAGGAAACCCGCGTATCCCACCGTTGAGACGGCGGCCAGGCCCGGGGCCGGCGCGTCGCCGTGGAAACCGGCCGAGCGCAATGCGAGCGGGAACACGGCGGCGAGCCCCAGGCCCATGACCGCGAACCCTGCGATCGACCAGCCCACGGTGGCGGTGGCCAGGGCGAGACCGAGGCCGCCCGCCGCGAGCAGCGACCCCGCGGCCGCCGTGCGCGCCGAGCCCGCGCGGGCGGCTGCGGCGTCGCCACCGAGCCGACCCACGCCCATGCACAGCGAGAACGCTGCCAAGCCGAGCGGTGCCGCCCCGGCCGCCGCGGCAGCCTCGGTCGTCAGGTAGACGCCGCTCCAATCGAACACCGCGCCCTCGGCGAGCAGTGCGCAGAAGGCGATCGCCGCCAGCGCGGCGAGCCTGCGGCTCGGCCGGGCGATGCGAGCGGCGTGCGGGTCGCCCGCGTCGTGAAAGAGACCGGGCACGAGGGCAGCCCCCGCGAGCGCGGCGGCAGCCGCGACGATCGCCAAGTGCTCCAGCGGGTCGACGCCGGCCTCGGCCGCGAGCGCCCCGCCCAGCGCGCCGGTCAAGGCGCCGAAGGAGAAGGCGGCGTGCAGCGAGTTGAATAGCCGCCGCCCCGCCGCCCGCTCGACCGCGAAGCCCTGGGCGTTCATGGCGATGTCCAGCGCGCCGTTGGCGGCGCCGACGACAAGCAGCGCGCCAAACAGCGTCGCGGCGTTTGTCGCCAGGGCCGGCAGCACCACGGCGGCAAGAAAAACGGGCGCCGCGGCAACGACCGACCGTGACCCCCGGCGCGCGGCCACTGCTCCGACCACGGGCTGCGCGGCGAGCAACCCGAGGGGTGCGCCCAGCAAGGCCACGCCCAACGCTCCTGGGCCGAGACCGAGGTCCTCCTGGATGGCAGGCACCCGTGCGTACCAGCTGCTGAACACCGTGCCATTGAGGAAGAAGACGCCGGCGACCGTGAGGTGCTGTCGAAGGAGCGTCAGGGCTGCGCTGCCACCGCACCGTCCGTCCGGGCGCCCCGCGCGGCCTCAGGCAGCTCCTCGGTGCGCGCCGCGCCATCGGCCTTCGCCGGCACAAAGGTCATCGCCCGCTCTGCCATCGCGGTGATCGTCAGCGATGGGTTGACGCCCGGATTCGCCGGCATCGCCGAGCCGTCGGCGATCAGCAGGTTCTCGTAGCCGAAGACGCGGTGCTGAACGTCGATCACGCCCTCCTCCGGCGTGGCGCCGATGACTGCGCCGCCGAGGATGTGCGCCGTGGTCGGGATGTTGAGCGCGGATTCGGTGAGCCCGCTCTGTGCGGTTCCGCCCGTCCGCTTCGCAAACCAGTGCGCAGCGTGCTCGGCCGCGGGGATGTAGGGGGGACACGGGCGCTCCTGATCCTGCTCGGTCTGAAGCCGCACGCCGCCGCCGAGCAGCTTCGGCTTGGGGACGAGCCGCATCGCCGTGTCGACGGTCTGCATCACCAACAGGATCACCGTGCGGCGGGACCAGCCGAAGGGCCACCAGAACAGCTTCGTGGTCCTCACCGGGTGGCGGAGCATCGCGCCGATCCACTTCAGGGGCCGCGTGAGCCGGGTGCCGTCTCCGGTCATGGCTGTGAACAGGCGGCTCATCGCGTCGCCATTGCGGCCGTAGGAGACAACCTCGATGTGGGTGTCGGGGTCGGGATAGATGCTGGAGCTGATCGCCACCGACTTCGAGAAATCGCGGCTGTCGTCCGGGGCCGTCACGGCCTGGATCGACTCCGTGTTCGTCCGGACGACGTGGCCGAGACGGTCCGAGAGCCGCGGCAACGTCCCGGCGTGCCTGCAGTTCGCGAGCAGCGCGTTCGTGCCCAGCGGCCCGGCGGCGACGACCACGCCCCTGGCCCTCAGCGTGCGTCGCCGCTTGCGCAGCCAGGCGCCTGGATGCTCGGTGACGACGTCGTATCCCTCGGAGCCATCCGCCGCCGCGATCGGCCGGATCGAGGTCACCTGGCGCTCGGGCATCACCTCGACGCCAAGCTGCTCGGCGAACCAGAGGTAATTCTTGACGAGCGTATTCTTGGCCCCGTAGCGGCAGCCGATCATGCACGCGGCGCAACGGACGCAGCCCGTCCGCATCGGCCCGGCGCCGCCGAAGTAGGGGTCCGCAACCTCCTGGCCGGGGGGTCCGAAGAAGATCCCGACCCGGGTGTGATCGAAGGTGTCGCCGACGCCGATCTCCTCGCCGTATTCCTTCAGCAGCTCATCGGCGGCGGTCATGCCCTCGTAATCCGCAACACCCAGCAGCCGCTCGGCGGTGTCGTAGTGCGGCTCAAGCTCGCGATCCCAGTCGGCGAGTCCGTCCCACTGCCGGTCTCGAAAGAACGCCGGTCTCGCCCGGTAGAGGGTGTTCGCGTATCCCAGGCTCCCGCCGCCGACGCCGTTGCCAGAGACGATGAAGATGTCCTTGAACACCGTCATCCGGAAGATGCCTCGCAGCCCCAGGCGCGGCATCCAGAAGTACCGGCGCATGTCCCAGGCGGACTCGGCGAAATCCTCGTCGTCGAAGCGGCGCCCGCATTCGAGCACCCCGACGCGGTACCCCTTCTCGGCGAGACGGAGGGCCGCGACGCTGCCCCCGAAGCCCGAGCCGATCACGAGCCAGTCGAAATCACGGTCCGACACGGCCATCGGCGAGGCAGCTTAGCCTGATGGCACACGCGTACCGGAGGCGGTGGTAGGGTGCCGACACCCCGGTTTGCAATGAGGAGAAGGCGACCGAAGAGGGCATGGACGCGTCGATCGGTGATCGCCACCGGCGCGGCGCTGGGGGCGTTGCTGATTCCCGCGGTCGCCCTGGCCCATCTCGAGCGCCCCTCCTACTGGCCCGATCCCGAGCCCGACACCTCGGTCACCCCGTCGGCCGGGGGCGAGGTGCCGGAGGCGCGCAGCCTCGCTTCGGCGCTGAAGAAGGGCCCGCCCGGCAAGACCCGCGTGGCCTGCAAGGGCGACGACGGGCGGACGTCGCTGAGGAAGCTGAAGCGCTCGCTCGGGCAGGCGAAGAAGAAGGGCTTCAGGCTGCGCCCCAGTCAGCCCAAGAAGGAGATCTCCAAAGCCAAGGCGAAGCGGCTGCTGAAGCTGAACCG
>DATAFO010000024.1:0-6149 GCA_036257465.1 Solirubrobacterales bacterium | reverse complement strand
GCGATGCGGTGGGCAGGGATCAAGAGGATCAGGCGGGGCGATGTCATCCTGATTCGCACCGGCTGGAACCAGCTCCTCGAGCCCCACGACCCGACGAGCCCCCACGAGCCCGACGACCCGGGTCATCCCGGTCATCCGGGTCACCAGAAGTACTTGACGTCCGAGCCGGGGATCTACCTCCGCGAAGCTCGCTGGCTCGCCTCCCATCGTCCCGCCACCGTGGGCGCGGACAACTGGGCGGTCGAGGTAGCCGGTGACCCGGTCGTGGGGCCCAACGTCTTCCCCGTCCACCAGGAGCTGCTCACTCATTACGGGATCCGAATCGGCGAAGCGATCGTGACGGACCGGCTGGCCGAGGATCGGGTGTTCGAGTTCGTCTACATCGTCACGCCGCAATTGGCGTTCGGGGCCACCGCTGGGAACACTCCGCCCTGCGCCCTCGGCCAACCACGCCGGTAGTACGGGCGAAAACCTACGCTGTCACCAATGGTGCGCCTCTACGCCGCCACCGGGGACGGCATCGTCCGGCTCGACGAGACGGACGGCGGCTGGACGACCGAGCGCTTCTTGGACGGCAGCGGGGCTCAGTGCCTGGCGGTCGATCCGCACGACCCGGACACCGTCTATGCCGGGCTGCGGGAGCGGGGAGTGCGGCGGACGCAGGACGGCGGGCGCAGCTGGAGCGACTGCGCGCTGCCCGAGCCCGGCGTCTTTTCGCTGGCGGTCAGCGCCGCCGACGGCGCCGTGTACGCGGGCACCGAGCCGAGCCGGTTGTTCCGGAGCGACGATCGCGGCAAGAGCTGGCGCGAGCTGGAAGCGCTGCTCGAGCTGCCGTCTCGGCCTACCTGGCGGTTCCCGCCGCGGCCGTGGACATCGCACGTGCGCTGGATTGCGCCTAGCCCACACGACGCCGATCTGCTGCTCGCCGGGATAGAGCTCGGCGGGCTGATGCGCTCGACCGACGGCGGCACGACCTGGCAGGACCACCGCCCCGGCGCGCAACGCGACGTGCACTCCCTCGCTTGGCACCCACGCGTCGACGGCAGAGCGTACGAGGCGGGTGGCGGCGGCGCCGCGTTCAGCGAGGATGCGGGCGAGACCTGGCAGCCGGCCGACGAAGGGCGCGACCGCCACTACACGTGGTCGGTTGCCGTCGACCCGGACGATCCAGAGCTCTGGTACGTCTCGGCGAGCACCGGTCCCTATGCGGCGCACGGCGGCGGCGACCCGCAGGCGTGCATCTACCGGCGGCGCGCGGGCGCTCAATGGCGTGTGCTCGCCGGTGGCCTGCCCGAACCGCTGCCGGCGATGCCCTACGCGCTGGCCGCCGGCGACGGCCGGCTCTTCGCCGGGCTTGCCGACGGCCAAATCTGGGAGAGCCAAGACCACGGCGACAGCTGGCGCCCCAGCATGACCAAGGGCGAATCGATCAAGGCCCTGCACGCGCTCGTCTGCGCGAACATCTGAGCAGCGCTGGTGCAGAGAAAGGCTCTCGTCTTCGGCGACGATGCGGAGTCGCTGCGAGCGACGGTCGCCGCGCACGCCGACCAGCTCGCCGACCCCGCCACGCTCTGGGTGGCCTATCTGAAGGGCAACCGGGCCGACATCAACCGCGACGGCGTGTGGCCCGATCCTGGCCAGCACGGCCTACGGCCGATCGCACAGGTCTCGGTGGACGAGGTCTGGTCGGCGCTCCGCTTCCGCCCACTCAAGCCGGGTGAGAAGCAGTTCAAGGGCGGAGCGGAGTCGTGAAGATGCTCGCGCCGCCCTGAGCTAGCCGCATCGATCGCTTAGAGTCCACGCACCTTGCTCGACTCGGCGCGAACCGAGACGCGTCGGCCGCTCCTCGTCTCGAAGGGGTGGGTGCAAGCGGTGGCGCTAGTGGTGCTCTTCGGCTTCTTCGTGCTCGGGCTACTGGCCTACCGGACGTACACGGAGCAGCCTCCGATTCCAGAGCGAGTCGTCGATCCCACGGGGGCGACGATCTTCACGCGCGACGACGTGATGAGCGGGCAGGAGGTGTTCCTCCGCAACGGGCTGATGGAGTACGGGTCGATCTTCGGCCACGGCGCCTACCTGGGGCCCGACTACACGGCCGACTACCTGCACAACGCTGCGCTCCATGTCCGTGATCGCTACGGCGGCGCCGACTCGGATCGCGCGCGTTCGCGCACGGTCGACGACTTCCAGACGAACCGCTACGCCTCGGGGACCGACACGCTCGAGTACACCGCTGCGCAAGCGGACGCCTTCCGCGCTCAGCGCACGCGCTACCGGGACTTCTTCTCCAACCCGACGACGGAGTTCGGGCTACGGCCGCGGGCGATCGACGACGCCGACGAGATCCATGACCTGACGGCGTTCTTCAGCTGGTCGGCGTGGGCGGCAGCGGCGCGCAGGCCGGGCCACAACTACTCCTACACAAACAGCTGGCCGCCCGAGGACCTGGTCGACAATGGGCCGAGCGCGAACGTGATCCTCTGGAGCCTGCTCTCCCTGATCGCGCTCCTGGGCGGGATCGGACTGCTCTTCGCCGCCTTCGGGCGCTGGAACCTCCTCGGGTGGCAGGGGCGCGAGCAGGCGACGCTCTCCTTCCGCGCGCCCGGCGACGTTGCGCTGACGCCGGCGCAGCGGGCGACCGCGTGGTTCTTCTTCGTGATGGCGGCGCTGTTCCTCGTCCAGGTCTTCGTCGGCGCAGCCTCCCAGCACTACCGCGCCGAGCTGGCCGATTTCTTCGGCATCGACCTCGCGCAGTGGTTCCCCTACAACCTGATGCGCACCTGGCACCTGCAGCTGGCGATCTTCTGGGTCGCGACCGCGTTCCTCGCCGCTGGAATCTTCCTCGCCCCGATGATCGCGGGGCGCGAGCCGCGACGGCAGCACTGGCTCGCCTTCGGCCTCCTCGGTGCCCTCGCGATCGTCGTCTTCGGCAGCATGATCGGCGAGCTGGCCGCCATTCACGGCTGGATCGGCTCGAGCTGGAACTGGCTCGGCAACCAGGGCTTCGAGTATCTCGACCTCGGCCGCTTCTGGCAGATCCTGCTCTCGATCGGGCTCTTCTTCTGGGTGTGGATGCTCTACCGGGTCATGCGAGTCCGCCTCGGGCGCGAGCACAGGGGCAACATGCCCTGGCTCTTCTTCCTGGCCGCGCTCGCGATCCCGGCGTTCTACGCGGTCGGGCTGCTCGCCCGCTCCGACACGCACTTCACGACTGCGGACTTCTGGCGCTTCTGGGTCGTGCACCTGTGGGTCGAAGACTTCCTCGAGCTGTTCACGACCGTGATGGTCGCCTACCTGTTCGTCCTGCTCGGCGTCGTCCGCGAGAAGGTCGCCCTGACTGTGATCTACCTCGACATCATCCTCTACTCGGCGGGCGGAGTGATCGGAACGATGCATCACCTCTATTTCTCCGGCGAGCCGGCGGAGCACCTCGCGCTCGGCGCGTTCTTCTCCGCGGCCGAGGTGATCCCGCTCACCTTCCTCACCGTGGAGGCGTGGAGCTTCCTCCAGCTCGGGGCGCGTCAGGAGCAGAAGGCGCGGACGCCGTTTCCGCACCGCTGGGCGGTGATGTTCCTCGTTGCGGTCGGTTTCTGGAACTTCCTCGGCGCCGGCATCTTCGGCTTCCTAATCAACCTGCCGATCGTCTCCTACTACGAGATCGGCACCGCGCTGACGGCCAACCACGGGCACGCGGCGATGATGGGCGTCTACGGGATGCTCGCGGTCGGCCTGGCCATGTTCTGCCTGCGCTACCTGATCCCGGCCGACCGCTGGTCGGAGCGAGCCGCCAAGCTCAGCTTCTGGTCGCTCAACCTCGGGCTCGCCTGGATGTGCTTCGCGACGCTGCTCCCGCTCGGTCTGCTCCAGCTCTACGAGTCGGTCAACAAGAGCTACTACGACGCGCGAACGCTCGAGTTTTTGACCAACGACACGAACGCGCTGATCGAGTGGATCCGACTCCCCGGCGACGTCCTCTTCATCGCCGGCGGGGTTCTCCCCGTCCTCTACCTCTCCTGGCTCGGCATCCGGCACACAGTCCCGCGCGTAACGCTCGAGGAGGAAACCCTCTTCACCGAGGTCACCGAGCCCGCTGAGCGGGTCGTGACATGAGCGGTCTCGACGTCGAGGTCATGCTGGCAGCGGTCTACGGCGGCGGCCTGATCGTGGCGGCCGTCGCGCTCGACCTGCTCGCGCGCCACTCGCACGCGCGCGCCGACCGCTACCGCACCGGCGGCTTCCGCTTCCATGCTCACCTCGACGCCTGGGAATGTCCGGAGGGAGAGCACCTGCACCTGCGCGAGCTCGATCACGAGCTCCGCGTCGCCCGCTACCGAGCGCGCGCGCACGTCTGCAACGTCTGCGCGGCCAAGCCGGCCTGCACCGATTCCGACGACGGCCGCGAGCTGGTGCGCTCGCTCGACGCCTGGCCGCGCTCGGAGGCCGGGAGGTTTCATCGCGGTATCTCGTTGGCGCTGGTCGCACTCGCGGGCCTGATCGCCGCGGTCGTGCTGCTGCGGCACCACGAGCTCGCTGAGGCGGCGCTTCTCATGGCCATCCTCACCGCCGCCGCGCTCGTCGCCCGCGCGCTCGTGAGCGAGCTTCGCGCCGCGCCGAGCGAGCCTCACGTGCTCGCGTGACCTCGAACGACCTCGCGCTCCTGCTCCACCTGGTGGCGGTAATCGGTTTCTTCGCCGGGATGACGCTCGCGGCCGCCGCCCAGGTCGCCGCGTGGGGGCGGAGCCGGCCGGGCGAGATCGCGGCCGTGCTCTCACTTGCCCGCGCCGGCGTGTTGCTCGTCGGCGCCGGCGCGCTGCTCGTCCTCGTCTCCGGTTTGTGGCTGATCGAGGAGACCGGCCGCAGCCTGGGCGACGGCTGGATCGCGCTCTCCCTGGCCCTGCTGGCGGTCGCCGGGGTGCTCGGCGCGATCGGGGGGCGCAAGCCGAAGCGCGCGCGGCTCCTCGCCGAAGGTCAGGCCGCCGACGCCCGTCCCGATCCCGCGATCGCGGCCTTGCTCCGCGATCCCCTCTCGCTTACGGCGAACGCTCTCGCCGCCGCGTGCGCGTTCGCGATTCTCGTCTTGATGGTCTGGCGGCCGGATTAGCGCGGCGCGGGGCCGCCGCCGCCCGGCGAATGTGACCGCGATCACAGCGCGCCGCGCGACCGCCTCGTACCATCGCTCCCGAGCGGCGAGAGGCGTTGTTGATGGGCCTGATCGGGAAAGTCCTGGGCAGGTTGGCGATGATCGCGGCCGGCGGGCTGGTCCTGTACATCGGCCTTGTGATCGTCAGCGCGACCGTGGGCGCGGTAAGCGCCTCGGGCCGTGATTCGGACAAGGAGGCGAGCCGGGCCGCCCAACAGCTGTTCGAGCAGGGCAGGCAGATCTTCCGCTTCGACACCTTCGGCGACGAGGCGTTCTGGGGCGACGCGCTCCAGCTGCACCGAGCGATCGAGGGGGAGGCACTCGGCGGCGTGGGACCCGGCGTCAGCCCGAGGACCGCGCTCGCCGTCGGCCTCAAGGTCGACTCGGCGGCGCTCCCGGAGTCGCTGAAGAAAGACCTAAGAGCCGGCAAGGTCAACCTCGACGATCCTGCGACGACGCTCGCTTTGCTCAAGCTGGACGCCGTGGTCGGGCTCAAGGGGTTCTTCAAGCGGGATGGAACGCTGCAATCGGTTGGGCTCACCTGCGCCTCGTGTCACTCGATCGTGGACGACTCGTTCGCGCCGGGGATCGGGCGGCGGCTCGACGGCTGGCCGAACCGCGACCTCAACGTCGGAGCGATCGTCTCGCTGGCACCCAACAAGAAGCCGATCACAGACCTACTTCAGGTCGACGAGGCCACGGTCAACCGAGTGCTTGCTGCCTGGGGACCGGGCAAGTTCGACGCTGAGCTCTTCCTCGACGGCAAGGGCTTTCGCCCGGACGGCAAGTCCGCCGCGACGCTGATTCCGCCCGCCTTCGGCCTCGCCGGCGTCAATCTCCACACCTTCACGGGCTGGGGCTCGGTCACTTATTGGAACGCCTTCGTCGCAAATCTGGAAATGCACGGACAGGGCACCTTCTTCGACCCCCGCCTCAACGATCCGGTGAAGTTCCCGGTCGCTGCCAGGGCTGGGTTCTTCGATGTCCGGAACACTCCCGACCTGATCAC
>DATAFO010000014.1:0-73901 GCA_036257465.1 Solirubrobacterales bacterium | reverse complement strand
GGGCCGAGGAGCGGGCAAACCAGCGCTATGAGGCATGGCGGGCTCGCGGGGTCGCCGCCGACGGGTCGCGCCGGATGGCCCCCGGCACCACCAAGCCTTATCAGCCACCCCCCAGGCCCGACGGCAAGGTCAACACCACCGACCCCGACGCGCGGAGGATGAAGTTCGGCCGCAACTTCATGCCCGCCTACAACGCCCAGGCGGTGACCACCGGGGGCCAGATCATCGTCGCGGCCGAGATCACCACCAAGGGCGGCGACTTCGAGGAGCTCGACCCGATGATCACGGCGGCCGAGCGCGAGCTGGCCGGTGCCGGCGTCGAGGAGAGCCCCGGCGTCGTCTTGGCCGACGCCGGCTATTGGTCAAACGATCACATCGACTCGCTGCGCGAGCGCGGGATGACCCCGCTCGTCGCCGCCGACACGACCCGAAACCGGCCGCGCAAGAACAGGCTCGGCGGGCCCTATGACTTCATGCGAAGAGTGATGGCCACCGAGGCCGGCGCCGCGCTCTATTCCAAACGCCAGTGCATGGTCGAGCCCGTGTTCGCCCAGATCAAGGCGAACCGTCGGATCGACCGCTTCAAACGAAGAGGCCGGGCGGCCGCACGCTCGGAATGGCGCCTGATTGCGGCCACCCACAACCTTTTGAAGCTCCACCGAAGCCAACTGGCGCCCGCAACGGCCTGATCGGGGGGCCAAAGCCCCTCCCGTTTTCAAATCCGACCGATTCACGGCCGCCAACCCCGTTCAGCCGGTCTTTACGCGACAGCCTCGCGTGCTTGCAGCACTCTCGACGGACCGCTCGGTGGCTACCCAGTTGGACGATCGGCGAGAGCACCTCCACGACGCCGAGCGTGACCGCTTCGCGCTCCGAAGGAGGCGTCTCGCCGTCGGTCAACGCGCCGTGAGTCGTTGGGCAATTCGTTGGACGAAATACCCCTACATACGGCCGCATACGGCGCTACCGCGCGACCCCGTCGAACATCCCCATCCCGCTGAATCAAGCCGTTTCATGCCGTTTCCAGGGACTTCAGCCGCTCATTTAGCAGGCGAGTGCCTTCAGCCACTCGGCCACCTCTCCGGGGCGTGGCTCGATTCTAAAGCCGGGCGAGATACCCTCGCGCGCCGTGGCTACCGCCGACCGCGACGCACTGTACGAGCGCTACGAGGGTCTCTTCGAGACCGTCGCGCCTCCGTTCGCGTTCGTCGATCTCGACGCGATGCGGGCCAACGGCCGCGCGCTGATCGAGCAGGCGGGCGGTTTGCCGACCAGGATCGCCTCCAAGTCGGTGCGATGCGTGCCGCTCCTGCGCGCGATCCTCGATCTGGACCCCGGCTTCCGGGGCGTGCTCTCCTTCACCGTGCCCGAGGCGCTGTACCTCCACGAGCACGGCTTCGACGACATCGTCGTGGCCTATCCGTCGGTGGATCGGGGGGCGATCGGCGAGGTGGCGCGACTGGCCGCCGAGGACACCTCCCGGGCGCCAGTGCTCATGGTGGACGACCGCCCCCACCTCGACCTGATCGAGGGCACGATCGCCGGCGGCCCCGCCCAAGTGCGGGTGTGCCTGGACATCGACGTGAGCTGGTGGCCGCTCGGCGGGCGGCTGGCGAAGATCGGCCCCAAGCGCTCGCCCGTGCGCGACGCGGCCCGCGCGAAGCGCATGGCCGAGGAGACCGAGGCCCGCCCGGGCACCCGGCTCGCAGGACTGATGGCATACGAGGGCCAGATCGCGGGAGTCGGCGACCGGATCCCGGGCAAGCCGCTGCGGAGCGCAGCGATCCGCGGCATGCAGTCAGCCTCCGAGCGCGACATTCGCCGGCGGCTGCCCGGCATCGTCGAGGCGGTCCGCGAGGCCGTCTCCGCCGCCGGTGGTGAGCTCGAGTTCGTCAACGGCGGCGGCACCGGCAGCCTCGCCCGAACCGCGGCGGCCGGAATCGTCACCGAGCTCACGGCCGGGTCGGGGTTCTACGCGCCAGCCCTGTTCGACAACTACCGCTCGCTCGAGCTCGAGCCCGCCGCATTCTTCGCGCTGCCGATCGTGCGCCGTCCCAAGTCGGCGATCTCGACCGTGCTCGGCGGCGGCTACACCGCTTCCGGTCCGCCCGGCGCCGACCGCCTGCCCGAGCCGTACCTCCCCGGAGGGCTTCGGTTTGACCGCCAGGAGGGAGCGGGCGAGGTGCAGACGCCGCTGATGGGCGCGGCGACCTACCGCCTTCGAGTCGGCGACCGCGTCTACTTCCGCCACGCCAAGGCGGGCGAGCTATGCGAGCGCTTCAACTCCCTCTACCTGGTGGAAGGCGATCGAATCGCCGACGAGGTCCCGACCTACCGGGGCCAGGGAAGAGCTTTCCTTTAGCCCAGGACCCGGTCGGTGTACGCGTTGCGAAAGGCGCCGGTCGGGTCGAGCTTGGCGCGCATGCGCTGGAAGTCGTCCCAACCCGGATACAGCGGCGCGAGCGTCTCGGCGGTCTGGAAGTGCCGTTTCCCCCAATGAGGGCGACCCCCGTACTCGGACATGACCGCCTCGACGCCGCGGAAGTAGGGTTCCCAGTCGAGCTTGCGGTCCTGGTGCACCGCGACGTAACAGGTCGCGCGGTCGTGCGAGGGGCTGAGAAGCGCGTCGTCGGGGGCGACGAACCGGACTTCGATTGGGTAGGCCACCTGCAGCTCGGGGCGCGCCGCGATCTCGAGCACGCGCGGGATCAGCTCCGCCGCGTGGCGGCGCGGGATCGCGTACTCCATCTCGGTGAAGCGGATCCGGCGCTCGCTGGCGAACACCTCGAAGCTGCGGTCGACTTTGGTCGAGCGGCCCACGTTGCGGGCGGCGATCCGCGCTAGACGCGGGACCTGCGAGGGAGCGTGTCGCGCTGCCAGCGCGAACAGCTGGCCCACCCAGTTCTCGAGCACGACCTCCTGCGCGTAGACCGCCGCGCGCGACCGCGGCCGCGGCGGCTCGTCCGTGCGGTTCGACTCGCGGCACAGCGCGAACTCGGTGTGAGGAAACACGTAGAACTCGAAGTGGTCGCTGGTCGCGACCAGCTCGTCGAGGCGCGCCAGCGTCTCGGCGAGCGGTTTCGGGCTGTCGACGCGCCTGAGGGTGTAGGCGGGGACGGTGCGTAGCGTGACCGCGTAGATCACTCCCAGCGCCCCCAGGCCCACCCGCGCGGCGCGGAAGGCGTCCGGATCGGAGTCGCCTGAGATCTCGAGGGCGCGGCCGTCGGCCAACACCAGGCCGATCGACTCGATCTGCGCAGAGAGGTTCTGGAAGCGCTCGCCGGTGCCGTGGGTTCCGGTGGAGATCGAGCCGGCGAGGCTCTGGCGATCGATGTCGCCCAGATTCTCGAAGGCGAGCCCGAGCTCGTCGAGGCGACGGTTGAGCTCCGAGAGCACGATCCCCGCTTCGACCTTGACCCTGCCCGAGCCCCGGTCGGCCGCCAGCACCCGATCGAGGCGGTCGAGCTGCAACATCAGGCCGTCGGTGAGGGCGATGTCGCCGAACGAGTGCCCGGATCCCGCCACACGCACCGCCTGGCCGCGCTCGGCAGCACGCCGGACCAGTTCGGCGAGCTCGTCGCGGTTCGACGGCCGCTCGATCGCCTGTGGGCGGCAGCGCTGGTCGCCCGCCCAGTTGCGCCACTCGCGCCTCACTGCCCGAAGCCTGGGGCGTCAGCGGAGCGGGAGGGATTCGAACCCCCGGGCCCTTGCGGGCCGGCTGCTTTCAAGGCAGCTGCAATAAACCGGACTCTGCCACCGCTCCGACGCCGATGCTAGCCGGGGGAAACCTTGCGTCGAGCGGCCAAGGCTGGCCCCGCAACCCGGTCGCCGCTAGCTTGTTTTGACTGACGATGGCGGAGAGAGCGATGGCCGCGTCGGGGTGGCTCGCGTGCGTGCTCGTGCTCGCGCTGGGGCTTGCCGCAACGGCGGCGGCGAAGACATACGCGCCGCCCAAGAAGCGGGCCTACCACGGCGTCTCGGACACCGGCGAGGTGAAGGACTTCCACACCTTCTCCAGGCAGGTCGACGCGCACCCCGCGGTGCTGCAGGAGTTCTTCCACTGGGGCGTCCCGCTGCGCTCGTCGGGGGCGTTCCACCGATGGACCGCCACCGACACCCGAGGCGTGGTGAGTCTCTCCACCGCCCCAGGCAGCGGCGAGGAACTGATCACCCCGCGCGAGATCGCCAATGGCCGCGGCGACGACTACATCCTGCGGTTGAACGAGTCGATCGCGAACTCCGGGCAGACCGTCTACATCCGTCTGATGCCCGAGATGAACGGTTACTGGAACCCGTATTCGGCGTTCAACGGCGACGGCTCGCGGCGGGGCGATGGGCACGGCACGGGGTGGTTTCGAAAGGCCTGGCGCAGGTTCGCGATCATCGTTCGCGGGGGTTCGCGCCGCAAGATCAACCGGCGGCTCCGCCGACAGGGACTGCCTCGCCTGCTGCGCGCCGACTGGCAGGGGGATCCCATCTACCAGGCTCGAGGCGTGCCCGAGAAGCTTGACCGGCCGCGGGTGGCGCTGATGTGGGTTCCGCAGAGCTTTGGCTCGCCGAACGTCAGGGGGAACCAGCCGCGCCACTACTGGCCCGGGGGACGGTACGTGGACTGGGTGGGCTTCGACATCTTCGCCAAGTTCCGCTCCGCCTTCGACGACGGCCAGCGCTTCTACCGTGCCTACCGGCGCAAGCCGTTCGTGATCGGCGAGTACTCGCCCTGGGACAACGACCAGAGCGGCGCCTTCACGCGCAGCCTGTTCAAGTGGGCGAAGCGCCACAAGCGCGTGAAGATGCTCCTGTACTACCGCAGCGTCACCCCGGACAACCCACACAACCTGCAGTTCTACCCGGGAGCCAAACGGGTGCTGCGTAACCGGCTCGACAAGCCTCGCTTCCGCCAGTACGCGCCCCGCGCAACCAAGCTGCCCGACGAGCCGCCACCGCCTCCACCCAAGCCATAAGCCGCAGAGGCGTCAAGCTCTGGCCATGCGTCCGGCTGGAGAGCCTGGGGCACTCGAGCGGACGGCCCGCGAGATCGCTGCGGAGTGGGGCTTAGAGCTCGGGCGGCTGTTCGCGCTCTCCCGATGGTCGTATGTGGCGCCGGTGGGCGCCGACGCGGTCTTGAAGGTCAGATCGGCAGACGACGACGAGTCCGACCAGGAAGCTGACGCTCTCGCCTTTTGGGACGGCGAAGCCGCCGTCCGTCTGCTGCGTCACGATCGCGAGCAGCGGGCGCTGCTGATCGAACGCGCCAATCCGGGCATTGATCTCTCCCAGCTGCCCGATGAGGAGGCGACCGCCCGGGCGACCGAAATCGGCCGACGGCTCTGGCGTCCCGCCAGCAGGCCTTTTCGATGGCTCGGCGACCACGTGCCCCGTTGGGCCGACAACGCTGATCAAGATGGGCTTGGTGTCCCCGAGCTGATCCCGCTCGCCCGAAGGCTCTATGGATCGATGGAGGTCGGTCGACAAAGGCTCGTGCACGGCGACTTCCACCACCACAACCTTCTGTCCTCGGGGCGCGGACCCCTGGCAATCGACCCCAAGCCAATGCTCGGCGAGCCCGAATACGACATCGCCTCGTTTCTCTGGAATCCACTCAACTCGGCAATGACCGTCGAGCGCACCGAGCGAAGGTTGCAGGCGTTCGCGGCAGCAGGACTGGACGACGGGCGGATGCGCGCATGGGCCGTGATTCGGGGCGCGTACTTGGCCGGTCAGGATGAGGCCCAAGTCCTGCGCGGGCTGGTTTAGGACACACGCCAGCCCGATGGCGCCAAGCGATGAGTCCGGCCCCGTACCTTTGTCTTAGATGCAGGTGCCTGCAACCAATGCGATCGAGATCCGTGGCGCGGTGAAGCGCTTCGGAGAGATCATCGCCGTTGACGGCCTCGACCTGGACGTGCCGGCGGGGATCTGCCTCGGGTTGCTCGGACCGAACGGCGCCGGCAAGTCGACCACGATGCGGCTGCTCACCGGGCAGGCCATCGCCGACGCCGGCGAACTACGGGTGCTGGGCCACGAGCTGCCCGGCGAGTCAAAGGTGGCGCGCTCGAAGATGGGCGTGGTCCCTCAGCTCGACAACCTGGACGTCGACGTCACAGTCGAGGACAACCTCGCCGTCTACGCACGCCTGTACCGGGTCGCCGACGTCGGCGCCGCGGTCGATCGCTGCCTGGCCCTCGCGCGGCTGACCGAGCGGCGCAGGGACGCAGTCGACAAGCTCTCGGGCGGGATGCGGCGCCGGCTGCTGCTCGCCCGCGGCCTCGTGCACGACCCGCAGCTGCTGCTCCTGGACGAGCCCACCGTCGGTCTCGACCCGCAGATCCGCACGGAGCTGTGGTCGCTGATCGACGGCCTGCGGAGCCGAGGCAAGACGATCCTGATGTCGACCCACTACATCGAGGAGGCCGAGCGCCTCGCCGACGAGGTGGCGATGATGCACCACGGCGAGGTGATCGCCCGCGCCACGCCCGCCGAGCTGATCGCCGAGCACGCCGGGCGCGAGACCGCCGAGGTCTACGGGCCTCCGGACCGCCTGGCCGAGGTGCGCGCCATCGCCGAGAGCGAGGGCCTGCGGGTGCGTCCGGCCGGACCGGCGATCGCGATCATCGGCGCCGAGCGGTCGCCCAACGGCACGATTCCCGACGACGCGGTGCGCCGCGCCACCACGCTCGAGGACGTCTTCGTTCTGCTCACCGGCGAGGAGGGCGAGTGATCCGCGACACCGGTGGGATGGGGCGCCTCGAGCCCGCGGCGATCGCCGGCGTGATGAGCCGCGAGGTTGCGAACTTCCGCACCTACTGGCGGGGAACCGCCTTCTCGAGCATCCTCGAACCGATCGTCTACCTGCTCGCGTTCGGCCTCGGATTGGGCGCCACGCTCATTGACGGGGTCGACGGGCTCAGCTACGTGGAGTTCGTGGGCACCGGCATGGTCGCGACCGCGGTGATCTTCTCAAGCGCGCTGCCGGCGATGTTCGGAACGTTCGTCAAGGAGCGATTCCAGAACACCTACGACGCGATCCTCGCGGCCCCGGTCGACACCGAGGAAGTCGTGACCGCGGAGATGCTGTGGATCGCGCTGCGCGCCGGCTTCTTCGGCTGCTTTCCCCTACTGATCGCGATCGCGTTCGGCCTCGATCCAACCCCCGGGATGCTGCTGGTGCCGATCTTCGCCTTCGTGATGGCGCTGGGCTGGGCGGCGTTCGGGATCACCGTCGCAGCGAGCGTCGCCAAGATCGACCAGTTCAACTACGTGACCACGCTCGTGATCACGCCCCTGTTCCTGGTCGCCGGCACCTTCTTCCCGATCGACCAGCTCCCGGAGGGCTTGCAGGTCGCCGCCAACTTCAACCCGCTGTACCAGCTCGTGGAGCTGGTGCGGGGCGCGGCGTTTGGTTTCGAAGCCGTCGATCTGCTGCGCTTCCTCGGGCTCGTCGCCTTCGCGTTCGTGCTGTGGCGGATCGCGGTGGCCCGGATGACGAAGCGGCTGATCGACTAGAGCCGGTCGGCGCGGGCTTCGAGCTCGCGCAGGCGCGCCCGCCCCTCCGCCAGGCACCGGTTCACCTTGGTGTAGGTCCAGTCACAGGCGTCACAGATCTCGGCGTAGCTGTAGCCGCCTGCCTGGAGAGCAAGCGCGACCCGCTCGTTGACCTTGAGCTGGGCCAGGGCGCGGGCGGCGGCGGCGGTGCGCTCGCGGCGCTCGAGCTCCTCCGCCGGTCCGGAGCGGTCGCAGGCGATGCGCTCGAGCCAGGCCTGCGGGCTGTCGTCGTCGGCCGCCGTCGGCGTGGCGCCGAGGAGCCGCTCACGCGCCCGGCGCACCGCCATCGCCTCGCGGCGAGTGACAACGGCCATCCAGGCGACGAGCCGCGGGGACTCGACCGCCGGCGCCTTGGTGAGCAAGATCTCGACCGCGCGCTGGTACGCGTCGTCGGCGTCGTCGGCGCAGATCGAGACTCGGCGAGCAATGCCGAGGAAGAGACGCTCGTTGCGAGCGAGCAGGGCGACCGCCGCGCGAGAGCGATCGGCGTCGGCGGCGACGGGCTCCATGCCAGCGTGAATCCCGGCTCTCCCCCAGGCGCCCCCGCGCCGCTATCCTCGCGCCGCGATGAGCACGTGCCTCGTTACGGGGGGAGCAGGTTTTCTTGGCTCCCATCTCTGCGATCACCTGCTGGCCAACGGTCACCGAGTGATCTGCATCGACAACCTCGACACGGGGTCGCTGCAGAACCTCGAGGACATTCGCGACGACGCGTTCGCGTTCCAGAACCACGATCTCACGGAGCCGCTGTTCGTCTCCGAGGCAATCGACTGCATCTACCACCTCGCCTCCCCGGCGAGCCCGATCGACTACTCCCGCCTGCCGCTGCACACACTGAAGGTCGGCTCGTACGGCACCCATCACATGCTCGGCTTGGCGAAGTTCAAGCGCGCCCGCTTCCTCCTCGCGTCGACCTCCGAGGTCTACGGCGACCCACAGGTCCACCCCCAGCCCGAGGACTACTGGGGCCACGTCAACCCGATCGGGCCTCGCGGCGTCTACGACGAGGCGAAGCGCTACGCCGAGGCGCTGACGATGGCGTATCACCGCCAGCAGGGTGTGGACACGTGCATCGTGCGGATCTTCAATACCTACGGCGCACGGATGCGACCGCACGACGGGCGCGCGATCCCGACGTTTCTACGCCAGGCCCTGCAGGACAAGCCGGTGACCGTGTTCGGCGACGGCAGCCAGACCCGCAGCTTCTGCTATGTCGACGACGAGATCCGCGGGCTCGTGGCTCTGGCCGAGTCCGATGTCCACCTTCCGGTCAACATCGGCAACCCCGACGAATACACCCTCCTCGAACTCGCCGAAGCGGTGATTGACGCGGCCGAGTCGCGGTCGGAGATCGTCTTCGAGGCGTTGCCGACGGACGACCCCCAACAACGTCGACCCGACATCACTCGAGCCAAGCAGCTGCTGGGCTGGGAGCCGGAGGTCGACCTGCGCGAGGGCCTGCGCCGCACGATCGAGCTTGCAGGCGTCGAGCGCCTGGTCGGCGCGAGCGACTAGGGCCGATCACAGTCCTGCGGATCGCCCACCTCACCGCGACGTTTCCGCCCTACCCGGGTGGCGCCGGCAACACCGCCTTCCAGTTCGCCCGCCGCCAGGCTGAGCGCGGACACGAGGTGGAGGTGTTCACCGCAACCGCAGAGGGAAAGCCGCCCGATCCGGGACGAGCGGTGATCCACCGGCTCGACCCCCTGGTGGCGATCGGCAACGCGCCGCTGATTCCGCGCCTCGCGCGGGTCGAGGGCTTTGACCTGGTCCACCTGCACTATCCGTTCATCTTCGGCTCGGAGCTGACCCTGATCGGGCGGCTTTCAGGCCGGCGCCGACGACAAGCGCTCTTGGTCCACTACAAGAACCGGCTCGTTGGCCGCGGCGCCCGCGGGGGCTTGTTCACCGCCTACGAGCACACGGTCGCACCCGCGTTGATCCGCGCCGCCGATCGAGTCTGCGTGCTCTCGGCCGACCACGCCGACTCGGTCCCGTACCTTCGGAGGACTCGCCAGCGCGAGCCCGCGAAGCTCGTTGAGATGCCGAACGGCGTCGACACCGACGCCTTTTCACCGGACGGCGATGACGCGGGGATCCGCGAGGGGCTCGGGATCCCGGTGGACTCGGTTGTCGCGGCCTTTGTAGCGACGTTGGATCGCGCACACCACTTCAAGCGCCTGGACGTGGCCATCGATGCGTTCGCGAGGCTGGGTGCTCAGGACGTGCACCTCGTGGTCGCCGGGGGCGGCGCGTTGCTCGAGGGCTTCCGGTCGCGGGCGAGTGAAGCGGGTGTTGCG
Source organism: Solirubrobacterales bacterium (assembly GCA_036257465.1). Taxonomy (GTDB): domain Bacteria; phylum Actinomycetota; class Thermoleophilia; order Solirubrobacterales; family 70-9; genus DATAFO01. The sequence goes on along the minus strand of DATAFO010000014.1, from coordinate 64,056 downwards.
GATCGGGTGCACTTTCTCGACGCGGTGCCGCACTCCGAGCTGCCGGACGTGCTGCGCGCCGCCGACGTGTTCGTGCTCACCACAGGGCCGCCCGAGTCGTTCGGGATCGTGTTGATCGAGGCGATGGCGTGCGGGCTGCCGACGATCGCGACCGAGTATGCGGGGGTGCGGGCGGTGGTGGACGAGGGTGAGACCGGGTTGCTGGTGCCGCCGGGTGATCCTGATGCGGTCGCCGCGGCGATCGGCCAGTTGCTCGACACGGGGGTAGAGGCTCGACAGCGCATGGGTGCTGCAGGTAGGGAGAAGGCAGTTCGCGAATGGGGGTGGGAGTCTCTGCTCGATCGGATGGACGCTGCGTACGCGGCGGCGATCGAGATTCGACGGGCGAAGCTCGGAGGCGCGGCGTGAGTCGGACGATCCTCTTGGTCGCCTACTTCTATCCCCCCTGCCGCGACACGGGCGCTCAGCGGCCCGCGGCGATGGTGAAGTGGCTGCGGCGGCTCGGCCACCGAGTGACGGTGCTGACGACATCGGCCTACGGCGAGCTCGCGGACGACCCGGCGCAGGGGATCGTCCGAACGGCGGACGCCCAGCGCTGGCGAGCGCGTCTGCACGGACGCGAGCGGATCGACGCCCTGTATGACTCCGACACGTACGCGGGGCGCCCACACCCCCTGAGCCGGGTGCTGGTGCCCGAGCCGCTGATCGCAGCCTGGGCGCCGTTCGCTCGGGCGCGGGCGCTGCGCGTGCATCGCTCGCAGCGCTTCGACTGCGTGATCACCACGTCGCCGCCTGAGTCGGCGCACGCCGTCGGGCGCGCCCTGCGGCGTCGTCGTGTCCCGTGGGTAGCCGACGTCCGCGATGCCTGGACCTTCGAGCCGCTGCGCCCGCGCTTCCCGACAGCGCTGCAGCGACGCGCCGATGCGTGCCTCGAGCGCCGCTGGCTCGGATCGGCCGACGTGGTGGTGGGCGTCAGCCGTCCCGCCGTCGACGACCTGCGCTCGAGGCTCGGCATCGAGGCCTCTTTGGTCCCCAACGGCTGGGACCCCGATCTCGGGCCCGACGACCCCGGCCCGCCCCGCGCCGTCGACCCCCTGCCCGTGGCCGACCCGGATCGAGCCTCGCTCGTCTACACCGGGCGCTTTGGCAGCTACGGACGCGACCCGCGACCCCTCGTGCAGGCCCTCGCCGAGCTCGCGCGCAAGCAGCCCGAGGTCGCAGGGCGCCTCGAGTTCGTGGTCGCGGGACCGCTGACCGAGGACGAGCGCCGCCTGCTCTCCACCGACGTCTCGCCGGCCCGGATCGTCGTCCGCGGCAGCCTCGACCGAGTCCAGGCCCTGGCCCTGCAGCGTGGGGCGGGCGCCCTGCTGCTGCTGGCCTCACCCGCGCGCACCCAGCTTCTGAACATCAAGCTGTTCGAGTACCTGGCGGCCGGCCGGCCAATCCTCGCGCTGGCGGAGGGCACCGAGGCAGGGCGCTTGGCCTCCGAGCTAGGAGGCGAGGTCGTGCGCGCCGACGACGTCGGGGCTATCCGCGCAGCTCTCGTGCGCCTGGCCTCGGGGGAGCTGCGGGCCCCGGACGGCGACGCAGTTCGTCCCTACACCTATCCGGTCCCCGCCGAGGGCATGGCCGCGGCGGTGGAGGAGGCCATCGCTCGTGCTCAACAGCGCTCGGGGCGGCGCTGAGCGAGCCGCATCTATCCTTCCGCACGGATGGCGACCGTCGAGCGAGACGCCCACCGCTTCGTCGCCCCCGTTGTCGGGCCGGACGACGAGCGCGTCTTCACCGACTCGGGGATCGAGATCCAGCGCCTGTACACGGAGGACGACGTCGCGCCGGGACTTCCCGGACGCCTCGGCGACCCGGGATCACCGCCCTTCACGCGCGGCATCCACAGCGGCATGTACCGCGACCGCCTCTGGACGATGCGCCAGTACGCGGGCTACGCGACCGCCGAGGAGACCAATCGTCGCTACCGCTATCTGATCGAGCACGGCTCGACAGGCCTGTCCATGGCGTTCGACCTGCCGACACAGCTCGGCCGCGATTCCGACGACCCGCTGTGCGCCGGCGAGGTGGGACGCACCGGGGTGGCCATCGACACGATCGAGGACATGCGGATCTGCTTCGACGAGATCCCTCTCGACGAGGTCTCCACGTCGATGACGATCAACGCGCCGGCGGCGATCCTGCTGCTGCTGTACGAGCTGGTCGGCGAGGAACAGGGCGTGCCGGCCGAAAAGCTCCGCGGCACCGTCCAGAACGACGTGCTCAAGGAGTACGTGGCCCGCGGCAACTACATCTACCCGCCCGAGCCCACGATGAGGCTGACGACCGACATCTTCGAGTACTGCCGGGAGAACGTGCCCAAGTGGAACACGATCTCGATCTCCGGCTACCACATCCGTGAGAAGGGCTGCTCCGCTGTTCAGGAGGTCGCGTTCACGCTCGCCAACGCGATCGCCTACGTCGAGGCCGCGCTCGAGCGTGGGCTGAAGATCGACGCCTTCGCTCCGCGGTTGGCGTTCTTCTTCAACTGCCACAACAACGTCTTTCAGGAGATCGCCAAGTTCCGCGCCGTGCGCAGGATGTGGGCGCAGGTCGTCAAGGAGCGCTTCGGCGCCCAGGACGAGCGCTCGATGATGATCCGGTTCCACACTCAGACCGGCGGCGTGACCCTGCAGGCGCAGCAGCCCGAGGTGAACATCATCCGGGTGGCGCTGCAGGGCTTCGCCGCGGTCAGCGGCGGCACGCAGTCGCTGCACACGAACGGCTTCGACGAGGCGCTGGCCCTGCCCACCGAGCGCTCGGCGCGAATCGCCCTGCGGACCCAGCAGGTCCTGGCCCACGAGTCGGGCGTGGCCGACACCGTCGACCCCTTCGCCGGCTCCTACTTCGTCGAGTCGCTGACCGACGAGATCGAACAGCGCGCCTGGGAGCTGATGGGCAAGGTCGAGGAGCTGGGTGGCTCGGTGAACGCCCTCGAGTTCATCCAGCGCGAGATCGAGGAGTCGGCGCTCTCCTATCACGAGCGGTATCGGACGGGACAGGACGTGGTCGTGGGCGTGAACAAGTACGTCACGGAGACCGTCGACGACGTCGACATCCTCAAGGTGGACCCAGAGTCCGAGCGCCGGCAGCTGAAGCGGCTGGCCGAGTTCAAGGCCGCGCGCGATCAAGAACCTGTTTCGCGATCGCTGGAGGCGCTGTGCGACGCTGCCCGAGGCGATGCCAACCTGCTGCACCCGATCAAGGAGGCACTGCGCGCGGGTGGCTCGATCGGCGAGGTCTGCGGCGCCATGCGCGACGTGTTCGGTGAGTACCGCGGCGGGGCGTTCTTCTAGTTCGCCCGTGGGCGTCTGCAAGCAGACCATCGGCGGAAGGAGTCCGCTGCGCCCGCCAGAAGCCCGGAACCATGGAATCCAAGGCCAAGCGCACCCTGGTGAAGTCGGCCCCCGAGCTCTGGGAACTCGCATCGGACCTCGCCCGCATGGAGGCGTGGATGGGCGGACTGGTGGGCTCCGAGCGCCCGGTGGCGATCGAGGTAACCGACTCCGAGACGGAGCGGGTGCTGGCGTGGCGCAGCGCCGCCTCGGGCGCGTACGCGCGAATTGCGATCGAGCTGGCAGAGAGTGGATTCGGCACCTCCGTGGAGATCACGGCACAGCACTCCGGGCCGGACCCCGTGGCCGCCGAGGCGACACTCGAGGACCTGCTGGATGAGCTCGGATCGCCCGAGCGCCGTCCCTTCGCCAGGGCCTGACAACCCGGACGAGGCCGCACGGGTGCGGGAAGCCAACACGTCGCAGTTCGGTCTGGGCTCACTGGTGCGGATGCGCGGCGCTCCGCTGATAGAGGCGCTGGATCGTCACCTCCCGGGCTCGCGCGAGCACGCCGAGGCGACCGCGTCATACGCGTTTGCGACGGCGGTTGAGTTGAGATTTGACCGCAGTCGATCGGAGCTCGTCCGCGAGGCGGCCAAGCTGCATGACGTGGGCAAGCTCTACGTGCCGGCCCGCCTACTCACTGAAGACCCGGCCAGCTTGTCCGATGCCGACCGGGCGCAGCTCGACGGCGAGTCAGAAGCCGCGTATCACATCGCGCAGGGGGCCGGCATCGCCGCCAACGTGAGCGACTGGATCAGGCGCGCCGGCCGGCGGTTCGACGGTGCCGGCAACGAGGGGCCCGCGGAGGAAGCGATCCCGATCGAGTCACGGATCATTCGCGCCGCGTGCGCTTGCGACAGCGTGCTCGCCCGCTCGGACGCCGCGGCAGGCGCGGACCTCGATACGCGCCGCGGCAACGCGATCATCGCGCTGAAGCGCCAGTCCGGGACTGAGCTCGATCCACGCGTCGTGGCCGCCTTCGCCGCGGTGCTCGACCGGGCCACCGCCAGCGCCTCGGGGATGTCCCGCAACTAGCGGGCCGACGTCGCTTATCCGCGCACCCGGGCCACGATCGCGTCCGCGAAGGTGTCCGTAGCGCCCGGCACGAGGCCCAGATAAAGGCTCGGCTCCACCGCCTCGAGCTCGAGGACAAGCGGTGCGCCATCGGCGTCGCGCGCGAGGTCCACTCGGGCGTAGAGAGGTGGGCCCTCGAAGCGCCGTGCGAGATAGTCCACGATCTCCCGGGCGACGACCAACTCGTCGTTAGCGGGAGTCGCCGCGGTCACGAGGTCGGGGTCGTACATCGCCTCGGCGGCGCCGATCCGATCGTCACGCGTCGGCGCGACGCCCTCACGTGTGAGCACGGCGCGCTTCCGCAGCCCATGGCTGAACTGGCCGTGGACAAACACGATTGCGGCCTCGCCCTCGGTGTCGACCGCCTTGAGATACGGCTGCACCATCGCGGTCCGGCCGCTAGCTCCGATGGCGCGTATCAGGTTGATGGCCGATGCATGCGCCCCGTGTCCGAAGCGACCGGTATCGCGCCCGCCGCCCGAGACGGTCGGCTTCACCACCACCGTGCCGCTCAGCGACGGAACGGCAGCTTCGGGCCCGACGTACGTTGTCTCGACAACCGGAAAGCCGGCCCCGGCGAGATCGGCAAGGTAGTGCTTGTCGCTGTTCCAGCGGACCAGCGCGGGAGCGTTTTCGAGCCGGTCTCCGACCTGGTCCACCCAGCCCAGGAACTCATCGTGGCGCCCTGCGTAGTCCCAGGTGGAGCGTATGACGACGAGGTCGCACGCTGCCCAGTCGGCGGCGGGGTCGTCCCAGGGGACGGCGCTCGCGCTCGCGCCCCGCGAACGGAGAGCGTCGATGAGGAGCTCGTCGTCCTTAAACTCCTCCGGCACCCACTCCACGGTCGCGATGGCCACGTTCACGGCGCCGGATCGTAGCCTTGCCAGCGCCGCCCATACAATCGGCGCCGCGGTGCGGCAGCGGTTCCCCGAGACCCACGAAGAGAAGCTCGCCTACCTGCGCGAGCTGCGCGACCAGGCGATTCACGCCGGCTCCGAGGATGCCGTCTCCAAGCAACACGCCAAGGGCAAGCTGACTGCGCGCGAGCGGATCTCCAAGCTGCTCGATCCCGGTTCGTTCGAGGAGCTCGACACCTTCGTCCGTCACCGCACCCACGAGTTCGAGATGGACAAGCGGCGACCCTGGGGCGACGCCGTCGTCACCGGCTACGGAACCATCGACGGGCGCACGGTTTTCGTCTTCTCCCAGGACTTCACGGTCTTCGGCGGCTCGCTGGGCGAGGTGATGGCCGAGAAGATGTGCAAGGTCATGGACCTGGCGGCGAGTGTCGGGGCGCCCGTGATCGGGATCAACGACTCCGGCGGCGCCCGCATCCAGGAGGGCGTGGTGTCGCTCGGTGCCTACGGCGACGTCTTCGTACGCAACGTGCAGTGCTCCGGGGTGATCCCGCAGATCAGCCTGATCATGGGCCCATGTGCGGGCGGGGCCGTCTACTCGCCTGCGATGACGGACTTCATCTTCATGGTCAAGGAGACGTCTCACATGTTCATCACCGGTCCCGAGGTGATCAAGACGGTGACCGGCGAGGAGGTCGAGTTCGAGGAGCTGGGCGGCGCGATGACCCACAACACGAAGTCGGGAGTCGCGCACTTCGCCGCCGACAACGAGGACGAGTGCCTGAAGGACGTGCGGTACCTGATGTCCTTCCTGCCCCTCAACAACCTCGAGCTGCCGCCGCGGGTCGAGCCGTACGACGACCCCCAGCGGATGGAGGAGGGGCTCGACACGATCGTCCCCGACGATCCGTCCAAGCCGTACGACATGCGCGACGTGATCTCGCTGATCGTCGACGACGGAGAGTTCTTCGAGGTCCACGAGCACTTCGCGCAGAACATCGTCTGCGGCTTCTCGCGCCTCGACGGATTTCCGGTTGGCGTGGTGGGCAACCAGCCCAAGCACCTCGCCGGGGTGCTCGACATCGAGTCGTCGGAGAAGGCCGCGCGGTTCGTGCGCACTTGCGATGCCTTCAACGTCCCGCTGCTCACCTTCACCGACGTGCCCGGGTTCCTCCCCGGCACCTCGCAGGAATGGGGCGGGATCATCCGCCACGGGGCGAAGCTGCTGTACGCGTTCACCGAGGCGACGGTGCCGAAGCTCACCGTCGTCACGCGCAAGGCGTACGGGGGCGCCTACGACGTCATGAACTCCAAGCACATGCTCGCCGACTTCAACTTCGCCTGGCCGACGGCGGAGGTCGCGGTGATGGGGCCTGAGGGGGCGGTGAGCATCATCTATCGCAAGGACATCTCGAGCTCACCTACGCCCGAGGAGCGCCGCGCGAAGCTGATGGACGATTACAAGGCGCGCTTCGCCAACCCGTACTCCGCCGCCGAGCGCGGCTACATCGACGACGTCATCGAGCCGCACCAGACGCGGCCGAAGCTCATCCGCGCACTCCACACGCTGCAGACTAAGCGCGTCGACCAGCCGAAGCGAAAGCACGGCAACATCCCGCTGTAGGGTGCGGAAGCGGGCGCGACCGGGCGGTCGTGGACGGAAAGCACCTGGTCGCGAGAGCGAGAGCGGCGAGCGCTTGCGCCTAACGAGCGGGCCGGGCTAGCGCCGCGACTACAGGGCGACCGACGGCACCGTCAGGCGACCCTCCCTCCAAGCGGCGTACACGGCGGTTGCGATCCCCAGGTCCTGAATCGCCAGACCAGTGGAGTCGAACAGCGTGATCTCCTCGGCGGAACTCCGGCCGGGCGCCCGATCGAGCAGGACGTCGCCGATGGGGGTCACGTCCTGCGCCGCCACGATGCCGGCCGCGACGGCTCCCGAGAGCTCGCCGCCGGTGGACGCCTGAGCCCAGTCGTCGCAAAACAGCCGGCAACGCTCGAACGCGTCCAGCTCGAGCTCGGCCTTTCCGCGGGCGTCGGCGCCGAGGGCCGCCACGTGCTGTCCGGGGCGCAGATCTGCAGCCGCGAGCACGGGCTGCTCCCCGGGAGTAACCGTCACGACCACGTCCTGCTCGCCCGCTCGCTGGCGGCTGCCACGCTCCCAGCCCAGCTCGGCGGCCAGCGCGTCGGCTGCGTCGAGCCGGGCGTCGAAGCAAACCCCCGGTCGGTATCCGGCCGCCGCCAAGCAGCGTGCCGCCCAGGCGCCGTTGACGCCGCAACCGATCAGCCCCACAGAGCGGGCGTCGTCGGCGGCCAGCACCTGCGCGGAGACGGCGGCGCCGGCCCCGGTGCGCAGCGAGGTGATCGAGGCGCAGTCGACGATCGCCAGAAGTTCGCCGGTTTCGGCGCTTGAGAGCAGCAGTGCGCCGGTGACAACCGGCAGGCCGCGCTCGGGGTTGTGGGGAAACGATGTCACCCACTTGAGCAGCGCCAGGCCATCCCCGCGCGCCGGCATCGCCCGAAAGTCCCCGTGCGGCGAGGAGTCGAGGTACACCTTCGCGGGCATCTCCCAGTCGCCGGCGGCGTGGCGCTCGAATGCCTCCCGGGTGCGCTCGATCGCCACCTCCGGGGACACGGCCGCAAAGACCGCGCTGGCTCCGATCACCGGGACCTCGGGCATGGCGGGGGAGGTTAGGGTTTGGCGGGTGATGGCCACGAACGGCAGGCGCCGCCCGCCGAGACCGAGGATCGAGTTGGTCTCCGGCGGCGCCACCGACTCCGAGGCTGCGGCGATCGCAGCAGCTGTCGAGCAGTTCCTCGCGGACATGGCTCCAGGCCCGACGAACGGCGGCGAGCCGGAGAGCCGGTGGCTGCGCGCGGCGCTGGAAGAAGGGGTTTGCGCTCGCCAGCTCTGCGGTCGAGGGTGGGGGGCACGCCCTCCGGTGACGCCGGCGGGGTTGCCCCGAGCGACGGTTCGGGATAGAACACGTCCAACGAACCGGCCCAGCCCCGGGGAACGAGGAGGAGAGAGTGGCAGTAGTCAAGATCATTGAGCTGGTCGGCAGCTCGAAGACGTCGACCGACGACGCGGCGAAGCAAGCGCTGACACAGGCGCAGAGCTCGCTGCGAAACATCCGCGCAGTCGACATCGTCTCGACCGGAATCCGGGGTGAGAACCTCGACGAGTATCGGGCCCACGTCCGGGTGGCGTTCCTGGTTGAGGGCAGCGACGTCAGCTAGAACCAAACACGAGGGCGAACGGGCCTCGGCTCCGAGGTCCATTCGCCGCCCGCTTGCGGGAATCCCGCTCGTGGCGCTGCTCGTGGCGGGCGCTGCGTTCGGCGGCCCCGCGTCCTTCGCGATCGGGACGGGAGCCGAGCCGTCGGGCGCCGCGCGCGCGAAATGTGGGGGCACTGCTGTGGACATCGTCGGCACGCCCGCCGCGGAGCGCCTCCGAGGGGACGGCCTCAACAACGGCATCGTGGGCCTGGCCGGCCGGGATCGGCTGTTCGGGGCGCAGAACCGGGACGGGCTGTGCGGAGGTGGCGGACCCGACGTGCTGTCCGGCGGACGCGGCCGAGACAAGCTCGTCGGCGGTCCCGGGGCGGACGTGCTCAAGGGGGGCCTGGCGGCGGACAAGCTGATCGGCGGGCCTGGCGCCGACATGTGCGTGGGAGGCAGCGGGCCGGGCCACGACCGGCTGCGCAGCTGCTGAGGCGAAGCGGCCAGGGCCGCGCGCCTTAAATACCTAAATCCCAATCAGGATTTGTGTATTCTGCTCCCGCATGGAGCCGACCGCGGTCCAGCGCGCGCGTGCGAGCGAGCGAATCGCCGCCGAGCACAAGCTCGACGTCGACCCAGGCCGGGGCCACGGCGGCAAGGGCAAGGTCGGGTCGCTCTCCAACCCGGAGGTCTACGAAAACGTCCCGGGGCACGTGATCCCGATCCTGGAGCGCGAGTTCGACGACTTCGACACCGAGGCCGCGAGCTTCATGCGCGGCGAGCAGTCCGAGGACCAGTTCATCGGCTTTCGCCTCAAGCAGGGCGTCTACGGGCAACGCCAGCCCGACGTGCAGATGATCAGGGTGAAGCTGCCGATGGGCGGCGTCACCGCCGATCAGCTCGACGCCTTCGCGTCCGTGGTGGAGAAGTACGCGCCGCTCAACAAGGGCCACATCACCACACGCCAGAACATCCAGATCCACCACGTGCCGCTTCCCGACGCGGCGAAGCTGATCCGCGAACTGGCTGAATCGGGGCTGTCCTCCCGCGAGGGCTGTGGGAACACCATCCGCAACGTCACCGGCGACCCGTACGCCGGAGTCAGCGAGGGCGAGCCGTTCGACATCACGCCGTACGCGGCCGCATACGTGCGCTACTTCGTCCGCCATCCGGTCACGCAGCTGATGCCGCGCAAGGTGAAGACGGCGTTCACTGCCACCGACGAAGACGCCGCGATCACCGGGATCCACGACATCGGCTTCATCCCCCGCGTCCGCGACGGCGTGCGCGGGGTCGAGATCCGAATCGGTGGCGGCACCTCGATCATGCCGCGCATCGCGCCCACCCTGTACGAGTTCGTCGAGCTCGACAACGGCGACTACCTCAAGGTCTCGGAGGCCTGCTGGCGGATCTTCGACCGTCAGGAATGGCTGCGAAAGAACCGAGCGCGCGCCCGGATCAAGGTGCTGATCGACAAGATCGGCATCGATGCCTTCCGCGAGCTCGTCGAGGAGGAGCTGGAGGGCGACTGGGTCTCCGAGCGTGACTTCGACGTCGAGCGCCTGAAGTTCGTTCACGACGAGGAGGCCAACGCGCCCGCGCTGCCGGTCGACTACGGCAGCCCGAACGGGGACCGCTCGGAGTTCGACCGCTTCAGCGAGTCAAACGTCCGCGCCCAGCGCCAGGCCGGCTTCTCCACCGTGCTCGTCAAGGTCACCCGCGGTGACCTGAGCCCGGAGCAGTTCGGGGGCCTGGCCGCGATCATGCGCGACTACACGGGCGGTTACGCGCGCACCACCGTGCAGCAGAACCTGGTCTTGCGCTGGGTCCGCGACGAGTCGGTGTACGACGTCTGGGAGCGCCTACGGGCGCTCGGGCTGGGGGATGCCGGCGGCTTTGAGATCACCGACGTGGTCAGCTGCCCGGGCACCGACAGCTGCAAGCTTGGGATCACCAGCTCAATGGGCCTCAACAAGGCCATCCAGCAACGGGTAGAAGGCATGGGGATCACCGACCCCCTGACCCGTCGGATCCACATCAAGATGTCCGGCTGCCCCAACGGCTGCGGCCAGCACCACATCGGCAACATCGGCTTCTACGGCGCCTCGTTGAAGGTCGGCGAGCGGCAGATCCCCGCCTACATCGCCCACATCGGCGGCAACTTCGAGGGCGGCCAGGTGGTGTACGGGCGCCGCCTCAAGGCGCGGCTGCCCGCGAAGCGCGTGCCCGACGCGGTCGAGCGTTGGATTCGCCACTACGAGTCCGAGCGCGCGGACGGAGAGACCTTCAACGAGTTCGTCGAGCGGACGGGCACCGAGCCGTTCGAGGAGCTCGTCGCCGACCTGACGATGCCGATCGAGTTCAACCTCGCCAACCTCGAGCACTTCGTGGACTGGAGCCGTTCCGACCCGTACAAGGTCGAGCGCGGCGAAGGCGAATGCGCGGTTTGATGTCCACGCCCGCGAACATCCGGCTGCGGCCGCTCCACGAGGACTTCGAGTTAGTCGCGGACGCCACCGCAAACGGCAACGGCCATCGTCCGATGCCGTCGCTCAACGGCAGGGCGGTCGATCCCGAGCGGATTTCCGCTGAGGTCGAGGCGATGGGAGCTGAGGAGGCGATCGGGTGGGCGATCGAGACCTTCGGCTCCAGGCTCGGTTTCGCCGTCTCCTTTCAGAAGACCAGCTCGGTGATCGTCGACATCGCCACCCGCATCGAGCCGAACGCCCACTTCTTCTACCTGGACACCGAGCTCCTCTTCTCGGAGACGTACGAGACCCGCGACCGCCTCGCCTCGCACTTCGGGATCGAGTTCGAACGCTTTGTGCAGGACAACCCCCCGAACCTCCGCGAGCGGTGGGAGGCAGGAGAGTGGGGCGAGCAGGACGAGTGCTGTGCCACTCGCAAGGTCGCTACCATGCGGCGCGCTCTCGACGGCACTGACTGCTGGGTGTCCGGGGTCCGCAGAGTGGATTCCGAGACCCGGGCAGGAGCCCCCCGGTTCGGCTGGGACATCCGATTCGACCGCTGGAAGCTGAATCCCCTGGCGGACTGGGACGACAAGCGAGTCTGGAACTACATAAAGGACCACCACGTGCCCTACAACCCGCTTCACGACCAGGGATATCCGTCAATCGGCTGCATGCCGTGCACCTCTCAGCCCGGCGAGAGCGCGGACGCTCGCGCCGGCCGCTGGGCCGGGACCGACCGCACGGAGTGCGGCATCAATGGCTAGTGCCGATACGGCGCTGGCGTTGACGCTCACTTCGCGCCAGGCCTCAGACTTCGAGCTGCTCGCAAACGGCGGCTTCGCCCCGCTCACCGGCTTCCTCGGTGCCGGCGACTGGCGTTCCGTGTGCGAGGACATGCGGCTGACCAGCGGCGAGATCTGGCCGATTCCGATCACGCTCGCGACCGAGCTCGAGTGCGGGCCGAGCGACGTGGTCCAGCTCAGCGCGCCCAACGGCAAGCCGGTCGGCCGGCTGAAGGTAAGCGAGGTGTTCGAGCGCGACGTCGAGCAGGAGGCGGAGCAGGTCTATCTGACCAAGGACTCCGCGCACCCCGGCGTCGCCGCGATCTACGAGGAGGGGAATCGCTGCGTGGCCGGCGAGATCGAGGCTGACGCCCTGCCCGATCACGAGGAGGCCTTCATGCGGCGGTATCAGACGCCGGCCGAGTCGAAGGCCGCCTTCGTGGAGCGCGGCTGGAAGCGCATCGTCGCATTCCAGACCCGCAATCCGATCCACCGCGCGCACGAGTATCTGACCAAGGCGGCGCTTGAGATCTGCGACGGCCTTTACATCCACCCGCTGATCGGGGAGACGAAGAAGGGCGACATCCCCGCCGACGTGCGGATGCGCTGCTACGAGGTGCTGATGGAGAACTACTACCACCCCGAGCACGTGATGCTGGGCGTCAACCCGGGAAAGATGCATTACGCGGGCCCGCGAGAGGCCGTGCTGCACGCGATCATCCGGCGCAACTACGGCTGCACCCACTTCATCGTCGGGCGCGACCACGCGGGCGTGGGCGACTTCTACGGCACCTACGACGCGCAGCGGATCTTCGATGACATCGACACGGCCGAGCTGGGGATCGAGCCGTTGTTCTTCGAGCACACCTTCTGGTGCCACGAGTGCGAGGGCATGGGCTCAGCGAAGACCTGCCCTCACCCGCAGGAGTCGCACCTGTTCCTGTCGGGTACGAAGGTGCGCGAGATGCTCGAGGCGGGCGAGAAGCCGCCCCACGAGTTCAGTCGGGACGAGGTTGCTGAGATCCTCATCGACGCATACCGAAAGGAGTCAGCGACCGATGGCTGATCAACAGGGCTTCTGTCTCTGGTTCACGGGCCTGTCCGGAGCCGGCAAGACGACGATTACGAACGCCCTCGTCAAGGAGCTGCGCACGCGCGGCACCAAGATCGAGATTCTCGACGGCGACATCGTCCGCGAGAACCTCTCCAAGGGACTCGGGTTCTCGAAGGAGGACCGCGACACGAACATCCGGCGGATCGCGTTCGTCGCCAACCTGCTCTCACGCAACGGCGTGCCGGTGATCACCGCCGCAATCTCGCCCTACCGCGAGATCCGCGACGAGGCTCGACAGATGATGGACGGGCGGTTCATCGAGGCCTACGTGAAGGCCTCGGTCGAGGTCTGCGAGCAACGCGACGTCAAGGGGCTGTACGCGAAGGCTCGCGCCGGGGAGATCAAGGAGTTCACCGGGGTCTCCGACCCGTACGAGCCGCCGGAGAAGCCGGAGCTCGTGCTCGACACCGAGCACCAGAGCCCGGAGGAGTCGGCCCGGCAGATCCTCGACTACCTCGAGGACAAGGGCCTGATCCCCGCAGCGAGCTAACCGCCGCCGGTCCGAAGACGACGGACTAAGCTCGCGCGGTACTTCACTGAGGGGCACCGATGCCCCGAAAGAAGCGGGTGGATGTTTGAGATGGCGAGGCGATTGCCTCTAGGGTGGCTCATGCCGCAGGCAGACGAGGCTGGGGCCACCCTGTTGCGCCGCACGGCCGCGTCGCTGCTGATCTCGCTCACGGTCGCCAACCTGATCGGGGCGGCCGCGACGTTTGCCCTCGGCCAGTTCGTGCTGGCGCTCCCGGACGTAGACGATCCGGGAGAGGCGCGGATCACGAACCTGGTCGTGCTCGGTGTCTACCTGGTCGTCGCCGTGCCGCTCGGAGCCTGGTGGGCCTTCCGCCGCGCCCGGCCGGCCCGCGAATGGCTGCGAGAGGACCGCGTCCCCACCCCCGAGGAGCGACGACTCGTCCTGCGCGCGCCGCGCAGCATCGTCTTCGTCCACGCCGTGTTGTGGTCGCTCGCAGTGGTGGTGTTCGGAGTCCTGAACGCCACCTACTCCGGCGAGCTCGGACAGCGGGTTGCGCTCACGATCCTGTTCGGCGGCCTCGTGACCTGTGCCGTCGTCTATCTCGTCTCCGAGCGTCAGCTCAGGGGCCTGGCCGCGCGAGCCCTGGCCGGAGGGGGCGACGAGCGCCGTCTCGCCCCCGGGATCGAGACCCGGACGTTCCTGGCGTGGGTACTGGGCACGGCGGTGCCGATCGTCGGGCTCGGGCTGGTGGCGCTCTCGACGCTGGTTGAGGAGGACTTCACGGCCGACAAGCTTGCTGTGACGGTGCTGGTACTCGCCGGCGTCGGGCTCGTCACGGGACTGGCGGTGACGATGCTCTCGGCCCGTGCCGTCGCGGATCCGGTGGTCTCCGTCCGGCAGGCCCTTCGGCGCGTCGAGGAAGGCGACCTTGACGTCGAGGTGCCCGTCTACGACGGCAGCGAGGTCGGTCAGCTCCAGGCCGGCTTCAACCGCATGGTCGACGGCCTGCGCGAGCGGGAGCGGATCCGCGACCTGTTCGGCCGCCAGGTCGGCAAGGACGTCGCCAGGGCCGCGCTCGCAGAGGACGTGGAACTCGGAGGTGAGCTGCGCGAAGTCGCGATCCTGTTCGCCGACGTCGTCAGCTCGACGCAACTCGCGGCCAGACGGCCGCCGAGCGAGGTCGTCGAACTCCTCAACTCGTTCTTCGCGCTCGCGGTGGAGGTGGTCGACGAGCACGGGGGCTGGGTGAACAAGTTCGAGGGCGACGCCGTGCTCGCGGTGTTCGGAGCCCCGGCACGCCTCGACGACGCAGCGACCAAGGCCCTTGCCGCCGCCCGCGAGCTGGCGGATCGGCTGCCCGCAGAGGTGCCTGGGCTCCAGGTTGCGATCGGGGTCTCCGCGGGCGAGGTGGTCGCGGGAAACGTCGGCGAGGAGCGACGCTACGAGTACACCGTGATCGGCGATCCGGTCAACGAGGCGGCCCGGCTCACAGAGCTCGCCAAGGAGCAGGGCGGCGTGCTGGCGTCTGCTGCAGCGCTGGAACGCGCGTCACCCGAAGAGGTCGCACGGTGGCGACTGGACGGGACGGTCCGGCTGCGTGGCAGAGACGAGGAAACTCGCCTCGCCGTGCCAGTCTGAGCGGTCCCGACGCGTTTGTCACGGTACGCGTGACGAAGGCGTCGATCGCAGCGCCCTTCGGCGCTAAGCAAGCTGCTGGGGTACCTGCGGTTCGCCAAGCCCGTACGTGTCGTAGGCGCCGAAGCGGCTGAAGGTCTTATGTGTCGGGCCGTGGAAGTCCGAGGACGCGGTCGGCACCAGGTCGAACTCTGCGCAGAGCTCCAGCAGGTCCTTGGTCTGCTCGGCGGTGTGGGGCGGGTAGAAGGCCTCGACGCCGTCCAGGCCGACGTCGCGGACGAGGCTCTCAACCAGGTCGCGGACCTGTTCGGGGTCGGAAACGTCCCAGTACGGGTGGGCGATCACCGCGGCTCCACCAGCCTCGTGAATCAGGTCCACCGCCTGCTCGGCCGTGGGCCACTTGCGGACCACGAACGCCTTGGCCCCGGGCACCAGGTACTCCTCGAAGAACGGCCCCAGGTCGGGCCCAGCGCCGGCCGCCTTGGCGATGTGCGGGCGTCCGATCGCGTCGGCGGCGCCGGCCTGCACGACCGCGGCGTCGAAGCTCACGTCCACCCCGTGCGAGTTGAGCCGGGCGATGATCTCCTTGGCGCGGTCCACCCGCTCCTGCTGGGCGCGCTCGCAGGCCGGGGCGATCGCGTCGACGTCGATCCAGTAGCCGCAGATGTGAAGGTCCTCCGAGTACCGGTGGACGCACGACATCTCCACCGCCGGGACGTTCTCGATCCCCGCGGCGGTAGCGGCCTCGCCGGCCTCCCGCACTCCGGCGATGCCGTCGTGGTCGGTGAGCGCCATCGTCGTCACCCCGGCGGCGGCGGCGGCACGCGCCACCTCGGCAGGTGGAAGCTGGCCGTCGGAGACGGTCGAATGAGCCTGGAGGTCGATCATGAATTGTTGACCTTACTTGCGACAATGCCGGCATGCGCATCTCGGCCAAAGCCGACTACGCAGTGCGCGCGGCGCTGGAGATGGCGGCAGCCCCGGAAGGCGAGCCCGTCAAGGGCGAGCGGCTCGCCGAGGCGCAGGAAATCCCGCTGCAGTTCCTGGAACACATCCTGCTCGAGCTCAAACACGCCCGGCTCGTCCAGGCTCGCAGGGGCGCCAAGGGCGGCTACTGGCTCGCCCGGCCGGCGGAGGAGATCACCCTCGCGGACGTGATCCGCGCCGTCGAGGGACCCCTCGCGAACATCCACGAGAACGCGCCGGAGGAACTTCATTACGCCGGTCCCGCCGAGCGTCTGCGCGACGTCTGGGTGGCGGTCAGGCAGGGCCTGCGGGCGGTGCTCGAGAACGTCACGCTCGCCGACGTCGCGGGCGGCGAGCTGCCGTGGCGAATCGACGCGATCCTGAACGATCCCGAAGCCTGGATCAAGCGCTGATATCCTCGCCGGTCGCATTTCAGGACTAGTCTGATCAAGAAAGGGAAGTAGGCCCGCAGGGAACGCGGGCATCCCCTCTCCCAGCTGCCTCATGGACCCAGCGCTCGTCATCTTCGGCTTCGGCATCGGCCTGCTCGTCGGCATGACCGGCATGGGCGGGGCCTCGCTGATGACGCCACTTCTGATCATCGTCTTCGGGATCAGCCCGGTGACGGCGATCGGAACCGACATCTTCTACGCCGCGGTGACCAAGACCGTGGGCGGCTATCAGCACCTGAAGCTGAAGACGGTGCATCGGGGGATCGCCTTCTGGCTTGCGGTGGGAAGCGTGCCGTCGGCGATCGCCGGCGTGTGGGTGATCGAGATCCTGCAGCGAACCTACGGCAAGGACCTCGACAAACTGGTCCTCGGGATGCTCGGCGGAGCGCTGCTGGTGGTTGGGGTCGCGACGCTCCTGCGCTCGGTGTTCTTCAAGGACGTGATCGCCGAGCGCTCGGCGATGCACCTCTACCGCCGCCACATCATCGCCGCGATCGTCACGGGTGTCGTGACCGGGTTCGTGATCGGCCTCACCTCGGCGGGCAGCGGCACGCTGATCGCGATCGCCCTGATCGCGATCTTCCGCCTCACCCCCCAGCGGGTGGTCGGCACCGACGTCTTTCACGCCGCCGTGCTGCTGTGGGCCGCCGGCGCGGCGCACTGGGTCGGCGGCAACGTCGACTTCGGGCTGGCGGGCAACATCCTGCTGGGCTCGGTTCCCGGGGTGATCGTGGGCACCAGCCTCTCGGTCAAGGCCCCGCAGGCGTTCCTGCGCCGGGCGCTGGCCGTGGTGCTGATCGCCTCGGGAGTGACGCTGATTTCCAAGGAGGGCGATCCGAGCGTCGTCGTGCCCGCGGTCGCGATCGCCGTCGTGATGATCAGCGTCCTGTTCGGCGCGCAGGCGGTTTCGAGCTCTCGACGCAAGCGCGGCGATCCAGCCGGCGCTGCAGCCGGCTAGGTACGCTCCCGCGCGTGGAGTTCGAGCTCAGCCCGCGCGTGGAGGAGCTCCGGGACCGAGTCCGGGCGTTCCTGGACGAGCACGTCTACCCGGTTGAGCTGGAGGCGCTGAGGGCGCTCGACCAGGAGGTGGGCCCGGGCGTTCCGTACCCGGCGATCCTGGTCGAGATCCGCGAGCGCGCCAACTCCGAAGGCCTTTGGAACCTGTTCATGGCCGACGACACCCACGGCGCCGGGCTCACCAATTGGGAGTACGGCGTGCTCTGCGAGGAGATGGGACGCAGCCCCGCGATTGCCCCGATGGCGTTCAACTGCGCGGCGCCGGACACGGGGAACATGGAGATCCTCGCCGAGCACGGAACGGACGAGCAGCGACAGCGTTGGCTCGAGCCGCTGCTGGAAGGGCAGATCCGGTCCTGCTTTTCGATGACCGAGCCGGAGGTTTCGGGCTCCGACCCGACGACGCTTCAAACCAGCGCTGAACTGGACGGTGACGACTGGGTTATCAACGGCCACAAGTGGTTCACGTCCGGCGCCGTTGGGGCAGACGTGGCGATCGTGATGGCGGTGACCGATCCCGAGGCCCACAAGTACGCCCGGGCCTCGATGATCCTGGTACCCACCGACAACCCCGGGTTCAACCTCGTGCGACGCGTGCCGGTAATGGGCCACGACGGCGGGCCCGGCCACTGCGAGATCCTGTACGAGGACTGCCGCGTGCCAGCCTCGAACGTGCTCGGCCCGCGCCAGGCAGGCTTCGTGATCGCCCAGAACCGGCTGGGCCCGGGGCGCATCCACCACTGCATGCGGGCGATCGGAAGCTGCGAGCGGGCGATCGAGATGATGTGCCGGCGTGCGAACGAGCGCGAGTCCTTTGGCTCCAAGCTCGCCGACAGGCAGTTCGTGCAGGACTTCATCGCCAAGTCGCGCATCGAGACCGACCAAGCGCGCCTGCTGACTCTGCTCGCCGCATGGAAGATGGACACCGCCGGCAAGCGCGCGGCGCGCCAGGAGATTTCGATGATCAAGGTCGTGGCCGCAAACGTGGTCATGGACGTCCTGGACCGCGCGATCCAGGTGCACGGGGCGCTGGGCATGTCCGACGACACCCCGCTGGCGGGGATGTGGCGCTTCTCCCGCATGCTCAAGGTCGCCGACGGCCCCGACGAGGTCCACAAGATGGTGATCGCCCGGCGAGAGCTCAACCGGTGGACGAAGGGAGAGGACTCGGAGGCGTCAACCGGCGCGGAGCGAGCGGCGGTCGGCTAGTCGAGCGTGCGCACGGCGTCGTCCGCGGCTTCGGCGAGGCGACCCACCACGCGCCCAAAGCTCTCGTACTCCTCGTCGCCGGCTCCGTACTGGCCCGCCGAGTACCGGGCGAACACGCCCTCCAGGATCACTGCCAGCTTCCACAGGCCCAGCGCCACGTAGTAGTCGATTTCCGACAGGTCGCGGCCCGAACGCTCGGCGTAGAGCCGGCGAACGTCGTCGCGCGACGGAAAGCCGGGGGCCTGAGTGGCCGGTTCGAGCGGCACGAGCTCATCGCCCTCCGCCCCCCAGTAGACCAGCAGCATCCCGACGTCGGCGAGCGGGTCACCGAGCGTGCAGAGCTCCCAGTCGACGACCGCCGCCACCTCACCTCGGTCGGTGAGGATCATGTTGTCGAGGCGGTAGTCGCCGTGGACGATGGTCGCGGCGCCCTGGTCGGGAATTCGCTCGACCAGCCGGTCGTGAACCTCCTCCACGAGCGGCACGTCGCGGGTCTTGGACTTCTCCCACTGTCCGTTCCAGCGGTGAAGCTGGCGGGCGACGTAGTCGGACTTCTTGCCCAGCCCACCGAGGCCGACCGCATCGGCGTCGACGCCGTGAATCGCGACCAAGGTCTCGACCACCCGCTCGCCGATCGTCCGGCGGTCGCTTGAGTCCGGAAACAGCTCGGCGTCGGAGGCGGAGCGTAGCACCGGGCCCTCGACCCATTCCATGACGTAGAACGGCGCATCGTTGACCGCGTCGTCATCGCACAGCCCCACCGTCGGCGCGACCGGCACCTCGGTCTCGGCCAGGGCCGTAATGATGCGGTGTTCGCGCCCCATGTCGTGGGCGGAGGCGAGCCGCTTGCCGAGCGGCGGCCGGCGGAGCGCCCAGCGCGAGCCGGCGGCGTCGGTGACCGCATAGGTGAGGTTCGACCGCCCGCCCGAGATTCGTTCGTAGGAGAGCGGCGGCTCCACGTTCGGCACGTGCTCCTCAAACCAGCCCCCGACGCCCTCGCGATCGATGCCGTCGGGGGTCCCGACGTTAGCCTCCGCCCGGCTCATTGAATCGCCACCTACACATGCTCCTTTCGGGGCGTGAGTGCCCCTCACCGGAATGCCCGCGAACAATATGAGAGCGCTCGTCGTGGACTTCGGCGGCGTGCTGACGACAAGCATTTGGACCGCGTTCGCAGCCTTCTGTGAGGGGGAGGGATTGGCGCCTGAGGCGGTCCGAGAGCTGTTTCGCGACGACCCGGAGGCGCTGGCGCTCCTGCGCAGGCTTGAGACGGGCGAACTCGCGGCCGAGGAATTCGAGCCGCGCTTCGGGGCTCGGCTCGGAGTCGAGCGCACCGAGGGGCTGATCGAGAGCCTGTTCGCGGGGCTGCGGCCCGACGAGGCAATGATCGGCGCCGTTCGGACCGCCCGCGACCACGGTGTGCTCACCGGCCTGATCTCCAACTCCTGGGGCCTGGGCATCTACGACCGCGCGCCGACGGACCTCTTCGACGCAACCGTGATCTCTGGCGAGGTGGGCCTGCACAAGCCCCAGCCGGAGATCTTCACCCTCGCCTGCGAGCGCCTCGGGGTGGAGCCCGCGGAGGTGGTGTTCGTGGACGATTTGCGCGAGAACTGCGCGGGCGCCGAGGCAGTGGGGATGACCGCGATCCTGCACCGCGACAGCGCCGACACGATCACCAAGCTCGAAGGCCTGCTGGGACTCGACCTCAGATGAGCGTCGACTCAGCGCCCTGAGCGGGCACTCAGTCGACGCTCACGAGCCACCGGCGATCAGCGCCACGCCGCCGAGGGCCAGTACCACCCCGACCCGCTGCGGACCCACAAGGCGTTCCTTCAGGAACACCCGGGCCAGCAGGATCGTGACGGCGGAGTACAGCGAGCCCGCCACCGCCACGAGCGACAGCAGCCCGTGGTTGGTGGCAACCGCGAAGAGGCTGTTGGCGGTGATGTCAAAGCACCCGATCGCCAGCAAGGCCGGCCACAGCTCGCGCGGGATCGCCATCGAGGGTCGGACGACCGCGGCTGCGACGAGCAGCGTCGCGACCCCACCGACGCGAGCCACGACAATCGTCCACGCCGGCTCGTCGCGGGCGCTGGCGTCGAGCGCGAGGAAGAACGTGCCGAATCCCAGCGCGGCGAGCGCCGCGAGTCCGACCGAGGCCCGGCCGGCCGAGCGCCACTCCGGGTCGGGCTCACGAGCGACGAAGACCACGCCGACGATCGCGGCCGCGGCGCCCACCGCTTGGATCGCGGCCGGCTCTTCTCCCTGCACCAGTCCGCCCGCCACGGGCACCAGCACCCCGAGGGCGGCGACGGTCGCCACCACGCTCACTGATCCCAGCGCCATCGCGCGGTAGAAGGCGCCGAGTGCGAGGACGACCGCCGCGCCGGCACCGGCGCCGATCGCGGCGTCGCGCGTGCTCAACGAGTCGCCGCCGACCGTGAGGGCCACCACCAACGCCAGCACCAGCCCGACCGGCTGGCTGATCAGGAGCACCGTCAGCGCCGAGATCCGCCGGCTCTGCAGCCCGCCGAGGAAATCTGAGATCCCCCAGGCGACGCTGGAGGCGAGTCCCAGCGCTATTCCGAGCAGGCGCGGTCCTTCCCTGACATCCCGTCGAGGCTGAGGCGTGTTGCGATCTCCACCTCTTTCCCCCCGGGCGCCTCCACACGAGTCCAGTCTCCGTCGCGGACCACGCAACCCTCACCGTCCACCACCTCCCAGTACGGCGACCAGCGATAGCGCACGACCGGCTCGCCCTCGACCCGATACAGGCGCCAGTTCGCGTCCTCCCATTCGAGCGACAGGTACGGCAAGCCGGAGTCGATCAGCTCCACCTCGTCCTCGGCGAGGTAGTCGCGCTCGACGCCCTGCGGAACGGCGACCAGGCCGACACCGTGCTCGTCGAGCCAGTCGCGGTAGGCCTCGGGAGTCAGGTGCCCGTCCTGGAACAGCTCGAAGTCGTCGGACTCGAGCTGGCGCATCCAGCCGCGCGCGAGCGGGAACCGCTCGGCCACGTACACGGCCTCCCAGCGGTTGCGCGTGGCCGGCACGTGGACCCGCGCCTCGCCCACGGACGCCTGCGCGTCTGAGGCCTCGAGCCGCTCGAGCAGCGAGGCGTAGAACGCCTGCTCGGTGGAGGGGTCGCCAAGGGCGGTGACGGTGTCTCGGATGGGCGGGCTGAGCTGCCAGTAGAGAAGGGGCACGGCCACGATCGCCAGGGCCACCGGCCGGTACCAGGCGACGAGCAGCGCCACGGGCCCGGCGAACAGCGCACCGAGCCGCGTGAAGTTGCCGCCCAGCGGGTTCGGGATCGCGACCACTAGGATCGCCAGCGCGAGGTAGACGATCACCCCGATGCGCAGCTCGCGCTGCTCGGGCGGGATGAGCCAGAGCGCGCCGATCCCGAACAGAGGAAGAGCGAGTAAGGACGAGAGCGCGAATGGCTCCTCGCCGCCGGTGGGAAACGCGACCGCGAGCACAAGGATCGCGACCGCGGGAGGAAGCGCGAGCGCCGCCCCGCGCTTCAGGTCGCCGGCGAGTCCCACGGCCGCCCCGGCGATCCCGGTAAACAGGCCGACCACGGGGCTTGCCAGCGCGGCCAGCCCGGCCAGGACCGCGCAGAGCACAAGGCGTCGCGACTCGGCCGCTAGCAGCGCCGCCAAGCCGACCGCGACTCCAAGCAGGAACGGCATCCGGCCGGTGAACAGCCACGCGCTCGCGCCGAGGGCGAACAGCACCGAGGCTAGTTGCGCTCCGCGCGGCCCGAATCTGCGGTGGACGAGCACGGCAAACAGCGCCGCGGCGGCTATCGCCGCGATCGCCCCCACCAAGCGAACCCCGAACCAGGCGGCCAGCGGCGGGTAGAGCAGGCTGTAGCCCGGGATGTGGAAGCCGCCGTACCACGCGTTGCTCCACAGGACGAAGCCCTGGTCGGCGAACAGGTCGGCGCGGAAAGTCTGCGCGGCGAGGTCGGCGCTGGGCGGCTCCCACGCGAGGTAGACAGCCGAAACGACCGCGGCGACAAGCACGGAAGGGCCCATTGAGGCGGCTAGCTTATGGACATGCACCTCGCGGCCATCGACCTCGGGGGTCAGGTCGACCGTTTCCTCGACGCTGCCGGCAACTTCTTCGAGAGCCTGGCGCGGATCGACCTGCCGTACCTGGCGGCCGGACTGGTGCTCTCGCTCGCCCTTCAATTGTGCCGGGCGCACGCCTGGGCCAACGCGCTTCGGGCCGCGTACCCGGGCGACCGCGTCAACGAGGGGGCGGTGATCGCGTCGTTTCTGATTGGGGTGGGCATGAACGGCATCCTTCCAGCGCGCGGTGGCGACGCGATCAAGATCGTGCTCGCCAAGCGCAGCGTCCGCGAGTCGAGCTACCCCGCGATCATCTCCTCGTTCGCCGTCCTCGCTCCGTTCGACTCCGGGATCGGGCTCCTAGTGTTGCTGTCCGCGATCACGCAGGGGCTGCTGCCGGCGGCCCCGCGGCTGCCCGAGCTGCCCGCGTTCGACATCTCCTTCTGGGCCGCGCACCCGCAGCTGTTGCTGTTCACCGTGACCGTCCTTGCGATCGGGCTGGTGATCCTGGTCGCGGTGCTGGCCAAGCGCGTGGAACTCTTCTGGCAGCACCTCAAGCAGGGCGTCGCGATCTTCCGGGAGCCCCGGCGCTACTTCCGCGAGGTGTTCGCCTGGCAGGCAGTCGGCTGGTTGTTCCGCTTCGCGTCTTTCTGGCTCTTCCTGGAGGCGTTCAACATCGGCGGCTCGTTCGAGAGCGTGCTGTTGGTGATGAGCGTGCAGGCGATCAGCGGGGCGCTGCCGTTCACGCCTGGCGGCGCCGGGGCCCAGCAGGCGCTGTTGGTGGTAGCGCTGGACGGGCCCACCTACGCGGCCGTGCTCGCGTACTCGGTGGGCCAGCAGCTCTCGGTGCTGATCTGGTCGCTGGTGATCGCGCTCGCGGCAATGGTCCTGATCTTCCGCACGCGCGATTGGCGCGGCCTGATCCGCGACGGTCGAGCGGCGCAGGCCGAGGGTGGCGGCGGTCCCTAGGCCTTCGCGTATTCCACTCGGATCTGCTTGCCCTTGAGCTTGGTGCCGTCGAGGCGCTCCAGCGCCTGTTCGGCCTCATCCGCGACGAGGTCAACGAACGAGAAGCGCTCCAGCACACGCACTTCTCCGATCGCGGCCTCGGGGATCACTGCGCCCTCGGTCAGGGCCCAGCGGATGTCCGCGTCGGTGATGCCGCTGCGCCTACCACGGTTGACGAAGAGCTTCACGTGCCCGTCGCCATTGCCGTCGCTGGGAGCCTCGCGGGGGAGGTCAGGGCGCTCGCGCTTTGGCTCGTGCTCGCGTCGGCGAGGGCGGGGCGCGTGCTCGATCCTTTCTGCAGCCGGCTCCCACTCGCCGATCGAGACCGTGGCCTGGCGCTCGATCGTCGAGATCTCGGCGCGCTGGGCGGGAGTGACGAAGGTGATCGCTCGGCCGGTCCTGCCCACCCGCCCCGTGCGGCCAATTCGATGGACGTAGATCTCCGTGTTGTTGGGCAGGTCGTAATTGATCACGTGGGTGACGTGCTCGATGTCGAGCCCGCGGGCCGCCACGTCGGTGGCGACCAGCAGCGGCAGCTTGTGCTCCTTGAAGGCGATCATCACGCCGTCGCGAGCCCCCTGGGTCATGTCGCCGTGGAGGGCCTTGACCTGCAGCCCGCGTCGCCGCAGCTGCTCGTCCAGCCGGGCCGCGCCAACCTTTGTCCGGCAGAAGATGATCGCCTGCTCGGGTTCCTCGTCGGAGAGCACCTCGATCAGGCGCTCCGTCTTCTCACGAGCGGGGACCTCGACGAACGCCTGCTCGATCGCGTCGACGGTGAGTTGCCTCGGGGTGACCTTGATGGTCACCGGGTCGTACATGTACTGCTCGGCGAGGCGCACGACCGGCGCGGGCATCGTGGCCGAGAACAGGCCGGTCTGACGGCCGCTCGGGCACATCCGAAGAATCTTCTCCACGTCCTCGATGAACCCCAGATCGAGCATCTCGTCGGCCTCATCCAGGACCACGTAGCGGGCGGAGGTCAGCACCAGCGATCGGCGCGAGATCAGGTCGATCATCCGGCCCACAGTGGCGACGACCACGTGGGCACCGGCCCGCAGGCGCGACTGCTGGGATGAGATCGGCGCGCCGCCGAACACCGCGACAACCTCGATCGGAAGGTGCTCGGCGTAAGCGCGCAGCGCTTGCGTGACCTGGATGCACAGCTCGCGCGTCGGCGTCAGCACGATTGCCTGAGTCTCCGACGAGCTCGGGTCGAGGTACTGAAGCAGCGGCAGCCCGAACGCGGCCGTCTTTCCGGTGCCCGTCTGCGCCTGCCCGATCACGTCGTGGCCTGCGAGCACCTCCGGAATCGCCTGCTCCTGGATCGCCGTCGGCTCCTCGTATCCGAGCTCGTCGAGCGCCTGCAGAAGTTCCTCGGACAGACCGAGGTCGTGGAAGCTGGTCACGCTCTCACCTGGATGGGTCGAGCAGCAGCTTGCCCTGCGTCTTGCGCGCGGCGATGTCGCTGTGCGCGCGCTGGGCCTCCGAGAGCGGATAGACGTCGCCGATCGTCACCTCGAGCTCACCGGCGACCACGGCCGACATCAGGTCCTCGATCATGGCCCGCATCTCTTCGCGGCGCGGGACCAGGTGCATCAGCCAAAAGCCGATCACGGCACGGCTGTTGCGCAGCAGATGTCCGGTTCGCACCTGGTTCTCCTCGCGCGAGGCGATCCCGAACACGACCATGCGGCCGAACGGCGCCAGCATGCGAAGCTCCTGCTCGAACGCCTGGCCGCCGCTCATCTGCAGCACGGCGTCGACCTGGCGCCCGTTGTTGGCCTCCAGGATCGCCGCGCCCAGCTCCTCGGCGCCGGAGTCAACGGTCGCGTCGGCGCCGAGCCGGGTGGCGTGATCGCGCTTGGCCTGGCTCGAGGCAAGTGCGATCACCCGGCCACCCGCGCGCTTTGCGAGCTGCACCGCGAGGCTCCCAGTTCCGCCCGCCGCGGCCTCGACGACCAGGGTCTCACCCGGTTGCAGCTGTGCGCAGCGGTGCACCAGCGCGTGGGCGGTGAGACCCTGAAGCAGCAGTGCGGCTGCGCGGTCGTCGTCGACCTCATCCGGAAGCGGGACGAGCCACGCCTCGGGCACGGCGACCTTCTCCGCGTAGCCGCCGTTGGCCAGCAGCGCGGCGACGCGCCGGCCCTCGGGCGTCCTGCCGCTGATCTCACCGCCGGGAATCATCGGCAGCGTCTGCTTTGCGAGGTAGTCGTTGCGTGTGACGTGGGTGTCGGCGAAGTTGACGCCTGCCCGCGCGACGTCGACCACGACCTCGCCGTCGCCGGGTTCGGGATCGGGCAGCTCCACGAGCTCCAGCACCTCGGGCCCCCCGAACTCGGAGATCTGAATCGCCCTCATCGTCCTAGTCTGGCGAATCGGCGAGGATCGCCTCGGACCCCCTCAGCAGGAGAACCCGCGCGAGCGTCGTCCGAGGGACGCCGCAAAGCCGCGCGGCGCTGTCCACCACTTCGCGCTCGCGTCGTCCAGCCGCACGTTCACCTGCCACGGCCTGCGGCCACGGGGAGCGCGACCGACCTCCTCACGTAGAGCCTCCGCGTCCTCGGCGAGGTCCTGCGCGGCTCGGTCGGCCGCGTCGTTGGACCAACGCTGCTGATCCGCCGTAGGCCCGAGCAGCGGCTCCGCCAGCACCTCCCATTGAACGCGGCCGCCCACGTGCAGCATCTTTCCGGTCCGTCGCTCGATCGCCATCCCCGCCAGGCCCGGGCCGGCGACGGGCACGCCGTGCGTCACCCCCAGGCGCTCCCTGGCCTCCTCCGGGTCGATATGAACCTCTGGATCCCAGCCACTGGGCCTCTCCTGCGGTTCCCCGGCGACATCAATCGCATCATCCTCGCGGTCTTGATAGCCCGGGCTATCACCCTGATAGCCCGGGCTAGCGACATCGCTCGACCCATCGACCTCGCGGCGACGTGCGGCGGCGTCGTTACTGCCGGTGTCGTTCATACCGTCGTCGACGCCCTCCGCTCGCATGCCGCCCATTGTTGGCCACCGCGTGTCACAGCACTGAGACGACTGGGCACGAACGCGCCGCATCTCTGCGACGATGCCGCGCCATGTCGCTGACCGTGGTGGGGTCGATCGCCTTCGACAGCGTCCGCACGCCGTTCGGAGAGCGGGAGCGGATGCTGGGCGGCTCGGCCGTGCACTTCTCGCTGGCCGCGAGCTTCTTTACGACCGTGCACGTCGTCGGACCGGTGGGCGACGACTTCGGCGACGAGCACCTGGAGCTGCTGCGGTCGCGGGGGATCGAGACCGCCGACATCGAGCGCGTCGAGGGCGGCAAGACGTTCTTCTGGCGCGGCCACTACGACCACGACATGAACGTCGCCCACACCGACGAGACCCAGCTCAACGTGTTCGCCGACTTCCAGCCCAAGCTCTCCGACGCATCCCGGGCGGCCGAGGTGCTCTTCCTCGGCAACATCCAGCCGGAGCTGCAGCGAGACGTGCGGGCTCAGTCGAACGCGCGGCTCGCTGCCCTGGACTCGATGAACCTGTGGATCGAGACCGAGCGCGACGCCCTCGTGGCTGCGATCGGAGAGGCCGATAGCGTGATCCTCAACGACGCCGAGATCAGGATGCTCACCGGCGAGCCCAACCTGGCCCGCGCGGCCCGCGAGCTGATCGCGCTGGGCCCGAGGATCGTGGTCGCGAAGCGCGGCGAGTACGGCGCGGCGCTGTTCACGGCCGAGTTGTTCTTCGCCATTCCGGGGTTCCTGCTCGAGGACGTCCACGACCCCACGGGCGCCGGTGACAGCTTCGCAGGGGGCTTCTTGGGCTACCTCGACTCCATCGACGCGGAATCGCCCGCTGAGGCGGACCTGCGGCTGGCGATGGCGTACGGAACCGTCCTGGCGTCGTTCAACGTCGAGGCGTTCGGCACCGAGCGCGTCGCCGAGCTCAGCCGCGAGGACATCGACCGCAGGGTCACGCGCCTGCGCGCGATGACGAGCTTCGCAGCGGGCTAGCTGCGAGAATCCCTCCCCCACGACCGAGGAGGTCAGATGGCCAACGAGCAGGAGCCCCAGGAGTCCGCCGGCGGGGTCGCGACCGCCGAGGGCGCCGACACCCTCACTGTCACCGACAACCGGACCGGCTCCACCTACGAGCTGGAGATCACCGACGGCACGGTGCGGGCGATGGACCTGCGCCAGATCATGGTGTCCGAGGACGACTTCGGCCTGATGACCTACGACCCGGCGTTCACCAACACGGCGTCGTGTCGCTCCGAGATCACCTACATCGACGGCGAGGCGGGCATCCTCCAGCACCGCGGGATCCCCATCGAGCAGCTGTGCGAGCACTCGACCTATCTGGAGTTGGCGTACCTGCTCGTGTTCGGCGAGCTGCCCACCAAGCCCCAGCTCGAGCGCTGGACCTACGACATCACCCACCACACCTTCGTCCACGAGAACATCAAGAAGTTCGTCGAGGGCTTTCGCTATGACGCGCATCCGATGGGCATGCTCCTCGCCTCGGTCGGAGCCCTCTCGACCTTCTACCCCGATGCCAAGCACATCGACGATCCCGAGGAGCGCTACATGGCCGCGATTCGAATGATCGCCAAGATGCCGACGCTGGCGGCGTTCGCGTACCGCCACAACCTCGGGCTTCCGTACGTCTATCCGGACAACGACCTCAGCTACTCCGAGAACTTCCTCTCGATGCTCTTCAAGATGACCGAGGCGAAGTACGAGCCCGATCCCAGGCTCGCAAAGGCCCTCGACATCCTCTTCATGCTCCACGCCGACCACGAGCAGAACTGCTCCACCAACGCGGTTCGCGGCGTCGGCTCCTCGCAGGTCGATCCGTACTCAGCCGTCGCCGCCGGTGTGGCAGCGCTCTACGGGCCGCTCCACGGGGGCGCCAACGAAGCCGTGCTGCGGATGTTGCGGCGCATCGAGAAGAAGGAGAACATCCCCGATTTCCTCGAGGGGGTCAAAAACCGCGAGGAGAGGCTGATGGGGTTCGGCCATCGCGTGTACAAGAACTACGACCCGCGGGCGCGGATCATCAAGAGCCACGTCGACGAGGTGCTCGAGGCGACCGGCGACAACCCGCTGCTCGACATCGCGACCGAGCTCGAAAAGCAGGCGCTCGACGACGAGTACTTCACCTCGCGCAAGCTCTACCCGAACGTCGACTTCTACTCGGGCCTGATCTACGAGGCGCTGCGGATCCCGACCGAGATGTTCACGGTCATCTTCGCGATCCCGCGGACCTCGGGCTGGGTCGCGCAGTGGATGGAGATGATCGACGACCCGGAGCAGAAGATCGCCCGGCCCCGCCAGATCTACGCCGGCAAGCGCGACTCCGACTACGTGCCGATCGACCAGCGCTCGGGTCCCGAGAAGATCACCGGGCCGCCGGCGCGCCGACCGGCCCGCCCACGCCGCGGAGCCTGAGCTACCGGCTGACGATCAGGCACGGCTCGCGCGTCAGACGCGAGTCGTTCGATGGCCTCGACGAGGCCGTCGCAGCCCTGGAGCGAGCCGTCGCCGAGGTTCGCGACGAGGGGCCACTCGAAGGGGTGAAGATGCTGCGCGAGTTCGAGCCCGGTGAGCGGGTGGCGGCGCGGATCGAGCTCTCGGCCGGTGGCTGGCTGCGGAGCCGCGAGGCCGGCGTGGACGTGATGGGAGACGGGAGCCTGGTCGCCTACGCGGGCGGGATGGGACGGCGCCGACTCGAGCCGCGGCAGGGCCAATCCGCGTACGATGCCGTGCGTCGCGAGCTCGCCGACTAGCCTGGGCTCAGATGGAGGAGCAGCGCGGGATCGAGGTCCCGAAGGGCAGCGAGGCGGTGGGCCGGCGGGTGCGCCTGCCCCGAGGTGCCGAGCCCCCGATCGCCGTCTACGTCAACGGCGTCCAGCAGACGCAGGGGGAGGACTACAAGCTGCGCGGCGACGAGATCGTGTTCAGCCGGCCGATCGTCAAGGAGAAGGTCGGCGTGGGCCGCTGGATGGCGATGTACCTGGGCCTCTTCGGCACATACCGCAAGCACGAGACGATCGACGTCTCCTACCGGCTCGGGGGCAAGGTTCAGCTCGCCTCCGATGTCGAGGTCCTGCCGGACTGACTACGCCGGCGCCGGGACCGGCTCGCCGAGCCCGCTGAGGTCGGCGACGCGGTCGCGGTGCTGGCGTGCCGTGCCCAGCATCTGGCCGCCGACCTTGGCCCGCTTGAGCAGGAAGTGGAGGTCGTGCTCCCAGGTGAAGCCGATGCCGCCGAAGACCTGAAGCGCGTTGTGCGTGACGGCGGCGGCAGCGTCTGACGCGCGGGCCTTCGCCATCGAGGCCGCGAGCGGCAGCGACTCGGGCTCCGCGTCGGCGCACCAGGCCGCGTAGTAGGTCAGCGACCGGGCCTCCTCGGTGTCGTAGAGCATCTGGGCGCAGCGGTGGGAGACCGCCTGGTACGCCCCGATCGCACGCCCGAACTGCTCGCGCTCCTTCGCGTAGTCGACGGCCATCTCCATCGCTCGCTGGGCGATGCCCACGAGCTCCGCCGCGAGCGCGACCATCCCGGTGTCGACCGGCGCCGCGATGTCGCCTGGCAGCGACTCGCCGCCCTCGGCCTGAACCCGGTAGTAGGCCCGGGTGGTGTCGATCAGGTCGAGTCGTTCCAGCGTTGCCGCCTCGGGCTCGACCAGCCGGGCGCCGTCGCCCTCGGCGAGGACCAGAATCCGCGCTCCCTCGGCGGCCCCCACGATCGCGCCTCCATCGTTGGTCAGCTCGGCCGCGCCCTGCTGTTCCCCGGAGGCGATTCCGGGGAGCCAGCGGCTGCGTTGCTCGTCGGACCCGGCGGCCTGGACCACCGCGCCGGCATAGGCGTTGGCGATGAAGGGCGTGGGGGCGCACGCGTAGCCCAGCTCCTCCTGCAGGATCACCAGCTCGACCGCGCCGAGCCCCTGGCCACCGTACTCGGAGGCGATCGCGATCCCCGGCCATCCGAGCTCGCACATCTCGGCCCAGATCCCCTCGTCGTAGGGGGAGCCTGACTCGGCCAGCTCTCGCACCTTCTCGGGCCCAAAGCGCGCGGCGAGGAACTCCCGTGCGGTGGACTTGATCTCGCGCTGCTCGTCGTTGAAGTCGAAGTTCATTTGCGCTACCTCAGCTTCGGGAGTCCAAGCACGCGCTCGGCGACGATGTTCTTGAGCACGTCGCTGGTGCCGCCCTCGATCGAGTTGGCCCGGGAGCGGAGGAAGCGATAGGCCCACAGCGAGTCGGATTTGAGCGCCTCCGACCCGCCGACCTCGACCGCGAACTCGGTCATCGCCTGGTTGATGTCGGCCCACTGGAGCTTTGAGATCGACCCCTCCGGACCCGGCACACCGATTTTCATCGTCGCGGTCAGGGCTCGCATTGCGCCCAAGCGCAGCGCCTCGATCCCGATCCGCAGACGCGCGAGCCGGTCGCGCACGACCGGATCGTCGGCGAGGCCCCGCTCCCTCGCGAGCTCGATCAGCTCGTCGAGCGTCCGTCGCAACCCGAGCGCGGCGGTGGCACCGAGTCCCGCGCGCTCGTTCATCAGCGTCGTGATCGCCACCATCCAGCCGTTGCCGACGCCCCCGACCACGTTCTCATCCGGGACGTAGGCGTTGGAGATGAACAGCTCGTTGAACTCCGCCTCGCCCGTGATCTGGCGCAGCGGACGGACCTCCACCTCGTCCAGCTCCATGTCCATCAGGAAGTAGGTCAAGCCCTTGTGCTTGGGCACGTCCGGGTCGGTGCGGGCGACGAGCATGCACCACTTGGCCTCGTGCGCGAACGTCGTCCACACCTTCTGCCCGGTGATCCGCCACCCGCCGTTGTCCGCCACGGCCTTCGTCTTCAGCGAAGCGAGATCGGAGCCCGACTCGGGCTCCGAGAAGCCCTGGCACCAGATCTCCTCGGCGGACAGGATCGGCTCCAAGAAACGCTCCTTTTGCTCCTCCGTGCCGTGGGCGATAACAACCGGGCCTCCCATCACCAAGCCCAGCACGTTCGCCGGCCGGGGCGCCTTGGCCCGCGCCAGCTCCTCCCCGAAGATCGCCTGCTCGATCAGCGTCGCTCCGCGCCCGCCGTACTCCTTCGGCCACGAAACACCCGCCCAGCCGGCTGCGTGCAAAGTGCGCTGCCACTCGCGCTCGAACTCGAACTGCTCCTGGTCGCCGCCTCGTGGCGCCGGCCCCGGATGGTTCTCCTCCAGCCAGGCGCGCAGCTCGTCGCGAAAGGCTTGCTCTTCGGGCGTCAGCGTGAGGTCCACGGTGCGGGACGTGAAAGCTACCTCGCCGGCGGGTAACGTGCCCGCCGTGGCGGACGCCGAGCGGTTTGAGGTCAAGACGGACGACGGGCGCGTGCTGGAGGCCATCGTCGCCGGGCCGAAGGACGGCACGCTGGTAGTCGAACACCACGGCACGCCCGGGTCAGCGCACGCGTTCTGGCCGCCCCGCCTGGAGCAGGCGGAGGCCCGAGGCCTGCGCGTCGCCTGCTACTCCCGCCCAGGCGGGGCAGGGTCTAGCCGAGACGAGGGCCGCACGGTCGCAAGCTGCGCGGCCGACACGGCGGCCATCGCCGACGCCCTGGGGGCCGACCGCTTCCTCGTGATCGGCGGCTCCGGCGGGGGACCGCACGCACTCGCCTGCGCGGCGCTGCTGGGCGACCGACTGCTCGCGGCGGCCACGATCGCCGGCGTCGCCCCGGCGGACGCCGAGGCACTTGACTGGCTCGACGGGATGGGCGAGGAGAACGTGGAGGAGTTCGCGGCCGCCCGCGCGGGCCCGGCTGAGCTTGAGGCATTTATGTCGCGCTGGGAATCCGACCTGCGAGTCGTGACCGGGCCACAGGTGATGGACCAGCTCGGAGAGCTGGTCTCGCCGCCCGACGCCGCGGTCCTGACCGGCGAGTTCGCCGAGTTCGCCGCCTCCAGCATCCGGGATGCGCTCAGCGCCGGCATCTGGGGCTGGTTCGACGACGACGTCGCGATCCTCGGCGCCTGGGGCTTCGATCTGGGCGGGATCGACGTCCCGGTGGGCATCTGGCAAGGTCGCGAGGACCGCTTCGTTCCCCCGGCCCACGGCGAGTGGCTCGCTGCACACGTGGCCGGCGCCAGCGGTCACCTGCTCGACGGGCACGGCCACATCTCGCTGGGCCTTGCCCACTTCGGCGAGATCCTCGACGACCTGCTCGCCTCCGCAGGCCTCCGGCCGGCTCAGTCGAAGACGTAGAGCACCAGGAACGCCGACGCGATCCACGTGATCCCGGCGAAGATCATCCCGGGGTCCTCACTCAGGATGGTGGCGGTCGAGCGGGTGTCGCGCCGGTCGTAGATCAGGTACAGGTAGCGGAAGATTCCGTACAGCACCGACGGCGCGGTGGCGAGCATCTTCGAGCCGATCAGCGGCGAGTTGACCGCGTAGATCACGTAGCTGAGGATCGCCGTGGCGGTGACCATCGCCACCATCTGGTCGAGGAACGGCAGCGAATAGTGCTCGAGCACCGGGCGCGCGGTCGAGGCCGACTCCAACCCGGTTGCCCCCGGACGCGGAGCGGAGGAGGCAACCGGCTGTTGTTCCAGCATCGCCTCCTGGCGGCGCTTGGTGAAGCCGAGGAACAGAGCCAGCATCGCCGTGCACACCAGCAGGTACTCCGAGGCTCGCGCCTCCACGGCCACGGCGCCGGCGACGACGCGAAGAAGGAACAGAGAGGCGATCGTCATCACGTCGAGGATCACCAGGCGCTTGAGGAGGAGCGAGTAGGCCGCCGTGAGCACGGCGTACAGCGCCACGAGTCCCGCCACCTGGGCCTCGACCGCGAAGCCGAGCGCAAGCGCGATCGCCGTCAGCGCCCCGGCGGCGAGCCAGGCGGTCGACTCGGCGAGCGCCCCGCTGGCGATGGGGCGGTGGCGCTTTTGGGGGTGTAGGCGATCGAGATCGCGATCGCGCAGGTCGTTGAACAGGTAGCCCGCGCTCGAGATCGCGCAGAACGCTGCGAAGGCCAGGGTCGCGTCGAGCACCTGGGGGCCCTCGTCGAGCTTGCCCGAGAACAGCAGGCCGGCGAAGACGAGGAGGTTCTTGACCCACTCCTGTGGGCGCATGGCGCTGACCACCGCTGGCATGACGAGCGGAGGTTAGGGAGCGGGGTCGATCAGCACGCCGGGGTTGAGCACACCCGCAGGATCGAGTGCGCGCTTGGCCGCGCGCAGCGCTTCGGCGAACGGTTCGGGCCGCTGGCGGTCGTACCACGGACGGTGGTCGCGGCCGACGGCGTGATGGTGGGTGATCGTCCCGCCCGCGTCGATTACCGTCTCCGAGACCGCCGCCTTGATCTCGGCCCACTGGTCGACCTCCGACCCCCGCCGCGCGGGCGCGAGGACCGTGTAGTACGGGGCCGGGCCGTCCGGGTAGACGTGGGTGAAGCGGCAGCTCAGCTTGGGTGCGCCCTCGCCCGCCGCGGAGACGCCTGACGCGCTCGCGACAGCTGCGCGAGCCGTTTCCATCACGGCCGCGTGGAACTCCTCGAATCGATCCCAGGTGATCGCGGTCTCAAACGTCTCGGACAGCACCCCGCACGCCACCAGGGTGTCGCGCAGGTACGGCGCGGCGAGGAACGCCTGGCGCCAAGCGCCCACCGCATCGCCGCCACCCCCGCCCCCGTTGCGCAGTTCTCCCGCCTCGCCACCGTGCTCGCGCGCGGCCTCCAAGGCGAGCTCCATCGGGGCGTCGACGGGGTGGTGGGCCGACTCGAACCCCAGCACGAGCAGCGCCTTGCCGGGCGGGCCAGCGCCGGTGAACTCCGCCTCGCCCTCGTCCAGCAGGCGGCAGTTGGCCGGGTTGAGGCCGGATTGCGCCAGCTCGCGCACGGCCCGAGCCCCTGCCGCGAAGGAGTCGAAGGCGACGCCGCACGAGAGCTTCCACCGCGGGCGTTCGTGCACGCGCAGCCAGGCCTCGGTGATCACGCCCAGGATCCCCTCCGAGCCGATCAGCGCCCGGTCGGGGCTCGGCCCGGCGCCCGACCCCGGCAGGCGTCGGCTCTCCCACGTCCCTGAGGGCGTTAGCGCCCGTACCGATTCGACCAGGTCGTCGATGTGCGTGTAGAGCGTCGCGAAGTGGCCCCCGGCGCGAGTGGCGATCCAGCCACCGAGCGAG
Source organism: Solirubrobacterales bacterium (assembly GCA_036257465.1). Lineage (GTDB taxonomy): Bacteria > Actinomycetota > Thermoleophilia > Solirubrobacterales > 70-9 > DATAFO01. Next base: position 29,167 of record DATAFO010000014.1, on the reverse strand, counting down.
GAGTACTCGAACGACTGCGGGAAGTGGCGCAGGGTCAACCCGTGCTCGCGAAGCTGGTCGGACAGCGCAGGCCCCAGCACGCCGGCCTGGATCCGGGCCGCCCGCGACAGCGGGTCGACATCGAGCACCCGGTCGAGAGCGCCGAGGTCGATCGTCACGGCGCCGGCGTAGTCGTCCGCGACGCGCGGCTCCACCCCGCCGACGACGCTGGTCCCGCCCCCGTACGGGATCGCTGCTGCCCGGGCGTCCGAGCACCAATCGAGCAGAGCCTCGAGCTCGACCTCGTCGCGCGGTCGCGCGACCAGGTCAGGCGGGTAGGTGAACTGCCCGCGCATTCCCCGGACCACGTCGCGATAGGCCTTGCCGAGCCCGTGAGCCACGCGCTCATGGTGGTCGTCGCTCACGATCTCGGCCAGCGATCGAGGCGGGACAAGCCGCGGCGAGGGCAACCGGATCGCGTCCAACCGCACGGGCTCCTCGGGCTCGGCGCCAAAGCCGAGGCGCTCGCGAATGGCCGGCGCCAGCGCCTTGAGGTCGGCGACCGACGGCTGTTGGTCCTCCCACCCCCAGCCCCAGTGCTTGCGGCGGCGAGTCGTGGTCGCGTCGCCCATTCGCGGCTAATCTAGCCGCGGAATGCGGTCTCGGGGGCGCCTCAGGGTGAGACTTCTGCTCGGAGTCGGCGTGATCGCCGCGGCGATCGGCGTCGTCGCCTACCTGACCGACGCGCTGCGGGAGCCCGAGCTGGACACGGTCGACGCCAGGTTTGCGATCAGGGGAACGCAGCCCACGCCTGATGACGTGGTCGTCGTGGGCGTCGACGCGATCACCTTCGGCCAGCTCGACGAGCGCTGGCCGTTCCCACGTCGTTACCACGCCGAGGTCATCGACCAGCTGCGGCGCGATGGCGCGCGGGTGATCGCCTACGACGTCCAGTTCACCGAGCAGACCAACCCGCGCGACGACAACGCGCTGATCGGCGCTGTCGCGCGCGCCGACCGGACCGCTCACGTCGTCCTCGCCACCACCGAGGTCGGAAGCGACGGCCGCACAAACATCTTCGGGGGCGATCGGGTCGTGGAGCAGGTGGGAGCGATCGCGGCGAACGGCAACCTGATTCCCGACCCCGGCGGAGTGATCCGGCGCATGCCCTACGAGCTTCAGAACCTGACCGGGTTCGCGGTGGCTGCCGCGCAGGCACCCGGGGACATCCAGCTCGACCCCTCCGACTTCGAGGACGACGGTGCGTGGATCGACTACGTCGGCCCACCGGGGATGGTCGACCAGGTGCCGTTCTCGACCGCCTACGAGGGCAACTTCGACCCCGGAGCGTTCACCGACAAGTTCGTCGTCGTCGGCACCACCGCCCCCTCGCTTCAGGACGTTCATCCCACATCCAACAGCGGGGACGATCTGATGTCCGGGCCCGAGATCCAGGCGAACTCGATCTCCACCGCGCGGCGCGGGCTGCCACTCGAGGCCACGCCGGGAGCCCTCGACCTCGCGCTGATCGTGGTGTTTGCCTTTCTGGCACCGCTGGCGACCCTGCGGCTGTCCCCGGCGCTGGGGTTGCTGCTGGCGATCGCCGTGGGGATCGTCTACACGGTCGCCCTCCAGCTCGCATTCGACTGGGAGGGGCTGATCGGATCGTTCTTTTACCCGGTGGGCACGCTCGCCATCGCCAGCGTCGGCACGGTGGGCGTGCAGTACGTGAGCGCGGCAATGGAGCGCCAACGCACGCGCGACATCTTCGCCCGCTTCGTGCCGGAGAAGGTCGTGGACCAGGTGCTCGCAAAGACCGACCAGGACCTGCGCCTCGGCGGGGTCGAGATCGAGGGAACGATCCTGTTCAGCGACATCCGCGGCTTCACCACCTTCTCGGAGTCGCAGCCCGCCGAGCGAGTGCTCGAGATCCTGAACGTCTACCTGAGCGGGATGACCGACGCGATCCTCGAGCACGGCGGCACGGTCACCACCTACATCGGAGACGGGATCATGGCCCTGTTCGGAGGACCCATTCCGCAGTCGGACCATGCCGACCGCGCGCTGGCGGCGGCCAGGGCGATGCTGCAGGTCAAGCTGCCGGAGTTCAATGGCTGGCTTGGCTCGGAGGGAATCGAGGCGTTCCGAATGGGCATCGGCCTCAACACGGGACCCGTGATGGCAGGCAACGTCGGGTCGGAGCGGCGCCTGGAGTACACGGCGATCGGCGACACGGTCAACACCGCGGCGCGGTTGGAGGGGATGACCAAGGACACCCCCTACGACCTCTTCATCGCCGACTCGACTCGCGTGCAGCTGGGCAACGGCGACTCACTCGTCTACGTTGACGACCTGCCCGTTCGGGGCCGGCAGGCGACGGTGAAGATCTGGTCGCTTCCGCCGGAGGAGACGAGGCCGGCGGCCCGCTAGGGGTTGGGCGCCAGGTAGCTGTCGCCGGCCTTCACCAGCACCCGCCGGTTCCGCGTGAAGTCGCGCACCCGCACCTTGCCCTCCTTGACCTTGGTGTAGGTCCCAGCCTTGCGCTCAGCCGTCAGCCAGTAGGTTCCGCGCGCTGTTCCGGAGCTGTTTCGCCCGCGGGTGCGACAGCGGCAACGCCCCCGTCCCCACAGCCTGCGCTTGCCGGCTTTGGCGGCGGTCTGCGCTCGGCCCCGCCGGTTGGCCCCACCCAACGCGTCGGTGAGTCGCATCACGGTGATCCGGTTCTTGGGCCGCTGCCCGAAAACGTACGTGCCCTGCCAGAGGGTGATCGTCTGCAGGCCCTGGTTTGGTCCCTTCTGCGTCGTCATGTCGACGAAGCCGTTGGTGACGTCCACGCTGGTCCCAACGGGAACCTGGGTCAGCTCGGTGATCTCGCGGATCTGGCTCGAGCCCGGCAACTGCGCCAGCACCGTCCCCTCGATCGGGTCGAGGTTCGCAGTGGAATCGAACTCCGGTGGATCCACGACGACGTCGGTCGGCTCGGAGAACGCGGGCTCCGACTCACCAGCGGCGTTGCTCGCGATCACGCGCAGCCGGACCTGCCGGTTGACGTCTGCCGTCGTCAGCTTGTAGGTCGTCCTCGTAGCGCCCAAGATGTTGTCCCAGCCGCCGCCGGGATTGGAGCGCTGCCACTGTCGCGCGAAGCTCAGGTTCTCGCCCTGCCAGGTGCCGTCGTCGGCGACGAGGGTGGTGCCCTCGATCGCCGAGCCTGAGATCGAGGGTGGTGAGACGTTGACCGGGGTGTGCTTGCCCACTGGGCCGACCGCCGGCGAGGCAACGAAGTCAGTCAGATGAACGTCGTTGCCCAGTACCCGGATCATCGTTCCAAGATCCGCGTCGGTCAGGAGGTAGGAGCTGTCGTTGTGCCCCTGGGCGCCGGGGATGTTCGACCATCCCGCATCGAGGAACCACAGGTTCGCGCTGCTTGTGCACGGGTCAGCGGCGGGATCGCAGCGCTGCCAGTGGTAGACGTGCGCCGGACTGGCGGTCAGTGTCTCGCCAACCCGTGGCTCGCCCGAGATCGGACCGCCTGGAACGGCGCGAGCCTGGGACGCGGGCGTCAGGCCGGCGACCAAAACTGCGAGCAACGCAGCGACGGCGACGATGGCCGCCCCACCGGATCGAATTGCACCCCCGTGCTGCTCCCTCATGTGGCAGTCCCAACATACAGGCACTTCTGCCTCGATGGAGGGAATCGCCAACCCTCCTACCTGGTTTCGAGTAGGTGGGGGCTACCAGTGCACGCCGCGCATCAGGTACGCGAAGGCGACCTGCTGTCGCGAGGCCTCCTCATCCGATGCCTCCGGCTCCGCCGGCTTGCGCTCCTCCCCCTTCGCGGCGCGGGAATCCGGAAACAGGTGGTAGGCGCTGTTGAGGATGTAGTCCATGGACTTCGGGTTGATCGCGTAGAGGATCTGGCCGAGCGTGCCGATCGGCGTCGCGATCCGCTTTGGCTTGTGGACGATCGCCTCGCAGATCATCTCGGCCGCCTCCTCCGGCGTGATCGTGGGGAAGCGCTGGTACATCTTCGTCGGCGCGATCATCGGCGTGCGGACCAGGGGCATGTAGATCGCGGTGATGTTGACCCCGTCGTCGATGATCTCCGAGGCGATGCAGCGCGAGAACGCGTCTAGTGCGGCCTTGGAGGCCACATAAGCCGAGAAGCGCGGCGTGTTGGTTTGCACGCCAATCGAGCTGACGTTGATGATCTGGCCGGACTTGCGCTCCCGCATCCCAGGCAGCAGCTTGAGGATCAGCCGCAGGGCCCCGAAGTAGTTGAGCTGGATCGTGCGCTCGAAGTCGTGGAAGCGCTCGTAGGACAGCGCGACCGAGCGGCGGATCGACCGGCCCGCGTTGTTGACGAGCACGTCGACGTGTCCGTGCCGTGCGAGCACCTCATCGGCCATCCGGTCGATGTCCTCCATGTCAGAGAGATCGCACGGGTGGATGTACGCCGTGCCGCCTCCGGCCTCGATCTGCTCCTTGGTGGCCTCGAGCTTCTCCGGAGTCCGTGCCACGAGCAGCACGGTGCCGCCCGCATCGGCGACCTTCATCGCCGCCGACTTGCCGATCCCCGAGGAAGCGCCGGTGACCATGACGACTCGTCCACGGACCGCTTTCTCCAGTGACGCGGAGCCGAGCAGGCGGCGCCCGAAACGCAGGAACTCGTCCGGAACCTGCTGCTCGGCCACCGTGCCGACGCCGCTGCCGAGACCCATTCGCCCCCGCACCGCACCGAGCAGCGTGCGGTCGCGGAACAGGTCGGGATCGAGATGGCGCTCCCAGTAGTCCCAAAGCTTGTCGGCGTACGAGGAGAGCGGCGGAACGCGGATGCCGGTCCCCTCGAGGATCGCCTGCGTTTGCCGGGAGTCAAAGTGGGTGGGCCAGCTGACGTAGGTCAGGACCGACCGCGGGATGCCGAAGTCGGCGAGCACGGCGTCGAAGGCCGTGTCGGCAAGCGGGATCGCCCGGAGCGTGTTGCGCGCGAGGGGCCGCACGGCATCGAAGACGGGCGCCGGCAACCGCACCGAGGACGGCGGGGCGTGAGCGGCGCGCGCGAAGACGTCGATGACCTCGCCAGCGGTCAGCGGGTCAGGATCGGTGAGGTGAAACGCGCGCCGGTCGAGGCCGTCTGTGTGCGCGATGTGGTCAATCGCCCGCGCCACGTAATCGACCGGCACGATGTTGATCTCGCGACCCTCCACGCTGGGCAGCGGAAGCCACTGCGGGACGGCGCCACGGAGGCGCCGGATCAGCTTGAAGAAGTAGTAGGGCCCGTCGACCTTGTCCATCTCGCCCGTCTCGGAGTGGCCGACGACGATCCCGGGCCTGTAGATGCGCCAGTGACGATCACATTCCTCTCGCACGACCCTCTCCGCCTCGTGCTTGGTTTGGAAGTAGGGATTGACGTCGAGGTTTTGCGCCTCCTCGAACATGTCCTCTCGCCAGGTGCCCTTGTAGAGGCCGGCGGCGGCGATCGAGCTCGCCAGGTGCACGCATCCCGCATCGACTGCCTCGGCGAACTCGACCATGTTCCGGGTTCCCTGGACGTTGGCGACCCGCTGGCTCTCGGCGTCCGCCGTCATGTCGTAGATCGCCGCCAGGTGGAAGACGTGATCCACGTTCCCGGTCAGCCGCTCGAGGTCGGACTCGGAAACGCCGAGACGGGGCTGAGAGATGTCGCCGACGATCCCTACGAGGCGCTCCGAGTCGGTGTTCCAGCGGCTGCGCAGCTCCTCCAGCCGCCCCTTCGAGCCCTCGCGAACCAGCACATAGATCGTTCCCTCGCGTTCCAGGAGCTGCTCGACCAGGTTGCGGCCGATGAAGCCCGTCGCGCCGGTGACGAAATAGCTCATTGGTCCTCCTCCGTGACCGAGTCCACGCTCTGCGAAGCCTAGTATTGATCACCAACTGCACGTGCTTCACCCGAAGCTATGGCCTTCGAACTAGCTCCAGATCCCGGCGACCGTGGCGAGCCCGACGTCAAGCTCGGCCGCACTGGCGGCGCTGCCGTGGGCGAGGACCGGCGGCTGGTCCGTGACGGGGTCCAGGTGCTCGCCCGCGGCGCGATGCTGTGTCCCGAGTGCGCGTTGCCGATCGCTCCGCCGGAGCGGATCCGTCCCAAGGCAGAACTCGAGTGCGGCTTCTGCGCCCACCGGGCGCCGGCTCACGCGTTCGTTCGCGACGACGTCGTAGACACGCGCGCCAACGCCGTCGTCGTGGTCGCGCGGGTCGCTTGAGCGAGCGCCTCAGCATCCTGATCGCCGGCGCCACGGGCTTCATCGGAGGCCGGCTGGCCTCCAAGCTCGGCGACGCCGGCCACCGGATCCGCTGCCTGGTTCGCGACGCGGCGCGTGCCGAGGACCTGCGACGTCTCCGCCCGTCCGGCGCCGCCCCGTTCGACGTCGTGCGGACCCCGTTCGAGGAGACGCTGCGCCGCACCCTGGCCGAGGAGCTGTCGGGTTGAGGGACAGGGTCCACAAGCTGTCGCGCGAGCACTGGGTCAAGGCTCCGCTCGAACAAACCTTCGACTTCTTCTCCGACGCCTTCAAGCTCGAGGCCGTGACGCCAGCGTGGCTTGCCTTCCGCATGCTCACGCCGGGACCGATCGAGGTCGGGCCCGGGACTCTGCTCGACTACCGCCTTCGGGTCCGCGGCGTCCCGGTCAGTTGGCGGACCCGGATCGAGACCTGGGAGCCGCCGAGAAGGTTCGTCGACCGCCAGCTCAAGGGCCCGTACAAGCTGTGGCTGCACACCCACACGTTCGAGGGGCGCGACGGGGGAACCGTGGTCGGCGACCACGTGCGTTACGCGTTGCCGCTGGGGCCGCTCGGCGAGCTCGCCCATCGAGCCGTGGTCCGCCGCGACCTCGAGCGGATCTTCGACTACCGCCACGAGGCACTCACCAGACTGCTCGGTGAATGACGGCCCTGCTCTGGTACCGACGCGACCTGCGAGTGTGCGACCATCCGGCGCTGCGCGCCGCGCTCGACGAGCACGACCGGGTGTCCCGGTGTTCTGCTTCGATGACCGGCTTCTCCACGGCCGCCACAGCTCCGGCCCTCGCACCCAGCTCCTCCTCGAGTGCCTCGAGGACCTCGACGGCGAGTTGCGCCGCCTGGGGTCCGGGCTGGTGACGCGACGGGGAAGGCCCGAGCGGCAGCTGCCGGCGCTCGCGCGCGAGCTGGGTGCCGACTCGGTCCACGTCACGGGCGATGTCCTGCGCGCTCCGCGCTCGTTCCCAGCCCGGCGTCGCGGCTTGCCAACGGTCGTGTGCCATCGCTCCACGCGCTGGGCCTCGAGCAGGAGGTCTCCGATCCTCCGAGTGGTGGTGAGACCGCCGGGCGCCGGGCGATGGCGCGCTTCCTGAGATCCGGGCTTCGCCCCTACTGGTCTCAACGCGACCGCTTGGGTGCCGATGCGACGTCGCGCTTGTCGCCCTACTGCACTTCGGTTGCATCTCGCCCCGCGAGCTGGAGGACCGTCTTCGTGGCGACGGCGCGGCGGAGTTTCGTCGTCAGCTCTGCTGGCGTGACTTCCTGCATCAGGTGCTCCAGCACCACCCACGCAACGCGCGGTCGGAGTATCAGAACCGCTACCGGGGCACGGTCCGCTGGAGCTACGCGCGCCGCGCCGCATCTACAACCCGACCCTGCACCAGCAGCGCTACGACCCCGACGGGGCCTACGTGCGGCGGTTCGTGCCCGAGCTTCGAGACCTCCCGGACGAGCACCTGGCCGAGCCATGGAGGATGCCCGAGGAGCTACAGACGGAGAACGGCTGCGTGATCGGCGTGGACTACCCCGCGCCGATCGTCGACCACAAGCGAGCGCGTGCCGAGGGGCAGGAGCGCTAGCGGGTCGGCTGAACGTCAGAGGCCACGCCAGCTTCCAGCCACGAAGCCGTCAGCTAGCTCGACGTCGGCCCACGCAGCACCGAATCGCTCGAGTGCGACGGGTCGCCGTCGTCGGGCTCGAGCGAGACGTCGAATGAGCCGTAACGAGCCGGATTGACCGGGAGCTCCAGATCGACGGAGGCAGCTCCGTCCTCGTCGACGCGGAACGACCCGAGCGAGACCAGGCCCCGGTCGCCCAACAGCCAGACCTCGTAATAGTCGTCGGCGTTGGGCGGAAGCCCGCTGACATCCAGGTTCGCACGTCCGCCTGGCCCACCGGCGACGGTCAGTTCGCCGCGAGCGCTCCCCTCGTCGCCGACCGGCGTCAAGACGATCGACTGCCCGGCTCCGAGGTCGGCAGGCGCAGCATCGTCGTCGACGAGAGTTCCAACCCACACGCCGACGCCCAGGAGCAGCGCCGCAACCCCACCCGCGATCGCCAACCTGGCAGGTGTCCACCGCCAGCCTCGCGCTTGATGCGATCGGCTCGGCGCAGGCTGAGCGTCCGCGGCCTCTGCAACGGGAACGGCGAGCGGAGGGGGCTCCGGCGCGTTCCACGCTTCCTCGGGCAAAGCCTCGAGCTTCGACACGACGGGGCGCACCGCCTCGAGCTCCGCCCGCAACTCCGGGTCGCGCTGCAGCCGCAGGTCGAACTCGGCACGGGCGTCCTCGTCGAGCTCGCCCATCAGGTAGGCGGCAATGGCTTCGTTTCGCTCTTCGGCTCGGTCGCTCACTCCTGCTCCAGTAGGTCACGCAGGCGCTTGAGGCCCGTGACCATCCGTGTCTTCACCGTGCCGAGCGGGATCCCGGTGCGCTGGGCGATCTCCGCCTGCGTGAGTTCCTCGTAGAAACGCATGCGCAGCACCATCGCCTCATCGGAATGAAGCCGCTCCAGCAGTCCTGCAAAGCGCCATTGCTCGACGAGAGCCTCGGTCTCATCCACGGCAGACTGATTTCGTTCGACCGCCACCGGGCTCCCAACCGGCTCGGGAATGCGCCGTCGCAGCTGGTCGATCGCACGGCTGCGAGCGATGGTCATGATCCAGGTGAGCAAGCTGCCGCGGCCGGAGTCATATGTCGGGGCGCGCTGCCAGAGCTCCAGGAACACCTGCTGTTGGACGTCCTCCGCGGTAGGTCGGTCGCGCAGCGTGTTGACCAGGAAGCCGAAGCAGATCCGCCCGTAACGCTCGTACGCCTCGTCTAGCGCGCCCGGATCGCGCGATGCAAGCCGCGCGGCAAGCCGCGCGTCGGCATCCCCCCTAGGTTGCTCAGAATTCGCGGCGCTCAAGTCCAGTCGCATGATTGCGCAGCCGGGCGGCGCCACGGCCATTGCTGCGTCGAGCGCGGTCATTCCAGGGGGAATACGAAGCGCGAAGGACTGGGGGTTGCGAGAGACATCTTCTGGCGCCGGCGAGTTGAAACTCAACCGGCTGCCGGGGGCCCGCCGTATAGCCCTCGAACACCGACCCCAACTCCACGAGGAGGACTCATGACGACCATCCAAAGGCGAGCGCGAGCGCCGCGCCATCGACTGACGGCCCTCGCGGTGCTCGGCGCCGCGGCATCCGTCGCGGCGCTTGCCCTGGCCGGGCCGGCCACGGCGGCAAAGCTCGGCGGCAAGACCCTTCTCGCGCCCAAGGCCGCGACGTTCGACGCGCTCGCGGCAGAGGGCGTGACCGTGGCGCCCGCTGGCAACGCCGAGGTGACCGGAAAAGGAATCGCCTTCCCCATCACCCGCGGCAAGCTCAACGTCGAGCGCGTTTCGGGCAAGCTCAAGCACTCGGGCGGGCTGACGTTCTCCGATCACGGCACTTCGCTCACCCTTCAGAACTTCGTGATCAAGGTGGGCGCGAAGGACGTGATCCGCGCCGATGTCGCGGGCGGCGGCAAGGTGCGGCTGGCCGATCTCGATCTCGACAAGGCCAGAATCTCAGAGCGCGGGGACCGTGTCGTGATCTCCAAGGTCAAGGCGCTGCTCGCCGGCAAGGCGGCCAGGGCGCTTTCGGCGACATTTGGGCTACCTGACCTGGCCGGTGCCAACCTCGGCAAGGCCAAGGTCAAGGTCAAGCCCTAGACAGCCTCGTCCGCGGCGTATGCGGGGCGGCGCGGGGCCGCCCCGCGCCGCCGTTCGACGAGTTGTCGCCATGAGCCCTCTGAGCACTCTGCTCGACAGGACGCTGGACCTCGCCGTCGTCCCCGGGTACACGTCCGCGCGCGTGGCGAGCCGGCGCGCAAGCACGTGGGCACACGCCTCGCCGAACGAGGGTGAAGGCCGACCTCGATCTCGAGCTCTGCGACCTCGCCGATCCTCGGTCGGTTCGCGAATCTGCCGCCCGCTTGGCGGAGCGCGAGCCTGCGGTTGCACTGCTCGTCAACAACGCCCCCAACCACGGCCCACGCCTCGTGACCGCGGGGGTCCCAACCGAGGGGATCCCGCGGTCCGCGTTCTATGAAGGCTGGATCTCCCACCGGCGCTCGTCGCCCGTCGCGCACTCATTTCGCTACCGGATCCTGATCCCGCTGCTGGACCTGGGCGAGCTGCCGGGGCTGTTGGCCCTGCACCCCGTGTAGGTCGGCGCGCCGACCGGCCCTCGCGTGGCTGCGCACCGCAGACTTGCTCGGTCGGGGGCGACAGCCCCCGGCAGAGGCGGCGCGGGCTCTGGTGGCGAAACGCTTGGGGCTCCACTTGATGGACCGGTCTTCCTGCTGGCCCACCATGAGTGTCGCATCGGCCAGCCCAGCGAGCGGCTCGAGATCGTGGTCGGAAACCTGGAGCGAGGCCGCGCCGTCCTCGAGGCGAGGCTGGCGCTGCGGCGGCTGCCCCGTTCGCGGACCGTGATGTCGCGGGCGCCTGCTTCCTATCCCGCTCAGACGGTCACAACCCTCGCTCGGATCTGCTGGCAAGCCGCAAGGCTGCGGGCGAAGGGGCTGCGGCCGGATGGGTCGTCCGACGGGGCCGGCAACGCGCTCTGCGGCGGCGAAAACTCGCCCCACGGCCAGAGGCCAACCTCATACACTCAAGGTCAGTGTCCGACACGGCAGTGGTCGAAGTCCAGATGCCCCAAATGGGGGAGTCCGTCACTGAGGGAACGATCCTCGAGTGGCACAAGTCGGAGGGGGAGTTCGTCGAGGAGGGCGAGACCGTCGTCGAGGTCTCGACCGACAAGGTAGACGCCGAGGTCCCCGCGCCGGCAACGGGCGTGATCGCCAGGATCCTCGCCCAGCCCGACGACACCGTTGAGGTCGGTCAGGCGCTCGCGCAGATCGACCCGAACGGCAAGCCGTCCGGCAACGGAGCATCGGCGGAGTCCGGCGCTGTGGGCCTCGAACAGCAGGACGGACTGGTCGAGGGCGGCGGCGAGGGAGATGCCGACCTCGGCGACGAGTCGGCCGGATCGCCGGCGCCGCAACCGGGCGAGGTGACGGCCGTGACCACTGAAGGTGGAGGAGAAACTCTTCACGTCGTCATGCCGGAGATGGGCGAGTCGGTGACCGAGGGCACCGTGCTCGATTGGCATGTCGCCGAAGGCCAGCAGGTCTCCGAGGGCGACACCGTGGTGGAGGTCTCGACCGACAAGGTCGACGCCGAGGTGCCGGCGCCAGCCTCCGGCACGATCACGAAGCTTCTCGTGCAGCCGGACGAGGTCGTCAAGGTCGGCCAGCTCCTCGCAGAAATGGTGACCGGGGTTGGGGCCGCGCCCGCCGAGGCTGCCGACGGCGCTCCCGAGACGACGGCCGCGCCCGCCCCGGCCGCGCCGCAGCCCACCGACACCGGAGCCGTGGGCGAGGATGTCGGCGGAGGGATTGCCTCGCCGGTCGCAAAGCGCATCGCGGCCGACAAGGGCATCGACCTGAGCCGCGTCCGCGGCACCGGCGTGAACGGCAAGATCACCAAGGCCGACGTGCTGGCCGCGGTCGACGGCAAGGGCGACGGTGCGGGGCCCGCAGCCCCGGCGTTCGCGCAGGGCGAGGCCAAGCCACTGCGGGGGCCGGCGGCGATGCTCGCCGCGGCGATGACCGAGAGCCGGTCGATGCCGACCGCAACCTCGTTCCGGACGCTCGCGGTCGACATCCTCGACGCGAAGCGAAAGGCGATCAACGCCGCGCTCAAGGAACGCGGGCTGAAGGTCTCGTTCACTCACCTGATCGCGTGGGCGATCGTCCGCGCGTGGGCCGACTGGCCGGTGATGGCCCGCACTTATGAGGAGCGCGACGGCAAACCGTTCGTGGTCGAGAACCCGCACATCAACCTCGGCATCGCCGTCGACGTCGAGCGCAAGGGCGGGCGCAGCCTGATGGTGCCGTGCATCAGAAACGCCGACACCCTCGAGTTCGCGGGCTTCCACGCGTACTACGAGAAGCTGATCACCAAGACGCGGGAGAACAAGCTCACCGCCGACGACTTCCGAGGCACCAACGTCACCCTGACGAACCCGGGGGGCCTCGGGACCGTCGCCTCGGTGCCGCGGCTGTTGCCGGGCCAGGGCACGATCGTCGCCTGCGGGTCGCTTGCATACCCGGTCGAGTGGGCGCACGCGCCCGCCGACAAGGTCAAGGCGCTCGGGATCTCCAAGGTGATGACGACCACCTCGACCTACGACCACCGGATCATCCAGGGCGCCGAGTCGGGCTCGTTCCTGCGCCGCATCGACGAGCTCCTCCAGGGCGAGGACCGTTTCTACGAGTCCGTCGCCGAGTCGCTCGAGATCCCGGTTGATCCGGTCGCAAACGCCCACCCGGCGGCCGCCTCGGCCCCGCCCCTCCCCGCCGGTGCCCCGACCCCGGCCGCGCCGGCGATCGCCGGCGAACCGGACACCGAGCTGCTGCAGGCGGTGCAGGCAGCGACCTCGCTGCTGAAGGCATTCCGCACACACGGCCACCTCGCGGCCCGCCTAAACCCGCTCGGGGGCGAGCCCAAGGGCGACCCGGCGCTGGAGCCGGAGAACCTCAACCTGACGCCCGAGCTGATGTCGCGAATCCCCGCCTCGATCCTGCGCTGCGGGGTCGAGGGCGAGACGCTGTTAGACGCCCTGCCGCGGATGCGCGACGCCTATTGCGGAACCATCGCCTACCAGATCGAGCACCTGTCATCGCATCAGCAGCGGATGTGGCTGCGGGAGATGATCGAGACGGGCTGGCATCGCGCTCCGCTCTCGCCCGAGGAGAAGCGCGCGCTGCTGCACCGGCTGATTCAGGTCTTCGGGTTCGAGCGCTTCCTGCAGAAGGCGTACCTGGGGCAGAAGATGTTCTCGATCGAGGGCCTCGACGCCGTCGTGCCGATGATCGACGAGATCGGGACGCTCGCGCGCGAGAACGGCGCCGGCGAGGTCATGATCGGGATGGCGCACCGCGGGCGCCTTAGCGTGCTCGCCCACAACCTCGGGCGCTCGGTGGCGTCGATCATGGCCGAGTTCGAGGGCGCGAAGGCGCTCGAGCGGGTGAAAGCCATCGCGGCAATCCCGCACTCAGGGACGGGCGACGTCAAGTACCACCACGGGGCCGAGGGCCTGTTCACCACTCGCGACGGTGAAGAGATCAAGATCCGGCTCTATCCGAACCCGAGCCACCTGGAGTTCGTCGATCCGGTCGTCACCGGTGGCGCCCGCGCCGACCAGTCCGAGCACACGGGCCCGAAGCTCAAGCACAGCCCGAACGTGGTCGTGCCCTTGCTGCTCCACGGCGACGCCGCCTTCCCGGCCGAAGGGGTGGTGGCCGAGACGCTGAACCTCCAGTCGCTCGAGGGCTATTCCACCGGCGGCACCGTCCACATCATCACCGACAACCAGGTGGGGTTCACCACGGATCCCGACGAGGGCCGCTCGACGCCGTACGCCGGCGACCTGGCCAAGGGCTTCAACTGCCCGATCATCCATGTGAACGCCGACGACGTCGAGGCGTGCATCGCAGCGTGCCGCCTGGCGATGGCGTACCGCGACCGCTGGGCGCGGGACGTGGTCATCGACCTGATCGGGTACCGGCGCTACGGACACAACGAGACCGACGAGGCCGCGTACACCCAGCCCGTGATGGCCGCGAAGATCAAGGCGCATCCTCCGGTGTCCCAGATCTACGCCGAACAGCTCTCCAACGAGGACGTGGTCACGGCGGAGGCGGTCGAGGCGGAGAGCAAGAAGCGAACCGACGAGCTGCAGGCGGCGCTGAAGGAGCTGCGTCGCAAGATGGAGGCCGGCGAGTACGAGGACCCAAGCTCGACGGCGATCGGCACCGGCGAGCTGGACCGCACGAAGAGTCCCGACGTCGACACCGCTGTATCCGAGAGCCGGTTGCGGTCGTTGAACGAGGAGCTGCTGCGGGTTCCCGACGGCTTCACGATCCACCGGAAGCTGCGCAAGCCGCTGCTGGGACGGACCGAGGCGCTCGACAACGGTGAGATCGACTACGGCCACGCCGAGGCGCTGGCCCTGGGCTCGCTGCTGACCGAGGGAACGCACATCCGGCTCACTGGCCAGGACACGGCGCGCGGCACGTTCTCCCACCGCCATATGGCGCTTCACGACGAGAAGACCGGCCTCAAGTACGTGCCGATCCAGAACCTCTCCGGCGCGCTGGCGCCGTTCGAGCTACACAACAGCCCGCTGTCGGAGGCCGCGTGCATGGGGTTCGAGTACGGGTACTCCGCGGCCTCGCCCGAGAGCCTGATCATCTGGGAGGCCCAGTTCGGGGACTTCGCCAACTCGGGCCAGGTCATCATCGACAGCTTCATCGTCTCCGGCGAGTCCAAGTGGGGCCAGACCAGCCGCCTGACGTTGCTGCTGCCACACGGCTACGAGGGATCGGGACCCGAGCACTCGAGCGCTCGCATCGAGCGCTTCCTGGCACTTGCCGCGGAGGGCAACATCAGGCTCGCCAACCCGACGACCGCCGCCCAGTACTTCCATCTGCTGCGGCGCCAGGCACGGATCGCCAAGCCGAGGCCGCTCGTTGTCCTCACCCCGAAGGGGCTCCTGCGCCTCAAGGCGGCGGCGTCGAGCCTCGACGAGCTGACGTCCGGCTCGTTCAAGTTCGTGCTCGACGACCCGCGCGTCACCGACCGCGAGCAGATCGAGCGGCTGGTGCTGTGCAGCGGCAAGCCGTACTACGACATCGACGGCCACGAGCGCCGGGAGCAGGCCAAGTCGGTTGCGATCGCCCGGGTGGAGCTGCTGTACCCGTTCGCGCGCGACCAGATCGCCGACCTGATCGCCTCGTACCCGAACCTCAAGGAGATCATCTGGGCCCAGGAGGAGCCGAAGAACATGGGTGCGTGGAAGGTGATGTTCCGGCGCATGCCGGCGCTGATGCCCGAGGGCGTCGAGTTCCGCTACGTCGGGCGCCCGCAGCGCGCGTCGCCCAGCGAGGGGTACCCCGCCGCGCACCGCCTCGAACAGGAGCGCATCGTCCTGACGGCGCTGGAGGGGTAACCAGGCACGCCTAGGCGCCGAGGATGGCTGCCCGGTGGGTGACGGCCACGGCCAGGCGCTCGCCGAAGTCGGGGCAGGCTCGAATCCGTGTGCTCCGCTATCAATGCGGCAGTGAGCGACGAACCTGCCGCGATCGCCGCCCAGCCGCACTCCAGCGCGCTGCGCGAGGTGCGGCCCGGGGCGCTGTTCGTCTGGGTGAAGCGGGCGTCGTACATCGAACTGGCGCTGTTCGCGGGCCTGCTGGTGGTCTGGCTCATCCCAGGCATGGAGCACGAGACGTTCGTCCTCGGCCTCAGCCACGGAATCGGCTACATCGCCCTCGTGCTGCTGATCTGGATTGCGATCCTGCGTCACGAGGCGCCGTACTGGCTGCTCGCCGCCACCCTGACGCCCGCTGGGCCCGTGGGCAGCGTGATCGGGATCACGGTGATTGAGAGACGGCAGTCGTCGCCGGCCCAAAGCGGCGAGCGCGGCCGGATTGGCGCCTGAGCCCCGGATCCGAGCAAGAAAGGAGGGCGGACCGCGAAGGGGGTCACACGGTCCGCCCCCATGCGCGTCAAGCTTAACCCCCCGGCTACCTGGCAATAGCAAATGCTAACACCGGCCTGGGCCAGGCGGCCGGGCGCGCCTCGGAAGAATCCGCAAAGTCGGCGGGGCGGGGCCGCGGGAGGCAGGGGGTCCACACGGCCCGCGCCCACGCCAGCGCGTCGGTAGCCAGGGAGGGATGCCGACGCGTTCGCCCCCGGAGGCGGGACTGGCCGGGGACGAGCTTCGAAGTCTCCCTACACGGGTTGAGTTAATTCTGCCTGATTGCGCTACCCGGTGTCAACCATCAGTACGTTCGTCCGAGTGCCGACCGCCGTGCCGCGGCCTCGCCCGCCTGCCTACCTGAGCTCCCGCAGCACCCGATGGAGGATCCCGCCGTGCTGGAAGTAGCGGACCTCGTTCGGCGTGTCGAGACGCACGCGCGCCTCGAAGCTGGTCGGGTCGCCACCCTCGGCCGTGGCGGTCACCTCGACGCTCCGAGCCTCGCCGTCCTCCAGGTCGCCGACATCGAACGTCTCTGAGCCCGTGAGCCCGAGCGTGTCGACGCTCTCGCCCGCCGGGAACTGCAGCGGCAGCACGCCCATCCCGATCAGGTTCGAGCGGTGGATGCGCTCGAAGCTCCCGGCGATCAC
Source organism: Solirubrobacterales bacterium (assembly GCA_036257465.1). GTDB lineage: Bacteria > Actinomycetota > Thermoleophilia > Solirubrobacterales > 70-9 > DATAFO01. The sequence continues at coordinate 12,695 of DATAFO010000014.1, read as the reverse complement.
CGCGCGGACCCCGAGCAGCGCCGTACCCTTGGCCGCCCAGTCGCGCGAGGAGCCGGAGCCGTACTCCTTTCCGGCGAGCACGACGAGTGGAACGCCTTCGGCGGCGTAGGCCATCGCGGCCTCATAGATCGCGGTCTCCTCGCCGTCGGGAAAGTGACGCGTGAAGCCTCCCTCGCGCTCGACCAGCCGGTTGCGCAGGCGCACGTTGGCGAATGTGCCGCGGACCATCACCTCGTGGTTTCCCCGGCGCGAGCCGTAGGAGTTGAAATCCCGGGGCTCGACTCCGTTCTCGATCAGCCACCGGCCGGCCGGCGAGTCCTTCTTGATCGCGCCGGCCGGGGAGATGTGGTCGGTGGTCACCGAGTCGCCCAGCACGGCCAGCACCCGGGCGCCGGTGATCGGCTCCACGGGCTCAGGCTCGGGGCTCATGCCATCGAAGAAGCCGGGCTTGCGCACGTACGTCGAGTCAGGCCAGGTGTAGCGCTCGCCCTCCGGCGTCTCGAGCCCCCGCCAGCGGTCGTCGCCCGTGAACACGTCTGCGTAGCTCTTGGTGAACATGTCGGAGCGGACCGCGTCGGCCACGGTCTGCTTGATCTCCTCCGAGCTGGGCCAGATGTCGCGCAGGAGCACCGGCTCGCCGTCCGATCCCTGGCCGAGGGGATCGGAGAGCAGGTCGACGTCCATGCGGCCGGCGAGCGCGTAGGCCACGCACAGGGGCGGGGAGGCGAGGTAGTTGTTGCGCACGTCCTGCTGGATCCGCCCCTCGAAGTTGCGGTTCCCGGAGAGCACCGAGCAGACGACGAGATCGTTGTCGTTGACGGCGGCGGAGATCGCCTCCGGCAACGGGCCCGAGTTGCCGATGCAGGTCGTGCACCCGTAGCCGACCAGGTTGAAGCCAAGCCGGTCGAGGTACTCGGTCAGCCCCGCCTGCTCGAGGTAGTCCGTGACCACCGTCGAGCCCGGCGCCAGCGAGGTCTTCACCCACGGCTTGCGATCGAGACCCCGCTCGACGGCCTTCTTCGCAAGCAGGCCGGCTCCCACCATCACCGACGGGTTCGAGGTGTTAGTGCAGCTCGTAATCGCCGCGATCACCACCCGTCCGTGGTCGAGGTCTACCTCGGTTCCGTCCTCCAGCGTCACCGGCACGACGTTGTCGGTGCGCCGCTCGTCCACTGCCGTGGCCGTGCCGAACCGGCGCGGCTTGCCGCGGTCGTCGTTGTGCTCCTCGCCCGGGGGATCGGAGGCGGGGAAGGAGCCGGCGACCGCCTCGTCGTAGTTGTTCCCCAGCTCCTCGGCCGCACCGGGATCGAACTCGCGCAGCGACTCGATGAACGCCGCCTTGGCGTTCGTCAGCGCGATTCGGTCCTGCGGGCGTTTGGGCCCGGCGATGCTCGGCTCGACCGCCGAGAGGTCGAGCTCCAGCGTCTCGGAGAACGTCGGCTCGTCGGAGTCAGCGTCGTGGAACGTTCCCTGCTCCCGAGCGTAGGCGTCGACGAGCTCGATCAGCTCCGTGGGGCGACCGGTGAACTCGAGGTAGCGAAGCGTCTCTCGGTCGACGGGGAAGATCGCGCAGGTGGAGCCGAACTCCGGAGACATGTTCCCGATCGTCGCCCGGTCGGCGAGCCCGAGGGTGTGCAGGCCTGGGCCGAAGAACTCGACGAACTTGGCGACCACGCCGCGCTCGCGGAGCATCTCCGTGACGGTGAGGACGAGGTCCGTCGCGGTCGCCCCCTCCGAGAGCTCGCGGTCGAGCCTGAAGCCGACGACCTGCGGCAGCAGCATCGAGATCGGTTGGCCCAGCATCGCCGCCTCGGCCTCGATCCCGCCCACGCCCCAGCCGAGCACTCCGAGGCCGTTGATCATCGTCGTGTGCGAGTCGGTGCCGACGAGGGTGTCTGGATACGCCTGGACCACGCCGTCGCGCTCGCTGGTGAACACCACCTTCCCCAGGTACTCGAGGTTGACCTGGTGGCAGATGCCGGTTGCCGGCGGGACGACCCGGAAGTCGTCGAAAGCCTGCTGCCCCCAGCGCAGGAACGCGTAGCGCTCGCCGTTTCGCTCGTAGTCGCGGTCCGCGTTGATGTCGAATGCGCGCGGGCTTCCGAACGCGTCGACCTGCACTGAGTGGTCGATGATCAGGTCCACGGGGACGAGCGGGTTGATCTTCGCCGGATCGGAGCCGAGGTCGTCCATCGCGTCGCGCATGGCGGCCAAGTCGACGATCGCGGGCACCCCGGTGAAGTCCTGCATCAGCACGCGCGCCGGCTGGAACGGGATCTCGACGCTTGGCTCAGCGTTCGCGTCCCAGGAGGCGATCGCCTCGACGTTGGAGGCGGTGACCGAGTCGCCATCCTCCAGGCGCAGCGCGTTCTCCAGCAGGACCTTGAGCGAATAGGGAAGCCGAGCGACGTCGAATCTCTCCCGGAGCGCGTCGAGGCGGAAGATCTCGTACTCCTTGCCTCCGACCTCGAGCGTCGACTTGGCTCCGAAGCTGTCGCCCATCTCCTTCCCAGTATCCCGAATGCGACGCGCGAACCCAGATCGGCGGCCGATCCGTTCCCGCTTGACTCCGGCCGAACGCCCGGTGTAGGGTCGCGCAACGTTGTGGCGGTTGTGGTGGGGTTTGTCGAGGAGGCATGAGATTGAGGATTCCGTTCGTCGTCCTGGCGGTGCTTGCCGTGACCGCTCCGCTCGCGCTCGCCGACGAGCTGACGCTGAAGCTGAGCTCGCGCGAGAAACAGACGGTCAGGGGCCTGAAGGTCGAGCTCACCTGCGTGGAAGACCCGTGTGAGGTGGAGATCGGCGGCAAGGCCCGAGCCGCCGGCAAAAAATTCGCCCTGAAGCCGAAGACGCCCTCGCTGACCGCGCGCGAGCCCGAGGTGGTCAGGCTGCGGATCAAGCGCGCTCGCGAGCTGAGGGAGCTGCTTGACGAAGCCGAGGGCACCGCAACGGTCAACGTGCGCGCGGCCAACGCGGACGGCGCCGTCGCCAAGCTGAAGGCCCGAATCGACCTGACCGGCTAGCGCTTCTCGGTCTGACCGCGCGCGATCTGGTCGGCGACCCTCGCCGCCAGCCCGCGGGTGAGACGTCCCGAGAGCTCTGGAGCGTTGTTGGCGATGCGCGCAGCGATCCGCTGGCGGAGCGGGCCCACGGTGATCTCGCCGCGGTCCTGTTCGATGGCCTTGACCACAGCTCCAGCGACCTGCTCGGGCGTGCCGGTGCCAAGTCCAGGCGGGGGCCTGGCGCCGGAGGCGGCGAGCATCCCCGCCTCCCTGATCAACCCGGGGCTGACCACCGAGACGCCGACGCCTGTACCTCGGAGATCCTCGCGCAGGCACAGAGCGAAGCCACGGAGGCCGAACTTGGTCGCCGAGTAGACCGAGGACCGAGTGGTCGCAGCGTGGCCGGACAGCGAGGAGACGAAGAGCAGGTGACCGGAGCCCCGCTCGACCATCGGCACGAGCAGTTCGCGGGCCATCCGCATCGGCGCCTCGAGGTTCACCCGCAGGGCGCGCTCGATCTCCTCCTGCGTGAACGAGTCCAGCCGCCCGGACGCCGGCAGGCCGGCGTTTGCGACCAGCACGTCGACGTCGCCCGCCTCGGCCACCAGCTCGAGCGCGGCCCCTTCGACAGCGAGGTCCGCCACCACCGACCGATGACCCTCGCCAGGAAGCGACGCCGCCAGCTCGACGAGCTCGTCGGGCTTGCGCGAGCTCAGCACCAGGGTGGCGCCGCGCTCGGCCAGCGCCCCGGCGACCCTGCGCCCGAGCCCGCCGGTCGCGCCGGTCAGGAGCGCCGCCTTGCCCTGTAGCTCCACGCCGCCAACCTAGCGCGCGGTGGCGGCACTGGTCACCGATGGGGGCGGGGGAGATCCGTGACGGAAGCCGCGAAGCTCACGCAAATTGCGGGGGATGTGTGAGCATCGTTACGAGTTCATGAGCAGGTCTTTGCATCCCGCCGACGAATCGTGTAGGGTGCCGCGACTCGAAAACCGGTAAAGCCGAATTCCCGCTGCGAAAGAGTGGTGGGAAGCGGGGGAACCGAAGTTTGGGGCGAATCCACTCCCTGTGGAAGCGCAGGCTCCTTTAGCGCTAGCCCGACAGCTAACCCCGTAGGCCGACGAAGGAGATCGGTTCTTTTGCGTACCCACACACCAAGACCAAGACTAAGCAAGAGGCTCCGGGCAACTGTCGCGTTGGCGGCGGTCGCGGCCCTCGCGGTGCCGGCGTCCGCCGCCGTCGCGGGCGGGAGCGGCGGGATCGGAGCCGGCGGCTCGGGCGCGGGGACGGTCGTTCCGGGCAGCAAGGGAGAGGTCGTCAACGGCAAGGCGATCGCGCCCGCCGACGCACCGCCCGAGGTCGTCGCCGCGATCAAGGCGGCCAACAAGATCCGCAAGAAGCCCTACAAGTACGGCGGCGGACACCAGAAGTTCCGCGACCGCGGCTACGACTGCTCAGGTGCCGTGAGCTTCGTCCTCCACAAGGCAGGACTGCTGGCCGCCCCGCTGGATTCGAGCGGGCTGGCGAAGTGGGGCAAGCGCGGCAAGGGCAGCTGGATCACCGTCTACGGCAATCCGGGTCACGCCTTCGCGATGATCGCCGGGCTGCGCTGGGACACCTCGATGACCCCGGGCAACGGCCCCGGCTGGAGCGAAGAGAAGCGCTCCGGCCGCGGCTACAAGAAGCGCCACTGGCGCAGTCTCTAGCACCTATCACCATGCGGATGTCGCCGGATAAGCAGAACCTCTAGCGACTTCACACCTCCGCATAGACCCCCCCGACGCGGCCCGCCACAATGGCGGGTCGTGTCGTTCCAGGGGCGGGACAACGACGGGCGAGACGATCCGCCCTCGAGCTTGCGGGCCGGGGTGCGCGCCGGCCGCGCCTACGCCGTCGCGGTGCTCTTCCTCGCGTCTCGTTCGGGGTACTCGCCAGACTGGTGATGGGGAACGTGGCACCGATCGTGATGTCGGCGATTGTGTTCGCCGGCTCGGCGCAGTTTGCGTCCGTGGCCGTGCTGGCGGCCGGCGGTGGCGCGGGCGCCGCGATCGTCGCCGGGCTGCTGTTGAACGCGCGGTACGGGCCGATGGGGATCGCCCTGGGCCCTTCGCTGGGCGGCGGACCGTTTCACCGGGCTGCCGTTGGACAGGCGATGATCGACGCCTCCTGGGCGATGGCGAGTCGGGCAGCGGCCGCTTCGACCCCGCGTTCATGGTCGGCGCGACGCTCCCGTCCTATCCGTACTGGGTGGGCGGGACCGCGATCGGCGTGCTCGCCGGCGATGCAATCGGCGATCCCGAGCGCCTGGGGCTCGACGCGTTGTTTCCCGCCTTCTTTCTGGCGCTGCTGATCGGCGAGCTCCGCGGGGGCCGGCTGGCGGTGGCCGCGGCGCGCCTTGGAGCGGCGATCGCCCTGGTGCTGACGCCGTTGACCCCGCCCGGCGTGCCGATCATCGCGGCATCGGCGGCGGCGCTCCTCGGCCTGATCGGCAACCGCAACCTCGGCCGCAAACCCGCACAGGAGCCGGTGGTGCCGTGAGCGACGTCTGGACGACGGTCGTCGTGCTCGCCGCGGCCACCGCACTGATCCGCGCCTCCGGGCCAGTTGGCCTCGGGGGCCGCGAGCTGCAACCCATGGCCATGCGCGTGATCTCGCTGCTCGCCGCGTCGCTACTCGCCGCCCTGGTTGTCGTCGAGACGTTCGCCGGCGGCGACGACACGCTCGAGCTCGACGCCCGGGCCCTGGGAGTGGCCGCAGCGGCCGGGGTGCTGTGGGTGCGCCACGACGCGCTCCTGTGGGCGGTCGGAGCCGCGGCGGCCGTGGCCGCGCTCGCCCGGGTGATCTAGAGCACCGACGCTCGGGCGTGCTAGCCGTTTCGGCAGACCCGGGGGCCGATCTTTGTCCACCGGTCGGGTGGCGCGCTTGGGACGGTTCGGATAGCTTGGTCCCGCGTGTTCCCGTCCGGCTCTTGTACGCAATGGAGCAGTTGAGCGCAGCGACGGCCGCGTCCCAGGAGGGTGAGGGGGCCGCGGCGAGTGCCGAGCCCGACATCCGCCTGACGGGGCTGCGGAAGGTCTACGGCGACGTCGTCGCGGTGGGCGGCATCGACCTGGAGGTCTCCGAGGGAGAGTTCTTCACCCTGCTTGGCCCGTCGGGCTCGGGCAAGACGACCACGCTGCGGATGATCGCGGGCTTCGAGCTTCCGGACGAAGGACGGGTGGAGCTCGCCGGCCGCGACGTCACCGGGCTGCCACCCTACGACCGCGAGGTCAACACCGTCTTCCAGGACTATGCGCTGTTTCCCCACATGAGCGTTGGCGACAACGTGGAGTACGGCCTGCGGGTCGAAGGCGTCGCAAGAGAGGAACGGGCGCGGCGGCGAAACGAGGCGCTCGAGATGGTCCGGCTACCGGGATACGAGGATCGGAAGCCCTCGGAGCTTTCCGGTGGCCAGCGCCAGCGCATCGCGCTCGCGCGCTCCATCGTCAACCACCCGCGCGTGCTGCTGCTCGACGAGCCGCTGGGCGCGCTGGACCTGAAGCTGCGCGAGCAGATGCAGGTGGAGCTGAAGGGCATCCAGGGCGATGTCGGGATCACGTTCGTCTACGTCACGCACGACCAGGAGGAGGCGCTGACGATGTCCGATCGCATCGCGGTCTTCAACGAGGGCCGGATCGAGCAGATCGGCACCCCGGCGGAGGTGTACGAGCGGCCGGGCAACCCCTTCGTCGCCGGGTTCGTCGGGGTCTCGAACCTGCTCGAACGCGAGGGCCGCCGGTTCACGATTCGGCCCGAGAAGGTGGTCCTGCTCGACCCCGGCGCTGCCGCAGACGGAATGCACACCGAAGGCGGACGGATCCGCGACGTCGCATACGCGGGAATGATCACTCGATATCTCGTAGAGCTCGAGGCAGGGGGAGAACTGCAAGTCGTCCGTCAGAACCTGGAGACCTCCTCGGCAGAGGCGCTCGAACAGGTTGGACGGGAGGTGGTCGTCGCATGGCGGCCTGAGCACACGGTCGCCGTGGCGGCCGAAGCGAGAGGAGTGGGAACATGAGACGCAAGCGACCGGAGGCAAACTCCGCCCGAGTCGCCTGGCTCATCGTCGTCGGCCTGTTCGCCTTCATGGTCGCGTTCTCGGCCGGGTGTGGGGACGACGACGATGACGACGGCGGAGGCGGCGAGGCCATCAGCGAGATCGGCGAGCCGGAGGGCGAGCTCAACCTAATCGCCTGGATCGGTTACACCGAGGACGGCTCGACCGATCCCGACGTCGACTGGGTGACGCCGTTCGAGGAGGAGACCGGCTGCAAGGTGAACGTCAAGTACGGCGTCACCTCCGACGAGATGGTCCAGCTGATGCGCACCGGTCAGTACGACGGGGTGTCCGCATCAGGCGACGCGACCGCCCGGCTGGTCGAGGGCGGCGACGTCGATCCGGTCAACACCGACCTGGTCCCGAACTACGCCGATGTCGTCGACGCGCTCAAGGACACGGACTACAACACGTTCGACGGAACGAACTACGGAGTGCCGCACGGACGCGGGACGAACCTCCTCATGTTCAACACCGAGGAGGTGACCCCGGCGCCGACGTCATGGGATGTCGTCTTCGACCCAGAGGTGGCCTCGAAGTACGCGGGCAAGGTGACCGCATACGACAACCCGATCTACATCGCCGATGCGGCGCTGTACCTGCGCGAGCACCAGCCGGACCTCGGGATCGAGGACCCGTACGAGCTCGATCAGGAGCAGTTCGACGCGGCGCTCGAGCTGCTGAAGCAGCAGCGCGAGATCATCGGCGAGTACTGGAACGATGCGACGAAGCAGGTCTCGGCCTTCGAGAACGGCGACACGGTCGTCGGTACCACGTGGCCCTATCAGACCGGTCTGCTGCAGTTCAGTGGTGAGCCAGTCGAGGCGATCCTGCCGGACGAGGGTGCGACCGGTTGGTCGGATACCTGGATGCTCAGCTCCGAGGCTGAGCATCCGAACTGCATGTACCTGTGGATGGATCACGTACTCGATCCGGAGGTGCAGGCTCAGATCGCCGTGTGGTACGGAGAGGCACCCGCCAACCCGAAGGCATGCGCGTTGACGGGCGACCTGCCGAAGGTCTACGGAGGCACTCCCGAGCAGTGCGAGATCACGCACGCAGAGGACGAGGAGTTCTTCGACCAGATCGAGTACTGGGAGACCCCTGTCTCGGACTGCGGAGACGACCGCGGTGACGTCTGCAAGACGTACGACGACTGGGTCCAGGGTTGGACCGAGGTCAAGGGCTGACCTCGAGCCGTGGAAGCCGCTGACGTAACCGCGTCAGCGCCGAAGAGGTCGGCGGGCCGCAGGCTCGCCGACCTCTTCCACGGACGCCCCCGGCTCCAGGCCGGGGCGCTCCTCGCCGGTCCCGTCGGGTGGCTGGTCGTCGGCTACCTCGGCTCGCTGGCGGTGCTGCTGGTGACGAGCCTGTGGTCGCTCGGCGAGCTGAGCGGCGAGATCGAGCGCAACGTCACCCTCGACAACTTCCGCGACATCGCCGAGCAGGACGTCTACCGCTCGGTCGCCGGGCGCACGATCCTGATCGCGGCGCTGGTCACGGTCACCGACGTCGTGCTCGCCTTCCCGATCGCCTTCTACATGGCGAAGCTCGCCACACCCCGGATCAAGGGGCTGCTCGTGGTGGCGGTGCTGATGCCGCTGTGGTCGGCCTACCTGGTCAAGGTCTACGCCTGGCGGGCGATCCTCTCCGAGGAGGGGGCGCTCAACTGGCTGCTCGAGCCGTTCGGGATCTCCAACCCCGGGTACGGCCTCTTCGCGGTCTGGCTGGTGATGAGCTACATCTGGCTCCCGTACATGATCATCCCGATCTACGCAGGGCTGGAGCGGATCCCGGACACCTTGATGAGCGCCTCCGAGGACATGGGCGCGAAGCCGTTCACCACCTTCCGCCGGGTGATCCTGCCCCTCGCGTTCCCCGCCGTCGTCGCGGGCTCGATCTTCACCTTCTCGCTCACCCTCGGCGACTTCATCGCCCCGACCCTGGTCGGCTCGGGTACCCAGTTCATCGGCACGGTCGTCTACTCGACCTTTGCCACCAACCTGCCCCTCGCCGCCGCTTTCGCGACGGTGCCGATCGCGATCATGGTCATCTACCTGCTGATCGCGCGGCGGCTCGGAGCGTTCGAGCACCTATGAGGCTCTCGCGCCGCTCCAGACTCCTGCTGAGTCTCGCCGCCGGGGCGACGCTGGCGTTTATTTACGTCCCGCTTTTCGTGATCGCGCTGGAAGCGTTCAGCTCGGCCAGCACGTTCAAGTGGCCGCCGCCGGGGTTCACCCTCGAGTGGTTCGAGAAGGCGCTCGACAACCCCGGCGCCCGCGACGCTTTCCTCTATTCGGTAAAGACGGGCGCGATCGCGACCGGGATCGCACTCGTGCTCGGCACCCTCGCCTCTATGGGGGTAGCCCGCTACCGCTTCTTCGGCCGCGAGACGATCTCGTTCCTGGTCATCATCCCGATCGCGCTGCCGGGAATCGTCACGGGGATCGCGCTCAACTCCACCTTCACCCAGGTCTTCGGAATGGAGCTGAGCCTGTTCACAATCGTCGTCGCGCACGCGACCTTCTGCATCGTCGTCGTCTACAACAACGTGATCGCCCGCCTGCGCCGGCTCTCGGCCTCGTTCGAGGAGGCATCGGCCGACCTCGGCGCGACCCCGTGGCAGACGTTCCGCTGGGTGACGCTGCCGAACATGCGCACGGCGCTGGTCGCCGGGGCGCTGCTTGCCTTCGCGCTCTCCTTCGACGAGATCATCGTCACCGTCTTCACGATCCGCGCCGGCGACGAGACCCTGCCGATCTGGATCCTCAACAACTTCTCGCGCCCCAACCAGGTTCCGATCGTCAACGCGGTCGCCGTGCTCGTGATCCTGATCTCGATCATCCCGGTGTACCTCGCCCACCGCCTGACCAGTGACGAGGGCGCTGCGCCCGGTGCGGCGGGTGCGGGCGCGGCTCCGGCGCCGACCGCCACCACGGCCGAGGCCACCGCCGCGCCCTAGCTGACCAGCAGCTGTGCCGTCGCAGCACGGCTGCTACGGATCGCGCCCTCCATGAGGCCGTTGAACGCCCCGCCCGCGTGCTCCCCGGCGAAGGCGAGCGGGCCAGACGGCTCAATCAGCGCCCCGGCGAGCCCTGGCCCCGGCGAGATCGAGTACGCCGCCTTCACCCAGGGATCGTCGTCCCACGTCGACAGCACGGCGTGGTCCGGTTCGAGCTCGAGATCCGGCCGGAGGCGGGCGAGCGACTCGAGCCACCGCTTCGGTCCCGCGGCGACTTCCAAGCGCTTCAGTGCCGCCGCCGACCCGGCGAAGCAGCTGACCACGGGCATCGCCTCTCCACCCGCCGCCGTTTGCGTCCAGCACCAGTAGCGCTCCGGCACGTTCATGACCGCCCCGGCGGGCACCGGCGCGGCCAGCGGCACGAACAGCTTCGCGGCGTGCCCATAACGAACCGCGCCGAGAGCATCGCGCTTCGCAGCCGGCAGCTCGGGCTCGAACGCGATCCGGTCCACCACCGACGCGGGCACCGCGACCACGCAGCGGTCCGCCACCTCGGCGTGCCCCGAGGCCGTCTCGACCCGGACCCCGCCCTCTCCCCACTCCAGCAGAGCCGCCGCGTCACCGAGCCGCACCGCGTCACCGAGCCCCGCCGCAAGTCCGAGCGCCAGGCCCTGGTTGCCGCCGGCGACGCTCGGCGAGGGCTCGTCGTCGATGTGCGCGAGGCCGCCGAGATCGGTCGCGGGCACGTCGTCGGCGGACGTGGCGGCGGAGATCTCCGCCCGGGCGAGAATCGCCTCCCGCGCGCCGGGATCCAAGTCGAGAGAGTCGAGCAGCTCGCGAACCGAGCCGACTTCCCCCACCCCGCTGCTGTCGCGCAACGCAGCCAGCGCACCGTCCACTTCCGTCGTCGCATCGTCAAGCGCTTCCGGGCTCACCCCTATCCCACCCCGAGCCTCGCGCCGTCCGTAGCGCATTCCCTTGTCGACGAGGCCCAGGCCGAGGCGCTTCGCAAGCTCGCGCACCTCCGTGTTGCCCGGCAGCAGGAACTCGGCGCCCATCTCCACGACGGCGCCGTTGGGGAGCGCCTGCGACCAGACGCGGCCGCCGACTCGGTCGCGCGCCTCGCACACCATCACCTCGACCTCGTGGTGGCGAAGCTCGTTCGCGGCGCTGAGCCCGGCCAGCCCGGCGCCGATGACGATCGCTCGCATGCGTCCGTAGCTGTTCGAGCTCAGCGCAGGAGGAGGCAGTGCTCGGGGTGCCAGCCGAGCCTGATCCTGGTGCCCGGCTCCCACCGGTCGTCGGCGTGCACGCGGTATGTCGCCTGCTCGAGTGCGACGAGCCGGTTGTCGTTTCCAAGCGAGACCGTGAGCTGGGTCATCACGCCCAGGTACACGCGCGCCTCGATCGTGCCCTCGAGGCTGACCATGCCGTCCTCGAGCTCCTCGACCGCGATCTTCTCGGGCCGCACCGAGATCCGCACCACGTCGCCCGCCTTGCACCCCTCGGGCAGCGGCACCGGAACCCGCAGGTCGCCGATCCGCACCGTGCCATCGTTCTCGGCGACGCCCTCGAGCAAGTTCGAGATGCCGATGAAGCCGGCGACGAACTCCTCGCGCGGGTGCTCGTAGATCTCCTCCGGCGGCCCGCTCTGGATCACCCGGCCGTCGTTCATGACCGCGATCCGGTCGGACATCGACAGCGCCTCCTCTTGGTCGTGGGTGACGTAGAGGAAGGTGATCCCGACCTCGCGCTGGATCTGTTTGAGCTCGACTTGCATCTGCTTGCGCAGCTTCAGATCCAGGGCGCCGAGGGGCTCGTCGAGCAACAGCACGGCGGGGCGGTTGACCAGCGCGCGGGCGAGCGCCACCCGCTGCATCTGCCCACCCGAGAGCTGGCGCGGCTTGGCGCCTTCGCGGCCGGTAAGCTGGACGAGCTCGAGCGCCTCTACCACGCGGCTACGAATCTCGTCCGCGGGAACGCCGCGTCGCTTGAGGCCAAAGGCGACGTTCCCCCGAACGTCGAGATGCTCGAAGAGGGCATAACTCTGAAACACGGTGTTGACGTTGCGCTCGTACGGCGGGACATCGTCCACCGGGTCGCCCTCCAAGTACACGTTGCCGGCGGTCGGCTGCTCGAAGCCGGCGACCATGCGCAGGGTGGTCGTCTTTCCGCATCCGGAGGGCCCGAGGAGCGAGAAGAACTCGCCCCGCTTGATTGACAGAGTGAGGTCATCGACGGCGACCGTGGGGCCGAAGCGCTTGGTCACGCCCTCGAAGCGGATCGCCTCCTCTCCCGCCCCGTCCCCGCCGCCGGTCGGCCCGAGGTCGGTCGGATCCATAGTCGTGTCGGTGGTCGTCTGGTTCGCGGTCATGCGGGCTCCCTTCCGATTAGCACGCTCTCCTCCTCGCGGCGCCCCAGCAGGCGCGGCAGGAAGATGGCCAAGGCAACGATCAGGAACGAGAACACGAGCATGAAGGTCCCGATCGCGTTGATTGTCGGCCTGACGCCAAAGCGAATCGAAGAGTAGATCTGGACCGGAAGCGGGGTCGGGTCCTCGCCCGTCGTGAAGAAAGCGATCACGAAGTCGTCGAAGCTGAGCGCGAAGATCAGCAGCGCAGCGGCGATGATGGCCGGC
>DATAFO010000042.1:0-12932 GCA_036257465.1 Solirubrobacterales bacterium | reverse complement strand
GGCCCCTCGGTCGACGTCGCTGCGCCGCGAACTAGCCGAGCGCGGGGCGCATCTGGCGCAGCCGGCGGACGCGCTCCTCGATCGGCGGGTGCGTCGAGAACAGCCTCGCGATCCCGCCGCCCGAGAACGGCTTGACGATGTAGAGCGGCTCGGCCGCCTGGTTGACCTGCATCGGCATCGCCTTGGCTCCCTCTTCGAGCCTCAGCAGCGCCGAGGCGAGCGATTCGGGGTTGCCGCAGATCTCGGCGCCGGTGGCGTCCGCGCCGTACTCGCGCTGGCGCGAGACGGCGAGCTGGATCAGCGACGCAGCCAGCGGCGCGAGTAACACGAGCGCGAGGCTCCCGATCAGGCCCAGTGGCGACTCGTCGTCGCCGCCGAACCAGAGGAAGAAGTACGCCAGGTAGGTGATCATCGCGCCGATCGCCGAGGCGACCGACTGGGTGAGGATGTCGCGGTTGCGGATGTGCGCGAGCTCGTGCGAGATCACGCCGCGCAGCTCGTCCTCCGAGAGCAGCTTCGTGATCCCCGAGGTGACGGCGACCGCAGAGTGCTTCGGGCCGCGGCCGGTTGCGAACGCGTTCGGCTGGTCGTGCGGGATCACGTGCAGGCTCGGCATCGGCAGGTCCGCGCGGGTGGTCAGCTCGCGGACCATCTGGTAAAGGCCCGGCGCCTCCTGCTCGGAGACCGGCTTTGCACCGCTCATCCTCAGCGCGATCTTGTCGCTGAACCAGTAGGAGACGAAGTTCATCACCAAGGCGATGACGAGGAAGACGCTGGCGATCTGGATGCCGCCGATCGCGTAGCCGATCGCGACCAGGAGACCGCCGAGCGTCGCCATCAGGATGGTGGTCCTGAGGGTTGCGGCGAAGTTGGACTTGCGAGTGGTTGTCATAGCGGGGGGACTCCTTGTGGGGTCAAATCTCTGTACTGGACATTTTGACGATCCGGCTCGCGTAACTCATGGGGGCCAACCCCCATTCGCACTGGGGTCCTCCCCGTTGCGACCGGGAGGAGGCGCCGCCCCCGCGGGACCGATACTTAGTGAGCAGATGAGGGATCGCAGGCTGCTCACTCAGGTACTGATCGTCAACCTGATGCTGGTCATCGCGGCCGTCGTGGGCGCGATCCTGGCAGCGAATCCCAACATCAACTTCAGCGAGAAGCCGGAGGCCGCGCTTGTGCTCGGCTTCGCCGTCGCCCTCACGGTGATCCTGAACCTGTACCTGGTCCAGCGCCGCTTCCGTCCCTTGGAGAAGCTCGTCGACCAGATGGAGCGCGCCGACCTCTCGCGCCCAGGCGCGAACCTGCGAACCGACGACCTGCCGGTTGGCCCCGAGGAGGTCGAGCGCCTGCACCAAGCATTTAGGCGGATGCTCGAGCGGCTGGAGGCCGAGCGACGTCGGACGTCCAGCGCCGCCCTGGAGGCTCAGGAGGAGGAACGTGCCCGGGTGGCACGCGACCTCCACGACGAGGTCAACCAGTCGTTGACGGGCCTGCTGCTTCGCCTCGAGGCCGCGCGCGAGAAGGCGCCACCGGAACTCGCCCAGGAGCTGACCGAGACGAAGGCCCTTGCCAATCAGGCGATGCAGGAGCTGCTGGCCCTGGCGCGCCAGCTCCGCCCCGCCGCTCTCGACGACCTCGGGCTGAAGGCCGCGATGGCCGGCTACATCAAGGAGCTCGGCGACCAGGGCGGGATGCGGGCCAGCTTCGAGGCGCATGGCGACTTCTCGGATCTGCCCCAAGACGTGCAGCTCGTCGTCTACAGAGTTGCCCAGGAGGCGCTCTCCAACGCGCTGCGCCACGCCAGCGCGGAGAACGTGCGTGTGGCCCTGCTGCGGGAGGACGGCGAAGTGGAGCTGCGGGTGGGCGACGACGGGCGCGGGTTCAGCTTCGAGCAGGCGGCGCGCGGGCTGGGAATCGCGGGCATGCGCGAGCGAGCGCTGCTCGTGGGCGGCGACTTGCGGGTAGAGTCGCGGCCCGAACTGGGCACAAGGGTCAGCCTCCGCGTGCCGATAGGGGTAGAGGATGGGGGCGAACGAGGGACATGAGGTGAAGGTCCTGATCGCAGACGATCACGGCATCGTCCGCTCCGGCTTGCGGATGCTGCTCGAGCGTCAGTCAGACATCGAGGTGATCGGCGAGGCGGCCGATGGCGCCGAGGCGCGCGACATGGCGATCCGCGAGCGACCCGACCTGGCGATCCTGGACGTGAAGATGCCCAAGCTCACCGGCCTGCAGGCAACCCGGGAGATCCGCGCGCAGGCTCCTGATGTCTCGGTCCTGATCCTCTCCATGTACGACGACGAGCGTTACCTGTTCGAGGCGCTCAAGGCTGGCGCCTCGGGCTACGTGCTGAAGGCCCAGGCCGACGTGGAACTGCTCGAGGCTGTGCGCGCAGTCGAGCGTGGTGAGCCCTTTCTCACCCCGGAGGCGCAGCGAGCGTTGATCAAGGACGTGCTCGGTGAGAGCGCCGGCCGCACCGACGAGCTGACCCCGCGCGAGCAGGAGGTCGTGAAGCTCGTCGCCGAGGCGCACACCAACAGGGAGATCGCGGCGATCCTCCACCTGTCCGAAAAGACGGTGGAAAACCACCGCTCAAACGCGATGCGCAAGCTCGGCATGCGCGACCGAGTCGAGCTGGTGCGGTACGCGATCCGCCGCGGGCTGATCGAGCCTTAAGCCGGTGCTCAGACATAGAATCGCTCGCCGTGGCGAGCGCGGGCCGCACGGACGCGGGACAGCCCGACTACGCGGGCGCGGTGCGCGTCGGGTTAATTGCCGCGGGCGCCGGGTCGCTGGTGCTGACGGCGGGATTCTTCTGGCGCTGGGACTGGGCAACCGACCTGTGGCCGTGGCCTGACACGCGCCTGTCGTTCGTCTTCTTAGCCTCGATCGTCGCTGCGATCGGCGTCCCCGCGCTGTGGATCGGCCTCAGCGGAGAGCTGCGCGCAATCGAGGCGGGGGCGCTGGACCTCGCGGTGACCTACGCGGGCATGGTCGCCTATGTGGTCGCAATCGCCGGCGACCCAGGCCAGCCGGAGCTGGGCGCGTACATCGCCGCATTCGCGGCGCTCGGCCTGTTCTCGCTTGCCGCATACCTGTGGTCACGACGGCTCCCGAGGCGCGACCCCCGGCCGATGCCGACTCCCGTTCGAGTGTCGTTCGCGTTCCTGGCGATCGCGCTGATCGGCTTCGGAACGGCGCTGCTGTTCGGCGCCGACGTCTTTCCGTGGCCGCTGAGCGACGAGTCGTCGGTGATGTTCGGGCTGATCTACCTGGGCGCCGCGGTGTACTTCATCCACGGAATCGCCCGCCCCAGCTGGAGCAACGCCCAGGGACAGCTGATCGGCTTCCTCGCCTACGACCTGGTGCTGCTCGGCCCCTTCATCGATCACTTCGATGTGGCGACCGGCGGCAAGCTCACCAGCCTGATCATCTACACCTCGGTGCTCGTCTTCACCGCCTGCCTGGCGATCTACTACCTGTTTCTGAATCCCGGGACGAGGCTGCCGCGCTAGCGAAAAGCCGCGGACGCCCGGTCGACGAGTTCGGCCGGGCTCGTGTCCGCGGTCCACTCTCCCACCCCGACCGAAGGCTCAACCGGCCTGCCGAGAACTTCGGCCACGGCGTCGGCCACCTCGCCCCGCAGCGAGTCGGCCAGCGCGCTCGCCCCGGAGGCGTCGGTGTCGGGCAGCACGATCACGAACTCGGCCCCGCTCCGGCGGGCGACGATGTCGGTGCGACGTACGCGGCTCAACAGCGTCGAGCCCGCCGCGGCGACCGCGCGGTTACCTGCCCGCCGGCCGTTGGTTGCGACGAACTCTCCGGATCCGTCGAGATCAACGATGCCGCACGCGAGCGGCTGCCCGGTGCGCTCAGCGCGCCGGATCTCATGCTCGAGCTCCTCGATCAACGCCGGGTAGGTGAGACAGCCCGTCAGTCCGTCCTCGTAGGCGGCGCGAAGCAGGCGCACGAGTGCACCGGAGTCGTCGAGCCAGAGGCCGAGCAACCCGGCGTAGGCGGCGATCGCGTCGAGCGCCAAGTCCCGCCCCTCCGCGAGCGGCTCGGTGTAGCCGATGCTGAGCGCGGCGCGGGTGCCGCTGGGCGCCCTGATCGGGGCAACGAGCACCTGAGCGAGCGTTAGCTCGGCGTCCCGGCCGTCTGCGCGCGGATTTCCCCGCAGGCGCTTGGCGATCGGCTTGCCGCGCTCGAGTGCCTCGCCGATCGATCCGCTGCCGGCGACGCCTTCGACGACGGTGGGTCCGACGGGCGGGCCGAACGCCGCGTAAACGTGGGGCTCGCCCGGCCGCCCGTCGTGCACGGTCAGCAGGGCGGCCTCGGCGCCCAGCTCCGTTGCGATCAGAGCGACGATCGAGTCGAGATCGCCCTCGGTCGCCCCCGCTCGGTGCGCGTGCCGCACCACCCGGGCCTCCCCGTCCCGGCCCGTCCGGATCATCGGCGTGCCGTCAACCTCGGCCGCCGTCACCGCCGACGCGCCCCGTTCGTCACTTCAAACCCCTGCGTCTTCGACATCCCCGATTCCCTTCGGTTTCCTAATTTCTCGCCGACCGTCGGTCCGCACTGCGGGTCCTTTCAGTCTCCGGTGCACGTCCCGGTCGGCACGGCAGATACTCAGGACAAAGGTGCCGAGTCCAATCCGCCAGTCCGACCATACCGTCGCGCGAACGCCGAAAGCAAGCCCTAACTTTCGCCGTCCGGCTCCGCTGGAGGCGGCCCGATAACCGACTCCTCAGGTAGGATTTGTCGGGATGTTGTTCTCGACCAAAGCCGAATACGGAGTGCGGCTGATGGTGGAGCTCGGCAGGCGAGCCGGCGACGCCGCCCCGAGCGAGGCCGAGCCAGTCGCGCTCGGCACCGTCGCGGAGGCGGAGACGCTTCCCCTCTCCTACCTCGAGCACCTCGTGGCGAAGCTTCGCGACGCCGAGCTCGTGACGTCCGTGCGCGGGGCCCACGGCGGCTACAGGTTGGCGAGGCCGGCGACCGAGATCGCGATGATCGACGTGGTCGAGGCGCTCGAGGGGGCGATCGCGCCGATGGAGTGCTTTTACATCGACCGCGAGGGCCGGGTGCTGTGCTCGCACGAGGTCGACGGCGACCGCGCGTGCGCAACCAAACTGCTCTGGACCCGCGTGCAGGGTGGCGTCACGCGCGCGCTCGCCGGAACCACCCTCGCCGAGCTGGTCGAGTTCTCCGAGCAGCACGCCCCCGCCAAGGCCCTCGCCGGAGAGCCAGCGTAAGGCCGGGGCGCCACCCGACGTGACACCCCGGACGTAGGAGACGAATGGCAGACCTGGAGATCCGCAACCTGCACGTGACCGCCGAGGACAAGGAGATCCTCAAGGGCCTCGACCTCGAGGTCTCAAAGGGGCAGATCCATGCCCTCATGGGCCCGAACGGCTCGGGCAAGTCGACGCTGGCCAACGCGATCATGGGCCACCCGGCGCTTGAGATCACCGAGGGGGAGATCGTGTTTCAGGGTGAGGACATCACCGAGGCCGCGCCCGAGGAGCGCGCGCAGGCTGGGCTGTTCATGGCCTTCCAGTACCCGGTGGCGATCCCCGGGGTGACCGTGGCGAAGTACCTCCGGATGGCGCTCAACGCCCAGCGGGAGGCCCGCCGCGAGGACGAGATCAAGCTCAAGGACTTTCGCAAGCAAACCGAGGCGGCGATGGAGCTGGTCAACATCCCGAAGGAGTTCTCCAGTCGCTACGTGAACGACGGCTTCTCGGGGGGCGAGAAGAAGCGGATGGAGATCCTGCAGCTGGCGACGCTGCGGCCGCAGATCGCGGTGCTCGACGAGACCGATTCCGGCCTCGACATCGACGCGCTGAGGGTCGTTGCCGAGGGCGTCAACCAGGTCGCCGGCCCCGACATGGGCGTGTTGATCATCACCCACTACCAGCGCATCCTTCATCTCGTGCAGCCCGACTTCGTGCACGTGATGTTCGACGGCCGGATCGTCAAGGAAGGCGGGCCGGAGCTGGTGGGCGAGCTCGAGGAGAAGGGCTACGGCTGGATCCGGGAGGAGGTCGAGGCGGCGGCCTAGCCGCCGTAGGTGGTTGATGGAGCCCGCCGCGACTCAGAGCCCAGCGCCGTCGTCGGCGGCGTATCCGATCGACAAGGTCCGCGCCTCCTTCCCAGCGCTCGAGCGCCAGGTCAACGGCAACCCGCTCGCCTACCTCGACAGCGGCGCCAGCTCCCAGCGGGTGCTGGCCTCGATCCAGGCGGTCGACCGCTATGAGCGCCGTCACCACTCGAACGTGCACCGGGGGGCGCACACGATGTCGGCCGAGGCAACCGCCGCGTACGAGGGAGCGAGGGCAACAGTCGGCGACCACATCGGAGCTTCGGACCGCCGGGAGCTGATCTTCGTTCGCAACGCGACGGAGGCCATCAACCTGGTCGCGCGGTCCTGGGGTGCCGCGAACATCGGAGCGGGCGACCGCATCGTGCTCACGGAGATGGAGCACCACTCCAACATCGTTCCCTGGCAGCTGCTGGCGGAAGCCGTTGGCGCCGAGATCGACTGGGCGCCGATCACCGACGAGGGCCTGCTCGACACCGACGGGCTGGCTCGGCTGCTCGAGCGCGGGCCAACGCTCGTCTGCGTCGCGCACGTCTCCAATGTCCTCGGCACGCTGAACCCGCTGTCCGAGATCTCTGGCATGGCACACCAGGCCGGTGCCCTGGTGCTGGCCGACGGGGCGCAGGCCGCGCCCAAGCTCCCCGTGGACGTCGGCGAGCTGGGTGTCGACTTCTACGCGCTCACCGGCCACAAGGCCTACGGGCCCACCGGGATCGGGGCGCTGTGGGCGCGCCTCGACCTGCTGCGCGAGATGCCCCCGTTTCTCGGAGGCGGCTCGATGATCCGCCGGGTCTCGCGCGACGGGACCACCTTCGCGGACGCGCCCGCGCGCTTTGAGGCGGGCACGCCCGCGATCGCCCAGGCGATCGGGCTGGCCGCAGCGTTCCGCTGGCTCGACGGCCTCGGCATGGAGGCAGCGGTGGCTCACGAGCGGGAGATCGCTGATTACGCGCTCGAGCGCGTCGGCGAAGTGCCCGGCCTGCGGGTCTTCGGCCCGCCACGCGGCCCGGAGCGCACCGGGCCGGTGTCGTTCGAACTCGAGGGAGTCCACGCTCACGACGTGGCCGAGATCCTCGATCGCCACGGTGTCGCGGTTCGCGCCGGCCACCACTGCGCGCAGCCGCTGATGGACCGGCTGGGCGTCGCCGCCACCACCCGCGCCAGCTTTGGCGTCTACACGACTCGCGAGGAGATCGACCGCCTCGTCGACGGGTTGCTCGACGTTCGCCGCGTGTTCGGGTTGTGATGGACGAGCTCTACCGCGAGAACATCCTCGAGCACTACAAGCGCCCCCGCAATTTCGGCCGGCTCGCCGAGTTCGACCTCGAGTACGAGGACGTGAACCCGTTCTGTGGAGACGAGCAGCACGTGTTCATCAGGCTCGACGAGGAGGGTCGGGTGGCCCAGGTCTCCTTCGAGGGCAAGGGCTGCGCGATCTCGACCGCCGCCACCTCGATGCTCACCGAGGAACTCGAGGGAAGGAGCCGCGAGGAGCTGCTGCGGCTGCCTAAGGAGTTCGTCCTCGATCTGCTTGGGATCGATATCTCGGCGACCCGGATCAAATGTGCGCTGCTCGGGCTGAAGGTCGTGAAGAGCGCGGCGCTCGGCGACGCCGCCGATTGGGAGACAGAGGGCCTTCCGGGCGACCCCGCCGAGGCCGAAAGGATCTAGTGCATCTCCTCGGGCGGTAGCTCGCCGAGCCTCCCCAGCGGTCGATCGCGGCGTTCGGAGACTCCGCCGCAGCGACCTGAAGCTCCGCGACCCGGGTCAGCTCGACTCCCGGCAGGTCGCTGATCGGAACCCAGGCGTCGTCGCGAAACACCTCGCCGGCGGCGAACGGTTCGGGGTCGAGCACGCGCGACGGGAAGACCACAGCGCACAGCGCCCCCGCGTCGTCGGCAGGTACGTCTTCCGCGGCGCTGTTGAGGTGCGTCACCAGCGCGGTTCGTACCGATGGAAGTTGAAGTTGTGGCGGCCGTAGGCGAGCGCCGCGTCATCCTCGTTCCACCGCTCGACACACCGCGCGTCGAGCGCCACCGCCTCGCGTTTGGTGCCCCCGCCGCTCAGCGCAATGATCGCGACCCCGGCGACCAGCACCACACCGGCCCCCGCGGCGAACAGCAGCCGGGTGGACACGGGCGCGACGGTATCCGACCCAGCTGGGATCGTTCAAGCGCTGTCGCTAAAATCCGACTTTGGAAGTAGGAATAAGTGACGAGCGTGACGACTGAAACCATTACCGTCTGCAAGCTGGACGAGCTCGGCGTGGGAGAGACGCGCTTGGTCGAGGCCGACGGCCGCAAGATCGGGGTCTTCAACTGCGGCGGGGACCTGCTCGCGATCGAGGACCGCTGCTCACACGACGACGGCCCGCTCGCCGAGGGTGAGTTCGACGCCGCCTCCTGTACCGTTGAGTGTCCCCGGCATGGCTCGCTGTTCGACCTGCGGACCGGGCGGCCCAAGACCCTCCCCGCCTACCAGCCGGTTGAGACCTTCGAGGTCCGGGTGGACGGCGACGATGTGAAACTGGAGCTCTAGAACCAGATGGCAACACCCGAAACGACAATCGCCCCCGGCAAGCACCTCACCGACGAGGAGAGCGCGCTCAAGGAGATCGGCCGCGACTACCTGGAGCGGTTCGGCTTCCACGATCCCGAGGGCGGCTACGTCTACAAGGCGCCCAAGGGCCTGTCCCGTGAGGTGGTCGCCTCGATCTCCGAGATCAAGGACGAGCCGCTGTGGATGCGCGAGTTCCGCCAGAAGGCGCTCGAGCACTTCATGCAGCGTCCCACCCCTACCTGGGGCGGGAACCTCGGCCAGATCAACTTCGACGACATCCACTACTTCGTGCGGGCCTCCGAGAAGGCCAGCCGCGACTGGGATGAGGTCCCGGAGGACATCAAGAACACCTTCGACCGACTGGGCATCCCCGAGGCCGAGCGCAAGTTCCTCGCCGGCGTCGGCGCGCAGTACGAGTCGGAGGTCGTCTACCACCAGGTCCGCGAGGACCTCTCCAAGCAGGGCGTGATCTTCGTCGACATGGACTCGGGCCTGCGCGAGCACGAGGACATCGTGCGCGAGCACTGGGCCACGGTGATCCCGCCCAACGACAACAAGCTGGCGGCGCTCAACTCCGCCGTGTGGTCGGGCGGCTCGTTTGTGTACGTGCCGAAGGGCGTGAAGGTCGAGATGCCGCTGCAGGCCTACTTCCGGATCAACACCGAGAACATGGGCCAGTTCGAGCGCACGCTGATCATCGCCGAGGAGGGCTCGGACGTGCACTACATCGAGGGCTGCACCGCGCCCGTCTACTCCACCGACTCGCTGCACTCGGCGGTGGTCGAGATCATCGCCAAGCCGGGCGCCCGGGTTCGCTACACGACCGTCCAGAACTGGTCGCAGAACGTCTTCAACCTGGTCACGAAGCGAGCGGTCGCCCACCAGGACGCCACGATGGAGTGGGTCGACTGCAACCTCGGGTCCAAGCTGACGATGAAGTACCCGAGCATCTACCTGCTCGGGGAGCGAGCCCACGGCGAGATCCTCTCGATCGCCTTCGCCGGCAAGGGCCAGCACCAGGACGCGGGCGGCAAGATCATCCACGCTGCACCGAAGACGACGTCTTCGGTGTTCTCGAAGTCCATCTCCAAGGACGGCGGGCGCGCCACGTATCGCGGGCTCCTCGAGGTCGGCAAGGGCGCGACGGAAGCACGGTCCAAGGTCGTCTGCGACGCGCTGCTGCTCGACGAGGACTCGCGCTCGGACACCTACCCGACGATCCGAATCGACGAGTCCGACGCCAACGTGGGCCACGAGGCCTCGGTTTCGAAGGTCGGCGAGGAGCAGCTCTTCTATCTCCAGGCGCACGGCCTGGACGAGGAGGAAGCCTCGAAGATGATCGTCAACGGGTTCATCGAGCCCATCGCCAAGGAGCTGCCCATGGAGTACTCGGTGGAAATGAACCGGCTGATCGAGCTGCAGATGGAGGGCTCGATTGGCTGACGGCGCCGCGGCGGCGCCCTCAGTCGTTGAACCGGACTGGCTGAGCGAGCGCCGCGACCGCGCGAAGACGCTCGCTCGCAAGCTCGAGCTGCCCACGCCCAAGCAGAAGGGCTGGGAGTTCACGGACCTGTCGGAGCTCGAGATCGACGGGTTCGCCGAGGGCGTGGCCCAGGTCCATGGGCTGGCCTCCACCAACGGCGAGGGCGCCCCGATTGTGCTGCCCCTGGCGGAGGCCGCCGCGAAGCTGCCCGACCTGGTGCGCGAGCGCCTCGGCACGGTCGTTCCATGCGAGGATCCGTTCGTCGCCCGCAACGAGTCCGCGTGGCGAGACGGCGTGCTCGTCTACGTGCCGCGAGGAGAGCGGCTGGCCGAGCCCGTACGGCTGACGATCGCCGGCGACGGCAGCGTCGCGCTCAACTGGCGGGCATTGATCGTGGTGGAGGAGGGTGGCGAGGCTGAGGTGTGGGAGCGCTATGCCTCCGACGGTGAGGGCCTGTTCAACGGTGTGGTCGAGCTGGTGGTTGGCCAGGCGGCGACGCTGCGCTACGTGTGCCACCAGGACCTGTCGGAGGAGAGCTGGGTCTTCGCCACCCAGCGCGCGGAGGTCGAGCGCGACGCGAGCCTGGAGTGGGTGGCGCTGGGCTTCGGGTCGGCGCGAGGCAAGATCCGGATGGAGACCAAGCTCGCGGGGCGGGGCTCGAGCGCGAAGGTGACCGGCGCCTACGCCGGTTCCGGCACCCAGCACCTCGACTACGACACCACGCAGGAGCACGCCGGCGAGGACACGACTTCCGACCTCGCCTTCCGGGGAGTGCTCGGCGACCGCGCGACGGCGGTGTGGCGCGGAATGATCCGTGTCGATCCCGGCGCTCAGCGCACCGACGCTTTCCAGGAGAGCCGCAACCTGCTGCTCTCCAACAGGGCTCATGCCGATGCGATCCCCGGGCTGGAGATCGAGGCCGACGACGTCCGGTGCACTCACGCGGCCGCCGTCGCCCAGGTCGACGCTGAACAGCTCTATTACCTGCGCTCGCGCGGTCTCTCGGAGGCCGACGCGAAGCGGCTCGTCATCGAGGGCTTCCTGCAGGCGCTGGTCGAGCGCACCGCCGCGGGCCCGATCCGTGAGTCGCTGGCGGGCGAGCTCGAGCGCCGGCTGGGCGCGTTGCTCACCTAGCCCGCCTGAGTCCACCGTCGCGACTGAGAGGGCGGCCGGCTCGATCCATGATGGCCGCGATCTAACCTTGCGGCGTGTGCTGGGGCCGCGGGATCTGGCCGTGGGTGCTGACGGTGGTCGCCGGGCTCGGGTCGCTAAGTCCGAAGTGCCGACGGCAACCGGCGAACTGCGGCGACCTGCCTGCCGCCACACCTCCATTTCCAGGTCAAGGTCGGCAGCGGTCAGACCGCTCCTGTCACCGATCCGGCACCGTTTCTGGCGGCCGACCGGCGGATCCGCGCCGGGGCTCCGCACGAGAGTTCGCAGCCATGATTCCGCGCCAAGCGCTAGCGACGACGACCTGCCTCATGCTGCTAGCCGCATCGCTCGCTGCGTGCGGTGATGAGACCAGGTTCACGGCCGAGGAGCTTGTCGCCGAGGTCAACCAACACGCTGGGGACCTAAGCCTCGGCGAGCCACTGACAACCACGCAGGAGGAAGTCGAGCTCTACGCCGTCCGCCTGGAGGGTGTGCGGGCCCCAGGCCCAGCAACGGCCGAGGGGCTGCCGCCGACAGACGTCCACGCGGCCGGGACGCTGACCGTCACTGAGAGCGACGATGCCGGGTTGGCCGAGTACGAGCGATGCGAGGCTGCCGCCAGTCTGATCTGCTTCAGAGTGGCCAACGCGGTCATGAGCTTCGAGGACACGGTTCCGAATCAGGATCTGGCTCGAATCGGAGGCGCGATCACCGCGCTGGCCGAGGATTGACGCTACCCAGACGGTGGCGGCTTCTCATCGACTGGCCCCTGCCGCCGGTCGCGGACCACCGTGACCACAATCGACGTCAAGACGATCAGCACCGGGACGGCGTAGAGCACGTACATGATCCAGTGGCCGGCGTGGGCGACGAGGGGCACCAGATCAGTATGGAGGGCGGCACCGCTCAGCGAGGTACCGGCCTGATCGCGAGCAGGACGACGAAGGCGCTGACCGCCACCAGCACGATCGAGGCGCCCGCGGCGAGGTCGAGGTGCCAGGACAGCAGCATCCCGAGCGGAGCGCTCGCGGCGGCGATTCCGGCCGAGACCAGCATCATCGCCGGCAGGCGTTTGGTCAACAGCGCGGCCGCTGCGGGCGGAGCCATGAGCATTCCCAGCACGAGCAAGGCGCCGACGACACGGAAGCCGATCACGACGGCGAGCGTGACGATCACCAGCATCACGAGATGCAGGCGATCGACCGGCATCCCGAGAGCCGCGGCCCGCTGGCGGTCGAATGAGAGCACCAGAAACGGCCGGTACATCAATGCCACGAGCGCGAGTACCGCCACCGTCGCAACGGCCGTGAAGGCGACGTCGCCGCTGCTGACACCGAGCACGTCCCCGAACAGGAAAGCGGTCAGATCGACTGTGTAGCCCTCGACCCGCGAGATCAGCACCACGCCCAGGGCGAGCATGAACACGAACACCACAGCCGCTGCGGTCTCCTCGCGCAGGCGACTGCGGCGGAAGATCAGCCCCGTTGCGAACGCGGTGACGAGACCCGCCCCAAGAGCTCCGGCCGTGATCGCGGCCTGATCTGGCTCCGCCCCGGAGGCGTCGCCGGCTGTGATCATGAACGCGATCGCGATCCCCGGCAGGACGCCGTGGGCGAGGCTGTCGGCCATGAG
>DATAFO010000066.1:0-4902 GCA_036257465.1 Solirubrobacterales bacterium | reverse complement strand
GGGGCGAGTGGAGCCAGCAGCACGGAGTCCCTCGCAGCCGACCCCTTAGGGGCTGGAGGAGGCTGGTGCCGAGCTTCCTGCTCGAGCTGGTCGATCGCCACGCTCAGCGGTGGCTGGGCCATGTGCAGCCGCTCAGCCGCGCTTGAGTTCTTCGGCCCCGGCGACGAGCGGGGCAGGTGGCGGAGTTTGACCTCCTCCTGATCGTTGCCCGCGATCGACCCCGACACGCAGACGGTATAGGGCGAGACGCGCTTGGTGTTGGCACCGGGGCCGCGCGGACTCAGACTCGATGAGCTCGATCTCAACCCCTATCGAGGAGGCCTCGAATGACCGTGGTGTCCACCCTTGACATCGCTGACCTGACCGCCGCCGAGTACCGAAACGTGATGAACGAGCTCGGGGTGGAGAATCGCCCCGAGGGCGGGATCTATCTCCACCTGACAACGCCGATAGAGCGCGGCTTCCGCGTCTTCGAGATCTGGGACGAGAAGGAGGGATTCGACCGGTTTGTCGAACGGCGCCTCGCTCCGGCGAGCGACGCGGTTGGGCTCGACCGGTCGATGGAAATTAGGGTGACACCACTTCACAACTTCTTCGCACCGCGCCTCGACGAACTACCCGGCCTGGTGGGGACGCTACCGGGCGCACCGAGGCGCTGACGGGTAACTGGTCGCGGCGAGCCATGAACCTCGCGATCATCGGGGCCGGAAACCTCCGAACGGCGCTCGGCGAGCGCCTTCAGCAAGCGGGACACGCGATCATGTTCGGCGGTGGTGCGCGGCGAAGGACGCGCCGCCCGGCATGGCGCCGAGGTCGGCCGCAACTCCGAGGCCGTCGAGTTCGGCGACGTGGTCATCCTCGCCGTCCCGTTCGCCGCGACCGTCGCAGCCCTGGCCGACGCCGGCCCGCTCCGCTCGCGGGTTCTGTGGTCGTGCGTCAACGCCCTGAAGCCGGACCTCTCGGGGCTGGCGGTCGGGTTCAACGACTCGGCGGCCGAGGAGGTCGCGCGCCGGGCGCCGGGGGCTAGGGTCGTCGCGGCTATCCCGCCTTTCGCGAGCGCGATTGCGGCTCCGTCCCTCGCCTACGAAGCTGATCTCCCGTCGAGGCTCTGGTGGCCCATGGCAGCCGCTGGGCCGGCAGCGAGGCGGAGCGGCGGGCGGCCGAGTACCGCGCTGTGGTCTGCCCGCCGCGACACTTTTTTGGTCGCGGCGGCCTACCCGCGGCCGACGCCCCATCCGAGGGAACCGACCGCAGTAAGCCACAGAGGAGACCATCGTGCGGATATTCGCCTACGACCGCTTCAAGCCCGGCGTCACCTTGGAGACGATCGAGCCGTACCTGCCAGAGGAGGTCGCCAACGTGTGGCGGCTGTGGAAGGCGGGAATCGTACGCGAGAACTACGCTCGCGCCGACGAGCCGGGCGTGGTGATCGTCTTCGAGCTGGACAGCGTCGAGGAGGCGAAGCGCTACACCGACGGCTTCCCGTTGACCAAGGCCGGCTTCCTGGAGTGGTTCTTCATCCCGCTCACGATTCCGCTGCCGATCGAGAGCCTGTTCCGGGGCGAGGTCGACGTCTCCGAGCCCTACGACCGCACGACCACCCTCGCCAAGTAGTAGCCCGGAACGGACCATTCGAAAGGGGCGCCATGCAGCAGCACCGCAACCTTGCGATCCCCGACACCCTGGCCGACGTCTGCCACCCGGATCGCATTGCCCTGGTCGTCTATGACATGCAGGTCGGCGTCGTCGGCCAGCTCGCCGACGGCCGAGAGGTCACCGAGCGGGTGGGGCGGGTGCTCGACGCCGCTCGCGAGGCCCGGGTCCGGGTGTTCTTCATCAGGTACATGACGCTGCCGACCGAGCTGATGGGGATCTCCCAGCTGCGGAGGTGGATGGCCTGGCAGGGCAAGCCGCGCGTCGAGGATGTCGTCTCGCCGTTCCTGCGCGGCTCCCCCGGCTTTGAGATCGTGCCCGCGCTGCGCCCGCGCGAGTCGGAGGCGATCTTCGACCGGCTCTCGATGTCCGCGTTCGAGGGCACCCCGTTGGAGTTCGCGCTGCGCGACGCGCAGGTCGGTGCGTTTGCGATCGTCGGCGTGGCGACCGAGGTCGGGATCGAGCCCAGCGTTCGCCACGGCGCCGACCTGGGCCTCATCCCGGTCGTGGTGACCGACGCCTGCGGAGCCGGAAACCGCTCCGCCGCCGAGCGCTCGCTCGGCGCGCTGCGCTTTGCGGGCGACGCGATCCTGAGCGACATCTCGACCATCACCGGCCTCCTCAGCCGGCCCACCACGAGCGATCCTCGGAGAAGCGGAACATGAGGAGGACCTCAAGCGCCCCTGCGGTCGTTCCCGGCGGTACCGGACGCACCTTGGCGTGGTCGGCCATGAACGCCCGGCTGAAGAGCGGCTCACGCGCAGCGACCGCTGCGCTCGCCGGGCATCTGCTCGCGGCGATCGTGTCGAGCTCGGCGCGGCTAGATGACGGGCGTATAGTTAGCATAATGGCTAACGATGCCTTCCGGGCGCTGGCGCATCCGCTGCGGCGTGGGATTGTGGAGCGCCTCGCTCATGGCCCGGCGACGATCGGCGAGGCGACTGGCCGTTTCGGCGTCTCGAGGCCCACGATCACGCGCCACGTCAAGGTGCTCGAGGACAGCGGCGTCGTGGCGCGGACGATCGACGGGCGCACGCATCGGCTGAGCCTCGACCTGGACGCGCTCGGCGAGGCGGTCGACTGGATCGACCGCCAGCGCGCGATCTGGTCGCGCATGTTGGATGCCGTCGAGGATGTGCTCGAAGAGCGCAAGGAGGCCAGGTGAGGGATCCGCTGCCGCCCGAAGCCACCGCGCTGCGCCTGGAGCGTACGTTCAAGGCTCCGGCGCAAGCGGTGTTCGAAGCCTGGACCAGCGCCGACATGCTGAGGCGTTGGTGGCCTGCCGGATCGGACTGGGAGACCCCGGTGGCCGAGGTCGACGTGCGTGTGGGCGGCAGGCTGCGCTTGGTGATGCGCAGCCCCGACGGCGAGGAGTTCGGCGGCGGCGGCGAGTATGTCGAGCTAACCCCCCCGGAGCGGCTCGTCTTCACCTGGCGCTGGGATGGTCACGCCGGGCACGAAGGCGTTCAGCTGATCGAGGTCGAGCTCTCGCAGCGGCCGGACGGGACCACGACCGTGGTGCTGACCAACCGCGGACTCCGGGACGAGGGGTCCAA
The DNA here is from genome assembly GCA_036257465.1 of Solirubrobacterales bacterium. Classification (GTDB taxonomy): domain Bacteria; phylum Actinomycetota; class Thermoleophilia; order Solirubrobacterales; family 70-9; genus DATAFO01. The sequence continues at coordinate 1,693 of DATAFO010000066.1, read as the reverse complement.
GCGCAGCCACCGAGCGGGCTGGGAGGCGTCTTTCGACAATCTCGACCGCGTGCTGGCGGCATGAGCCAAGGGAACGAGCGAGCCGACTCGCGTCGCTGGCTGGCGCTGGCGCTGCTCGGGACGGCGTTCTTCATGGTGATTCTCGACGGGACGATCGTCTACGTCGCCCTGCCGAGCATCGACGAGGCGCTCGGCTTCTCGGCGGGCGGTCTGCAATGGGTGATGAGCGCCTACCTGCTCACCTCCGGCGGTCTGCTGCTGCTCGGCGGGCGCTCGGCCGACCTGCTCGGGCGCCGGCGCATGTTCATGGTCGGCGTGGGCCTGTTTGCGGGATCGTCGCTGCTGTGCGGGCTCGCCTGGGCCGATCAGGTCCTGGTCGCCGCCCGCGTGCTCCAGGGCAGCGCGGCGGCGATCATGGCGCCGACCGCGCTCTCGCTGCTGATGACCGTCTTCCCCGAGGGTCCCGAGCGCAACCAGGCGCTCGGCATCTGGGGCGGCATCGGCGGGGTCGGGGCGACGTCCGGCCTGCTGATCGGCGGCCCGGTCACCGAGGGGCTCGGCTGGGAGTGGGTCTTCTTCATCAACGTCCCCGTCGGCCTCGCCCTGCTCGCGCTCTGCCCGGCGCTGCTGCCGGAGAGCAGGGCGCCCGTCGCTCGGCGGGTCTACGACGTCGCCGGCGCGGTGACCATCACCGCCGCGCTCGTCCTGCTGGTCTACGCCGTCTCCGAGGCCCCGGACGTGGGTTGGGGCGACCCGCAAACGATCGGGTCGATCGCCGCCGCCGCGGCCTTGATCGCTTCGTTCGTCCGCATCGAAGCGCGCTCGGCGGCGCCACTGGTCCCGTTGCGCATCTTCCGCTCGCGAACGCTGGTCGGCGGCAACCTCATCCTGCTCACCGCCGGTGCCGCCCTCGACGGGATGCTGATCATCGTCACCCTCTACGCGCAGGAGGTGCTCGGCCACTCGACCGTGCAGTTCGGCCTCGGCGTCGCGGTGCTGACGGTGACGTCGGTCGCGGGCGCGGTCAGCGGCCAGGCGCTCGTGACTCGAGTGGGGCTCAGGCCCGTCGCGCTCAGCGGCATGATTCTCGTCGGCGCCGCCTGCCTGGTGCTGACGCAGGTCTCCGTCGACGGGAGCTACTTCGGCGACCTCTTCCTCGGCCTGCTGCTCTTCGGCGCGGGGCTTGGGGCCACCTTCGTGGCAGCCCAGATCGCCGGGCTGGCGGGCGTCGCCGAGCACGAGTCCGGCCTCGCCGCCGGCCTCGTCGACTCCTCGTTCAACATCGGCAGCGCGCTGGGAATCGCTGTCCTGTCAAGCGTCGCCATCGCGCGCACCGAGGACGCGCTCGCCGGCGCCGGACCGGCCGATACGGCCCGCGCGATGACCGAGGGCTATCAGACCGCATTCCTGGTGGCACTTGGGATCGCGGTGCTGGGCGCGCTCCTCGCGTCGGTGCTGCTGCGGCGAGAGGACGAGGCCGCGGATGCCGCGATCGAAGCGGCCCGGGGGATTACGCCCTGCCCACCGACTCGCGCGAGCGCGCTGCCGGCGTTCGGGGTTGAGCGTGAAAGTTGACGAATCACGACCGCGTCCAAAGGAGGATGGGCGGCGTGGACGATGTCGCGAGAGTTCCTGCGTTCGTGCCCGGCGTCGATGAGCACGCACTGCTGTCGGCCGCGAAGGCCGGCGATGA
>DATAFO010000041.1:0-45267 GCA_036257465.1 Solirubrobacterales bacterium | reverse complement strand
CGCATGATCGAGCTGGCGATCGAGTCCAAGGGCACGACGCCGGCGGAGTTCGCCTGGCTTGCGCTGGGCAGCCACGGCAGACGGGAGACCGTGCCCTCTTCCGACGTCGACTCGGGGATGGCCTGGGAGGACGAGTCCGAGCAGGAGTCCGGCGGATCAGACCCGCGACGCGTGATCGCTTCCGAGGGCGTTGTGGGCTACATGCGGGCGATCGCCGCCGACGTGGAGGACTGCATCCGGGTCGTTGGCTGGCGTCTCGATCCACACGGCGTGACGGCGTCCGGTGAGTTCTCTGCCAGCTCGATGGGCGCATGGCGCCGGTCGATCGGGCATTGGCTGCAGAACCCGGGCGACGAAAAGGTCCTGATCGCGGGCTCGATCCTGCTCGACGGCCGCACGGTTTACGGGCCGGCGGAGCTGGACCCGCGGGCGATCCTGCTGGAGCCCGGAAATCGCGCCAAGCTGCTGCCATCGATGCTCCGCCTTGCACTGGCGCCGAAGGTACCGACCGGATTCAGGGGCAACATCGTGGTCGAGAGCTCCGGCGAGCACAGCGGGACCCTCGACATCAAGCACGGCGGACTGCTTCCCGTCGTCGATATCGCCCGCTTCGGGGCGCTGAAGGCCGGCGCCAAGGTCACGGCGACCATCGAGCGGCTGCGGGCGGCGTCCGAGCTCGGGGCGATCGAGCCCGCACATGCGCGGACGCTCGAGGAGGCCTACGACCTCTTCGCTGCGCTCCGGCTCGAGCACCAGATTCAGCAGCTCGAGCGGGGAAACGAGCCAAATGACTATGTCGACCCGAAGGAGCTTTCAGAGCTCACGCGGCGGTATCTGCGCGATGCATTCCGCGAGGTCGCCGCTGTGCAGAAGTCGCTGTCGAGCGGGCTCGTCTAGGCAACCTGAGTTCTTGAGATGAGCGCAATCGACCGCTGCGTTTGCCCGAGCCAGTCAGCGGCTACTTACAAAAGTCACCGCGCGCCCAGCCTCGGTAGAGCTCCCATACCACATGGAAGGAAGCTACCCCGCCGGGTTGCCTCACAGTCCGACACCCCGATACAGGCTCCAATGGCGCAGGTGCAAAGCGGCAAAGTCTGTGGGCCTTCGCGGCGCGTCCCGCCTAGAACCGCTCTCTCTGCTTCCCACTGTTGCGCTGCTCGTCCCAAGCAAGCGTTCTATTGGCTCACGCAAGTCACGCGATTACTCCCCATGAGTTGTTGCAGTGAGCGTCGGCGAGATGCTTGTTGATGGCCCTTAGCCACGCGCTGGTGCCGTCAGTGCGTGAGTGGATGTACCAGACGTGACGGCCGCAGCCCCAAAGGCCGAAGAAATAGAACTCGGGAGGGAGTTCCAGATCCAGGTTCTTGGGGTCAGGCGGTTTGTCAAGGCGCAGGACGAAGCCGTCGCCAGTCCCCGGGAGGAGGTCGAAACGCAAGCCAGCAACCGGACGGGCTCCCGACTGCCTCTCACCAGAAGGGGTTCACACCAGGCAGGTCAGACCCGGACAACGTAGTCACGGGCCACTCATCGTCGAGGTCTTCCGCTAGCCGCGCTAGCCGCGCAAAGCAGGCCCGTCGGCGAGACGTCAGAGGCTGCCGGGACATCAACTGGCGTTCGCAGCGGCGATCGTGTTCCGACCCTGGGGGTCCACTGCGCGGTCCTGCTGCTCAGGAAGGCACACGGACCGCCGGGGCTGGCGCCCGAACCGGCAGGCGCACGCGCCGACTAGGAGCCCGATCGACTGGCTGTGCGGCCCGCCGTCAATTCGGGGCGTCGAGCGCCGCCCGGAGAGCCGGCAGGTCGGCTGCCCCGAAGACCACGCGATTTCGAGTGGCGACATAGACGAGGTCGAGGTTGACTCCAGCCCGCGCGATCTTGCGAGTCAGGTCCGCCAGCACACCGGGGCGGTCCTCGACTTCGACCACGACAACCTCGCGCTCTCGGGTGACCGCGACATGGGAGATCGCCAACGAGTGCTTCGCGGCCTCACCGTGCGGAACGAGGATGTGGAGCTCGGCGCGCTCGCCCGGCCCAACGCACGTGGCGGCTGCAATGTTCACCCCGGCGTCGCTGATCGCCGCCGCCACCCGCGCCAGCGCCCCGGGGCTGTTCTCGATGTCGATGACAAGGTCGACCGCCATGCTCCCTCACACCCTGCCGAGCTCGTCCTTCAGCCGCTCGATCATCTCGACGGGCGATGGGTCCACGTCCCGAAGCGCCGCCAGGTGCAGCGAGACGAGGTCGCCGAGCATCACCGCCCACAGCATCCGCTCGATCCTCGTCTCTCCCTCGGTCTCCACCCGCACGACAGTCGCTGCGTGGGGGGCGATCAGTTCAGCCGTCAGCTCGGCTCGGCGGCGCTGGCGAGGGTGCTGGTCGGAGTCCTCCAGGAACACGGCGGCGCACCGCGGCTCGCCGTCCGCGACGCCACTCCAGCCCACCAGCTCGTTGTGATCGGCCTCGGGCAGCTGGTTCGAGAACGCGTGCTGCTTTGCGTTCTCGTTGATCTGGGTCTTCCAGCGATACGCGACGGGCACCGTGAGGTCGCACCCGTAGATCAGCGGGATTGTTCCGTCCAGCTTCGCGGCGATCTCCTCCGAGCGGGCCAGCAACCTGTCGCCAGCGTCCTCGAGATGCGCGGCTGAGGTGTCGATCTCGGTTCGCATTCCGGGTGAGGCGCCGGTGAGCGCCGCAACTTCAGTGACCGCCGTCAAGGTGTAGCCGACCGCCGCACGCGGCTGGAGGCCGGCGGGCATGCCGATCACCGGGACGTCCGCCGCCCGCGCCGCCTCGGCCAGCGCCCCGTTCGTCGTGGCGACGATGCGGCTCGCACCGATCGCTTCCGCCGCCTCGAAGCACGCGAGTGTCTCCTCGGTGTCGCCCGAGTAGCTCGAGCACAGGACGGCGCGGTCCGGGGGGGTCCACGTCGGCAGCTCGTAGTCGCGAAACACGAGGAGCGGTCGAGCGAGACGGTGACCGATCGCGGCTCGCGCCAAGGTGCCACCCACCGCTGAGCCCCCCATTCCGCAGACCACCAGCCCGCTTGCCTCAGCCTCCTCCAGGGCCGCTGACTCAACACGCCAGAGCGCGTCACGAAGGTGCTCGGGCAGACCGAGCACGTCGTCCAGCTGCCCCGCCGAGTCGACCGCCCGCAACCTTTCCAACGCCTCGCTCACGCGGTCACGACCGCCTCGGGAGCCACGCGCGCATCATCGCCGAGCACTGCGCCAGCTGCGATCCGGGCGCCGTCGCCAACCACCGAGCCGGGACCCACTCGCGCCCCCTCGCCAACCTGGACACCCTGCCCGAGGATCGAGCCGTGAACCTCGGCGTTGGCTTCCACGCGGCAATCGTCATGCAGCACCGACCGGTACACGGTGGCGCCGTCTTCGATCTCGCATCGCGAGCCCACCACGGCGCAAGGCCCCACGGCTGCGCCGGGGGCCACCGACGCGTCGGGCTCGATCAGCACCCCGTCCTCATGTGCGCTGACATCGCTCTCGACTCGGCCCTCGAGGATGTCCCAGCTCGCCTGCAGGTAGCGCTCGGGTGTGCCGATGTCCGTCCAGTAGCCCTCCAGGCGGCGTCCGTAGAGGCCCTGGCCCACCAGTCGGGGAAAGACATCACGCTCGATCGAGACCGCGCGCCCCGCTGGGATCAGGTCCAGCACGCCGCGTTCGAGCACGTAGGCGCCAGCGTTGACCTCATCGGTGTCGATCTGCTCGGGATCCGGCTTTTCGAGGAAACCGAGCACCTCGTCGTCAGCGCCCCGGCGCACGAGCCCGTACGCCGAGGGATCGTCGACGGCGTGGAGGGCAATCGTGGCCCTCGCCCGGCGCTCGGAGTGCGTGGCCTGGAGCGCGCTCAGGTCCAGATCGGTGAGCAGGTCGCCGTTCAGCACCATGAACCGCTCGTCGAGCAGCCCGCGGTCGGCTGCGAGCCGCACGGGTCCTGCGGTGCCGAGCGGCTCCGGCTCCTCGACGTAGCGGATCCGGGCCTCCCCCGGAATCTCGTCGCCGAGCGCCCCGCGCAGGTCCTCCGCCCGAAAGCCACACGCCATGACCACCTCGTCGACGCCGTGACGCGACACCCAGTCGATCATGAAGCGGACGAACGGCCGGTCGACGAGCCTCAGCGCCGGCTTCGGCCGGGTGAGGGTCAGCGGCCGCAGCCTCGTTCCCTCTCCCCCAGCCAGAACCAGCGCCTGCATCAGGCGGCCTGGTCGGCCGAGGGGCGTCCGACGCCCTCGTACGTGAAGCCGGCGTCTCGTAGCGTCCGCGGATCGAGGAAGTTGCGCCCGTCCACGATCAGCGGGTTCGCCATTCTGCCCGCCATCGCCGCCCAGTCGAGCTCGGCGAACTCGGGCCACTCGGTGACCAGCACGGCTGCATCGGCGCCTTCGAGGGCGTCCGCGGCGGACTCGCGCAGGTCGACGCCGTTCAGGAGCTCCCGCGCCGGGCGCTCCGCGACCGGGTCGTACGCGACCACTTCCGCGCCCTCACCCTGAAGGCGCGCGGCAAGCACCAGGCTCGACGCCTCCCGCATGTCGTCGGTGTCGGGCTTGAACGCGAGGCCAAGCAGGGCGACGCGCTTGTCCGCGAGCGAGCCGAGGTGCTTCTCGAGCTTCTTGATCACCCGCCGCTTCTGCAGCTCGTTAACCTCGATTACTGCGGTCAGGAGCTGGAAGTGGTACCCGGTATTGCCGGCGAGCTGCTTGAGGCTCGAGACATCCTTGGGAAAACAACTCCCGCCGTAGCCGATTCCCGCCCGTAGGAAGCTCGGGCCAATGCGCTCGTCGAGGCCCATGCCGCGAGCCACCTCGGTGACGTCAGCGCCGACCTCCTCGGAGACGTTGGCGATCTCGTTGATGAACGAGATCTTGGTCGCCAGGAAGGCGTTCGCGGCGAGCTTGATCATCTCGGCCGAGGCAACGTCGGTGCGCACGACCTGTCCCCCGAGCGGGCGGTACAGCTCCTCGACGGCATCGGCGGCCGCCTCGTCACGGGGGTCGGCCCCGATCACCACACGATCTGGGTGCATGAAGTCCTCCACCGCCGAGCCCTCCTTCAGGAACTCGGGGCACGAGACGTAGGCCAGCCCCGGGTGCGAGCGTCGTATCGCCGCGCCGGTGCCGCCCGGCACGGTGCTCTTCATCACCAGCACGTGCCCGCCGCCCGCGGGCAGCCGGTCGACGACGGCCTGGACCCGGGAGAGGTCGGCGTCGCCCGAGTACGTGGGCGGTGTGTCGACGCAGCAGAACAGCAGCGTTGCGTCGCCGAGCAGCTCGCCCATGTCGGTGGTGAACCGCAGCCGCTCCGCATTGCGCTCCACGAGTTCGGCCAGGCCGGGCTCGTGGATCGGGACCTCCGCTCGGCGCAGCGCTTCCACCTTGGACTCGTCGATGTCCATGGCCAAGACCGTGCGGCCGGTCTCGGCAAAGCAGGCCGCCGTCACGAGGCCGACCCAGCCGACCCCCACCACGCCTATCGCCTGCTTATCGGCCATCGCGCATCCCTCGCTTGCCGGCCGAGAAACTAGCCGCCAAGCTCGCGCATCGACCGGGCGATCGCCAGCATCTCGTCCTCCTCGAGCGTCTGCAGCAGGGAGTTGTTGACCCAGTAGGAGGCCTTCTTGGTCTGCCAGCCGACGAGGCGCAGGCGATCACCGTCGTAGAAGAGCATGTACTCGCGGCCCTCGATCCCCCGCGTCTCGCTCGGGTTGTCGAGGATCGGCGGGTTCTCCCAGTTCGTGCCCGAGACCCCGTAGTACTCGGTGAAGCCGGCGGACCCCGGGAACCCGAGCACGAACTTGTAACCGCGGTACTCGTCGTCGCCCGGCCCGTCGATCGGGAACGCACGCGAGGCCTCGAGCACAGTCGAGTCCACGATGCTGTTCGCGGGGACTTGCGTGGGGTAGTACAGCGGGAAGTCCAGCATCGGTTCGGCGCCCTTGGTCTCCGTCGCGGCGAGCTTCTGGGCGTAGGGCTGGATCGCGCCGGTCGCGTCGATCATCGCCGGGCCGCTCTCCCCCTCCTGGGGCTCGGTTTCCTCCGGCTTTTCCTTGGAGCGTCTGCCGCCGTCTGGTTTCGGCTTCGACTCCTGCTCGGAGGTCTCGCCCGACGGTGGGCCCGGCGTCCCCTCGACACCGAGGAACTGCTGCACGGCGTTCTGGATCGCCTCGTTCGACGCCGTCACGTACGGGTCGTCCGGTCCGCCCAGCTCGGCCGGGAAGTGGACCTCTCGCACAGGAGCGTTGCGCACGTAGAACAGAGTCTTGATCAGCTCGATGACCTGGATCGGGTCCCTGAGCGCGTTGTCGGAGGTCGTGTACTTCTTGAAGATGTCGAGCAGCTCCTCGCGGTCGGAGACGAGCTTCGAGGGCGGGATCCCCTGGCGCGCCTCGCGCAGGAAGTCCTGCTGTCGCGCGGAGCGCACGAGGTCGCTGTCCTCGTGCCGGAAGCGCACGTACTGCAGCGCCTTGTATCCGCACAGCCGCTGGTATCCGGCGTCGACGTCGATCTCCGCGATCCCAGACTCCGGAGGGATGAAGTAGCTGCGGTCCACGTCGATATAGACGCAATCCAGAGCGTTGACGGCGTCCGCGAAGCCGGTGAAGTTGATGTTGACGACGTGGTTGACCTCGAGGTCAGTCAGCGTGGTGACAGTCTCCAGGGTCAGCTTCGGCCCGCCGTAGGAATATGCGGCGTTGAACTTGTCGACGCCATGTCGCGGGATGTTCACCTTGAGGTCGCGCGGGATCGAGAGCAGGCTGATCGCCTCGTTGTCGGGATCCACGCGCAGCAGGATCGCCGTGTCGGATCGCCCCGTGTCGTCGGTCGGCCGCTTGTCGGAGCCGAGGATGAGGATCGTCTGTGGCTCCCCACCGTCGGTCTCGGTGAGCTGCTGGGTGACCCCGGGAATTCCGCCCAAGCCTTCGGCGATGTCAGTTGCGTAGAGCAGCACGCTGACCGCGGTGGCGGCAGCCACCGAGCTCACGATCACCAGCGAAGCGGCCAAAAAGCGCGCCCAGAGCGCGCGGGGCTTGGGAGGCTCGCCGACGTCGGCCGGGGCGGCCGCAGCGGGCTCGGGCTCCGCCGGCTCCTCCGCAGCCTCGGGCTCCTGCACAGCCACGCCCCCGGTGACGCCATGGGCCGCGGTCTCGCGCTTGGCCCCCTGCTTGGCCGCGCGTGCCTTGACGCCGGCCATCGCCGCCTCCTCGGCCGCCTCGCGGTCGGCCAGGGCGAGTGTGTCGGCCTCGACCGTGTCCGAGCCGTCCGACTCCGCCGGGGCCGCGGGCGCCTCCTCAGGCACCTCGGACTCGGCCTCTGCCTCCTGCGCCTCCCCCTCGGCGTCCTCAGCCTCCTCTTCAAATGCGAACTCGTCCTCGGGCGTCTCGAGCTCGTCGGCCTCGTCGGGCCTGACCTCCTCGCCGTCCTCACCACCCGATGCGGGCTCCTCCGACTTGGCGTCGTCGTCCCCTGCGGCCCGCCGGCGCCCGGCGAAGGTTGCGGGCGTCGGCAACTCCTGTCCTGCGGCCGTCGTCTCGACGTCGTCTTGTGAGGGCGGTTGCCCGCCCGGCTCGTCGGGCCTCAAGCGCGCGCCCCCGAAGCGTCGCCGGCGCCGTCGAGCCGCGAGGGAACCGCGCGGACGAAGTCGACGATCGCGCGTCGGTAGCTGGCCAGCGAGGACACTGACACCCACTCCTCGGGACCGTGGTGGCCCGCCCCGAGCGGCCCGAACTCAACCGCCGGCACACCCGCCCTGAGAAACGAGACTACGTCGGAAGCGCCGTCGCGGCCCACGCTCGTCACCTCGCCACCGAGGTGGGGCGCCGCCGCGGCGCAGAGGGCCTGGACGAAACTCGAGTCGGGGTCCACCATCGCCGGGGGGCGGCGGAAGCTGGCGATGATCTTTGCCCCTGGGATGCCCCCGACCTCATTCAGGATCGCGTCGGGCTCCTGGTCGGGCAGGTAGCGCACGTCTACGTCGATGAAGCAAGTGTCGGGCACCTTGTTGAGGGCGTCGCCACCCAGGATGCGTCCCAGGTTGATCGAGGGGCGATCGAAGAGCTCTGAGCTCTGGGACGCAAACGGTAGCGACTGGATTGCCCGGAACACGTCCACCGCCCTCAAGATCGCGTTCTCGCCCAGCCACGGCGTCGCGCCATGCGCCGCGCGTCCGTCGACCTTCACGCGCATCGCCAGCACGCCCTTGGCGGCGACGCCGACGTGCATGTCGGTCGGCTCGCCGGTGATCGCGAAGTCGCCGAGAAAGCCCTCGTCGACGAGCAGGTCTCCGCCACGCTCGACCTCTTCCTCCGACTCCTCGTCGGGGACGATCCCCATGCGCACCCGCACCTGATTCTGCCCACGGAGGTCCGCGAGGGCGAGCAGGAGCGCCGCGAGCGCTCCCTTCATGTCGTAGGCGCCGCGCCCGAACAGCCGGTCGCCCTCCAGCCGCGGCTCGAACTGCTCCGCTCGGCCCGGCACGACGTCGATGTGCCCGTGCAGCAGCACGGTCGTTTGCGCGCCGGAGGGACCGACCTCCGCCGTGGTCACCGGCAGCCCTCGAATTCCGAACTGGTGCGCTTCGATGTCGCGCGCCTCGAGCCAGCCCTTGACAAAGCCGGCGCACGCCTTGATGCCCTCCGGGACCGAGGTGTCGTAGCCGATCAGCTTCTCTGTGAGGAGACGCTCATCCATAAACCAACAACATTATGCGGCGACTTCGCCGCGTTACCTGCTTTTCCGGCGCCCTGCGGCACCGGCCGATCATCCCTCGGCGATCTGGATGAACGCTTCCGCCCGGGCGCGTTCGCGCTCGGCCTGCTCCGCCGCTGCGGAGCCCTCCTCGGCCTCCTGCAGGCGCGCCTCGGCGCTCTCCAGCCGCTGGCGCAGGTCGGACACGTCGAGTGCGTCCGGCGGGATCGCCTCGGCGATCAGCACCCTCGCGCGGTTTGCGAAGACCTCCAGCCAGCCCTCGCCCTGGGCGTAGGTCTCGACCTCCGCGTCCGACTTGTGTAGCCGAAGCTCGGCTGGCACCAGCCGCGCGATCATCGGGATGTGACGGGCGAGAATCCCCACCTCGCCGACGGTCGTGCGCGTGGAAAGCTGCACCAGCTCACCGCTGAACACCTCACCTTCCGGGGTGAGTACCTGCGCCTCGAGCTTGTCGTGTCCGTCCGCCATCGAAGGATCGGGTCACAACCGCGCGCTCAGGCGGCGGCCTCCTCCTTCTCGCGCTCTTCCTCCTCGGCCCGCTCTTGCGCCTCGGCTTGCTCGCGCTCGACGCCCTCGTCCTTTTCGGCCTTCTCCTCGGTGCCCGTGACCTGCTCGATCGCGCCCCTCATGTAGAAGGCCCCTTCCGGCAGCTCGTCGTGCTTTCCGTCGAGGATCTCGCGGAAGCTGCGCACCGTGTCGGCCACCGACACGTACTCCCCCTCGCGCCCGGTGAACGCCTCGGCGACGAAGAATGGCTGCGACAGGAAGCGCTCGATCTTGCGGGCACGGTTGACCGCGACCTTGTCCTCGTCGGAGAGCTCGTCGACGCCGAGGATGGCGATGATGTCCTGCAGCTCCTTGTACCGCTGGAGCACCTCCTGGACCTGGGTCGCCGTGTTGTAGTGCTCCTCGCCCAGGATGTCGGGCTTGAGGATCGTGGACGTCGAGTCGAGCGGATCGACCGCCGGGTAGATCCCCTTCTCGGAGATCGCCCGCGAGAGGGTCGTGGTCGCGTTCAGGTGCGCGAACACCGACGCCGGGGCAGGATCGGTGAGGTCGTCCGCCGGGACGTAGACGGCCTGGATCGAAGTGACAGAGCCCGAACGCGTCGATGTGATGCGCTCCTGGAGCTCTCCCATCTCGGTTTCGAGCGTCGGCTGATAGCCCACCGCCGAGGGCATCCGCCCGAGCAGCGCGGATACCTCGGAGCCCGCCTGGACGAAGCGGAAGATGTTGTCGATGAACAGGAGCACGTCCTTGCCGCCCTGGTCGCGGAAGTACTCGGCCATCGTCAGCCCGGAGAGCCCGACCCGCAGACGGGCGCCAGGCGGCTCATTCATCTGGCCAAACACGAGCATCGTGCGGTCGATGACGCCCGACTCCTTCATCTCAATCCAGAGGTCGTTGCCCTCGCGCGAGCGTTCGCCGACGCCGCAGAACGCCGAGTAGCCCTCGTGCTCCTCGGCAATGTTGCGGATCAGCTCCTGAATCAACACCGTCTTGCCCACTCCGGCGCCGCCGAAGAGGCCCACCTTGCCGCCCTTGGCGTACGGCGCGAGCAGGTCGACGACCTTGATGCCCGTCTCGAGGATCTCCTGCGTCGGCGTCAGGTCCTCCACGTCGGGCGCGGGGCGATGGATCGGCCACCTGGTCTCCGTCTCGACCGGGTCGCCCTCGTCGATCGGCTCGCCGAGCAGGTTGAAGATTCTGCCCAGCGTGGCGTTGCCCACGGGGACGGTGATCGGGCCACCGGTGTCGAAGACGCGGTCGCCTCGCCGGAGGCCGTCGGTGGCGTCCATGGCGACCGCGCGCACACGGTCGTCACCGAGATGCTGCTGCACCTCGCAGATCAGCTCTTCAGGGCCGCCCTCCTCGCTCTGCGAGAGCTCGATCCGAAGCGCGGTGTAGATCTCGGGCAGCTCGTCTCCGAAGAGTGCATCGACGACGACTCCCGTCACCTGCTCGACCGTTCCGACGTTGCCGTTGCTCGCGTTTTCAGCCATGTTCCTTTCCTATCCCAGCGCCTCGGCGCCTGCCACTACTTCAAGAATCTCCTGCGTGATCTCCGCCTGACGCACTCGGTTCATCTCCAGGGTCAGGTCCGAGATCATGTCCTGCGCGTTCTCGGCCGCGCTGCGCATCGCCGTCATCCGCGCGCCGTGCTCGGACGCCGCCGACTCCAGCAGCGCCCGGAACACCGAGAGGTCGACGTACTCCTCGAACAGCGCGGGCAGCAGCAGCTCAGGCTCCGGCTCGTAGTCCCAGTATGCGCGCTCGTGCGCTTCCGCAAGCTCCGGGTCGGCGGGCTGCTCGGGCTCGGGAATCCCCTCGCCGAACACCTCGGCCTCCTGCAGCGGTAGCAACGTCTGGCGGCGAACGTATTGGGTCAGCGGCGAAACGTAGCGGTTGTAGACGAGCTCGACGCGATCGAGCTCCTCGTCGGCGTAGGCCGTCGTGAGATCGCGCGAGATCTCGCGCGCGTTCGTGAACGCCGGCCGGTCGGTGAAACCGATGTAGGAGTTGACGACATTCTCGCCCCGGAAGCTCATCGTGGAGTTGCCTCGCCGGCCCACTACTGCGAAGCTCACCTCGGCGCCCTCGGACTCGAACTCGCGTCGGAGCCGCACGCCCTCCCGCACGATGTTCGTGTTGAACGAGCCGGCGAGGCCGCGATCCCCCGTAATCAGCGCGATCCCAACCCTACGGGTCTGCTCGCGCTCCTCGAGGAGCTTCACGTGCCCCATCTCGCCGCTTGACGCCTCCGCAACCTGACGGGTCATCTTGCGGATCGCCTGCGCGTACGGGCGCATGGCCGCGATTCGCTGCTCGGCCCGGCGCAGGCGCGCCGCGGCCACCATCTCCATCGCCCGCGTGATCTTGTGAATGTTCTTGACGGACGAGATCCGGTTCCTGACCTCTTTCTGGGTGGCTATGCCGTGACCTCCTCGGCCTCCTCGACGGTTTCCTCAGCGCGCTCGCGCTCAGCCTCGGCCTCACGCTCGGTCTCGGCCTCCTCCGGGGTCCGCCCCGGCCGCTCACGCTCCTCTTCGGAGCGAATCCGATCAGACTCGCCAGCCTCCAGCGGCTGACCCTCGGCGTCGAAGTCCGACCCGAAGTCGTCGATCGCCTCGGCAACCGCCTCGCCGAGCGCCTCCTCGTCTGAGTCGGTGAGGTCGCCGCTCTCGTTGATCCGGTCCATCAGGTCCTTGTTCTCGGCCTTCAGGCGCGCCAGCAGGTAGCCGAGGAACTCCTGCACCCGCTCGGTCTTGATCCGGTCCAGGTAGCCGCCGGTGCCGGCGTAGATCGACGCCACCTGCTCTGCGACCGAGAGCGGACTGCGCTCCTTCTGGTTCAGCATCTCCACCAGCCGCTCGCCACGCGCCAGCTGCTTCTGAGTTTCGGGGTCGAGCTCGGAGCCGAATTGGGCGAACGCCTCGAGGTCGCGGTACTGGGAGAGGTCGAGGCGCAGCTTGCCTGCAACCTTCCTCATCGCCTTTGTCTGGGCGTTCCCGCCCACACGGGAGACCGAGATGCCGACGTTGATGGCCGGCCGGACGCCCTTGTAGAAGAGGTCCGACTCCAAGAAGATCTGGCCGTCGGTGATCGAAATCACGTTGGTGGGGATGTAGGCGGAGACGTCGTTGGCCTGGGTCTCGATGATCGGGAACGCGGTCAGCGAGCCGCCACCGAGGTCATCGTTGAGGCGCACGGAGCGCTCCAGCAGGCGCGAGTGCAGGTAGAAGACGTCCCCGGGGTAAGCCTCACGACCGGGCGGTCGCCGCAGCAGCAGCGACATCTGCCGGTACGCGTAGGCGTGCTTGGTGAGGTCGTCGTAGACGCAGAGCGCGTCCTTGCCGTTGTAGAGGAAGTACTCGCCCATTGCGCAGCCTGCGTAGGGCGCCATGTACTTGATCGGCGCCGCCTCGTCGGCCGGGGCCGCGACGATGATCGTGTTCTGCATCGCCCCGTGCTCTTCGAGCAACTCCGCCACCTGGACCACGGTCGCCATCCGCTGGCCGATCGCAACGTAGATGCAGACCAGGTCCTTGTCGCGATTGTTGATGATCGTGTCGAGCCCGATCGCGGTCTTGCCGGTCTGCCGATCGCCGATGATCAGCTCGCGCTGGCCGCGGCCGATCGGGATCATCCCGTCGATCGCCTTCAGGCCCGTCTGGACAGGCGTGTTCACGGGCTGGCGCTGGACCACCCCGGGGGCCTTGAACTCCGCGGGGCGTGTCTCAGTGGTATTCACGTCGCCGTGGTCGTCAAGCGGGCGACCAAGCGGATCCACCAGGCGGCCGAGGAGCGCCTCGCCGACCGGAATCTCGAGCAATCGGCCCGTGCGCTTGACCGTGTCGCCCTCGACGATCTTGTCCCACTCTCCGAACAGCACCGAGCCCACGTTGTCCTGCTCGAGGTTGAGGGCCAGGCCAGTGACGTCGTGCGGCAGCTCGAGCATCTCCAGCGACATGCAGTTGTCGAGCCCGTGGATGCGGGCGATGCCGTCGGCGACCGAGAGCACGGTCCCGACCTCGGCGAGGTCAGCGGCCCCGGCCTCCAGTCCTTCGATCCGCTCGCGAAGGATCTTGGCTATCTCATCCGGCTTTATCTCCACGTTGGGTTAGCTCCTTGGATCTCTATGTCGCCTGAGCGACTTCCTTTCTCAGTCGTTCCAGCTTGTTCCGAAGGCTCGCGTCGAGCACCATGTTGCCGACTTGCAGCCGCAGGCCGCCCAGGATCTCGTCGTCGACCTCGGTGCGGAGGTCGATCGAGCGGCCCGTTTGGCGCTCGATTTCCTTCCCCACGTGCTCGACGATCTTGGGGTCGAGTTCGACAGCACTCGTCAGCGTCACCTCGAGCCGCTTGTTCGCCTCGGCCCACAGCTCGTTGAACCGATCGCGAATCCGGAAGATCGCCGGCATCCGATGTTTTTCGGCCAGCACCTCCAGGAAGTTGATCAGCTCGGGCTCAGCGCCGAAGACCGCGCGCGCGATCCCGTCGCGCTTTTCGGCCGAGGAGAAGTAGGGGCTGAACAGGAACACCTGGAGGTCCCTGTTGGCGCCCACGGCGTCGGCGAACTCGTTCAGCTGGTCGTGGATCGCGTCGAGCTTGTCCTTGTCGCGCGCGGCCTCGAACAGCGCCTCGGCGTACACGCGGGCGATCTCCTCCATCACCGCTCAGAGCTCCCGTTGCGGGCGTCCGCCGCCTCACCGGCCAGAGTTGAGAAGTCGACCTCCGCCAGCGCCTCCTCCACCAGCCGCGTCTGATCCTCGGGATCGAGCGCCTTGCGCGTCACCTTTTCGGTCGCGAGCACGGTCAGGTCGGCGACCTCCTTGCGCAGGCGCTCCAGCGAGCGCCGGGTCTCGGTCTCGATGTCGCGGCGGGCCGCGGCCACCAGCTCCTCGCGCTTGGTCTTGCCCTCGGCCGTCGCCTCCGCAACGGCGGCCTCTGCCGCCTTCCGGGCCCGGGTGACGATGTCGTCCGCTTGCTCGCGAGCCTCGGTGAGCCGGTGGCGGTACTCCTGCAGCAGCTCGTCGGCCTCCTCACGCTGCTTCTCGGCAGCCTCGATCGACTCGCGAATCGCGTTCGCGCGCTTCTCGAGGGCCTCGCCGATCCGCGGGAACGCCGTCCTGTTCAAGAACCACATCGTGGCCAGGAACAGCACGAGGGTCCAGATCATCAACCCGAGCCCGGGCGAGACCAGGAAGCTGCCGCCCTCCTCCTCGCCGCCGGACTCGGCTTGGGCGAGCAGGAAGACGCCGATGTCGCCGACCAACTCCATCCTTTAGAGGAAGAAGGCGATCAGCCCGAAGATGAACGTGTAGAAGGCCACCGCCTCGGTCAGCGCGAAGCCCAGCCAGCGGATCTGCTGCAGCTCGTCCTTCATCTCCGGCTGGCGGGCGACGGACTCGATCTCCTTGCCGAAGATGATCCCGATGCCGATTCCGGCTCCGATCGAGCCGAGGCCGGCGCCGACGCCGAGGGCGATCGCCTTGCCGGCGTCGGTGATGCCGGTGTCGGTCACGGTCTCGGTGGACTGTGCGATCGGCAGCAACAGGTCCAATGCCATTGAGTCGCTCCTTTTTCCTAGTGACTCTCGGCGGTCGCGCCGCCGAGGTAGATCGCGGTCAGGGTCGAGAAGATGAACGCCTGCAGGGTGGCGATCAGGCCCACCTCCAGCAGGAAGAAGAAGAAGGCCAGTGGGAAGGTAAGCGCACCAAGCGCCGCGATGCCGAGCAGGACCGCCAGGCCTCCCCCCATGAACAGCAGCAGCAGGTGGCCGGCGAGAATGTTGGCGAACAGTCGCACGGAGAGCGAGATCAGCCGCGCGAACTGCGACACGGCCTCGATCACGAAGATGAAGCCCTTCGCGAACGGGTTCATGTCCTCGAGGCCCGGGGGCAGCCAGCTTCGCAGGTAGCCGACGAACCCCTTCGCGCGGATGCCCTCGATGTGGTAGCCGAACCAGACGATCAGGGTCAGCATCAGGGGGATCGAGAGGTTCGCCGTGGCGGCGTAGAGCCCCAGCGTGGGGACCTCCAGCCCGAAGATGTCGACCTTGTGCTCGGTGTTGATCGGCAGCGGCAGGAAGCCGATGATGTTCGAGAACCAGATGAAGAAGAACAGCCCGCCAAGGAACGGGAACCACCGCCTCGCCAGCGTCTCGTCGGGGATGTTGCCGCGGGTGATGTTGTTGCGCACGAGGTCGTAGGCGAGCTCGACGGCCATCTGGACCCGGTTCGGCTCGCGCTGCATGCGCCGGGCGATGAAGCTCATCGTCGCGACCGTCAGCACGGAGGCGAGCATGAGATAGAAGACGGCCTTGTTGATCGAGAGGTCGATGCCACCGAGCTTGATCTCGACCCAGGGGTCGAGCTTGAACTCGTTCTGGGGCTGAAACTCCTCGTTCTTGCCCTCGTCGCCGACGACGACGAGCAGGAGCACGGTGATCCCGAAGTAGAGGAGCAGGCCGATCACCACCTTGAGCTTGGTGCTCATCTGGGATCCGCCTCGTCGGGTTCTGAGAACAGGCGCGCCAGGCCCTGGCCGCCGAGGTAGACGGTGAACAGCGCGGCGGCGAGCAGGGCCGCGGCGAGGCCCGCCTCTCGCTCGGCCAGGCCGACCAGGAGCACCGCGAGCGCGAGCAGCCAGACGCGGCCCAGCATCGCCATCGCCATCACTCCCATCGCGTGGCGGCGCTCGCCGCCCGCTAGATCCCGGGAGGCGCGGCGCTCGGCGATCAGGCCGATCGCTCGCGCGCAGAGCCAGGCCCCGCCAGCCACCGCGTATCCCAGCAGCGGCCAGCCCGCAACCACGAACAGCGGCAGCGCCGCGGCGAGCAGCGCCAGGTCGGCGTAGCGCAGGGCAGCCGCTAGCCGCCCCCCGCCCCGTACCGGGCTAGAGCCTTCTAAAGCGAGCGTGGACAAGCGCAAGTCCCACGACGAGCCCCGCGAACAGCCCGGCCAGGCCGAGCGGGACGGCAAGGTCCAGCAGCGAACCGAGCCCGTACGCCGCCGCGGCGCAGCCGATCATCGGCCCGATCACCAGGCCGCCCGCCGTCGCAGCGTCGGGCCTCGAGGAAGGGCCGTCGCTCATCGCCGTCGTTCAGCTCTGGGCCTTGCAATTCGAGTCTTGATGCGGGTTCGGGGACACTGAGAGCCGCCCCGCTCCGGCGCTTTGCCCGGGGCGCTGGCGGCCGGGCGAATATATCCGAATCCGGGTGTCGGACGCCGTTGGTGGCGCCCCGTCCCGCGGCTAGGAAAGCGGTGCCGTCTGCAGAGTCAGATCCGTGCCCAGGACCTGCTCGGCGCAATTGACCTGAGGGGTGATCCTCGTGTTTCCCACCAGCCCGGCGTCCACGCCGCCTGTGCCCGCCGACCCCGAGTGCAGGCCGACCGTGACGAGGACGCCCACAGCCCCTCCATCGCTGGAGATGACACCGCTGCCGGAATCGCCGGGCAGGGCCACGCCGTTGGCGAACACGTGGTCGGGATCGGGCATGCCAAGGGCAACCGCCGTGCGGGCGGGAAGTGCGCTCCCGATCGCGACCCCGTTGCCGAAGTGGTTGAGCAGCGTTGGGGGCACCGGCCCCGGATTCGAGTCGTTGGTGCTCGTCGGCCCCCCGAAGTGGCACATCGCGGGATTCGCGGCCGCGCCTGGATCCAGCCTCACGAGGGCGAAGTCCTTTGGGTCCTGGAGGACCGCGTAGGCGAACTCACCGATTCGGGCGCCGGTTGAATCCGTGGCCACCGGGCCCTCGCCCGGCGCCCAGGACTCCTCACCAACGTCGCCGCCGATCGGGCTCTCGCCGAGGATGCAATGACCCGCCGTCCCCATGTAGCGGTTGCCGTCGGATCCGGTGAAGAGGAAGTTGAAGGTGCACTGCCCAAGGTCACTGTTGACGATTGCGCCGGGCCGCACGCCCGGGCAGGTCCCGGTCCCCGCCGGCGCTGCGGCCGGAACCGGGATCAGCTTGCAGGGTTTGCCGTCGAGCGTGAAGTTGGCGCCCGAGCCACCGGTCCCCTTGCCCAGCAGATCGGCCTGACCGGCCGGAGCCGTCGTCGCCTGCCCGACAACCGCGATCGCCACCGTGGCGACGAAGATCCGTGCGCGCATTCCCCTAACTCCTTCCGCTCAGCTTCGCGCTGGGGAAGGCAATACCAGATCCGATTTGGGCGGGCGCCGGTTGCCCAATACACCTCGGGCTCGCGCGTGAGCTCCTCCGCGAACAGCTTCGCGAGCGTCAGCCCGACGTCAGCGGTCGGGGGCGGGCATCGCCTCGAACTCCCCCGTCTCCGGATCGACCGTCTCGAGCTCCCCCGTTTCGGGGTTGACCGCCTCGAAGGTGCCGGTCTCGAGCTCTCGCGCCACGCCCTCGTCGACCTCCTCCGGCAGCGGCTGGCGACCGGTCGCGCCCACGAGCTGGCGCAAGCGAACGCTGCGCAACTTCAGGATCTCGAGGGTCACCACCAGGTAGAAGCTGGCCGCCAGCGCCGCCACGAGACAGGCCAGGATCACCGCAGTCCAAAGGGGGTCGACGTTCCCCCGGTCGTCGCTGTAGGGGACGAAGCGCAGCGCGAGCGCGAGGCCCGCCATCACCAGTGCCCAGCCGTACAGGTAGGCGAGTGTGCGCCGCTGGGAGAACCCGATGTTCGCCATGCGGTGGTGGAAGTGCCAGCGGTCTGCCCGGTAGATCGGCTGGCGGTACTTGATGCGCTTCGCGATCACGAACGTCGTGTCCAGCAGGGGCACCGCGAGAACCACCAGCGGAAAGAACAGGGCGACGACCGCGTTGGTCTTCAGCGCTCCCTGGACCGCGATTGCACCCAGCATGTAGCCGAGCAGGTTCGACCCGGTGTCGCCCATGAAGCTCGAGGCCGGCGGGAAGCCGTGGCGCAGAAAGCCGAGAGCCCCGCCCGCGGTCAGGGCGGCCAGCACGCCGGCGCCCACGCGGTCGAGCGACAGCGCGATCACCGCCAGGGTCGCCGCCGAGATCACGCACACGCCCGCAGCGAGCCCGTCGATGCCGTCGATCAGGTTGATGACGTTGATCACCGCCACGATCCCGACGATCGTCAGCAGCTCGCCGATCTGGACCTCCTCGCCGACCAGCGGCAGGGTGAAGAGGTCGTCGCCCGTGAGGTCCACTCCCCCGATGAAGGGAAGCGTGAAGACGCCGACGGTGACCCCGTTGAAGACGGGGATCGCCGCTGCGACTGTCTGGCCGAGCAGCTTCACGCCCGCCGGAAGGTCGAAGACATCGTCGACGACCCCCAGCAGGGTGATGAGCGTGGCGCCAACCAGGAGGGCCTGGGTCTGCTGGGCCCAGGGGAGGAAGAGCACCAGGGAAACCGCGATCCCCGCGAAGATCGCCAGCCCGCCGAGCTTGGGCGTGGGCACTGCGTGCAGGCTGCGCTCGTTCGGGTAGTCGACCGCGCCGATCCGCCTCGCCAGGCGCTCGGCCGGGGGCACCAGGAGCCACGCGAGGAGCGCCGCAACACAGAATGCGAAGAGCGCGAAGATCGTCTCTGGGCGCCCGTCTACGAACATCCCGGCATTTTCTTCCTCACCGCCAACTCGCGATTCCAAGCGGCAGGCTGGACGCCCGCCGCCGAGGAGGAATCGCGGCTGTCACTCCCCGGCATCCAGCACTCCCTCGACCAGGAGCCCCACGTCGCGCGGGTCTCGGGGGCCCGGCTCCTCCCCGCGCTTGCGCAGCTCGATGCGCGCCGGGTCGAGGACCTCCACCAGCCGGCCGGCCTGGATGAGCGCTGCGTCCACCGCACCCATGCGACCCGAGAAGATCGTGTATGCGGGTGTCCCCAGGGCCGCGGCCTCGCGATTCATCGTTCCGCCCGCGCCGACCACCAGGTCGGTGAGCGCGATCAGGCTCTGGGCGTCGATCGCGCGCTCGGAAACAACCACCGAGGGGTCGCTGCGGGCGCGCGCGTCCGAGCCCTGGCGCTCGGTCCGGGGAATCACGACGGCCGTGGTGTCCGGATCGTGGGCGAGGTAGTCGAGGACGCGCCCGTAGAGCCGGTTGCGCTCGTGGTAGGCCGAGGTCTCGGGGGGCGGGCGCACCACCGCCAGCACCCGCTCCGGGTCGAGGCCGAGCTCGGCCAGCACGGAGCGGTCCAGAACGAAATCCGCGAGGTAGTAGTCCTCCTTCAGTCCCGGGTAGCGAAAGAGCTTGTCCGGGCTGGCGCCCGCCCGCCGCATGGCCTCGAGGGGGATCGCGTCGGGAACGAGCACGCGGCGCGCCACCCTGAAGGCGAACTGGCGCTGGAGACCCGCGTGCTCGTAATCCTGCATCTGCACGGTGGGAATCCGGAGCATGGTGCCGACGACGGCGAGGTCGACCGAGCCGTGGCCCAGCCCGAGGTCGAAATCCCGGCCGCGCGCCCACCGCGCCAGCGCGCCGCTGCGCCGCGCCAGCGCCGTCGCTTTGCCGACGGTCGACGCCCCGCCGTGGCGGCCCACCACCTGGTGCTGGATCCTCAGTCGGTCGAGGACCCCCAGCGTCTGGCCGAAGTCGCGTGCGGTCACCTCGACCTCGTGGCCCCGCTCCTGCAGGCCTTCGATGATCGGGCGGAGCACCAACGGGTGCGCGGCGGCCGTCATGTCCACCCAGACGCGCATTGCGGAAGCGTGATGGATGCCGCGGTCGTCCGCGTGGCCGGACCATGCGCCCTCCCGCGACACGCCCTGCCCGACCTAGCGTGGATGGGCTCGGTGGGAGCACCGGGGGCGAAATCGGCGCTCCCGGCGCCTTTCAGACAGAGGTGCGTCCGAAGAGCGCCAGGCCCAACCCGGATTCGGTGATCGCCGAGATCGCGGCGCGCCAGCACGGGGGTCATCTCCCTCACTCAGCTGCACCACGCCGGGATCGGCCAGCGCGGCGCGAGCCGCCGAGCGCACGCGGGCCGCCTCCACCGGGTCCACCGCGCCGTCTACGCCGTCGGCCACACCGGCCTCAGTCACCAGGGGCGGTGGATGGCTGCTGTGCTGGCCTGCGGCGCCGGCGCGGTGCTCAGCCACCTCAGCGCGGCCGCGCTGTGGAAGCTGCTTCCCTCGCCCAGCCTCGTCCACGTCACGGTCCCTGGGAACGCTGGGCGAAAGCGCCGCCGCGGGATTGTCGTGCACCGCTCCGCCACCCTCCAGCCCAGCCAGACCACCCGGCGCTACCCGATCCCGTCACCAAGCCCGAGCGCACGCTCCAGGACCTGCGGCGGATGTTGCCCCACGACCAATACGCCGCGGCGCTGCGCCAAGCCGAGTACCTGCGCCTGCCTCGCCACGAGCTCGAGTCAGACCACACCCGCAGCGAGCTCGAGCGCGGGTTCCTGAACCTCTGCCGCCGCCACCGCCTACCCAGCCCCGAGGTGAACGCGAGCCTCGGAGGCTATGTCGTCGACTTTCTGTGGCGCGAGCCACGTCTGATCGTCGTGGTGGACGGATGGGACTCGCACCACACCCGCTCTGCCTTCGAGGCCGACCGCGCCCGTGACGCACATCTGGCGACACTCGGCTTCCGGGTCCTGCGCTTCACTTGGCGGCAGCTGACCGAGCAGCCGCGAGAGGTCGCTGCAACGGTGCGCGTACTCCTTGCACGTGGCTGAACGCATCGCCGCGTCAGCTAGGCGGCTGGGGGCGATCTGTCGTCGCGGTGGCGAGGTACGCTCTCGACGTGAGCGATCCCGCGCCCCCAACTGTCACCGCAACGCGCCTCAACGCGGAGCTCGCCGAGGTCGACCCCGAGATCGCGGAGCTGGTCGAAGCCGAGGCCCGACGCCAGGGAGAGAAGATCCGGCTGATCCCAAGCGAGAATTACGTCTCGCGGGCGGTGCTCGAGGCCACGGGAACGCTGCTCACCAACAAGTACTCGGAGGGCTATCCGGGCAAGCGCTACTACGAGGGCCAGCAGATCATCGACCAGGTCGAGACCCTGGCGATCGAGCGAGCGAAGAGCTTGTTCGAGGTCGAGCACGCGAACGTCCAGCCTTACTCAGGCTCGCCCGCGAACCTTGCCGTCTACCTCGCCTTCCTGGAGCCGGGCGACACCGTCATGGGGATGGCGCTGCCGATGGGCGGCCATCTCACCCACGGCTGGAGCGTCTCGGTCACCGGCAAATGGTTCCGGCCCGTGCAGTACGAGGTGGGCAGGGAAACCGGGCGCGTGGACCTCGACCAGGTGCGCGAGCTCGCGCTGGCCGAGCGGCCGAAGCTGATCTTCTGTGGCGGAACGGCGATCCCGCGCCTGATCGACTTCGAGGGCTTCGCCGCGATCGCACGCGAGGTGGACGCGATCCTCTGCGCCGACATCGCCCACATCGCCGGGCTCGTCGCGGGCGGCGCTCACCCTTCGCCGGCCCCCCACGCCGGTGTGATCTCGACCACGACGCACAAGACGCTTCGAGGTCCGCGCGGAGCGATGCTGATGTCCCGCGAAGAGCACGCGGCAGCGATCGACAAGGCCGTGTTCCCGGGTCTTCAGGGCGGCCCGCACAACCACACGACGGCGGCGATCGCGGTCGCGTTGAAGGAGGCCGCGACAGAGGAGTTCAGCGCCTACGCCCACCAGATCGTCGAGAACGCCAAGGCCCTTGCGGAGGCCCTCAGCGAGCGTGGTTTCGACCTCGTCTCGGGCGGCACAGACAACCACCTGATCCTCGTCGACCTGACCAACAAGGAGATCGGCGGCAAGCCCGCCGCCCAGGCGCTCGATCGCGCCGGCATCGAGCTGAACTACAACACCGTGCCCTACGACCCGCGCAAGCCCTTCGATCCCTCAGGCATCCGGCTCGGGACACCGGCGGTGACCAGCCGCGGCATGACCGCGGCTCACATGCCGCAGATCGCCGAGTGGATGGACGCGGCCGTCGAGGCGGCGAAGCGCTCCGACGAGGGCGCGCTCGACGCGATCGCGGCCGAGGTGCGCGAGTTCACACGCGACTTCCCAGTTCCGGGCGTCGCGGCCTGACGGCGCCTACTCGTACAGCGCGACGAAGAAGTCCTCGGCGTACATCAGAGTGCCGAAGCTGACGGCCGTGCCGCCCTGACACGCGGCCTGGTCGTCGAGGATGGCAATGGGAACCGCGTTCGTCGGGTTGACCTGAGGAGTGACCTGGACGTGCCGGGGCCTGAAGCCGATCCCCCGGATGCAGAACGCACTGTTGTTCACGAATACGTCCTCGTCGGTGATCCCGCGTGAGTAGCGCTCGTCCACCTCGATGTCGGGCGCGCCGAGCACGAGCGCGTGAGCGCGTGGATCGGTCAATCCCCGCTCGGCGTTTCGCGAGAGGTCCGCCAAGCCGAGCTTGTTGTTCTTCACGTGCTTGGAGTTGACGACGTTCTTCGCCAGGTCGTTCTTGTCGACAACCTTCTTGCCCGGGAGCCCGAGCGCACCGCCCGACAGGGCCACCGCGAAAGCCGCCAAGGCAATCAGCAGTGCCGACCAGCTGAGCTGCGTGTTGCTCGGTCGGGGCACCGGCCGACCCTAACCCAGAGCGGGGGCTGCGTCTAGCGAAGCTCGCCCCGCTCGACGGCCGAGATCTGGCCGACGCGACGCTCGTGGCGGCCTCCCTCGAAGTCCGTGTCGAGGAAGCGCGCGACGATTGCCTCGAGGCGCCGACTCCCGAGCCGCAGGCGAGCACCGCCCGGTCGGCTTCGCCGTCCGCGACGAGCCGCGCGGCCACGGCCGCATGAGGGGGTAGTCCGTTTGACTCCTCCGACTCGGTGCCGACGTCGACCACCTCGTGCCCGGCGGCCTCCAGGATGGGCCGCACACGTTCCTTGAGCGGGTAGCCCCGCGTGGTCGGACCCAACCGCGATTCGCATCGCGCGCGACGATATCAGCGGTACCTGACCCCGCCGGGCCAGGGTTGCGTGGCCGCCGCCGGACTACCCTGCCCGTGTGGCGACGTCGAACCTGGAGCTGATCAGGAAGGGCTTCGAAGACCTCAACGAGCGGGGCTTCGAGGCGATGCTGCCCCTGTTCGATCCGGAGTTCGAGGTCACCACACCACGGGAGCTGTCCGCCGAGCCCGACACCTATCGCGGGCCGGAGGGCATCCGCCGGTACTTCAAGTCCTTCTACGAGGCGATGGACGAGATCACCTTCGAGCCGACCGGATTTCACGAGGTCGGCGACCGGGTGGTGGTCGAGTTCACCCTCCGCGCGCGTGGTCGCACAACGGGCCTCGAGGCGGAGCAGCAGGCGGTTCAGGTGTGGGAGCTCCGCGACGGGAAGGCGATCCGCCTGTCGCTCTACTCGGAGCTGGCCGATGCCCTCGAGGCGGCGCGGCTTGGTGGCGGAGTCTCCGGCGAGTAGGGCCGTTCGGCCTCCTCCTTGATGTAGCGCAACACACCTCGCATGAACCGGCTGACGAGCGGGGCTGCAAACCGCCAGTAGCGCTCCAGGGAGCCGACCCGCCCGACGGCGCCGAACACGATCTCGCGTCCGAAGTCCTCGTCGAGCCACACCCACTCGCCGGGATCGGGCAGGGTGGAGAGGCGAACCGGATCCGCCGGCTCGGAGGGACCGCGGCGCAGTCCGCGGGCGAGCCGGGTTGGTGCGGCGGGGCTGCGGTGCGCGGCATGAGCGAGGTCGGCCTCGATCGCGGTCACGTACACGCGCGCCGGCTCGGCGTCGATCACCTCGCGCTCAACGGCGATCACGTCGTGCTGCGTTGGCGTCAAGCCGCATCTGCGCTCACCCCCGCCCGGCGAGCCTGCGCCGGATCTCCTCCTCGTCCAGCGCCCCGGCGCGCAGGACCGACCATGCGTCGCCCGACTCGATCGCGCTGACGTCGATCACCGTCGAGGCGAGCCCGGTGAGCTCGGCGCCCTCGATCGCGAGGTCGGCGCCGGCGACGAGCTCGGGATCGAGATCCTCGAACCGGCTCGCCGGCGCCTCCCCGGAGCGGTTCGCGCTGGTCTGAAAGATCGCGCAGGCTGCCCCGGCCAACGGTCCTTCGATCAGCCGCACCCCGAGTTGCTCCGGCCGATCGCCGCAGGCGTGCGGGTACAGGCGCTCGGCGTTGTCGACGACAAGCGTCACCGGCCCGGGAAGCAGCGCGCCGAGGGCGTCGCGGGTACGCGGGCCAAGGGTCGAGACAAGCTCGCGCATCGCCAGCGGAGTGAAGAACATCACCGCCGACGGCTTGCCCTCGTCGCGGCCCTTGAGCGCGTGGATGCGCTCGATAGCGTCGGGGCTGGCCGGGTCGCAGCCGAGCCCGTAGAGACCGTCGGCTGGGAACACCGCCACCCCGCCGGCGCGCACGGTGCGCTCGAGGGCACGCCGGGCGGCGACGGGGCCGTCGCGCTCTACTGACACGGTCGCGGTCACGCTCATCGCGCGATCACGACGCGCTCGACGCCGGCCAGATCGCGTTGAACCTCCACCGCCGGGTAGCCCGCCCCGCGCACGAGCCCGCCAACAGTCGCCGCCTGCCGCGCGCCCACCTCGAGCGCAATCGCGCCGGCCCTTGTCTCACCGCCGACGAGTGCGTCGAGCAGGCTCTCGATCGCCTCCAGTCCGGTTGGGCCGGCCACCAGCGCCTCTCGCGGCTCGTAGCGACTGATCTCCGGTGCCAGGCGCGCCCATTCGGACTCGCTGACGTACGGCAAGTTCGCCAGCAAGAGATCGAAGCGGCCCGGCGGCAGCGTTCCGAGCTCGAAGCGCACGCGCCCGGAGAGCTCCAGCGCCGCGGCATTGGCGCGCGCCAGGTCGAGGGCAGCAGCCGAGGTGTCGGTTGCGACGACCTCCGCCTCGGGCAACTCGTCGGCAACTGCGAGGGCCACGGCGCCCGATCCCGTCCCGACGTCGAGCACGGTCTCGGGAACGAGCTCCAGCGCGACCTCCGCCAACAGTTCTGTCTCGGGGCGAGCGATCAGGGCCCGCCGGTCAACGGCCAGCTCCAGCCGGCGAAAGCCCTTGCGCCCGAGAATGTAGGCAACGGGCTCGCGCTGAATCCGACGGCGGACCATGGCGCCGAAGCGCCGCGCCGCGGCTGGATGCACCGGGTCGTCGGCACCAACTGCGATGGCGGCGCGATCACTGCCGGTGGCCTCGGCCAGCAGCAACTCCGCATCGAGGCGCGGTGAGTCGACCCCGGCGGCGGCGAGGGCATCTGCGGCTGCAGCGAGCGCCTCGCGAGTGCTGCCGGCCACCGCCGCCACGCTGCTCACGGTCTGCCTTGCGCGCTCGACATCGCGCTCAGGAGGAGGCCTCGGCCGTCTGGGCCTCCAGTCGGGCACGCTTTTCATCGGCGGCCAGAGCGTCCGTGAACTCGCGCAGGTTGCCTCCGAGCACCTCGTCGAGGTTGTGCGCCGTACGCTTGATGCGATGGTCGGTGACGCGGCCCTGCGGGAAGTTGTAGGTGCGAATCTTCTCCGAGCGCTCGCCGCTGCCCACCTGCGAACGACGGTCGGCGGCAATCTCGGCGCTCTGCTCAGCGAGCGCCCGCTCGTACAAGCGAGCCCGGAGCACCCGCATCGCCTTCTCGCGGTTCTGCAGCTGCGACTTCTCGTCCTGCATCGAGACCACGATCCCGGTGCGCCCGTGCGTCACCCGCACTGCTGAGTCGGTGGTGTTGACCGACTGGCCCCCGGGACCGGAGGAGCGATACACGTCGACCTGCAGGTCCTCTGGGTCGATCTCGACCTCCACGTCCTCGGCCTCGGGAAGCACCGCCACCGTCGCCGTGGACGTGTGAATCCGCCCCTGTGACTCGGTCTTGGGCACCCGCTGGACGCGGTGCGTTCCGCCCTCGTACTTGAACACCGAATACGCGCCCTCCCCCTTGATCGCGAAGCTGACCTCCTTGAAGCCGCCGACCTCGGCAGGCGACTGCGACAGCGGTTCCGTTTCGAAGCCGCGCTCCTCCGCGTACCGGGTGAGCATCCGGTACAGGTCACCGGCAAACAGCGCCGCCTCGTCTCCCCCGGCGCCCGCTCTAATCTCGACGATCACGTTCTTGGTGTCGTTGGGGTCGCGCTCGACGCTCGCCAGCCGGATCTCCTCCTCGAGCTCGCGCAGTCGCTCCGGCGCGTCGGCGACCAGCTTCCGCAGCTCGGCGTCGTCGCCGTCCTCGGCCAGCAGTTCGCTCGCACCCTCGAGGTCGTCGCGCAGCTGCAGCCACTCGCGCGCCAGGTTGTGCGCCGGCTCAAGTTCGCGGTACTCCCGTCCCAGCTCCGCGTATCGCTCCCGGTCGGCGATCACGTCGGGGTCTGACATCAGCCGCTCGAGCTCCGAGAACCGGTCGGAGATCTGTTCAACGAGCTTTTCGATCACAGGCTTAGTTTGACGCCTGGCCCGGAACCGGATGGTGTGAGATAGTCGGCTCGATGGCCCTTCGGGGATGGGCAGGAATCACGGCCGCGCTGACGATCGGGGCGGCCGTGACCTTGCTCATCCTGCCGAGCTGGTCCGGAGCCGCACCGCGCTGCTTCGGCAAGCAGGCGACGATCGTCGAGGGTGGCGGCAACGACCGCGTGCGGGGCACAAACGGTGACGACGTCATCGTCCTGGGCGGCGGAAACGACGTCGTCGACTCGAGAGAGGGCGACGACCTCGTCTGCGGCGGCAGCGGCAACGACGAGCTGCACGGTGGCGACGGCAACGACAAGATCGACGGCGGGAGCGGCAGGGATTTCCTGGATGGGCGCCGTGGTGACGGGAACGTGATGCTGGGGGGCCCCGGCCGCGACCGCCTGCTCGGCGACAGCGTGCTGCGCGGGGAGGGCGGGCGCGACCTGCTGGACGGATTCGGGTATGTGGCCTCCGACCCCATTCGCGACCGGCTCAACGGCGGCGCCGGAAACGATGAGATCTTCGGCGACGCCGACAAGCGCGACGGCGACCGGATCAAGGGTGGGCCCGACGACGACCTGGTTCGCGCCAACCACGGTCCCGACGTCGTGGTCGGCAACGATGGCGACGACGAGCTGCTTGGCGAAAAAGGCAACGACCGGATCGGGGGCGGGCTTGGCACCGACACCTGCGAGCAGGGCCAGGGCACGGGGCCGGTTACGGGCTGTGAGCTCTAGGGGCGGACTCCTCGGCTGCGCGATCGCGGGGGCGACCCTCGCCGCAGCATCCATCCTGATCCTGCCCACGGGGTCCGGAGCGGCCCCGACCTGCTTCGGCAAGCAGGCGACGATCATCCGTGGCGCTGGCAACGACCGCGTCCAGGGAACCCCGGGCCCGGACGTGATCTTCACCGGCAAGGGCGACGACACCGTAGCGTCGGGAAACGGGGCCGACTACGTATGCGGTGGCGTCGGAGACGACACCGTCGACACCGGCAACCAGGACGACTTCCTCGACGGCGACGACGGCAACGACGAGCTCCACGGCTACAACGGCGGCGACAAGATCATCGGCGGCGCCGGCAGGGACTTCCTCGACGGGCGCCGCGGCGACGACAACGTCCTCCTCGGCGGTGGCGGCGACGACCGGCTGCTCGGAGACAGCGTCCTGAAGGGCGGCGCCGGCGACGACAAGCTCAACGCTGCCGGCTACGTCGCCTCCGACCCGGTGCCCGACCGCTCGTCCGGCGGCGGGGGCGACGACCGGATCACGGGCGACGAGAACCGTGATCGGCTGAAGGGCGGCGGCGGAAACGATCGGATCAACGGCCGCGGGGGCAACGACGTCTGCAACGGCGGAGCGGGCAACAACACGCTCCTCAACTGTCCGTAGACCCCCTGGCCCGCGCTAGGGAGGGACCTAGGCGACGATCTCGATCTCCTCGCCGTCGCGCGCCGCCTCCTCGGGGGATTCCACCGCCAGCACGGCCTCAAGCGCCGCGATGGCGACGGCGAGCTCCTCGCGGTCGGGCTCTCGGGTGGTGAGGTTCTGGAGCATCAGACCCGGCCACATCAGCGCCCGCACCCAGCGCTTGCGCCGGTGCTTGCCCATCCACTTGATCGCCTCGTAGGAGAGCCCGGCGATCAGGGGGATCCCGAGGATCCGCGAGAGCACGAGCCAGTACCACTCGGGCAGCCCGATCGGGGCGAAGACGAAGATCGCCAGCACCATCACGATCAGCAGGAAGCTCGTGCCGCAGCGCGGGTGCAGGCGCGAGTAGAGCTCTGCTCGAGCCGGCGTCAGCCGGTCGCCCGCCTCATAGGCGGAGATCGTCTTGTGCTCTGCGCCGTGGTACTCGAACACCCGCCGCAGGTCGGGCAGGCGGCTGATCGCAACGATGTAGCCGATGAAGATCGCCGTGCGCAGGATCCCCTCGACGAGCCAGAACAGCCACGCCGAGCCGAGCCAGTCCTTGATCAGGCTGGTCGCCGAAACGGGGACGACGAAGAATAGGCCGATCGCCAGCGCCAGCGAAAGCGCGATCGTCGCGCCCCACACCCAGCCGCCGATCTCCTCCTTGTTTCCCTCCTCATCCTCCTCGAGCTGCGCGTTCGCCGAGATCGCGAGCGCGCGGAAGCCGATCTTCAGCGACTCGCCGAGGGCGACGACGCCACGAATCACGGGCAGCCGCAGGAGTCGATGGCGCTTGGCCCAGGAAACCAGGGGCTGGGACGTGACCTCGACCCTGCCCTCGGGCGTGCGCACCGCCACTGCCCAGGTGGAAACCCCGCGCATCATCACGCCTTCGAGCACCGCCTGACCACCGACAGGCGCGTCGCGGCCGGCGACGGGCATTCCGTCGGGCATGCGGGCTTCGTCGAGGTTCGGGCGGCCGTCGCCGCTCAAATCGTGGGCTTCGGCGCTGGCCCTAGTGGCAGCGGCGAGCACTCAGCCCTGGCGGCGGGCGGCGCGGCGCTTGAAGCGCTCGACTCGTCCGCCGGTGTCGACCAGCTTCTGCTTGCCGGTGTAGAACGGGTGGCACTCCGAGCAGATCTCGACGTGCAGCTCGGGCTTGGTGGAACGCGTGTAGAACTCGTTCCCGCAGGAGCAGCGCACGTGTGCGAGCACGTAATCGGGGTGGATCCCTGTCTTCATCGTGGCTTCGATTCTAGCGTCGGGGCTCGGCGCGGCCGACGGGCCTCACGGCGCCTGTATGTTGAGCTCCCGTGAGCAGCACGGCGACAGCCGAGCCTCAGGCGGTCGAGCTCGCGCAGGGCCCGATCCGATACCGGGACGCCGGCAGCGGCGAGCCGATCGTCTTCGTGCACGGCCTCCTCGTCGATGGAAGGCTGTGGGACGGCCCCGCGGGGCGACTCTCCGAGGGCTTCCGCTGCCTCCTGCCCGACTGGCCGATGGGCTCGCACAAGGCCGGGATGAATCCGGACGCCGACCTCTCGCCTCCCGGCGTCGCCCGCCTGATCGCGGACTTCCTGGCCGCGCTCGACCTCGACGGGGTCACGATCGTCGGCAACGACAGCGGCGGCGCGATCTCTCAGGTCCTGGTCACCCGGCACCCGGAACGGATCGCGCGCCTGGTGCTCACCAACTGCGACAGCTTCGACAACTTCCCGCCGTTCCCGTTCAACGCCATGCCCCCGATCGCCAGGCTGCCCGGCGGCATGATCGCGCTGACACTGCCATTTCGCCTCGGCCCCGTCCGCCGCGCAACCTATGGCCAGCTCGCCAAGCGGCGGATCGCTCCAGAGCTGATCGACGACTGGCTGGCGCCTTCCCTGCGCGACCCGGACATCAGGCGCGACGCCCGCAAGTTCACGGCCGGGATGCACAAGCGCCACACGCTGGAGGCCGCACGGCGATTCGGCGAGCTCGAACTTTCCGTGCTGCTCGCCTGGGCCCTGGAGGACTCGTTCTTCAAGCTCGCGGATGCCGAACGACTCCAGGACGCGATCCCGAACGCTCACCTGGAGACGATTCCCGACGCGAAGACGTTCGTTCCGCTCGACCAACCCCAGCGACTCGCGGAGCTGATCGCGGCCTTCGTGCGCGAGGACTCAACCCCTTCCCAGCAGGCCTGAGCCCGACCGCGGGTTTGGTGGCGTCCGGCCGCCTCCATCGGCGCCCTAGGTCTCTTGGTAGAGGGGACCGTCGCCGCCCTCGGGCATCGTCAGGCGACCGCCCTTGGCGTTGATCGCGCCGCATTGAACGCAGTTGGAGGGGGTCACGTGCACATCGACCTCGGGGGCGTTGCCGGCGAGCTGATCCTCGGGGATCTCATACACCTGCGCCGGGCACAGGCTGACCCAGGTCTGCGCGAGCTCTCGTGGCACGTGCTCCTGCACGCGGACGTGGTTGGGGGCGTCATCCCGGGTCGCGTTGCCCGAGAGAAACACCGAATCGAGCTTGTTGAACGTGAGCTCGTTGTCGGGCTCCGGGTAGCGCGAGGCGGCACCGTCCGGGCTCACCGCGATCTCGGTGTCTGCCTCGTGCTTCCACTTGCCGCCGGGGAACGCGCCCTGCGTGATCGTCATCGCGCTCGCGACGGCGCCGCCGACGAAGAACCCCTTCGAGAACGGCTGGCGCATGTTGCGCGACCGGAACAGGTCCGTCCCGATCACCGACTCGTGGACCCGATCGTGGTAGGCCGCGAAATCGGTCTCCTCGCGCTTCAGCGCGGCCACGATCGCCTCGGCGGCGTACATCCCCGCGTACATCGCGTAGTGGATGCCCTTGAGCTCGGGGACGTTGACCATGCTGGCGGCGTCGCCGGCGATGACCATGCCCGGCACCGCGAGGCTGCGCGGCATCGACCAGAAGCCGCCCGAGGGGATCGTCTTCGCTCCCCACGCGACGCGCTTGCCGCCCTCCAGGAGTTGGCGCACGAACGGGTGCGTCTTCAGCTCCTGAAGCAGGTCGTGGCACGAGAGTGTCGCGTCCGTGTAGTCGAGGCCGATCACCATCCCGATGCAGAGCTTGTCCTCCCCCATCGGGTAGATGAAGCTGCCGCCGAACTCGTTCCGCTTTGCGCCCTTGCGCAGCGGCCAGCCCATCGTGTGGATCACCCGGTCGAGCGGCTCGGGGACCTCCCAGACTTCCTTGACCCCCAGCTCCCAGCGCACCGGCAGTGCGCCGTGGAGGTCGAAGTACTCGGTGGCGGCCTGCGTGAGGTGGCCCAGCGTGCCCTCCGCCAACACCGTCGCGCTGGCGACCACGTCGGCGCCCGGCTCGAAGTTGGCCAGCGGCTCGCCGTCCTTGCCGCGCCCGCGATCGCCAGAGCGGATGCCCCGGACAACCCGATCGGACACCAGTAGCTTGTCGGCGACCGTCTCGGTGAGGATGTAGGCGCCCGCCTCCTCGGCCCGCTCGGCCAGGAAACGCGACAGCTTCGCCACCGAGACCACGTAGTTGCCGTGGTTGCGGAAGTTTGGGGGCATCGGCACCAGCGGCAGCGCCAGCTTCTTGGTCAGCAGGTAGACCGCGTCCTTGGTCACCTCCTGGTAGGCGAACGGCCAGTCGGCGGGCTCGAGGTCCGGAAAG
This sequence comes from Solirubrobacterales bacterium, assembly GCA_036257465.1. Taxonomy (GTDB): domain Bacteria; phylum Actinomycetota; class Thermoleophilia; order Solirubrobacterales; family 70-9; genus DATAFO01. Next base: position 13,681 of record DATAFO010000041.1, on the reverse strand, counting down.
AGCTCCCGCATCACGGCCGGCCGCAGGTTGGCGCCCGAGAGCCCGTGCGCGCCGCAGGCCTTCCCCTTCTCGATCACGGCCACCGGCACCTCGCCGAGGCGGTCGGTCAGCTCCGGCTCTTCAGCAAGCAGTTGCAGCAGCCGGTTCGCGCACGCCAGCCCGGCCGGCCCGCCGCCCACGATCGCGACGCCCACCTCGATCCGTTCCTCCTCGGGATCGGTGGGCTCGGTGATGAACTCCGTCTCATCGACGGGGGGCGGGAAGTCGTTTGGAACGACGGACATGACCTCGGCGCGCAGCGGGCTAGGAGCCCCTCCTCGCCTTCACCGCGTCGGTCAGCTTCGGCAGGATCTTGTGGAGGTCGCCGACGATGCCCAGATCCGCGAACTCGAAGATCGGCGCGTTCGGGTCCTTGTTGATCGCGAGGATGTTCTCGGAGTTCTGCATCCCCACCTTGTGCTGGATCGCGCCCGAGATTCCCGCGGCGAGATAGAGCTTGGGCGACACCGTCTTGCCCGTCTGCCCGATCTGGGCCGCGTAGGGGTACCAACCGGCGTCGACCACCGCGCGCGTCGCCGCCACGGCGCCGCCCATGGCCTCCGCGAGCTCCTCGGCGAGCCTGAAGTTGCCCGCCTCGCCGAGCCCGCGGCCGCCGCCGACGAGGATGTCGGCGTCCTCGATGTTGACGTCCTCCCCGCGCTGCTCGCCGCGCTGGCGCATCTTCGCCTTGGTCGACCACTCCGAGAGCTCGACCTCGACGTCCACAACCTCGGCCGCGCCGCCGCCGTTCTCCTTGGCGTCGAAGGCGTTCAGCCGGCCGATGACAATCCCGGGCTCGTCGACGTAGCCGACATCGACGACCGCCGAGTCCTGGAGCACCGGTCGCTCGGCTACCAGCTTTCCGTCGGCGACCTTGACCGCGGTGACTTCCATCGTCACGCCCGCGTTCAGGCGCGCGGTCAGCCCGGCCCCGATCTCGAACCCGAGCAGGCCACCTCCGAACAGCGCATAGTCAAAACCCTCGTCGCCGATCACCTTCGCCATCACGTCGACGACGGGCTGGGCGAGGCCTTCGGGCGCGGACCTGGAGCGAAAAACTCGCTTGGCGCCGTAGGAGCCCAGGCCCGCGGCCGCGTCGTCAGAGACGTCCCCAACGACGACCGCGGCCGCCTCGCTGCCGAGCTGGTCCGCCAGCCGTGCCGCCTCGGTGATGGCGCCGAGGGAGTTCTTGTTGAAGTTGCCCTCGTCGTCGTGGAGGGCGTAGACCAGGATGCCGGCCATTACAGAAGCTTCCTTTCCTCGAGCCAGGCCACGACCTTCTCGACCGTCTCGTTGGTGTCCTCGTCCTCGATGATCTCGCCCGGCTCCTTCTGAGGCGGCGGGTTGATCTCGAGCACCTGCGTCTTGGAGCCCTGCTCGCCGACCCGACGCGGCTCGACGCCGATGTCGCCGATCGCCTTGGTGTCCAGGGGCTTCTTCTTCGCGCCCATGATCGCCTTCAGCGACGGATATCGCGGCTCGTTGATCGCATCGCCGACGGAGATCACGGCGGGCAGCTCGACCTCCACCGTGTCGTAGCCGTACTCGGCTTGGCGCTCGCACACGAGCTTTCCGTCCTCGACGTCGATCTTGATCACCTGCGTCAGCGAGGGCATCTTGAGGTGATCGGCGACCACCGCGCCGATCGTGTAGCACTCGCCATCGTCCGACTGCTGGCCCAGCAGCACCAGGTCGGGTTGCTCGGACTCCAGGGCCTTCGCAAGCGCCAAACCGGTCGCGCACACGTCCGAACCCGCGAGCGCCGAGTCCGTGAGGTGCAGCGAGCGATCGGCGCCGAGCGCCACCGCCTTGTGCAGCGCGCGGAGCGCGGATTCGGGGCCCATGGTCACGGCGACGATCTCCTCGACGGGCACCGCGCCGCCCTCGCGGATCTGCATCGCGGCCTCGATGCCGTGGGTGTCGAACGGGTTCAGGTTCTTCTCGCCGCTGCGGTCGAGCCGCTTCGTGTTCGGATCGATCCGCTTCTGAACTGCGGCGTCCGGAACCTCCTTGACCAGACAGCAAATCTTCAACTCAAAGGCCCTCCTTCGGCGCCTTCAGGGGCTAGGACGGGGTAGGTTGTGCCGGGGGCGAGATGCAACGCTCCGGCCGGCGGCGGGATGTTATCGAGAGTGCTTGACTGACGAGTCAATCGGCCTTCTGGCGGACCGCCTCACGCACGAACTCGACGATTTCGTCGGTCGAGGCGCCTGGGGTGAACACCTCGGCGATGCCAAGCTTCTTGAGCTCGGGCACGTCGTCGGCGGGGATTGTCCCTCCCACAGTGACCACTACGTCGTCGGCTCCTTGGGAGCGCAGCGTCTCGACGACCCGCGGCACGAGCGTCATGTGGGCGCCCGAGAGGATCGAGAGGCCAACCGCGTCGGCATCCTCCTGCACGACCGTGGCGGCGATCTGCTCCGGCGTCTGATGGAGGCCGGTGTAGATCACCTCCATGCCGGCGTCGCGCAGGGCGCGAGCGATGATCTTGGCGCCGCGGTCGTGGCCGTCGAGGCCCGGCTTCGCCACGACCACGCGGATGGTCTTTCCCGCGTCCTCGGTCGCTGGAGCCTTCTCACTCATCAAAGAACCAACATCACGTGCTCGTTTCGGGGCATGGATGCCCCTCACCTGAATATCGGAGCGTAGTCGAGCACCGCGCGCGCAGGGTTCAGGAACCGAAGCCGGTCAGGGCGCCGATCAGCGCGATGACCGCGACCAGGACCGCGACCGCGATCAGCAGCCCCGTGAGCGACAGGAAGGCCGGCAGCATCCCCTGGCGCGTGTCGTCGATCGGGTGCACGTGCTCGGTGTCGACGACCACGGGCTCGCCGCCCTCCTCGGAGACACGCTCCTCATCGGCACGGATGCGCGCGGCCTCCAGGGCGCTCTCGCGGTCGGGGTGGTTGCTCAGCGCAACCCCCTCGTCCTCGCGCACGACATCCCAGCCCGAGAGCTCGTTCGGCATCACCTTGAGCGCCATCACCTGGCAGATACCCCGGTCGCCAGGCGCGAAAACGACACCCAGCGACCCGCTTTCACGGCTCGAAGCCGGCCGCCCGCAGCGCAGTCTCTCGGTCGCGATCGATGGCCCAGCGGATTGCGACGCCATCGCGCAGCCGACCGCCCACACGTACACCTCGTCGATCGGCGCACCGCTGCTCGCTCCCCGGCCGCGATAGCGGATGGTGGCGACCAGGGAATCCTCGCTCTCGACTACGTCCTCGACCTCGGTGGTGAGCTCTTCCCAGGCGCCGGCGAACTCACGGACCATCCGGGCCATGCCCTCGATGCCGTGATAGACGCCGCCCTGAATGCTGCCGGCCGAGACGCATTCGATCTCGGGGTCGACCCACTCGCCCGTCAACTCGCGCACCCCGGGGTCGTCGGACATCGCCGGGCCCCGCTCGTTGAACAGCTGGAGGGTCAGCCGCAGGCGGTCGGTGTGGTGACCCACCGACGCTAGAACTGCGGGTGCTCCCGGTAGGTGCCGAACACTCCCTGCATCGCGGCGACCATCTCGCCCTCGGAGGCGCGGGCGCGAGCGGCGTCAAGGATCGGCTCCATCAGGTTGCGGTCGGACGCGGCGGCCTCCTTCAGCGCCGCCAGGGCGCTCTCCACGGCAGCCGAGTCCCGCTTGGCCCTCGTCGCGGCGAGGCGGCCGCCCTGCTTTCGCTCCAGCTCGGGGTCGATGCGCAGGATGGGGATCTCCTCGTCGCCAGCGTGGCGGTACTCGTTGACCCCCACGACGACCCGCTGACCGGAGTCGACCTCCTGCTGGTAGCGGAAGGCCGCGTCTGCGATCTCCCGCTGCGGGAAGCCGCGCTTGACGGCCTCGACCATGCCGCCGAGCTCGTCGATGCGCGAGAAGTACTCGTCGGCGGCCGCCTCCATCTCATCGGTCAGCCGCTCGACGAAGTAGGACCCGCCCAGGGGATCGATGGTGTTGGTGACCCCCGACTCGTGCGCGATCACCTGCTGGGTCCTGAGCGCGATCCGGACCGCCTCTTCGGTCGGCAGGGCGAGCGCCTCGTCGTAGGAGTTGGTGTGCAGCGACTGCGTGCCGCCGAGCACCCCTGCGAGCGCCTCGATCGTCGTCCGGATGATGTTGTTGAGCGGCTGCTGCGCCGTCAGCGACACGCCGGCGGTCTGGGTATGGAAGCGCATCCGCTGCGACTCGACGCGCCGAGCTCCATAGGTGTCGCGCATCTCGCGTGCCCAGATCCGGCGTGCTGCTCGGTACTTCGCGATCTCCTCGAAGAACTCGACGTGGGCGTTGAAGAAGAATGACAGCCGGGGGGCGAAATCGTCGACGTCGAGCCCGCGCTCGATCGCTTGCTCGACGTACGTGAACCCGTCCTTGAGCGTGAACGCGAGCTCCTGCTGCGCCGTCGATCCCGCCTCGCGGATGTGGTAGCCCGAGATCGAGATGGGGTGCCAGCGCGGCATCCGCTCGGTGCACCACTCGATCATGTCGGTGACCAGCCGCAACGCCGGGTCGATGGGGAAGCACCACTCCTTCTGGGCGATGTACTCCTTGAGGATGTCGGTCTGGATCGTGCCGCCCAGCCGCTCCGCGGGGATCCCCTTCTCCTCGGCCGCGACGACGTAGAAGGCCAGCAGGATCGCCGCGGGCGCGTTGATCGTCATCGAGACCGTCACCTCGTCGAGCGGGATGCCTGCGAAGAGCGTCTCCATGTCCTCGACGGTGTCGACCGCCACCCCCTCCACGCCGACCTCGCCGAGGCTGCGAGCGTGGTCGGAGTCGAGGCCCATCAAGGTCGGCATGTCGAACGCCGTCGAGAGCCCGTGCTGGCCGTGGTCGAGCAGGTAGCGAAAACGCTCGTTGGTCTCCTCGGCGGTGCCGAAGCCGGCGAATTGGCGCATCGTCCACAGCCGCCCCCGATACATCGACGGGTACACGCCGCGAGTGAACGGGTGCTCGCCCGGATAGCCGAGGTCGCGCTCGGGGTCCCAGTCGGCGAGGTCCTCCGAGGTGTAGAGCGGGGCGATCTCGTGCCCTGAGATCGTCTCGAACAGGGCCTCGCGCTCAGGCTGGCTGGAGTACACCTCGCCGCGCCACTGATGCGCGCGCCGTCGTGCTTCCGGCTCGATGGCCATGGGGACAGTCTAGGGCTGGCCCCAACGTCCAATCGACTGCAGCGTTGTCTGACCCATAGGTCAGAGAAAGCTGCAGTCGTGGGTCAAGAGACCCGCGGTCCGCGCGTCAGCGGCCCGACTTGAAGCGCACGGCCTTGCGCCGGCGCCGAGAGGCCAGCGCGGTCCCCATGCCGCCGACGGCGGCAGCGGTGAGCGTCGCGCCCGCGATCGCCAGGCGACGCCCCAGCCTCTCGAAGCGCATCACCCGCCAGCCGGCATCGGCGGCGATGCGTGCGAGCTCCGGGTCGGGGTTGACCGCGACCGGGATCCCCACCGCGCGCAGCATGGGCAGGTCCGAGATCGAGTCGGAGTACGCCCACGACGCCTCGAGATAGATGTCGTGGTCGGCCGCGAAGCGACGCATCGCCTCGACCTTGCCCTCGCCGTACATGAACGGCCCGTCGAGCTCGCCTGTGAGCCGACCGTCAGCGTCGACCTCGTACGCGGTGCCGATGCCGCCGTCCATGCCCAGCACGCGCGCGAGCAGGGCGACGAGCTCGTTGCCGGCCGCGCTGACGATGAAGGTGGCGCGCCCGGCGTCCTGGTGGGCGTGGACCTCCTCGAGCATCTGAGGGTAGATCCGCGGCAGGATGCCCGCGAGGAGCTCGGGCACCATCCTTGCGATGTCGCGCTCCGGAACCCCGGTGAGCAGGTCGCGAACCTCTGCCAGCAGCGCCTGCGCTCGCTCGTCGGTCGTGCCGCGCAACCTGTAGCGGAGGTGATCCGCTGCCCAGGCCGCAAGTTGGCGGCGGCTGACCATGCCCGTTCGGTAGGCAGCGCGGCCGAAGTGCATGCCGCTCGACCCCGCCATCAGCGTCTTGTCCAAATCGAAGAACGCGGCCGCGCGCTGATCCGCGGGCGCGCTTGGGAAGTCGGCGGAGTTAGCCGCCGTTGACTTCGAGGACGATCGCATCGCCCTGGCCGCCGCCCGAGCAGATCGCGGCACAACCCAGGCCACCCCCACGGCGCCGCAGCTCGTGCAACAGCGCGCCCACGATGCGCGCGCCCGAGGCGCCGATCGGGTGACCGAGTGCGATCGCGCCGCCGTTGACGTTCACCTTGTCCTCGTCGACACCCAGCATCCGGAGCGAGTTGAGCGCCACCGACGCGAAGGCTTCGTTGATCTCCCAGAGGTCGATCTCGTCCGGGCTCTTGCCGACCTTGTCCAGGGCCTGCTTTGCGGCGCGCGCCGGGGTCTTGGCCAGGTAGGCGAAGTCGTCGGCCACGGTGCCGTAGGCGAGCACTCGAGCGAGCGGCGAGCGGCCGTTTGCATGCGCCCACTCGTCGGACGCCACGACCACAGCCGCCGCGCCGTCGTTGACGCCCGGAGCGTTGCCCGCCGTGTGGTTGGCGTCGTCGCCGCCCACCGCAGGGAGCTTCGCCAGCACCTCGACGGTGCTGTCGGCGCGAATCGCCTCGTCGGCTTCGACCTCGACCTCTTGCTTGCGCTGTTTCACGGTCACGGACACGATCTCCTCCGCCAGGCGACCCTCGTCAGTCGCCTTGGCGGCGAGCTGGTGCGAGCGCGCAGCCCAGCGATCCATGTCCGGGCGGGTGATCTCGAGCTTGTTGGCGACCTCCGAGGCCTCGTCGATCATCTGCCTGCCGGTGAACGGGTTCGTGAGCCCGTCGTGGGTCATCGCATCGACCGCATTCACATCGCCCATCCGAAAGCCGAAGCGCGCCCCCGGCAGGAGGTACGGCGCGTTGGACATCGACTCCATGCCGCCCGTAACGCCAATCTCGAGGTCGCCGGCCCGGATCGCCTGGTCCGCGAGCCCAATCGTGCGCATTCCGGACGCACAGACCTTGTTGACGGTCTCCGACGGGACCTCACGCGGGATCTCGGCCTTGATCTGTGCCTGACGAGAGGGGATCTGACCCTGCCCCGCCTGCAGCACCTGGCCGTAAATCACGCCCTGCACCTGGTCGGGCGCGACCTCGGAGCGCTCCAGGGCGGCTGCGATCGCCTTGCCGCCGAGCTCGGTGGCGTCGATCGGGGCGAGCGCGCCTCCCATCTTCCCGAACGGCGTTCGTGCGGTTCCGAGAATGACTGTCTGGGGCATCGGGGCCTTTCTTGGGCGGCGCCAGACCAGGTGTCCTGGCCGGCGAACTACTACCTGCTGTGCTGCTGCGCGCCAGCGCGGCTCACTTCAGATCCTAGTCAAGGCCCCAGTAGACTCGCCCGCCGTGCGAGTCGAAGTCACTTCCAGCCCCTTGGCCGAGCTCGAAGCCGACGTTGTCGCGATCGGGCTCTGCGACGACGACGAGCTGCCGGATGAGCTGGCAGAAGCGCCGGGGGCCGGCGACGTCAAGACCGCCTTCCGGAAGACCGCGACGTTGTTTGGAGAGCGCGCGGGGCGGGTGCTGGTGATCGGGCTGGGCGAGCGCGGCGAGCTCGACGGTGAGAACCTGCGGGTCGCGGGCGCGCTGGCCGCCAAGCAAGCCGGCGGAGCGTCGGCCACTTCGCTCGCGTGGGTCCTTCCTGATTGTGGCGAGCGGGTGCAGTCCGGCGAGACTGCGGCAGCGCTCGTGGAAGGCACGATGCTGGCCACGCACCGTTTCGATCGCTTCCGCAGTCGGGACCCCGAGGATCCGCCGCCGCCTGATCTCGAGAGCCTCCAGCTCGTCGCCGCCGACGGCGCCGGTCCCGCTCAGGTCGAGGAGGAAGCGACCAAGGCGCGCGTAACGACCGAGGCCGCAAACCGCGCGCGCGACCTTCAGCAGCTGCCGTCGAACATCAAGAACCCTGCCTACCTCGCCGCGCGCGCGGACGAGATCGCCCAGGACAACGACGCGATGGAGACCGCGACCCTGGGCCCCGCGGAGATCGCGGAGCGGGGCATGGGGGGAATCGTCGCGGTGTCGGCGGGCTCGGCTCAGGAGCCGCGGCTGATCGTGCTCCGCTACCGGGGGGCCTCCGACGACGCCGAGACGCTGGGTCTCGTTGGCAAGGGCGTGACCTTCGACTCGGGCGGCATCTCAATCAAGCCCTCGCGGGGCATGCAGGAGATGAAGATGGACATGTCCGGGGGCGCCGCCGTGCTCGAGGCCGTGGCGGCGATCGGCGAGCTCGGCCTACCGCTGAACGTCGTGGGCGTAGTGCCCGCCGTGGAGAACATGCCCTCGGGCTCCGCCACGCGGCCGGGCGACATCATCACGCAGCTCAACGGCAAGACGGTCGAGATCAACGACACCGACGCCGAGGGCCGGCTGATCCTGGCCGACGCGCTCACCTACTGCGTGCGGGAACTTGGCGCGGTTCGGCTGGTCGACCTGGCGACACTCACCGGCTCGGTCGTGGTGGCGCTCGGCTCGACCTACTCCGCGCTGATCTCCAACGACGACGAGTTGGCCGAAAGGGTCGAGGGGGCTGCGGAGGCGACCGGCGAGCTCACTTGGAGGCTGCCGCTGCACCCTGAGTACAAGGAGCTCACCAAGGGCACGGTCGCAGACCTCGCGAACGTCTCCCCCAAGCGCAAGGCGGGGACGATCTACGCCGCCTCGTTCTTGGAGGAGTTCGTCGACTCCAAGCCCTGGGCGCACCTCGACATCGCGGGCACTGCCTGGGACACCGACCGGGAGTACGTCGGCAAGGGGGCCAGCGGATACGGCGTGCGTCTGCTGGTCGCGTTGGCGCGCGAGCTCAGCGGCGACAACTAGTTGCGATTCGGGTCTACGCCCGAGCCGTCCGAGACGGCTCGATGGTCGGCCGGGTACAACAGGTCGTCGAGGATCTCCTCCTCGGTGACCTCGACGGACCCGGCGATCTGCTCGGGGACGATCTCGACGTAGCGCGTCTCGGCCAGCAGCGCCGGGGCGATCAGGGAGATGAACCGCATCGGTGCCTCCTGTTCTTGGTGATTCGTGTCGGCGAGGCTCGGTTGCATCGTGAAACCCACGGTAGCAGAGTTGAGTTGCATCACAAAACCGAGTGTGCCAAGATCACACAAGATGCTGAAGCGCGATTACCCGGATCAGGACTGCTCGGCGGCGTACGCCCTCGAGTTCATCGGCGAGCGGTGGACCCTGCTCGTGATCCGGGACATCTTCGCCGGCCTGCGTCGCTTCGATCAGATCCAGGAGGACCTGGGAGTCGCGCGCAACGTGCTCGCGTCGCGCCTGCAACGGCTCGTTGAGGAGGGGATCATCGAGCGTCGCCCCTACTCCGAGAGTCCCCCACGGTACGAGTACTTCCTGACCGAGAAGGGCATCGACCTCTGGCCGATTCTGGTCACGATGATGCGGTGGGGAGATCGCCACGGCGAGTGGCCGGAAGGCCCGCCACTCGTGATTGCGCACAAGGAGTGCGGCGGTCGCATGGACGACCACTTCATCTGCGAGCGGTGCGGCGAACGGCTGGGGGCGCGTGAGGTCCGCGCCGTCCCCGGGCCCGGAGCCACGCCGCGCGTGGTCGAGCGCGCCGAGCGCCAGGCGCAGCGTCGCCAGGCGCGGGCCAAGCAACCCGTCTGACGGCCGATTCGCCGCAACTTGCGGGTTCGTTTCGAACGTCACTTAATTCCGTCCGGCGGCCGCACCTACACTCGCGCCCACGCTGTTAGCTGTTGGTGATTCTCTGGAGCCACGAAGGAGAGGTGACTGTGGGAAGCGAGGAGAGCAACGCTCGTTGGGATCAGATGCTCGCTCTTCGTGAGGACCTGGATCGTGGGAGCGTGGTGATGCCGACCTGCGTGAGCCGGATCGACGGCAAGCCACATCCCCTGTCGCCGAAGGCGGCGCGATTCGCCGAAGCGCTGGCGTTCTCGGACGCGTGGTCGCGGATCTCCGAGGCGCGGAGGGGCCGCCTCGCCGCCTAGTCCTCGCTGAGCTCCCGCTCCAGGAGGGCGCGCGCCGCTGTCGCGGGATCGATCTCGCGACGCACGACTCGATCCAGCAGGCTCGACCACTCCGGGTCGCTGCGAGCCTTGTCTTCGAGCTCACGGCGCAGGCGCGCTGCGGCGATCCCCAGCACCTCGGCGCGGAGGTTCCGGGCGCGGCGCTCAGAGAGCGTTCCCTCCTCCTCGATGTGGCGTCGGTGGGCGTCGATCGTTTCCACGAGCTCGGCGATGCCCTCCTCCTTGGCCGCCTCAGTCCTGACCACCGGCACCCTCCAGGACCGCTCGGGCCCGAGGGCGAGCACCGACCTGACCTCCCTCACCATCGTGTCGGCGAGCGGGTGCTCGCACTTGTTCACCACGATCACGTCGGGAATCTCCATCACGCCGGCCTTCAGTGCCTGGATGGAGTCGCCCGAGCCTGGCATCAGCGCGAGGACGATCGTGTCGGCGTGATCGACCACGTCGATCTCCCCCTGGCCCACGCCGACCGTCTCCAGGAGCACGTCGTCCTTGCCCGACGCGTCCATCAGCAGAGCCGCCTGCAGAGCGGCCTCCGCAAGCCCACCGAGCGAGCCGCGGGTCGCCATCGACCGGATGAAGACGCCGGGGTCGAGGAAGTGGTCGGAGAGCCGAATCCGGTCGCCCAACACGGCGCCCTGGGTGAACGGGCTCGAGGGATCGATCGAGAGCACGCCCACCTCGCGCTCGTCCGCGCGCAGGCGAGCGCAGATCGCGCCGATCAGCGTGCTTTTGCCGACCCCCGGGGGCCCGGTGATGCCGACGATCCGAGCGCCGCCCGTGCGCGGAAACAGCTCGGCGACCAGACGGTCGCCCTCCGGGTCGCGGTTCTCCACCAGGCTGATCGCCCGCGCGAGCGCGCGATTGTCGCCCGCGACGAGGCGTTCTGCGAGCGTCTCGGTGGCCTTTTCGGCCGCTTCTGCCATGGGCGCCGAGTCTAGAGTCCTCCCGAAGTGATCCGGACGATCCGATTCCTCGCGCGCAAGCGCATGCTCAATCTCCGGTATGCCCGCCTCTACTGGCGCTATCTGTGGCGGCGCTTCCTCACGCCGGCCGGATGGCGCTGGCAGACCGACGGCCCGGTGTTCTTCGGCAAGCGGCTGGGGCTTCAGATCGGCAAGCGGGGGACGATCCGGTTCGGCCGCTTCACCTGGATCGGAGACGGCGCGAAGATCCGTTGCCACGAGGGCGAGGTGATCGTTGGCGACAAGACCGTGCTGGGCCAGGAGTGCACGATCTCCGCCTACAAGCACGTGCGGATCGGCGAGCAGTGTGTGATCGCCGATCGGGCGATGTTCATCGACTTCGATCATGGCGCCGCCGAGGTCGAGCGGCCGATCCGCGTGCAGGGCATCTACAAACGCGACGTGGACGTGGGCTCGAACGTGTGGGTGGGCTACGGCGCCTGCGTCCTTCGCGGCGCGCAGGTCGGTGACAACTCGATCCTCGGGACCAACTCGGTGGTCACCAAGGATGTGCCGGCGAACTCCGTGGTCGGGGGCGTTCCGGCCCGGATCCTGCGCATGCGCGAGGCCCCTCGCGAGCTGCGCTGGGCGCACCCGGTGGAGCCGGACCCGCACGCCCCGGGGACCCTGCAGCCGGCAATCGAAGCGCCGGCACGCGAGCATGTCTGAGCGTCGCGACGACCTCGCGGGCGGCGTCGTCCCGCGCGAGCGTCTGGCGGAGCTCTTGGCGCGGGAGCTGGACGATTTCGTCGCCCGGCATCCGCGCTCAAAGGAGCTCTACGACCGGTCCCGCAGCTCGCTGTTCGGCGGCGTGCCGATGCCGTGGATGATGCTCTGGGCCGGCGGCTTTCCGGTCTTCGCCGAACGCGCGGAGGGCGCGCGAATCCTCGACGTCGACGGGCACACCTACGTCGACCTCTGCCTCGGCGACACCGGGGCGATGCCGGGGCACGGCCCTCAACAGGTGCGCGAGGCGGTGGCGGAGCAGGTCGGACAAGGGATCACCACGATGCTGCCCACGGAGGACGCCGCCTGGGTCGGCGAGGAGCTCACACGACGCTTCGGACTCGCTCGCTGGACGTTCACCCTGACCGCGACCGACGCCAACCGGGCGGCGCTCCGGCTGGCGCGAGAGGTCACCGACCGCCCCAAGGTGACGGTGTTCAGCTACTGCTACCACGGCAGCGTTGACGAGGCCTTCGCCGTCGCAGCGCCGGACGGGACGACCCGTTCGCGCCACGGAAACGTTGGACCGCCCGTGGATCCCTCGGAGACCACGCGGGCGGTGGAGTTCAACGACACCCGTGCTCTGGAGGCAGCGCTGGCGGATGGCGAGGTCGCCTGCGTGTTGGCGGAGCCGGCGATGACGAACATGGGGATCGTCCTGCCCGAGCCGGGCTACCACGACGCGCTGCGCGGCCTGACACGAGAGGCCGGGACGCTCCTCGTCATCGACGAGACCCACACGTTCTCGGCCGGCCCCGGCGGCTGCACGGCCGCATGGGGCCTGGAGCCCGACATGTTCACGATCGGCAAGGCGATCGGCAGCGGGGTGCCCGCGGGCGCGCTGGGCCTGTCGGAGGCGATTGCGTCCGGCGCCCTCGCCCATCACGACGCGGACTACGCGGACGCCGGCGGGGTCGGCGGCACGCTTGCTGGCAACCCGCTCTCGCTGGCCGCCGTGCGCGCCACGCTCGACGAGGTCCTTACCGAGGACGCGTTCGACCGCACGATTCCGCTGGCCACCCGCTTTCGCGAGGGCCTGGAGGAAATCTTCGCGCGCCGGTCGCTGCCCTGGAACGTGACCCAGCTCGGCTGCCGGGCCGAGTACCGGTTTCAGCCCGAACCGGCCAGCAACGGAACGGAGGCCCACGCCGCGTCCGAGCCCGAGCTGGAGCGCTACCTCCACCTCCACGCCCTCAACCGCGGCGTGCTGCTGACGCCGTTTCACAACATGGCGCTGATGTCCGCCGACACCACCGAGGCCGACGTCGACCTCCACACCGAGGTCTTCGACGCCGCCGCAGCCGAGCTCGTCAGCTGAGGCCAAACGGTGAGCGGCCGGCGGTGAATGGACACGGTGGTCGCGGGTATCCCCTCCCTGACGACGGAAGGAGAGAGATGGCCACCTGCGACGTTTGCGGCAACGACTACGACAAGACGTTCGAGGTCACGCGCGGCGGCGAGAAGCACACGTTCGACAGCTTCGAGTGCGCGATCCACGCCATCGCGCCGACCTGCGACCACTGCGGTACCCGGATCATCGGGCACGGAGTGGAGTCCAACGGCTCGATCTTCTGCTGCGCGAACTGCGCCGAGCTGGAGGGCGTGACAGCGCTTAGGGACCGCGCGTAGCCGCAGGCTTATCTCGGTCAGCGGCGCCCGCGGCGGTCGCGCTGTCTCAGGTCTCGGGCTTCTGACCCGCAGTCACGAGCCCGACTCGTAGGCGAGCACGACTGCCTGCTAACCCTTCTTCTTCTTGCAGTACGCGTAGGCGACGAACGTCCCGTCCTCCTCGTCGTTCCAGCCGGAAGCCGTCCACTCGCGCTTGCCTGTGCGCTTCGACTCGTAGGGATAGATCGCGGCGCCGATGGCGGCAGCCGGATCTGCGTCGGGGCCGTCAAACCCGCCGGAGACGACCTGTGTCCCCTGCTTGCAGGT
>DATAFO010000027.1:0-9058 GCA_036257465.1 Solirubrobacterales bacterium | reverse complement strand
CCGAGGGCCTTCGCCTGATCCCGCTCGAGACGCACGACCGTCGCCGCTACCGCCGGCACGACGAGCACATCGAGCCGCCCTGGCGCAAGGACGCGTACCACGATCCGACGAGCGACGAGTCCTGAGCGGGCCGCGCCGCCGACCGCGCGGCCGGAACCGTCTTCAAGGTCCACCGCGGCCTCCCGGCCATCGGACCCGGCTCCCTCCGGATGGCCTTCACGGCGCTCCGCAACCCACTGCGTCACACCCCGCTTCAGATGCTCGCCGGGTGGATACCGGCGGGGTTCATCTCGACCGATTCGCTCAAGGACGTGGTTCGCCGGGCGGTGCCGGACGAATGGGTCGATCACCCGAACTACTGGGCGGTCGCGTGCGATTACGAGTCCGGCCGCCGCATCCCGTTCGGGCGGCTCGACTCGCCGCAGGGGGAGATCACCGAAGCGGTCGCCGCGTCCTGTGCCATCCCCGGCTTCTACCGGCCGGTCCGCATCGGTGGGCGACGCTACGTGGACGGCGGTGTCTGCTCCGTCTCCAACCTCGACGTGGTCGCCGGCCGCGGCCTCGACCTCGTCATCTGCCTCAATCCGCTTACGAGCCCGGACAGGGCTGCCGGCTTGCTCGACCTGCTGCCGGCGCTCACCAACGGGGCCGGCCGGCGCGGGCTCGCCCACGAGGAGCGCAAGGTGCGTCGCTTCGGGACCGAGGTCGTCGTGATCGAGCCGAGCGGCGAGGACCTTGCGGTGATGGGCCGCAACTGGATGAACGCCGAGCGGCGCCAGCAGGTGATCGAGACCGCGCACCGGACCGTGGTCGAGCAGCTCCGCGGCGCGCCCCTGCGAGCCCTGCTCGCGGATCTCCCCCAGGGCGAGCCGCACAAGATCGAGCGGCCGGCGGGCCCGCCGTCGACCTGGCCCGAGCTCCGCCCGGTGGGGCGCCGAAGCGCGGCCTGAGGCAAAGCTGCCGGCATGGCCCCCCGCGCCGCCTGGGGCGGCGCCTTGCCCGGACACTTCACAATTCAGCGGGCAGACGTCGAAGCGGAGGAGGGTGCAATCAGGTGAGCGAGCTTGTAAAGCGGTTGCCGTCGGACTCGCCGAAGCCGGGCAGGTCCATCGCCACCACGCGGTAGCGCCCGGCGAGCGCGGCGACGGTGGGGAGGAAGGACGCCTTGGTCGCGCCGAGGCCGTGGAGGCAGAGCAGCAGGTCGGCCCCGACGCCCGCCGACAGCACAGACACCCGCCCACCGCGCGTGTGGAGGCGCGCGAAGGTAAGCCGGCCGGGTTCGGCGTTTTGGCGCGGCGGGGTGGTGGTCTCCGCCGGGCGGGTCAGGGCTGGGAAGGGGGGATCGGGACAGCGGCCACTGCGATCCTCCCCACGAACAATCTCCGGCCGATCCCTGATCAGCCCGAATCTTCATCGACACGGGGCAAGCCCCCGACCCGGGACCTGGACCCACCATCCTGGATTGACCACCTCCTGGGTGGGCAGCCCAGGACAGATCGCGAGCTCCCGACCGCAGCGGCCGAACGATCTTCGATCACCAGCGTCTTCGCCGCGGCCGGCGAGTACCACCCTTCCCCAGCCCATACACGAGATCGACCCGGCGCCCCGACCCACGGAAAGCGAGAGGAGGGGCTGGCTAGGTCGCGGCGCTCGTCGCGGCGAGGAACCCCACACCCAGGTGGAGGGAGCCGCGCACCCGTAGGCTGCCGCGCTGGAAGGTCCTTATGCCGGCGCGCACGTCGCCGGCAATGCGCAGCCAGGTCGTCGGATCGGCGGCGATCACGCGTCCGGCTCGGTGTCCCGCGCGGGACCAGCCGCAGCCGGCGGCCGGCGATGCGGGCGTCCGAGTCGTTGCCGCCGCGCACACGCAGCCGCACCGCGGCGCGTCCGCCGGGGACATCGATCACGTCGGGGTCGCAGCGCTCAGCCAGCGCCTCGATCCCGGCGGGGACGGCGCTGGAGCTGGGCGGAGCTACCCCCATCCTCTTGACATACCACGGGGACCCGCTGGTAGCACTCCCGCTTTTCGCCGCGCTTAGGACAAAAGGATCCCTTAACACGGAAAACTTATGCCGAACCTTGACAAATGTCCTCAGCGGGGAAGAGGATGCGCCGCGGTGAGAGGAGAGCAACCCGGGGCGCTCGGCTCGCTGCGCGAGTCGAACCGGGAGAAGGTGGTGAAGGCGCTGCAGACCCTCGGAGTCGCGAGCCGGGCCGATATCGCGCGCTGGACGGGCCTGTCGCGCTCGACCGTGTCGAGCATCGTGGGCGACCTCCACGACGAGGGGCTCGTCGGGGACCGCCAGGACGGCGGGCGCGAGGCCTCCGGCAGTGGGCGCCCTCCGGCGCTGATCGCGCTCGACCCGGCGGCCGGGTTCGCGCTCGGAATCGACTTCGGCAAGCGTCACCTGGCGGTGGCGCTCGCCGACCTCTCGCATGAGGTCCTCGGGGAGCAGCGCGTCGAGATGACCGACGACTACGAGGCCGGGGAGGGGATGCTGCGGGCCGCCGAGCTCGTCGACCGCTTGCTCGACGACCTCGACGCCGACCGCGGACGGGTGATCGGGGTCGGTATGGGCATTCCCGGCCCGGTGCACCGGACCGGGCCGGTCGGCTCGTCGGCGATCCTCCCGGGCTGGTCGGGCACCTCCCCGGCGGAGCGGATGGCAGACCTGCTCGAGCTTCCCGTGCGCGTAGGCAACGACGCCAACTTGGGCGCGCTCGCCGAGTCAACCTGGGGCGCCGGACGCGGTTCCGCGAGCGTGGTGTACCTGAAGCTCGCGACCGGAATCGGGGCCGGGATCGTGATCGCCGGCCGGCTTTTTGAAGGAGCCGGCGGCACCGCCGGCGAAATCGGCCACACGACGATCAACGAGACCGGCGACATCTGCCGCTGCGGCAACCGCGGCTGCCTCGAGACGTACGCGGGAGCGGCCGCGATCGCCAGCCTGCTCTCGCGGAGCTTTGGCGAGCAGCTCGACCCCGAGGACGTGCTGAGTCGGGCGGCCCAGGGGGATCCCGGCTGCCGGCGGGCGCTCGCCGACGCCGGCCGTCATATCGGCGTGGCGGTCGCGAACCTCTGCAATCTGGTGAACCCCGAGCGGATAGTGGTCGGGGGCAGCATGGGCCGAGCCGGCGCCCTGCTGCTGGATCCGCTCAGGGAGTCGGTGACCCTCCGCGCAATCCCGAGCGCGGGCGAGGACGTGCGGATCGTGCCCGGGGAGCTCGGCGAACGCGCCGAGCTGCTCGGCGCGGTGGCGCTCGTGCTCCAGGAGGCGAGCCTGGCTCAGGGGGGCCGGACGCCGGCACTGCAGACCACGGAGACGAAACCCTAAGGAGGAGGACGGAAGATGCAGCAGAGACGCTGGAGCTTTTTTGCGGTTGTCGCGGCACTCGCTGTCGCGATGTCGATCGCCGCCTGCGGCGACGACGACGACGACGGGGGCGGTGGTGGTGGCGGCGGCGGTGGCGGCGGCGGCGAGAGCGGCAAGATCGCGCTGCTCCTGCCCGAGACGAAGACGGCCCGCTACGAGTCGCAGGACCGACCCAACTTCGAGGCCAAGGTCAAGGAGCTGTGTCCGGACTGCGAGATCATCTACTCGAACGCGGACCAGGACGCCGCCCAGCAGCAGCAGCAGGCCGAGGCGGCCGTCACACAGGGCGCGCAGGTGATGGTGCTCGACCCGGTCGACGCGGCCGCCGCCGCTCCACTCGTCGCGAGGGCGAAGTCGTCGGACATCCCCGTGATCTCCTATGACCGCCTGATCAGCGACGCCGACATCGACTACTACATCTCGTTCGACAACGAGAGGGTCGGCCAGCTCCAGGGCGAGAGCCTCACGAAGAAGCTCGAGGACGACGGCTCTAAGGGCGACCTCGTGATGATCAACGGAGCTCCCACCGACAACAACGCCACGCTGTTCAAGAAGGGCGCGCACAGCGTCATCGACGACAGCCCGTTCAAGGTGTCGAAGGAGTACGACACGCCCGACTGGAGCCCCGACAAGGCCCAGCAGGAGATGGAGCAGGCGATCACGGCGCTCGGCAAGGACGGCTTCGTGGGCGTCTACGCCGCCAACGACGGAACGGCCGGCGGCGCCATCGCCGCGATGAAGGGCAACGGGATCAACCCGAGCACGCGTCCGACGACCGGTCAGGACGCCGAGCTGGCCGCGATCCAGCGGATCCTGGTCGGCGAGCAGTACATGACCGTGTACAAGGCGATCAAGCCGGAGGCGGAGGCCGCGGCCGAGCTGGCCGTCGCCCTGCTGCGTGGTGAGGACCCGCCGAGCGGGCTCGTCAACGACAAGGTCGCCAACGGCATGAAGGACGTGCCGTCGGTCCTGCTCACACCGGTAGCGGTCACGAAGGACAACGTCAACGACACGATCGTCAAGGACAAGTTCTGGCCGGTGAACGAGATCTGCGCGGGCAAGTACGCGTCAGCCTGCAAGGAGGCGGGCATCCAGTAAGACTCCGGGGTGAGACCCGGCGGCGCGACCGCGCCGCCGGGCACTCCGGAGAGTGAGAAAGGAGCCTTCGGGATGGACGGGAACACACCCGTGCTCGCGCTCGAGGGGGTCAGCAAGAGCTTCGGCCCGGTGCAGGCCCTGAGCGACGTCGATTTCCAGGTCAGGATGGGCGAGGTCGTCGCGCTCGTGGGCGACAACGGAGCCGGCAAGTCGACGCTGGTGAAGACGATTGCGGGCATTCACTCCGCCGACGACGGGCGCATCCTCTTCGAGGGCAACGAGGTGAAGATCGCCGGCCCGACGGACGCCACGGACCTCGGGATTGCGACCGTTTACCAGGACCTCGCGCTGTGCGACAACCTCGACGTGGTCGAGAACCTCTTCCTAGGCCGTGAGGAGGGCACCTTCGCGCTCGACGAGACCTCGATGGAGAAGCAGACCGGCAGCCTGCTCAGCCGTCTCGCGGTGACGATCGTCGACATGCGCTCGGAGGTTGGCACGCTCTCAGGCGGGCAGCGCCAGCAGGTCGCGATCGCCCGCTCGCTGCTCGGCGATCCGAAGGTCGTGGTGCTCGACGAGCCGACCGCGGCCCTGGGCGTACGCCAGACCGCGATGGTGCTCGGCGTGATCAAGCGACTCCGCGACGAGGGGCACGCGCTGGTTGTGATCAGCCACAACCTGGTCGACGTGTTCGAGGTGGCCGACCGCATCTTCGTGCTGCGGCTGGGACGTAAGGCCGGTGACTTCGACGCTGACAAGTCGAGCCAGGAGGAAGTCGTGGCGGCGATCACGGGGGCCGAGTTCGGCCGGGACGGCGACGAGGCGGGAGGTGACCGATGAGTGCAGACGGAGGAGGCGGCGCAGCAGCCGCAACGGCCGACGCCGAGGTCGAGCAGCCTGGTCGCGACCTGGTGCGGCGGTTCGTCCAGGGCGACCTGGCCGCGCTCCGCGTCGTCATCATCCTCGTGGTTATCTGGGCCATCTTCTACAGCCAGGAGGAGCGCTTCCTCAGCTCCGTCAACCTGACCAACCTGATGCTTCAGGCGACTGCCGTGGGGCTGGTGGCGGTCGGCGTGGTGCTGGTCTTGCTGCTAGGCGAGATCGACCTGTCGGTCGGCGCCGTGAGCGGCCTGTGCTCGGCGATCATGGCCGTGCTCGTCGAGCAGAATGGCTGGTCCCCATACCTCGGGATCGCGGCCGGGGTGCTCGCCGGAACCGCGATCGGGCTGTTCCAGGGCTCGGTGTTCACCCGCTTTGGGATACCGTCGTTCGTGGTCACTCTGGCGGGCCTGCTCGCCTGGCCCGGAGCGCAGCTCGAGGTGCTCGGCGAGACGGGGACGGTGAACATCAACAACCCGAAGATCACCGGCCTGACCAGCACCTTCTACAGCGACACGGTGGGCTGGATCTTCGCGGTGTTCGCGATCGGGGCGTTCGCAGCCATCACGCTGCTCGGACGGCAGCGACGCCTCCGCGCAGGGCTGTCCGCGCCGCCGCTCAGCACGCTAGTCCCGCGAATCGTGCTCGTAGCCGTGGTCGTGCTGGTGGCGATCTGGGTCCTGAACGACGACCGCGGCCTGCCGCTGGCCGTGCTGATCCTTCTCGGCTTCGTGCTGCTCTTCGTCTACATGACCACCAGGACGACCTTCGGACGGCACATCTTCGCCGTGGGCGGCAACGCCGAAGCGGCACGGCGCGCCGGCATCAGCATCACGCGCGTGCGGGTCATCGTGTTCATGATCTCATCGACGATGGCCGCGATCGGCGGGATCATGGCCGCGTCGCGGCTGCTGGCGGTGAACCAGTCGTCGGGCGCGGGGGACTTTCTGCTGCTCGCGATCGCCGCCCCGGTGATCGCCGGCACGAGCCTGTTCGGCGGGCGCGGCAGCGTCTGGGACGCGCTGCTCGGCGCGCTCGTGATCCAGTCGATTTCGAACGGTATGGACCTGCTCGGCTACGACACGGCCGTGAAGTTCATGGTGACCGGCGCGGTGCTGCTGGCCGCAGTGATAATCGACGCGATCGCCCGGCGGCAGCGCCAGGCGGCGGGCCGCGTCTAGCCGTCGAATTGTCTGCATAGCGTCACGCACGGCGCACACGTGCACGCCGCCGGCCGTACGGTCGGGCGGCGCACACGTGGAGGGTGGACAGGCCGGCGTGTGGTACGGCCCCGCGTTGCCTGGGGCGGCGCCTTGCCCGGACACTTCACAATTCAGCGGGCAGACGTCGAAGCGGAGGAGGGTGCGATCAGGTGAGCGAGCTTGTAAAGCGGTTACCGGGGCAGGCGGTCTATCAACTCGGGAGCGTCAAGGTGCTCATCGACGCCGGCGTCATCCGGCCGATCCGCCCCGACCGGCTCTGGGCCTTCGTGCGCACCCTGCAGCACTGGGGGCGAAGCCCCGCTGCCGGCGCGATTGCGCTCGCCGCCCGCTACCCGGACGACCCGATGATCGTCGACGAGCTCGGAACACTCAGCTACTCGGAGGTCAGCTTCCGAACGAACGCACTCGCGCACTCGCTCGCGGACGCGGGAGTCGTGGAGGGTGACGGCGTGGGCATCATGTGCCGGAACCATCGCGGCTTCGTCGAAGCCACGATCGCGGTGTCCAAGCTCGGCGCCGACGCCCTGTATCTCAACACAGCGTTCGCCGGCCCCCAGCTGGCCGAGGTCGCCCAACGGGAGAAGCCGAGAGCCCTCATCTACGACGAGGAGTTCGGCGGCCTGCTCGAGGAGGCGGGGAAGCGGCGCAAGCGCTTCGTCGCCTGGCACGACTCGGACAGCTGCGCCGACCCCACCCTCGACGAACTGATCCGCGCGGGTGACGCCGGTGACGTGGTGCCGCCCGCTCGCGAGGGCCGCGTGACGATCTTGACGAGCGGCACCACGGGAACCCCGAAGGGCGCCTCGCGCGGCAACCCGCAATCGCTCGACCCGGTGGTCTCGCTGCTCTCGGCGATCCCGCTGAAGACGCGCCAGGTTTCCCACATCGCGGCGCCGCTCTTCCATTCGTGGGGCCTGGCGCACTTCTCCCTCGGCCTCGTCCTTGGCACCACCTACGTCCTGCGGCGCAAGTTCGATCCCGAGGCCTGCCTCGCCACGGTGGCGCGCTACCGCTGCGACTCGCTCGTCGTAGTGCCGGTGATGATGCAGCGGATACTCGAGCTGCCGGAGCAGACGCGCGCCAAATACGACGTGTCGTCGCTGAAGGTGGTGGCCGCGAGCGGCTCGGCGCTACCCGGCGATCTCGCCACCGACTGGATGAACGCCTTCGGCGACACGCTCTACAACCTCTACGGCTCCACCGAGGTGGCATGGGCGTCGATCGCGACGCCCGAGCACATGCGCGCCGCCCCCGGCACTGCCGGACGCCCACCGCGCGGGACGCTCGTAAAGCTCCTTGACGAGAACGGGGAGGAGGTGCCCGAGGGTCAGCCCGGGCGCATATTCGTCACCAACGAGATGCTCTTCGAGGGCTACACCGGCGGCGGCTCCAAGGAGGTGATCGGGGCCTTCATGTCGACGGGCGACGTCGGGCGCTTCGATGCCGACGGCCGGCTGTTCGTCGAGGGCCGCGACGACGAGATGATCGTGTCCGGCGGCGAGAACGTCTTCCCCAAGGAGGTCGAGGACACGCTTGCTCGCCACGACGCGGTGTCCGAGGCCGCGGCGATCGGCGTCGACGACGCCGACTTCGGCCAGCGCCTGCGCGCCTTCGTGGTCCTCGAGCAGGGGCGCGACGCGCGTGAGGACGAACTGAAGTCGCACGTCAAGCAGAACCTCGCCCGCTACAAGGTCCCGCGCGAGATCTGGTTCATCGAAGAGCTGCCGCGCAATGCCACCGGCAAGGTGCTGAAGCGCGAGCTGCATGAGCTGGACGAGCCAGAGACGGCTGAGTCGAAATAGGGATACCGGCCGCCGATTCGGGGTAGCGGGTTTGGGCAACCGACGAAGGAGTCCGAATGAGCGCTGGAGCGATCATTGCAATCGTCATCGGTGCCCTGATCGTGCTGGCACTGGTCATGTGGCTGAGCAAGCGGAGCCGCGATCGCGCGCACGAGACACGGCGCCACGAGGCGCGTGAGATCAGGCGCGAAGCCGAGGTCCATGGCGCCGAGGCCGACCAGATGAGCGCCGAGGCCGACGAACGCGCCGCCAGAGCCCGCCGCGAGGAGGCGCAGGCGCGCCAGCAGGCCGTCCGCGCGGAGGAACAGCGACACGAAGCGGAGCACCACCACGCCCGCGCCCACGACATCGACCCCGACACCAAGGGCGACTACGAGCCGGGCTCGGAGCGCGCGACGACGAGCGAGCGTGAGTCCCACGCGGACGCCGACCGTGACACAACTCGCGACGGCGACCATGACCGGACCGACGAACGCTTCACACGCGAGGGCGATCTCGATCCGGACGTGGTCCGCGAGGAGCAGCGCAGGACGGAGCGGGCGGACCGCTGACATGGAGCGGCGCAAGTCAAGCGTTCAGCTGTGAGGGTGCCCGCAATTTCGGGCGTTTTGCGCGCCGGGTGCTGCCGGGGCGGCACGAGCGCAGGCTCAGCGTCGTCGAGTTCCGAGTCAGGCTGACATCC
>DATAFO010000080.1:0-5561 GCA_036257465.1 Solirubrobacterales bacterium | reverse complement strand
GCCGGCCGGACCCATCGGATGCGATGGGCGCCTAACCAGATACCCCTTTGCGCGAAGAGCGGGCGCGTTCAGGCCGGGCTCCGGTGTCGGGCCCGGTGTCTTTGTTGGCCGCACGCGGGCGGAGTGAGCATGCAGGACCAGTAACGTGCGGGCGGTGAGCGCGAAGCGCGGAATCTTCGTTGCTCCGTTCGACGAGCTGGTCGATCCGAAGGTGTTGGCCGCGCTCGCCGTGAGCGCCGAGGAGCACGGCTGGGACGGGTTCTTCGTGTGGGACCACGTGCGCTACCGGCCGCCGGTGCGGGCGGTCGCCGATCCCTGGGTCGCGCTCGCCGCGGTGGCCTCCGACACCGAGCGGATTCGCCTCGGCCCGTTGGTCACCCCGCTCTCGCGGCGGCGGGTCCACAAGCTGGCGCGCGAGACAGTCACGCTCGACCTGCTCAGCCGCGGCCGCCTCACCCTCGGCGTTGGCCTCGGCAGCGATCGCAACGACGAGCTGGAGCCCTTCGGCGAGGTCGTCGATCCGCGCGAGAGGGCGCGACTGCTCGACGAGGGACTCGACCGGCTCAGCGCCTATTGGGGCGGCGAGTTCGAGCCGCGGCCCACGCAGTCGCCCCGGATCCCGGTATGGGTAGCCGCCCGCTGGCCCAGCCGCCGCCCCCTGCGCCGGGCGGCCCGCTGGGACGGACTCTTCCCGATCGAGCTGCCCGGCCCCCAGGCGCTCACGGAACTCCGTGAGCAGGTTCGCGACCTCAGGGCTGAGGCGGGGCGGGACGGGCCGTTCGACCTCGTTGTCGACCTTGCGGCCGGCTCGGCGATCGGCCCGTGGGAGGAGGCCGGCGCGACCTGGATCCTCGCGGACTTCGGCCTCCAGCCCCGGGAGCGCGAGGTGCGCGAGACGATCGAGGCCGGCCCGCGCTAGAGGGCCGCCGTCTTGTCAACGTCGTAGCGGCGCGGGCGCTACGGGGCTGCCGCGAACAGCCGCCGTTCGTCGGAGATTCCCCTGAGATGCTTCGCGCCCCGGTCCACGAACCGAATCCCCGATCCGGCAACGAGATCCTTGACGGTGCTGGTGACGAGCACTTCCCCCGGGGCGGCGAGGGCTCCGACCCGTGCCGCGATGTGGACTGCGATCCCGGCAACGTCCTCCTCCATCACCTCGACCTCGCCGGAGTGGAGCCCGATGCGCACCTCCTGACCAATAGAGCGGGCCGACTCCACGATCGCGCGCCCACATCGGATCGCCCGCGCCGGGCCGTCGAAGGTGGCGAGGCAGCCGTCGCCCAGCGTCTTCACCTCGCGTCCGCGGAACCGCATCAGCTCCCGCCGCACCGCTGCCTGATGCGCCGCGAGCAGCTCGCGCCAGCGCGCATCCCCGAGTTCCCCCGCTCGTTCCGTCGAGCCGACGATGTCCGTGAACATCACCGTGGCCAGCACGCGTTCGGGCTCGGCTAACGAGCGGGCGCCGGTTAGGAACTCCTCGATCTCCCCGAGCACGGCTTCTGAGTCGCCCGCCCAGGGCAGATGGTCGATCCCGGGGAGCTCCACGTACCGGGCCTGTGGGATCTGCGCGACGAGCTCCTCGCCGGCGCGTCGATTGACGACCCGGTCGCCGCGCCGGTGGAGGACGAGGGTCGGAACATGGATCGTGGGCAGGACGCCCCGTACATCGATGTCCAGGAACATCTCGAAGATCTGCTGGACCATCGCCGGGCTTGCGGCTGAGCGCTCCATACGGGCGGTGAACTCCACCGCCTGGGGATCGTCCGCGAAGCTCGGGGCGAAGAGCTCGACCATCCCCTCCGCCTGTTGCCCCCAGTAGGGGACGATGAACTCGGCGGCGGACTCGCGAAGCGCGTCCGCGGGCGAGGCCCAGGGGTAGTCGGGCGCCTCGGTGGTGCGCCCCATAGCGCCGTGGAGCACCAGAGCGGTCACGCGATCGGGGTGAGTGGCCGCGAACAGGGCGCTCATCGGCCCGCCCTCGGAGATCCCGAAAAGGGCCGCCCGCTCGGACCCGGCGGCGTCCATCACCGCCCGGACGTCGTCGATCCGCAGCTCGAGGGTCGGCACCTCGGTGACGGGGTCGGACAGCCCGGTGCCGCGCTTGTCGAAGTTGATCAGGCGCGAGAACGAACTGATCCGCTCGAAGAAGCGAGCGAGCGGAGGCGACTCCCACTGGAGTTCGAGGTGGGTGGCGAAGCCGAGGACGAGGACCAAGTCGATTGGCCCCTCGCCGACTACCTGGTAGGCGATCGAGGCGTCGCCGGACTTGGCGTACCGTGTCGGGGGAGTGCTCATCGGTTTTCGTGCGCCAGGCAGAGCCCTCGGCGAACGGACCTCGAACAGCGCGATCCTGACCCGAATCGTATCCGGGCCCCAATCAGGACCGCCGATTGGTTGACTACCGTGTCAACGCCTGCTGGGCCGTCTCTGACATGACTGCGCGCCCCGAGACGCCTCGTCGCGCCCACAGAGCCCCTTCGCAGGGCCGCCAGCGACAGGAGGAGAGGCCCCAGGGTCAGGTCACATCACGAAGCCTGCCCGTCTCCACCTCGTAGACGAACCCGCGCACGCTGTCCTTCTTCGGGATGAACGGACTCGCCTCGATGCGGGCGATCGACTGCCGCACGTCCTCGTCCAGGTCGCTGAAAGCTTCGGCCGACCACGCGGGCTTGATCCCTGTGTCCTCCTGGATCTGACGGCGGAAGTCGTCGTCGCTGAAGGTGAGCATCCCGCAATCGGTGTGATGGATAAGGATGATCTCCTCGGTGCCCAGCAGACGCTGCGAGATCGCGAGCGAGCGGATCTCGTCATCGGTCACGACGCCGCCCGCATTGCGGATCACATGCGCGTCCCCCTCCTCGAGCCCGAGGATCTTGTGGACGTCGAGCCGCGCGTCCATGCACGCCACCACCGCCAGCTTCTTAGCAGGCGGCAGCGGCAGGTCGCCCTTGCTGAAGTCGGCGGCGTACCGCTCGTTGTTGCTGAGGACCTCGTCGGTAACGCTCATGTCTCTCCCTCTCTTGGACACTCGGCAGATCGATTATTGGCAAAGCCGATCAGCTTTCCCATTTTGCACCAGGGGCCTATCGGGTCCGAACGAGCCGTTACCGTGAGCCGTCTAACGCTGCACGCCGCCGCTCGAGCGAGTCGCCGGCGAGCCCGAGCACCTCACCGCCACGTTCTCGAGCATTCGCTCGCCACCCGACTGCTGCTTCGCGGGGATGCAGGCGTTGCGGTTGCGGCCACTGCGGTGCAGCGCCCGGCTCGCCGTCATTCGGCGATCCGTACGCGATGAGGGCTGGCAAGGCGTGAGGCGGCTGTGCGACGTTCCGGCGCCGAGCGGCTGGCTGGGGCGAATGCGCTCCAGGTGAACCAGTGGCCGAATCCGCGTTGCAGTGTCCGCGGGCCGCTCATCGTCAGCTGGCCGGCTCGAATCGCGCCGCCCAGATCGGCCCGTCCCAAGTAGACGCGGTAGAGCGTGGTGGTGTCGACGATGACCTCGAGGTCGACGTCGAAACCGGGATGCTGAAGGCAGACTGAGACCTCAGAGGGCTCGAGGACCATCCAGAAACGCCGCTTGGGGTCGCGAAAGTCGAACTGAACCACGGTTCGGTTGGGTGGGAGCCGCTCGCGAACGACGTGGCGGGCGATCCAGACGATCAACAGGTCGGGGTCGAGTTCGTCGGGCCGCGGCTCGGTGAACGACCAGGTCGCCCCCCACTCGCCGATCGCCTGCACGACCGGCTGGAGGTCACGGCCGGCGGGCGTGAGGCGATATTCGAGGGTGCGGCCCTTGGGGCCCGTCCTGCGCTCGATGACTTCGGCCCGCTCGAGCGCGCGCATGCGGTCGGTGAGGACCGAGCGCGAGATGCCCGGGAGGCCGCGCTGGAGCTCGTTGAAGCCGCTCGCGCCGCCGAGCATCTCGCGCACGATCAGAAGCGTCCAACGGTCGCTAAGGACCTCGGTGGCCTTGGCGACCGGGCAGTACTGCGCGTAGCTGCGCATCGCGCCACCATGCTAGCCGCGGATCGGCCGACAGGTCTGTTATTCGAACCGGTTGGTTCGGAAGTAGATCTATTCAGCCCGGACGGGCAAGCCTACGTTGCTCGCATGGCTACCCGGAGCGCCGATATCCGTAGGAGGACGAGATGACCGCTATCCAGACACCTCAGGCACCGCCCCTGGAGACGACCGCGTTCGACGGGCTCGGCGGATCGTTCCGCGGAGAGCTGCTGCTGCCGACCAGCCCCGGCTACGACACTGCCCGCAGGATCTGGAACGGCGCGATCGACCGCCGCCCCGCCTGCATCGCTCGCTGCACGGGCGTGGCCGACGTGGCCGCAGCGGTGCGCTTCGCCCGCGACCGCGACCTGGAGATCGCGGTACGGGGCGGGGGCCACAACGTGGCCGGCACCGCGGTGTGCGACGACGGGGTCGTCATCGACCTCTCGGCGATGCGGGCCGTATCGGTTGATCCCGTCGAGCGCACCGCCCTCGTGCAAGGCGGTGCCCTGTGGGGAGACGTCGACCACGAGACACAGGCGTACGGCCTGGCCACCACGGGCGGCATCGTGGGCCACACCGGCGTCGGCGGCCTCAGCCTGGGTGGCGGCATTGGCTTCCTCATGCGCAAGCACGGGCTCACCGTCGACAACTTGCTGGCCGCCGAGGTGGTCACTGCCGAGGGCAGCATCGTCCGGGCGTCCGCCGACGAACACCCCGATCTGTTCTGGGCGCTGCGAGGCGGCGGCGGCAACTTCGGCGTCGTCACCTCGTTCCGGTTCGCTCTGCATCCCCTCGGCCCGACCGCGGTGGCCGGGCCCGTCTTCTGGGCGGCCGACGACACCACCGACGTGCTGCGCTTCTACCGCGACTTCGCCGCCGAAGCGCCGGACGAGCTCGGCACCGTCGTCAGGCTCGGCACCGTCCCCCCACTGCCGGTCATCCCCGAGGACCTGCACTGGCGACCGGCCATCGCCGTCATCTGCTGCTACGCCGGCGCGCCCGAGGACGGGATCGAGGTGGTGCGGCCACTCAAGGAGTTCGGCACCCCGATCGTTGACCTGCTCGCACCCTCGCCGTACGCCGCCTTCCAGGGCGGCCTCGACGACACCGTCCTCCACGGGTGGCACTACTACTGGAAGGCGACGAACCTCGCCGGCCTCTCCAACGACGCCATCAGCGTCATCGCCGATCACGCCTACGCCGCCACCTCCCCGAGGTCGTACGCGGCAATGTTCCACATGGGTGGCGCAGTAGCCCGAGCCCCTCGGGAGGCCACCGCCTACGCCGGTCGCGACGTGGCCCACAACATCATCATCGACGCCGTGTGGCTCCCTGACGAGTCCGGCGAGCACGCCGCGGCCGAGACCGCTTGGGCGCGGCGATTCCTCCAAGCCCTCCAACCGCACCGCGCTGGCGGCGTCTACGTCAACTTCCTTGATTCCGACGACGACTCCAGCCGGGTTCGAGAGGCCTACGGCGATCAGATCTACCGGCGACTCGCCGAGGTCAAGGCCAAGTACGACCCTGACAACGCCTTCCACCACAACAAGAACATC
>DATAFO010000079.1:0-2128 GCA_036257465.1 Solirubrobacterales bacterium | reverse complement strand
GCGTCCGCGATCGCGGCGGTGGAGGGAGCGGTCGGCGACTCGGCATGCGCGACGGCCGCGGTGATCGTTGCGCCGGAACCGCTGCTCTCGCTGCAGCGGCTCGCCCGTGCTTGGCGCCGCGAGCTCGGTCGCCCGGTAGTGGGCGTGACCGGCTCCACCGGCAAGACCTCGACCAAGGACATCCTCGCGGCGCTGATCGGGGCGCACGCGAGCCGCGAGAACTTCAACACGGAGATCGGGCTGCCGCTCGCGATCCTCGAGGCAGGACGCGGTGCGGAGGCGCTCGTCCTCGAGATGGCGATGCGGGGCGAGGGGCAGATCGCCGAGCTCGCGGGCATCGCCGAGCCGGACGTGGGCGTGATCGTGAACGTCGGGCCGGTGCACCTGGAGCTGCTCGGCACGGTCGAGCGGGTGGCGGCGGCCAAGGCGGAGCTGATCCGCGACCTGCGCCCCGGCGCGGCCTGCGTTGTCCCGGCGAGCGAGCCGCTCCTCGCCCGGCACCTCCGCGATGACCTCGACACCTGGACGTTCGGCCCCGGCGGCCAGGTCCAGCTGCTCTCGATGGACGGCCCGCGCGCGGAGTTCGAGGCGCGTGGCTCGACGGTCCGCCTCGAGCTCTCCTACTCGGAGCCCCACAACCTCATCAACACGTGCGCGGCCGTGGCGGCGGCCCGGGCGCTCGGTCTTCCGGTCGGCGGCCGGGTGGACGTCCAGTTCTCGTCGCTACGGGGTGAGGTTGTCGAGCTACCTGGCGGCGTGACCGTGGTCAACGACTGCTACAACGCCAACCCAATGTCGATGCGGGCGGCCCTCGACCACCTGTCCGCGGCGCCCGCCGAGCGGAGGATCGCGATTCTCGGAACGATGGCCGAGCTGGGGCGCGACTCCGAGGCCTACCACCGCGAGATCGGTGCACACGCTGCCCGCGCGGGTGTCGACGTGCTCGTGCCGGTGGGCGCGCCGGCGCTCGCGTACCTGGAGGGGTTCGACGGCGAGGTGCACCCGGCCGGCTCGCCGGAGGAGGCCGCCGCGCTGCTGGGGGAGCTCGGCCGGCCCGGCGACCGCGTGCTGGTCAAGGGCTCGCGCTCCGTGGGTTTGGAGCGGGTCCTCAGCTGAATGCTCGGCGAGATCGTCATCGGAGGCTCGGCCTCCCTGCTCATCTGCATGTTCCTGGGGCCGCGCTTCATCGAGTACCTGCGCTTGAAGGAGTTCGGTCAGCAGATCCGCGAGGAGGGGCCTGCCGGGCACCACGGCAAAGCGGGCACGCCGACGATGGGGGGGCTGGCGATCTTCCTCTCCGTCTGCGTCCCGTTTCTGATCCTGTCCGAGTACCGCGCGGCGAGCCTGGCGGTGCTCGGGACGGCGCTGGCCATGGCCGCGCTCGGCTTCGCGGACGACATCACGAAGGTGCGCAAGCGGCGTTCGCTCGGCGTCTCGGGTCGGACGAAGCTCGTCGTCCAGGCCCTGACCGCGATCGCCCTGTGGCTGGTGGTGACCGAGTACGTGGAGTTCCGGGACACGCTGAACCTGCGCGTGTTCGACGCCTCGATCGACCTCGGGCTCGCCTACCCGATCCTGATCTTCCTCGTCTTGGCGGGTGCCACCAACGGCGTCAACCTCACGGACGGGCTCGACGGCCTCGCCGCCGGCTGCTCGGCGATCGTCTTCCTGGCCTACACCGCGATGACGTTCATCACGACCGGACAGGAGGACCTGGCGCTGCTCTCCGCCTGCCTGGTCGGCGCCTGTGTCGGCTTCCTCTGGTTCAACTCGTTCCCGGCCTCGGTGTTCATGGGCGACACGGGCTCGCTCGGCCTCGGCGGCGCAATCGCCGCGCTGGCCGTGATGACCAAGACCGAGCTGCTCCTGATCATGATCGGCGGCATCTTCGTGATCGAGGCGCTCTCGGTGGCCATCCAGGTGTTCAGCTTCCAGCGCTTCCGCAAGCGCGTGTTCCTGATGGCGCCGATCCACCATCACTTCGAGCTCGCGGGCTGGTCTGAGACGAAGATCATCCTGCGCTTCTGGATCGTGGCGGCGATCTGCGGCGCCATCGGGTTCACGCTGTACCAGGCCTCGATCACCCCATGAGGCCGGCCCTGCCCGCGGGGCCGTACCTGATCGTCGG
>DATAFO010000051.1:0-2061 GCA_036257465.1 Solirubrobacterales bacterium | reverse complement strand
ACGAGCAGGGCAAGCACCAGAATCGTGATGGGAAGCGCCTTGCGAAGCATGCCTCGGGCTTACCCCGCCCCGCTGCCGCCAGAACGCGCGCGGAACGTCTTGGCGTGTTCGCGTCACCCCTCGCTTGCGAGCTGGTGGCGCAGCCGCTCGCGCAGCTCCGCGAAGTGCGCGGTTTCGTAGGCGATCAGTGTCGCCAGGGCCGCGGTCACGATGGCGAGCGTCGCGAGCGCCGGCAGCTCCGTCGCTACCGGGATGAGCGCGAGCATGGCCAGCGCACACAGGAGCCGCGCGCCGTTGAAGCGATGGACGTTCCGCCAGCGGAAGGCCACGTGTGCGAGCAGGTAGAGCGCGGTGCCGCCGAGGGTCGCCACCGCCGGGACGAGCTTCAGCGGCTCCTCGACGTCGCCCAGCGTCTTTTTCAGTCCGAGCGCCACCAGCACGATTCCGGCGATCATCGGGAAGTGCAGGTACGAGAACGAGTCGCGCGCGATCTCGTTCTGCTCGCGTCCCTGCGCGGCGTGGGACAGGCGGCGCTCGGCCACCAGCGCGACGATGTCGAAATAGAGCCACCAAAGCGCTGCGGCCAGCGCCATCCCGAGCACGGCCGCGGCCACCACTCCGGCGTCCACACCGACCTCCGCCCCGGCGCCGATCGCCACGATCGACTCGCCCAGGGCAATGATCACGATCAGCCCGTGACGCTCCACGAAGTGCCTGGGCGCGAGCTTCCAGCCCTCGGAGCCGAAGACGAACGGTTCGCCCATGTCGAGCAGTAGCGCGAGCGCCCAGAGGGCGCCCTGCAGGGCGCCGTCGGCGAACGACGCCGCGATCAACAGGCTCACCCCGATCGCCGTCCCGATCGCCAGCCCTACGACCGAGCGCCGCAGTTCGGGGTCGTCCCGGCTCGCGACGACGAACAGGATCAGCTGGCCCCCGCGCACGAGCGCGTACGCACATGCGAACAGGAGACCCAGGTCGCCGAACGCCTCGGGCACGCACAGCGCCACCACCAGCAGGGCGGCCATGGCGCCGAAGATCGCGAAGCGGACGATCCCCTCCTCGGGATCGACCACGCTCGTGAACCACGAATAGCCGACCCACGACCACCACAGCATGCCCAGCACGAGCAGGCCCTGGGCGAGCCCCTCCCAGGTCGGGTTGTCGGCCATCAGCGCGGTGCACTGGGTGAGAGCAAGGACGAAGACGAGGTCGAAGAAGAGCTCGAGCGGGGTTACCCGCTCCTCCGAGCGCAGCACGGCACTGATGCGGGCTGTGCGACTTGCCGCCTCCATGCCGCCAGTATGGCCCGCGACGGCCGTGAATAGCCTTGCCGGCCACGATGGGCGATTTCGAGCGCGACACGGCGGTCAGGCCCCGCGGCGACGGCCGTTTCGACTGCGAGATACGGCCCGACTGGTGGATCGCGGCGGGGCCCAACGGCGGCTACATCGGGGCGATCATGGTGCGCGCGCTGAGCTTCGATCCGGCGCTCGACTCACGGCCGATGAGGTCCGTCACGATCCACTACCTTGGCCGGCCGAAGGCCGGGGCGGCCGAGCTCCAGGTCGAGGCCGACCGCCACGGCCGCTCGGTCAGCTTCGTACGCGCCCGACTCGGGCAGGAGGGACGCACCCTTGCCAGCGCGGCGGCCGTGTTCGCGAGCGACCAGCCGGGCGTCGAGCTCGACCGGGTCAGCCCACCAGAGGTGCCTTCGCCCGAGGAGATCGAGCCGCTCCCCGACGCCCCCGAGGGACCGCCCTTCGCACGCGAGCTCGAGTACCGGTCCGCGCTCGGTGGTCGCCTCTTCAGTGGCGCCGACGAGGCGCTTACCGGCGGCTGGTTGCGGTTCCGCGACGAGCGCCCACTCGACGCCGCTGCGCTGGTGGCGCTCTGCGATGCGTGGTTTCCAGCGCTGTTCGCGGTGGTGTCGGAGCCGCTCCCTCTGCCGACGCTCGAGCTGACGGTGCATCTACGCAATCGTCTGCCTCGCCCGGCCGACTGGACGCTCGGCCGCTACCGCACCCGCCTCGCCCGCGACGGATTCCTCGAGGAGACCGCGGA
>DATAFO010000045.1:0-139304 GCA_036257465.1 Solirubrobacterales bacterium | reverse complement strand
CTTCTGCACACCGTGGCGCTGCTCGCGCTCACGGGGGCGGCGCTCGCCGGCGCCGCGCTCGGCGACGAGGCCGATGAGGAGACCGGCAGCGCGAGCGGAGGCGTCGATCGTGCCGCACTCGCCCGTCTCAGCGCGGAGGTCACGCCTGAGGTCGCCGAGGGCGTGGAGCGAATCCGCGGCCTGGAGTTCGAGCGCGTGCCCCGGGCGCGCGTGGTCGACGCCGAGTTCATCAATGAGCTCGGAGCGCGCGAGGCGCGACGCGGAGGCGCCGCCAGAGGTCTCGCGGTGGACGAGGCCGCGGCGCGGTTGCTGGGCCTGCTCCCTCCCGACCAGGGCCTCGACGCGGTGCTGGAGTCGACCGGCGACCTCGCCGCAGCGGCCTACGACACCCGACGCGACCGCCTCTACCTGATCGCGGACGCCGGGTTTGACGACCGCACCCTGATCGAGTTCTTCCTGGCTCACGAGCTCACGCACGCACTCGAGGATCAGCACTTCGGCCTGCCCGAGACCGAGAATCCGAGCGACGACGCGGCCCTGGCCGAGCTCGCTCTCACCGAGGGCACCGCAACCGCGGTGATGGTCGAGTACGCGCGGCGGCACCTCAATCCCGGCAGGCTGCTCGCGGCCACCACGGCGATCGACGCCGGTCGCGGTGACGTCCCCGCCTTCGTGGTCGAGCAGCTCGAGCTCGCCTACCTACGCGGCGCGGCCTTTGTGGAGGAGCTGTACACGCTCGGCGACGGCTGGGCGCTGGTGAACGACGCGCTCGTAAATCGTCCGCCGGCGTCGAGCGAACAGGTGTTGCACCCAGAGGCTTACGTGCGAGTGTCCGCGCCACTGCAAACCGGCATCGAGGGCGCCGAGATCGAGCGCCGCGGCTGGCGCAGGCTGGGCGGCGGCGACCTCGGCGAGGCGGCCACCGCGCAGCTGCTCGGAGTCGGCGCCCCGCCGGAGGCGGCGCGAGGGGCAGCCGAGGGATGGGGAGGCGACCACTACGCGCTCTGGGCACGGGACAGCTCCGCCCTGGACTGCACGACCGACTGCGCCGACCGGCTGGTGCTCGTGGTTCGGTGGCGCTGGGACTCGCGCGAAGAGGCTCGCGAGTTCGCCCGGGCGCTTGCGACGTACGTGCTCCGGGGCCTGGATGCCCAACGGGAGCACGGCGACACCTTTGCCGTCGGCGAGGGGTCGGCAGCGGTTGATCGCGGCGGAGATTCGGTGACGCTCGCGCTCGCCCCCAACGCATGGGTGTCTCGCCTCGCGGCCGGTTCGCCGTGAGAGGATCGGCCGCGTGACCCGCTCGCAGCGTCGAGTTGCGGCCGCCTTTACCTTCGCCGGCGCGATGCACTTCGTGCGCCCGCGCGCTTACGAAGCGATCGTTCCGCCGTATGTGCCCCACCATCGCGAGGCGGTGCAGGTGAGCGGCGCGGCGGAGATGATCGGCGGGCTCGCGGTGCTCTCAGGCCGAACCAGGAGCTTTGCCCGCTGGTGGCTATTCGCCGTGCTGGTCGCAGTGTTCCCGGCCAACGTCTACATGGCCCAGGAGCCCGCCATGGTCGCAGCGCGGGGAGTGCCCGCCAACCGGATCCCGCGCTGGCTGCTGTACGCGCGCCTTCCGCTGCAGCCGCTGTTCGCGCTCGCGGTCTGGCGGGCAACGCGGCGGCACTAGAGGCCGAGGCGATCGAGGAACCCGCTACCGCCCTCGAACAGCTCGCTCGCGTCGTTGACCAGGGCGATCGCCGCGTCGACGGGGAGGTTGGTGACAACAGCCCGCAGACCTGAGGCGACGAACGGCTCGATCGCTCCGGCGCGTTCGGCGTCGTCGACAGCGCGCTCGAGCCCAGCGTGAACGGCCGTCTCCAGCTCGGCGTCGTCGACTCCGTACTCGGCCGCAAACTCCCGGCGTCCCTCCTCGGTGGCCAGGGCGACCGCTAGCGTTTCGCGGCTGACCTGCAGCTCGCAGGCGGCGCCGTCGAGCGCGGACAGCGTGAACTGCTCGACGGTCTCGTCAACACTGTCAGGAGCGCGCCACTCGCGCGGCTCGCAGGGGTCGGCGACTGGCGTCGGCTCGTAGCTCGCGCCGCCGGCCGCGAGGTAAACCGCCACGAGCGCGATCGAGGCCGCGGCCGCGCCGCCGACGAGCCAGCGGCCCCTCACAGCTCAACCCGCCGCCGCGCGAGCGCGATCGGAAGCAGCGCGGCGAGCCCGAACGCCGCAGCGAGCAGGAACGAGCGGCTGAAGGCGTGCGTCGCGGCACTGTCGACCTCGTCGGTGATCGCGTCCTGCAGGGCGAGCGTGGCGGCGCGCTCCTCGGGATCGTCCGGCAGTTGCTCGAAGGCGGGATCCAGCACCGGCACCTTGTCGCCCTCCTCGGCGATCCGATCCGAGATGCGCGTCGCCAGCTCGATCTTCGCCGTGGGTGGGATCCGCGCGTCCAGCAAAGCCGCGGTCCCTGCCTGCTCGGCCTGTTCGCGCTCGGTCTCGAGGTCTGCAGTGAACAGCGGCGTCAGGATCAACAGGCCTGCCACGACGCCGACGTGCCGGGAGGCGATCGTCCAGCCGCCGTGGATTGCCTGCGGCGCTCGTCCCTCCAGGGCAGCCTCGGTGAGCGCCGACAGGGTCAGCGCCAGCCCGATGCCCACCAGCACCTGGGGCGGGAAGGTGAGCCACACCGAGGCGTGCGGCAGCAGGCCAAGGCCGGCGAGCCCGCCGGCGATCAGGATCACCCCGGCGGCGGCACGCGGGTTGACGTCCTCCACCCGCCGCGCCAGCGGCGCGGTGAGCAGCGCCGCGCAGGGCATCACCGTCACCGCCGCCGCGGCTGTGATCGGGCTCAGGCGCCAGCCCTCGATCAGCAGCAACACAACCAGGAACAGCGCGGCCGCAAGCGCCGCCGATACGAGGGCGAGGGCGAGGTTCGCCGCCAGGTGCGGCCGACCCGGCTTCGTGGCCGCGCCGCGTCTGCGCTCGCGCAACGCGCTCCCGGCCAGGGGCAACGCCAGCAGGAGGGCCGCGGGCACCTGCACCAGGAAGATCGACTGCCAAGAGACGAGCTCGGTCAGGAGTCCCCCGATGCCGGGACCGAGCGCCGCGCCCGCGGCGCCGGCGGCCGCCCAGATGGCGGCGGCCCTGCGTTCGGAATCGGTGACTGCCGGAAGCAGCTCGAGCGACGCGCACACGGCTGCCGCACCCCCGACCGCCTGCGCGCAACGGGCCGCGATCAGCACGGCGATGTTGTCCGCGAGGCCGCAGGCCAGGCTCGCGGCCGCGAAGACGAGCAGCCCGGCGACCGTGAGCCGGGCGGGACCCACGGCACCGGCCGCTCGTGCCGCGGGAACGGCCGTTGCCGCAAGCACCAAATTGAACGCCACCAGCACCCAGACCACGGCCGACACCGAGACGTCGAGCTCGCGGTAGATCTCGGGCAGCGCGAGCACGACCACCGAGGAGTCGGCGAGCACCATCCCGACGGTCGCAGCGAGCGCCGGCCCGATAAGACCGGCCCGTTCAGGCGCCAACGAGCTCGATCCAATCCCAGCGTCGCCCGCACAGGCGCTCCTGCGCCTTGGCCGCGGAAACCTCGAGCACGTGGGCCTCCGCCGCGTCGGAGTCGGTCAGCACCAGCGGGCCAATCCCGCCGCTGCTCCCGCCGCTACCGGGATGCATGTCGGGGCCGGCGAAGCGCACGACGACATCGTGGCGTCCCGGTTCCAAGCGCGCCTCGCCGAGTCGTGTGTACAGGCCGGCGTGGTTGAGGTGATGGCGCACCTCGCCGGCCGGGCGCCCGTCAACCAGCAGTTCGGCGCGCGAGCGCACAGAGCCTCCGAGCCAGAACTCGTACTCGCTGGCTCGCGGCGCCTTCATGCTCGCGGCAAACTCGCCTCCTGCGATTCCGGCGACGGTTGCGCCGGCCGGCCGGACGGTCGTCACGCCGGGCCGGGAGGCCGCGGTAAGGGTGCCGCGGCCTGCGGCTCGCGCGGCCAGTTCCCGGACCTTGTCGCAGCTAGGCCGGCCCACCGGGCTCTCGCCCTCGCCGAGGCCCACGTGGCGGATCACCCGCTCGAAGCCGGCCGCCGGGCGCTGCCACACCTCGTAGAAGTCGCCGCGCCAGGCGAGCTCGAACGGCGATGGCGGGCGGCTCTGGGCCGGGGTGCGCCGCAGCACCAGGGTCCTATACGCGACCAGCGCCCTGGGGTCGAGGCGATCAGTATCGGCATGACGGCCCTTGGCCAGCGTGCGGCCGCTCACGAGC
The DNA here is from genome assembly GCA_036257465.1 of Solirubrobacterales bacterium. Taxonomy (GTDB): domain Bacteria; phylum Actinomycetota; class Thermoleophilia; order Solirubrobacterales; family 70-9; genus DATAFO01. The sequence goes on along the minus strand of DATAFO010000045.1, from coordinate 135,049 downwards.
GGCACCGGCCTGCGCCGCAATTCGGACGCGGCCTCCGGATCGGCTCCGCGCAGGAAGTGCCGCGCTCCGTAGGGCTGGTACTCGGTCATCAGCGTCGGGCCCTCCCCGTCGATGCGCTCCCCGATCCGCTCCAACTCCGAGAGCTGATCGCGAGGAGCAAGATCGACGTCGCGGTACTGGAGGGCGTTCGACCACAGCACGCCGCCGGCGACTGCCACCAGCGCGACCGCCCCCTCCGCACGCCGGCCGCGTGCCCACAACGCCGCTCCCCCGAGCGCGGCCGCGAAGGGGATGGCCGGCGACGCCGTCGCGAGCGCCTTGCCATCGACCCACGGCGAGCCCAGCGCGCAGATCAGCGCGCATCCGAGCAGCGCCCCGCCGACATACAGGGGGACGCCCCAGGCCCGCCGCCGCCACGCGAGGACGAGGGCCCCAACGGCGAAGCAGATGGCAACCACGACGAGCAAGGTTGTTGCGGGCAACGCCGTGGGATCGACCCGAAAGTCGCCGGCGGGCCAGATCCCGGCGAGCTGCGCCGCCTCCAGCGGCTCGATCAGGTTTCCGAGCGCGTCCTCGCTGGTCAGCGGAGACGCCGTGGGTGGCAGCAGTCCGCCGGCGGTGAGCACCGGAAGCGCGAGCGAAGCGACGAGGGCGCCGAAGACCAACGCGGCGCGCACCGCCCGCCGGGCGCCCGTCGTCGTCAGGACCACGCACACCGCTCCGGCCAACGGCGCTACGAGCCAGATCGCACCGGCGGCACTCAGCACTCCGAGCAGCGCCGCACAGACGAGCGCGAGGGGAATCATGGCCCGAGCCTGGAAACCCCTGTCCGCAGCGAAGATCGCCAGGGGCACTGCGGACGCAAGCAGGGCAGCGGCCGCGATCTCCTTGACTCCGCCCCACAGGTAGTACCCGTAGAGCAGCGCCGCCTGCGACCCGACCACGGCGACCAGCGCGCGAAGCGGCCGCGAGGCGAGGACCGGCGCCGCGAGCTGCCACAGGCCGAGGGCCAGCGCGGCTCCCAGCGCCGCCATGTACGGCTGGATCGTCCAGGCCACGTCCTGGCCCGCGATGGCGCTCGCGATCCCGAGAGGCAGGAACGCCCCGACCGGATAGCCCTCGCCGAGGTTGAACGCGAGGGTCGCCTCGTAGGTGGACGGCGCGAGGCCGCCGAGCGTGCGTCCGGACTCGATGACGCGGTCGGTCAGCGCCATCCAGGTCGCCGTGTCGTCGAGCTTGACGTACCCCGCGAACGTCGCCTCGCCCGAGAGCACGATCGGGGCCGCGAGCAGAGCGAAGCTCGCGAGTGCCGCCGCCGCGGCCCAGCCGTCGACGCCCGCGCCGAGGCGCCGCCTGCCAGCCGCGAGGCCCGCGATCGCGAGCGCGACCGTGGCTCCGACCAACAGCTCCGCCGTCATGGGAGTCCAGGTGAGGAACTGGCCTCCGACGACGATCACCGCCAGCCCGCTGATGGGCACCAGCGGCCCCGGCAACCGGCCTCCCGCCGCGCGCTCGACCAGGAGCCCGCAGCCGACGGTCAGCGCCAGCAGCGCCCCCGGAAACAGGACCCACGCGGCCAGCAGGCTCATCCCGGTCCCTTTCTCCCCGGCTACAGCCCGAGATCGTTCGCGTACTCCTCGCGGTAGTCCTCGCGAGCCTCGAGCACGTTCTCGACGTAGGCGTGAGTGTCGGCGAACTGGATGTCGTCGCTTGAGAGGTCCGCCCCGCCCCAACTCTCGACGTTCTCGGGCCCCGCGTTGTACGCCGCGAGCGCAGCCACCTCGTTGCCCTCGAAGCGATCGAGGAGATGGTCGAGGTAGAAGCTCCCGTAGCGGATGTTGAGGTCCGGGTTCGCGAGGTCCTCGTAGACGAACGTCTCGCCCCCGCTCAGCCTCTCGATTGTGTCCGCAGTGGCGGGCGTGATCTGCATCAGCCCCCGGGCGCCTGCCTCGGACGTCTGGTCGCTGAAGCCAGATTCCTCGTTGATGACCGCCGCGATCAGCGCAGGATCCAGGTCGAAGCGCGCGGCCTGCTGACGGATGATGTCGTCGTGGCGCAGGGGCAGCGTCACCTCGCGGATGGCCTCCTCGACGTCGACTTGGGTGATCGCAAAGGCGGCTCCCACTCCCACGGCCACCACCAGCACCAGGAGGCGGGTTCTGGTCACGCGGCGCTCCCCGCGCCCGCGATCTGCGGCAAGAGCCGTGCGAGTTTCGCCTCGAGGTCCTCGATCGAGCCGTCGTTGCGGACGACGTGCGTGGCGCGCGCCGCCTTCTCTGACTGCGGCAGCTGCAGGCTGACCCGATCGTCGAATGCGGTGGTTCCGCGTGCCGCGGCCCGCGCGGCGCGCACCTCGTCGGGAGCAACGACGGAGATCGTGGCGTCGAAGATCTTCTCCAGGCCGGTCTCGAACAGCAACGGCACCTCGACGACGGCGGCGGGCGGATCGCCGGTGAGGCCATCCCGCCAGGCGACTACTCGTTCTCCGACCAGCGGGTGCAGCACCGCCTCCAGCCACGCAAGCTGATCGGGTCGCTCGAAGACGATCGCGCCCACCCGCTCTCGATCAACGACCCCGTCAGGGGCCACCTCCTCGCCCCACCGCGCGACCAAAAGATCCCGAACACGCTCCGTTCCCAGCAGCTCGCGAACGATCGCATCGCTTGACAGCGTCGCGGCCCCGAGCCGCGCAAGCGCCGCCAGGGCCTCGGACTTGCCGGCGGCTACCGCGCCCGTGAGGCCGATGAACGGCGGGGCGGCGGCGTCAGCCGCCGGCCTCGCCGGCGTCATCCTGCTCCTCCGCGGCCCCCGCGCCATCCTCGGCGTCTGCGGGCGCAGCGGAGGCGGGCTCGCTCTCGGCCGCCTCGGGCGGCGGCTCGGAGAAGACCTCCTCGGAAAGCTCCAGGTCCGGGACCTCCGTCTCGGAGGCCGCTTGCTCGTTGCCGCCCTCCATGACCTCCGGCGGGATCAGGTCGCGGAGGGGAAGGTTCTGGTTCGCCTGAGCGCGCTTCACGCTGAGCGAGATCCGGCGGCGTTCCTCGTCGATCTCGAGGATCCGCACCCAGACCTCCTGACCGGGCTGGACGACCTCGCCCGGTGTCTCCACGTGATGGTCCGCGAGCTCTGAGATGTGGACCAGGCCCTCGACCCCGGGCACGATTTCGACGAAGGCTCCGAACGCGACGACCTTGGTCACCTTGCCCTCGAGCGCGTCGCCGACGCGGTACTCGTTGAGCACCCGTTGCCACGGGTCCTCCTGCGTCTGCTTGAGGCCGAGCGAGATCCGCTGGCGGTCGCGGTCGATGTCCAGCACCTTGACCCGGACGGTCTCGCCGATCGAGAGCACCTCGGACGGATGGTTGACGTGGCTCCAGGAGAGCTCGGAGATGTGGATGAGCCCATCGATGCCCTCGAGGTCGACGAAGGCACCGAAGTCGACGATGTTGGAGATCTTGCCCTCGACGACCTGGCCGGGCTGGAGCCGTCCCAGGATTTGCTCTCGGACCTCCTTGCGCTCCTCCTCGAGCACGGCGCGGCGCGACAGCACGACGTTGTTGCGGCTGCGGTTGAGCTCGATCACCTTGCACTCGAGCGTCTGGCCCTTGAACTCGTCCAGGTTGTGGACGCGCCGGATGTCAACCAGCGAGGCGGGCAGGAAGCCGCGGACCCCGAGGTCCAGGATCAGGCCGCCCTTGACGACCTCGATCACGATTCCATCGACCGGTTCGCCCGACTCCGCGGCAGCTTCGATCTTGCGCCAGGCCTTCTCGAAGCGGGCGCGCTTCTTCGACAGGACCAGCCGGCCCTCCTGGTCCTCCTTCGTCAGGACCAGCGCGTCGACGTGCTCTCCGAGCGAAACCTCGTCCGCCGGGTCGACCGAGCGCCGGATTGAGAGCTCGTGCGCCGGGATGACCCCTTCCGACTTGTAGCCGATGTCGACCAGGACCTCGTCCTTGTCGATGCGCACGACGTCGCCGCTGACCACGTCGCCCTCCTCGAAGGGCTTGATCGTGGCGGCGTAGTTTGGGACGAGCCTGCCGTCCTCCTCGACCATGAAGTCGTTCGTGGCGCCCCCAGCGGTGCTGGCCGGTGGCGCGGGGGCGCTCGCCTCAGAATCTTCCGCGGCAGCCTCGGTCGTTGTCTCCGCGACGGACACGGCGGGGAATGATGGCAGAATCGCTTCAGATGACTGACTCCCTGGCCACGTGCGTCCGCGGGTGCGCGGGGCCGAGCAGCTCAAGGACGCAGGGCGCGACGTGTGCGTTCAGCACAGGAGCGCCCGAGGACGCAGGGATGCGACGCGCCACGCGCGCAAGTCGGACGTGCGTGGTTGGGAGGTCACTCATCTAGATGCCCGAGCGGCGCACCAAGCGGGGGAACGACCGCACGCCGCTTGACGGCGAGCGGGACGTGCTGATCTGCGGGGCGAGCTTCGCGGGGCTCGCGGCGGCGCGTGAGCTCGCCGGCACCGGAGCGCGAGTGCTGATGGTCGACCGGTACGAGATCGGCGAGCGCCAGACCTCGGCCTGCGCGGCGCCCACCGAATGGCTTGAGGCCGTGGGCGTAGGTGACTCGATCCGGCAGACCTTCGGCGAGCTGGTCATCCACACGCCCCACACCACGGCGCGAATGAGGCTGCCGTTCACGTTCTCCACTTTCGATTATCGCGAGCTCTGCTCGCTGCTCTGGGACCAGTGCGAGGCGGAGTTCGAGACTGCGAAGGTGGAGGGACGGGCGCCCGGCCGAAACGGGACCGGCGCGATCGCCGTGAAGACCGATCGCGGGACGATCGCGGCACCCCTAGTGGTCGACGCGCTCGGCTGGCGCCGGATCCTGGCCGCGGACAGCACCGGGATCCAGCCTCCGGACGCCCCGCTGTCACGCGGGCTAGAGGTGCACCCTCACGGTGTGAGTGACGCGCTCGAGATCTGGATCGACCGCGGTTACGTGCCCGCGGGCTACTCGTGGAGCTTTCCCGCTCGCGACGAGGTCCGGGTGGGCGTCGGGTCGTTCGACCCGCGGTTCCACGTCAAGGAGCCCACCGTGCGCCTGGCCGGCGACCTCGACCGCGACGCGGTCCGCTACCAGGGCAACTGGATCCCGCACAAGCTTCGCCGCGCGACGGAGAAGGGCGTCTTCTTCGTCGGCGACTCGGCCGGCCACTGCCTGCCGCTGACGGCTGAGGGGATCCGGACCGCGCTGTACTTCGGCATCGCCTGCGGTCGCGAGCTACGCAGCGTCCTCGCGGGCAAGCGCGACCGCGAAGAGGCGCTGCGCCGCTACGCGGCGTTCTCGGATGGCCACGAGTGGAAGTTCCGCTGGATGCTGCGCACCCAGCACGCCGTTCCCCGTCTCCCCCCGCGCTTGCTCGCGTTCGCGCTGCACCGGATGGAGACGGAGCGGTTCGTGCGGTGGTCCTTCAACCACTACCTCAAGATCGCGCCGCCAGCCTTCGTGACGCGGCCACCTAACGAACGATCAGATACGTCCCGGTCAGCAGAAGGACGACACCCAGCACCCGTTCGGGCGTGATCGGCGTCTCGTCGAGGCCGAGGATGCCGAGACGATCGATCACGACCGAGACCGTGAGCTGGCCTGCGATCGTCGCCGCCACGACCCCCGCGGCGCCAAGGTTGCCAACCGTGACGATCACTGTGGTCACGTAGACCGCGCCGACGACGCCGCCTCCGAGTAGATAGAACCACGACACGTCTCCGGCCCGGCCGAACCCGGACGCCTCGCCGATGATCAGCGCCACGGCGACCAGGCAGGCCGAGCCCACGATGAAGTTGATCGCCGCGGCGGGAACCGTGCCTGTGGCATCGGCGAGCCGGGCGACGATGGGTGGCTGAATCGCGATCAGCCCGCCGGCCGTGATCGTCGCGGCCGCAGCGAGGCCGACCTTGTCCACGTCAGTCCTCGTCGCCGAGCCAGGCCATCATCTTGCGAAGCTCGCGGCCCTCGGTCTCGATCCCATGCTCGCGCTGCTCGTCGCGCAGGCGCTGGAAGTTCTCCTGGCCGGCGCGGTTCTCGGCGATCCACTCGCGGGCGAACTCGCCCGACTGGATGTCGGCAAGGACCTTCCTCATCGCCTCACGTGTCGGCTCACCGATGATCGCCTTGCCGCGCGTGAGGTCGCCGTACTCCGCGGTGTTGGAGATCGAGTCGCGCATCGTCGAGATCCCGCCCTCGTACATCAGGTCGACGATGAGCTTCAGCTCGTGCAAGCACTCGAAGTACGCAAGCTGGGGCTCGTAGCCGGCCTCGACGAGCGTCTCGTAGCCGGCCCGGACGAGCTCGGTGAGCCCGCCGCAAAGCACGGCCTGCTCGCCAAACAGATCGGTCTCGGTTTCGTCCTTGAACGTCGTCTCGATGACCCCTGCCCGCGTGCAGCCGATGCCGTGGGCATAAGCGAGCGCCAAGTCGCGTGTCTTGCCGGTGGCGTCCTGGTGGATCGCCAGGAGGCCGGGCACCCCGCGACCCTGCTCGAACTGGCGGCGAACCAGGTGGCCTGGACTCTTCGGCGCCACCATCGCCACGTCGACGCCCGGATCCGGCTCGATCTCGCCGTAGTGGACCGAGAAGCCGTGCGCGAACATCAGAAGCTTGCCCGGGGCGATTCCGTCGCGGATCCCCGCCTCCCACGCGGCCCCCTGCTGCTCGTCGGGGAGCAGAACCATCACCACGTCGCCCTCGCTGGCCGCGTCGGCGACGCTGTGCGCGGTCAGGCCGTCCTCTGTGGCGAGGTCGATAGACCTCGAGCCCTCCCGAAGGCCAACGACCACGTCAACACCGGAATCGTGCAAGTTGAGTGCGTGGGCTCGCCCCTGCGAACCGTAGCCGAGCACGGCGACCTTCTTGCCTTCGAGATGGGAGAGGTCTGCGTCTTTTTCGTAGTAGATCATCGCCGGCATCCTAGGAGACGGGCCCTCGCCGCCGGGGAAAGTGGAGCGGGTGAGCGGCACCTTCCGGGCGCCGCTCGCCCATTGAGAGAGGAGGTGTTACCTCCGACTGGTCCGCGTTCAAGGGCTTCAGTCGGCGACCAGAGCCGGCGCATCTGCCTTGGTGCCGAGGACCTCGCCGGCCAGGCGGACGACCTCCTCCAGAGGCAGGAGCGCCTTGGTTTTCAGCGCGCGTTGTTTGATCGCCGCCACGAGCTCACGCATCTGCGCCTCGTCGGCCTCGATCCCGAGCGACTCCAGGGCGACCATCACCGATGGCAGACCGCTGCCTTGCCGACGAGCCCGACGACCACTGACTCGCGGATCCCCGCTACTTCGCGCTCAGCCAGTCGCTTCCGACTCCGACGTCGACGGCCAGCGGCGGATTGAGATCGTACGCTGAACACATCTCCCTGCTGACCAGCTCGCCGGCCTGCTCCATTTCGGCCGTGGGGCCCTCGAACAAGAGCTCGTCGTGGATCTGAAGCACCAGCTGCGTCTCCAGGCCCGCCTCCGCGAGCGCGCGGTGGCAGCGGACCATCGCCATCTTGATGATGTCCGCGGCACTGCCCTGCACCACTGTGCTGACCGCCAGGCGCTCGCCGAGCAGACGGCGCTGGCGCTGTCCTGAACGGAGCTCCGGGATCCGGCGGCGGCGGCCCATCAGCGTGCTGACGAAGCCGTCCTTCTCCGCCTGCTCGATCGTTTGGTCGATGAACCCCTTCACGGCCGGGAAGCGTTCGAAGTAGCGCGCGATGTAGAGCTTCGCCTCCTCGCGTGAGATCTGGAGCCGATCCGCGAGCCCGAAATCGGACAGGCCGTACGCGATTCCGTAGTTGACCATCTTGGCCTTCGAGCGCTCCGAGGCTCCGATCGCTGCCGGGTCGGCGCCGACGATGCCGGCGGCGGTCTCGGCGTGCACGTCCTCTCCCGAGGCGAAGATCTCTCGGAGCACGTCCTCGCCCGCCACGTGCGCGAGCACGCGCAGCTCGACCTGGTTGTAGTCCGCCGAGAGCAGCCGCTTGCCGCGTTCGGCGACGAAGCAGGAGCGCACGGGTCGGCCCACCTCCGAGCGGATGGGGATGTTCTGGAGATTCGGGTTGGTGCTCGAAAGGCGGCCGGTGGTGGTCGCGACCTGGTTGAACGTCGTGTGGATGCGCTTGGTCTCCGGGTCGATCAGCTCCGGCAGCGAGTCCAGGTAGGTGTTCTTGAGCTTGGTCAGCTCACGCCAGGTCTCCACCTTCGGAACGATCTCGTGCTCGTCGCGGATCTGGGCCAGGACGCGGGCGTCGGTCGAGAAACCGGTCTTCCCGCGGCGCTTCTTCGTCAGGCCGAGCTCGTTGAAGAGCACCTCGCCGAGCTGCCCCGGCGAGCCGATCGTGAGCTCATGGCCCGCGAGGTCGTAGATCTCCGCCTCCAGCTGGTCGATGCGCTCGGCCATTCCGGCGCCGATCTCGGCCAGGCGCTTGTCGTCGAGCTTGACTCCGAGTCGCTCCATCTCCGCCAGGACCTCGATCAGCGGCATCTCGACCTCCTCCAGGAGGCGCTGGAGGCCGAACTCGCCCAGCAGCTCGCCCTGGCGGTCGGCCAGCTCCTGCGCGAGGCGAGCGTCAACGGCGGGATCCCCGGGGACGTCCCCTTCCTCGGCGGCCAGCGACATCTGGCCGTCCTCGGTGCCGGCGGGGGCAGCCGCGAGGCCGGCGTCGGCGGCGAGCTCGTGCAGGTCGTAGGTGCGCCGCGCGGGGTCGACCAAGTAGGCGGCGACCATCGTGTCGTAGGCGAGGTCGAGGTTGCCTGGTCCGGCGACTGCCAGCAGGCCCTTGCCGGCCGGGCCGCCCAATCCCTTGAGGTCGTGCCCGACGAGCGGCCGGCCGCGAAGCTGCTCGCCCAGCGCGGCCAGATCGCCGGCGTCGCCGGCCACGACCTTGTTTCCGTCGCTGGCCGCCCAGCGTCCGCCCGTGATCGCGATGGCGATGGCCCCGGCCGCCAGATCGTCCGGAGTGCCCTCGGTCGCCTCCACCTCGATCGTCTCCTCGACTGCGCGCCCCGGCACGACCTCGTCCCACTCCTCGTCGAGTCGCTGGATGACCGCTCGGAGCTCGAACTGCGCAGCGACGTCGCGCAGCTTCGAGCGGTCGGGGACCGCGCGCGCCTCCTCGGCGATGTCGATGTCGACGTCGACCTCGTCCTTGAGCGTCGCGAGCTGCTTGGAGATCCGTGCGTCCTCTGCGTGCTCGACGAGGTTCTGCTTGCGCTTGGCCCCCGAGATCTCGTCGACGGACTCGAGGACTTTCTCGAGCGACCCGAAGCGCTGCAGCAGCTCCGCCGCGGTCTTGTCACCGATCCCCGGAACGCCCGGGATGTTGTCGGAGGTGTCGCCCTTGAGGCCAATGAGGTCCGTCACGAGCTCGGCCGGAACGCCGTAGCGCTCGACCACCCCCTCGGCGTCGTAGACCCGGGTGTCGGTGATCCCCCGCGAGGTGGTCATCACCCGGACCCCGTCGCGCACCAGCTGGTAGACGTCGCGGTCGCCGGAGACGATCATCACCGGCCTGCCCGCCTCACGCGCCTCGCGGGTGAGGGTCGCGATCACGTCGTCGGCCTCGTATCCCTCGACTGAGACGTTCTTGAACCCGAACGCCTCGGCCAGCGGCGCGAGGTGAGGCCACTGCTCCTTGAGCAGGTCCGGCCGTGACTTGCGCTGCGACTTGTATTCCGCGTAGACCGTCTCGCGCCCGGACCAGCCCTTGTCCCACGCCACGATCACGGCCCGCGGGTTGTGGTCGATGAGAAGCTTCGCCATCATCGAGGCGAAGCCGTAGATGGCGTTCGTGGGGCGTCCGTCGGCAGTTGCGATCGATTCCGGAAGCGCGAAGAAGGCGCGGTAGGCGAGGGAGTTCCCGTCGATCAGGAACAGCTCGTCATCGACCTTCGGGGCCTCGGTCGGCGCCTTGCCTGTCTTGCGTTTTTCCGCGGTCGCGGGCATACCCCAATCCTAGGAGGCGTTCCGGCCGAGGAGTTGGCGACTTTCAGACGCACGTGCGTCCGTAAAGCGCCAGGGGACGCTGATCTCTCCGCCAGGGCTCCCCCACCCAGCCCCCTCCGCCGGGGCTCGTGAGCGGCCCAGGACGACCCCTGCCTATGATCCTGCGCCCATGGCCACGCCCCCCGCCCAGGCGCAGTTCTCGGTCACTGTCCGGGTCGAGCTCGACGCGCGGCAAGAGCCGCTCGGGAAGCTGACCGGCGCGATTGCGGAGGCCGGGGGTGCGCTGCAGGGAGTCGACCTCGTTCCCGGCGCAGGCAGCGAGGGCAAGCGGGTGCGCGAGTTCACCGTCGACGCGCGCGACCAGGCGCATTGGGAGCAGATCCTCCGCGCGATCGGGTCGACCCGCGGAGCGCGCGTTCTCGACTACGTCGATCGCACGCTGGCGATGCACCGCGGCGGGAAGATCGAGCAGCACAACAAGTTCTCGCTCAAGACCCGCGACGACCTCTCGATGGCCTACACGCCGGGCGTCGCCCGAGTGTGCAACGAAATCGCCATCGACCGTGCGAAGGCATTCGAGTACACGATCAAGCGCAACACAGTGGCGGTGGTCTCCGACGGGTCCGCGGTGCTCGGGCTGGGCGACATCGGCCCCGAGGCCGCGATGCCGGTGATGGAGGGCAAGGCGATGCTGTTCAAGGAGTTCGCCGGCGTCGACGCGTTCCCGATCTGCCTCGACACCCGCGACCAGGACGGGATCGTCGAGGCGGTGCGGCTGCTCGCCCCCACCTTCGGCGGAGTCAACCTCGAAGACATCTCGGCCCCACGTTGCTTCTACATCGAGGAGCGGCTGAAGGAGGAGCTGGACATCCCGGTCTTCCACGACGACCAGCACGGGACCGCGGTGGTGACGATGGCCGCGCTCTTCAACGCGCTGAAGATCGTTGGCAAGGAGCTCTCGGACCTGCGCGTGCTGATGCTCGGGCTCGGCGCCGCCGGGGTCGCGGTCACGAAGATGATGCTCGCGTCCGGGATCACAAACGTGATCGGCTGCGACCGCCAGGGAGCGCTTTCGACAGAGCGCGAGGACTACGCCTCTGGAGAGATGACCGCGATCAAGCGCTGGTACGCGGAGAACACGAATCCCGAGCGCGTGCAGGGCACGCCGGCCGAAGCGATCGAGGGATGCGACCTGTTCGTTGGAGTCTCGGGCCCGGGCCTGATCAGCGCCGACGACCTGCAACGGATGGCCGACGACGCGATCGTGTTCGCGATGGCGAACCCGACCCCCGAGGTGATGCCCGAGGAGGCGGAGCCCTACGTGCGGATCATGGCCACGGGCCGTTCCGATTATCCGAATCAGATCAACAACGTGCTCTGCTTCCCCGGCATCTTCCGCGGTGCGCTCGACGCCGGCGCGCCGCGGATCACCGAGGAGATGAAGCTCGCCGCCGCCACCGGCATCGCCGAGGTGGTGAACGCGGAGGACCTGAACGAGGACTACATCATTCCCAGCGTCTTCGACCGCGACGTGGCGCCCGCCGTGGCCGCCTCCGTCGTCGAGGAGGCCCGCCGCGCGGGCATCGCACGGGTCTCAGAGGAAACCGGGACCTTTTCCACGGTCGAGTAGGCCCGGGCGACTGAATCGGACACGAGCGGGAATAGGCACGAGATGCGAATCCTGATTACCGGCGCAAGCGGGATGATTGGCTCGGCCGCGTGCGATGCGTTGCTTGCTCGCGGCGACGAGGTCGTGGGCCTGAGCCGCGATCCGGCACGCGCGAGAGAGACCAACCCCACCGTCAACTGGCACGCCTGGAACCCGACCGAGGAGCGGCCGCTCGAGGCGGCGTTCGAGGGGGTCGACGCGGTGATCAACCTGATCGGCGAGGAGATCAACCAGCGGCTGACCCCCGAGGCGAAGCAGCGGGTCCGCGACAGCCGGGTCCGCGCCACCAAGAACCTGGTCGACGGGATGGCGGCGGCCCCCGCGACGCCCAAGGCGCTGATCAGCCAGTCGGCGGTTGGCTACTACGGCGAGCGCGGGGAGGCGATGGTCGACGAGTCGACGCCGCCGGGCGAGACCTGGGTCTCGCGGCTCGTGGTCGACTGGGAGCAGGCGGCCGCTCCGGCGCAGGAGCTCGGGGTCCGCCTGGCGATCCTCCGCAGCGCGCCTGTCCTCGATTCGCGCGGCGGGCTGCTCAAGCAGCTGCTGCTTCCGTTCAAGCTCGGCGTTGGCGGACCGCTGGCCGGGGGGCGGCAATACATGCCGCTGATTCACCGCGGCGACGAGGTCGGGCTCCTCCTCTGGGCGCTCGACAGCCAAAAGGTCAGCGGCACCTTGAACGCCAGTCTCCCGAACCCCGTCACGAATCGCGAGTTCTCGAAGGCTCTGGGCCGGGTGCTCGGCCGGCCCGCCATCGCCCCAGTTCCGAAGCTTGCGATCTCCGCGCTGCGCGGTGGCGAACTCGCCGACAGCGTTCTCTGGAGCCAGCGTGTGATCCCGCGTAGAGTCCTCGACCTCGGGTACCGGTTTCGCTTCCCGGAGGTGGAGCCGGCGCTGCGCGACTTGCTCAGCCGCTAGGGCTCCACTCCTGCCGGCATGCGCTTCCCGTCGAGCGCGGCGAGCAGGTTGGCGACCGCAAGCTCGGCCATCGCCTCCCTCGCTTCGCGCGATGCCGAGCCGATGTGAGGGGTGATCACGGTGTTCGGGGCGCCGGCCAGAGGGTGGTCAGGCGGCAGCGGCTCGGGATCGGTCACGTCCAGCCCACAGCCGGCGATCTCGTGCCTGGAGAGAGCCGCGACCAGCGCGTCGGTGTCGACAAGCTGCCCCCTCGCCGTGTTGATCAGGATCGCGGTCTCCTTCATCGTCCGCAGGACATCCGCGTCGATGAGGCGGTTCGTCTCCGCGGTCAGCGGAACATGCAGAGAGACGAAATCTGCGCTTCCAAGCAATTCATCGAGGGGGATGCCTCCGCTCCGACTGGTGTGGAGGACGGTCATCCCGAAGCCTTCTGCACGGGCGGCTACAGCGCTGCCTATACGACCCATGCCGACGACGCCAAGCGTCTTACTGTAGACGTCCGTGCCGAGCATGAATCCCGGCGACCAGGTTGGCCAACGGCCCGCCCGCACGGCCTGGTCTCCGTCGCATATCCGCCGCGCCACGGCGAGCATCAGCCCGAAGGTGAGATCCGCGGTTGCCCCGGTCAACACGTCGGGCGTGTGGCCCACCTGGATGTCGCGTTCCCTTGCCGCCTCGACGTCGATGTTGTCCAAGCCCACTGCGTAATTGGAGATCGCGCGTAGGCGCGGTATCTCTGCCATGAGCACCCGGTCGATACGGTCGGTGAGCATGCAGAGAAGCCCTTCCGCGCCTCGCGCGCGCTCGATCAGGTCCTCTCGACTGGGCGGGTCCTCGCCGGGCCAGACGTCCGTCTCGTGGCGGGCGCGGAGGCGGTCCAACGCCCGGCCTGGCAGCGAGCGGGTGACGAAGACGCGTGCTACCGCGCGCTCACTTCCGACCCAGGACGATCAGCGAGAGCATCTCGAAGACCGCGTTCGCGGCAAAGAGCGCGGTCACCTGGCCCGGTCCGTCGTAGGCGGGCGCCACCTCGACCACGTCATAGCCCACGAACGACAGGCCCGTCAGCGAGCGCAGGTAACTCATCGCCTGGGATCATCCCCGAGGCGGACCGGACCCCCTCGGGACCGAACCGCGCTCCGGCGCGAAAGGAGGCGCCGCCGTCCCACGGCATGCCAAAGACGGCCGCGTCCACCCCGTCCAGGTCCTTGACGTACGGAAGTCGGGCGTAGGTCCTAGGACCGGTGAACCGAGGCGCGGTCAGCGCGTTCCACGGCTCGTACATCGGGCGTTCCATCACTTCGGGCGCAGGAGCATATGCGCCGCGGGCAACCCGCCGCAAGCCGACGATGACGCGCTACGGCAGTGTCAGCTCGGCAATCGGCTCCGCTCCGCCGCCGTCCGACCTGTACCCGGTGAGGCGCCTCAGAGTGGTATCGCCGACCTCGTCGATCGAGTAGGTGCCTAGCACCGAGTCGCGATCCTCGGTGTCGAAGAACGCGTCGATCACCGCCTCGCGGTCGGTGCCGGCGTCGCCCGCACGCTCGATCGAGTCCAGCACCACCGCCATCGCCTCGTAGCCGTAGGCCCCGTAGCGGCCGGGCTGGCGACCGTACCGGGCGCGGAACCGGTCGACGAATTCCTGCCCCGCAGGTGGGAGATGGACGGGATCGAGGGCCGCAGAAGTGATGAGGTCCGGCGCGCGTGCGGCGTTGAGGAACACATCGCTTCCGATCGCTTCGGCGCCGACGACCGGGGGCCGTCCGGCCAGGTAAACGGTGGTGCCCCGCTCGGCAGACGTGTCGATTCCGCTCGCTTCGGCTCCGGCACGAAAGCCGTCGGACAGCGAGTCCGCAAACGAGGATCCGTCGGATTCGATCCTCACCCTCCGCCAGGCGAGATCACCCGCCCACACCGCTGCGGCCTGGCCCTGGGCGTGATCGCTCGGGATCACGCGGCCGAAGGTGCGCTCGCCTGAGAACTGCACGTCGGGGACGTCGTCGGAGCCCGGGAACGGCGCCACGAGGTCCACGGCCGCGCTCGCCGGCGAGACCTGCAGGAGTCGCGCCTCGTTGGTGATCGGCAGCGAGCCGCGAGTGGCACCCGACTCGAAGTCACCGATGTAGGCGATCGTTGTCGAGTCCTCGATCGCGCGCCGGGCGTTCGCGGCGGCCTGCTCGGGCGTCCAGTGTGCCTCCGTGCGTCCACCCTCGGTGTCGTCGAGGACGACGGCACGCACCTCTCGGCCTCCCGCCTCCCCGCCCGCCTCGGCCAATGCCATCCGTGCGCCGTCCACGGCGTCCTGCCCGTCGGCGCCGCTCGGACCCCGCAGCGGCAGGCTGACGTGGACGGTGACCGGGCCCTCTCCCTGGAGCGTGTCATCGCCGGCACAGCCCGCGACGAAGACGACTCCCGCGAGCGCGGCAATCGCGACACTCAGTCGCGACGGACCGCGATTCACCCGGCCAGAGGGCGGGTGACTCGACGCTCGTGGCAGGGAATGGGCATCAGCCGAAGAAGACCTCTGCCTCACGGTAGAGCGACTCGGGCACGAGCTTGAGCTCCGCGGTCGCCTCACCGAGCTCGACGAGGACGATCTCCGTCGCCCGCAGCGAGGTCATCATCCCCCACTTTCCACCGTGGGCCGCGTCGATCGCGTGCAGGCCAAACCGCGTTGCCAGCACCCGATCGAAGGCGGTGGGCGTTCCACCCCGCTGTACGTGCCCGAGCACCGTCGCCCGCGCCTCCTGACCCGTCCGCCGCTCGATCTCACCCTCGAGCCAGTGCGCGATCCCCCTGAGGCGAACATGGCCGAACGCGTCGGTGGCCGCCTCGTCGGCCACGGGCATCCCGCCCTTCGGCTCCGCGCCCTCGGAGACGACGACGATCGGCGCGTACTGCTGCTGGAACCGGCGCTCGATGTAGCTGCACACCTGGTCGAGGTCGAACGGCAGCTCGGGAACCAGGATCACGTTCGCCCCACCGGCGACGCCCGCGTGAAAGGCGATCCAGCCGGCGTGACGGCCCATCACCTCCACGATCAGGGTCCTGCGATGACTCTCCGCCGTCGTGTGCAGCCGATCGATCGCCCCCATCGCGATGTTGACGGCAGTGTCGAACCCGAACGTGTAGTCGGTCGCGTTGAGATCGTTGTCGATCGTCTTGGGCACCCCAACGACCTTCACTCCGGACTCGTGCAGCGCCGTCGCGACGCCAAGCGTGTCCTCGCCGCCGATCGCGATCAGCCCGTCCACGCCGTCCGAGCCGAGGTTGGACATGATCCGATCGACCCCGCCCTCCTCCTTCAGCGGGTTGGTTCGCGACGAGCCCAGAATCGTCCCCCCGCGGGGCAGGATGCCGCGCACCTCCGGGATGCCGAGCGGACGACTCTCCCCCTCCAATGGCCCTCTCCACCCGTCGCGGTAGCCGACGAACTCGTGGCCGTACTCGGCGACGCCCTTGCGCACGATTGCCCGAATCACTGCGTTCAGGCCGGGGCAGTCTCCCCCGCCGGTGAGTACTCCGATCCGCATCACCCTACGGGCGCAATCGCTCGAGCAGCGGCTGCGCCCAGCGGTCGAGGATGCCGTTGAAGAGGATGAACAGGAAGATCATCGAGCTCACGGTGCCTCCGAGGCCAAGCCCGTAAGCGACGACCATCGCCGTCAGGCCTACGACGGTGAAGACCAGCAGACGCATTGGCGGGAATCTAACCGTTCAAGCAGCCATCGCGGCCTTAGCCGCGGCGATGAACTCGCCCACGCGGGAGGCGGCAGCGTGGGGGCCTTCGGCCTCCCGCGCGGCGCGCACAAGGCGACTGCCGACGATCACGCCGTCGGCAATCCGCCCCACCGCCGCCGCCTGCTGAGGCGTTCCGATCCCGAAGCCCACGGCGACCGGCACCGCCGAGCAATCCCGAACTGCCTCAACGAGCTCGCCCAGCCCGGGCGGGAGATCCTCGCGCTCTCCGGTGACGCGGGTGTCGGAGACGACGTAGACGAATCCCTCAGCCGCCGCGCAGATCGCCCGCAGCCGCTCCGACGGAGTCGTCGGGGCCACGAGCGGCACGAGCGCCAGCCGCGCCTCAGAAAGAGCGGCCCCGACCTCGGCGGACTCCTCCGGGGGCAGGTCTGGCACGATGGCGCCCACGGCCCCCGCCCCGGCGAGGAGCTGCGCGAACTCCTCCGCGCCACGCGCCAGGACCATGTTCGCGTAGGCCATCGGGACCACCGGCACGCGCGCTGCGATGCGCGCGCAAACATCCAGCGCGTCCTCGAGCGTCGTCCCGGCCGCGAGCGCGGCGGTGGCCGCAGCGTGAATGACCGGCCCATCCGCGAGGGGATCGGAGAACGGAACCCCGAGCTCGACCACGTCCGCGCCCGCGCCCGCGTACGCGTCGGCCACCGCAAGCGAAGTCTCGCGGTCGGGGTAGCCCGCCATCATGTACGGCATCAGCGCAGCCCGGCCCTCCGCGCGAGCCGCGGCAAAGGCATCGCCGATCCGCTGAGACCCTGTGACCTCCGTCACCTCAGCCATCGAGTTCTTCCAGGTGGGAGACCGCTTCGGCCAGGTCCTTGTCCCCGCGCCCACTCAGCGTCAACAGGTCGTAGGTGTCCGAGGGATCAGTGCCGGCCGCCTCCTCAGCTCCGCTTCCGGGGGCGGCCGGGTGTGCCGAGGGACGGCTGTTCGACAACAGCCACGCGATGGCGTGCGCTGGCTCCAGTGCGGGCACGATGCCCTCCAGCCGCGCCAGCTCGCGGAACGCGCGCAGGGCGTCAGCGTCGATCACCGCCTCATAGCGCGCGCGACCGGTGTCGCGAAGGTGCGCGTGCTCGGGGCCAACGCCCGGGTAGTCGAGCCCAGCCGAGATCGAATGCGCCTCAAGAATCTGACCCTCGGGGTCGGCAAGCACCGCCGAGAACGCCCCGTGCAGGACGCCTGTGCGTCCGGCTACCAGCGAGGCGCCGTGACGCCCGCTCTCGAGGCCCTCTCCCCCGGCCTCGATCCCGATCAGCTCCACCGGGTCATCGAGAAACGCGTAGAAGCTTCCGATCGCGTTCGAGCCCCCGCCGACGCAGGCGATCACCCGCGCCGGCAACCTGCCCTCGGCCGTCAGCGCCTGCTCGCGGGCCTCGTCGCCGATCACGCGCTGAAGGTCGCGCACGAGTGCGGGGTACGGCGCCGGCCCAACGGCGGACCCGATCACGTAGTGGGTGCCGGCGACGTTGGTGACCCAATCGCGGATCGCGGCGCTGACCGCCTCCTTCAGGGTCCGCGCGCCCGCCTCGACGGGTGCCACCTCGGCTCCGAGCAGGTGCATCCGCTCGACGTTCGGAGCCTGTCGGCGCATGTCCTCGGTGCCCATGTAGACGACGCACTCGAGGCCCAGCAGCGCGCAGGCGGTCGCCGACGCAACCCCGTGCTGCCCCGCCCCGGTTTCGGCGATCACGCGCCTCTTGCCCATCCGCCGGGCGAGCAGCGCCTGCCCGACGGCGTTGTTGATCTTGTGGGCCCCGGTGTGGGCCAGGTCCTCTCGCTTGAGGTAGACGCGCCGGCCGACACGCTCGGACAGGCGCCGAGCGAGATACAAAGGCGTCGGCCGACCCACGAAGTCGCGCAAAAAGTGATCGAGCTCGGCGCGAAAATCGGCGTCGTCCCGTGCCTGTGCCCACGCTTCAGCCAGCTCGTCGAGCGCGGCGATCAGCACCTCGGGCACGAAACGACCGCCGTAGGGGCCGAAACGCTCCTCGACACCCAGCGCCGCGGCGGCGCCGCCGGCCGCCCCCGCGGGCTCACCGGTCACGGCGCAACCGCCTGGGACGCCCCCCGAGCGCGCTCGGCAAAGGCGGCCATCAGCGCGTGGTCCTTGACCCCCGGTGCCGCCTCGACGCCGCTTGCCACGTCAACGGCGAACGGGCGGACGATGGCAAGCGCTTCACCAACGTTTGAGGGGGTCAACCCGCCGGCGAGGATCAGACGGATGTCGGAAAGGCGGTTTGCGACCAGCTCCCAGTCGAAGCTCTCGCCGGATCCGCCCGGCACGCCCGGTCGGTGGGCGTCCAGCAGGTGGAAGTCAGTGCGGTACGCCGCCGCCGCCTGAACGTCGGCGGCGCTGCGGACCCGCACCGCCTTGATCACCTTGAGCCCCGTGCGGCGCGCCGCCTCGCGACAGAACGCCGGCCCCTCGTCGCCGTGCAGCTGGAGCATCGTCAGGGATTCGTCCTCGGCCGCAGCGTCGATCTCGTCCAGCGACGAGTTGACGAAGACGCCCACGACCTCGAGGCGGCGCCGCAGGGTCGCGCCGATCTCGGCTGCGACCGCGGGATCGCAGCGTCGCGGACTCTGCGCCCAGTGGTTGAGGCCGATCGCCCACGCACCGAGCCGCGCAGCCTCTTGCGCGTCCTCGAATCGCGTGATCCCGCAGAACTTGACCCGCATAGCCGGAAGGTTACGGCTACGTCCTGCCGGGTCTCCTAACAGGCCCTGACCGGAGTTTATTCCGCAGCGGCTGGGCGGTCGCCCAGGGTCACGGTGACCGTGCGCTCGTCGCCGCCGCGCAGCAGTGTGAGCTCGAGCTCGTCGCCTGGCTGCTTTGAGTCCACCGCTGCGATCACGTCGGCCATCTCCTGCACCGCGTCTCCGTCGACAGCGACGATCACATCGCCGCCAACTCGGACGGGCTGGCCGTCGATCGTCACCTCGGCCTCGCCGGCCTCGATCCCCGCTTCGTCGGCCGGGCTGTCGGGCACGACGGACTGCACCAGCGCGCCGCGGTCGCGATCGAGGTTGATGACGTCCGCGATCTCCGGTGTGAGGTCGGTGCCGCTGAGGCCGAGGAACGCGTGCTGGACCTCGCCGTCGTCGATCAGCTGCTGGGCGACCTCACGTGTGGTGTCGATCGGAACCGCGAAGCCGATGCCGACGTTGCCGTTTCCGCCCGAAGCCTCGATCTGCGAGTTGACGCCGATCACGCGCCCGGAGGCGTCGAGCAGCGGTCCGCCCGAGTTGCCCGGGTTGATCGGCGCGTCTGTCTGGATCGCGTCGCGAATCGTGAAGCCGTTCGGGGCGGTGATCTCGCGCTGCAGCGCCGAAACGATCCCGGCGGTGACGGTGCGGTCCAACCCGAACGGGTTGCCGATCGCGACCACTGGATCCCCCACCTGCACGCTCTCCGAGTCGCCCAGCGGCAACGGATGAAGCTGATCGGCGGGCGCGTCAATCTTGAGCACGGCGATGTCCGTCGAGGGATCGGTGCCGACGACTTCCGCGTCGAGCGCGTCGCCGTCGTCGCCGAGCGTCACCTGCACGCTCTCGGCGTCCTCGACGACGTGGGCGTTGGTGACGATGTGGCCGTCCTCGTCGATCACGAAGCCCGAGCCGGTGGCCTCGCCACCGCCGCCCTGGGGGCCGAACGGGTCGAGCGGGCCTGATTGGGCCCCTCGGGTGGCCTCGACCTGCACCACACCCGGGGAGTCCTTGCGATAGATCTCGTTCACGGTCGCCCCTCCGTCGTCGGAGGCCGCAGCCGCTGAGAGGGGCGCGGTGGCGAGCGGCGCCTCCGAGCTCGAGTCGGATTCGATCCACCCGGCGGCGATCGCGACCCAGCCCAGGATGCCCACAAGCAGCCCGCCGAGCAGGGCGGACGCAAACGGCGTCCTCGCCAGGGTCGAAATCCCGCTTCTCGCTGCGCCCATGGCCGAGGAGGATTGGCGATGGTGCTAAACGCGGGCCTAAGCCGGCTTCAAATTGGGCTAAGAATCCGGAGTCTCCCGGATGTAGTGCTCGCGGGTCGCCTCCTCGTCGAGGGTCAGCTCGCGCACGGCCGCCTCGGGATCCGGAGAACGCATCAGTGCCTCCCCGATCAGCACCGCGTCCACGCCGATGCGATCGAGCTCCTCGAGCTGCTCTCGTCGGTCGTAGCCGGATTCGGCCACCACCGTCTTGCCGGCCGGGACGTCCGTGATCAGCTCGGCGGTGGTGGCGAGGTCCACGCTGAGGTCGTCGAGGTTGCGGTTGTTGATCCCGATCACCTCCGCGCCCACGGCCAGCGCGCGCTCCAGCTCGTCCTCGTCGTGGACTTCGACCACGCAATCGAGGTCCAACTGCCTCGCCTCCGCGAAGAGCTCCGCCAGCGCTTGCTCGTAGAGCGCGGCGACGATCAGCAGCACCGCGTCGGCGCCGTTGACCGCCGCCTCGTAGAGCTGGTAGGGATCGACGACGAAGTCCTTGCGCAGGATCGGTAGCTCGGACGCGGCCCGGGCCGCGCGCAGGTCCTCGAGCGAGCCGCCGAAGTTGCGCTCCTCGGTCAGCACCGACAGCGCCGCGGCGCCTCCCCGCTCGTACGCCGTCACGATCTCGGCGACATCCGCCCCGGGACGCACGTCGTCAGAGCTGGGGGAGCGGCGTTTGAACTCCGCGATCAGCGACAGGCCGGGCAGCACGAGCGCCTCGCTGAACGGCCGCGACCCGCCGCGGGTGCCGAGCTGCGCGCGCAGGCTCTCCGGCGACATCTGTGCTTTGCGGCGCTCGACCTGCTCCCGAGCCGCCTCGACGAGCTCCTCCAACTTGCTCAATCCGCCGCCCAGGGTAACCAACGGCGCCTGCCCTCAGGACGCCAGCTCGGCGCTGAGCGCGATCAGCCGCTCGAGCACGTCTCGGGCGGCGCCCGAGTCGATTGCCTCCCGAGCGCGGTCGATCCCGGCCCCGAGGTCACTCGCCCTACCGCCCACGGCGATCGCCGCTCCGGCGTTCAGAAGCACCACATCCCGGGCGGGGCCCTCCTCGCTGTCGAGCACGCGGCGCAAGACCGCGGCGTTGTCCGCGGGCGAGCCCCCCGCGATCGCGCTCAGCTCCGCACCCGAGAGCCCGTGCTCGGACGGGTCCAGAAACCACTCCTTGGTGCTCCCCTCATTCACCTCGATCACCCGGGTGGGCCCCGCGACGCTCACCTCGTCGATTCCGTCCTTCGCCCGAACGACGAACGCGCGCTCGCAGCCGAGACCCACGAGTGCCTCCGCGATCGTCTCCTGATAGCGGCGATCGGAGACGCCGAGGAGCTGACGCCGAGCCCCTGCGGGATTGGTCAACGGCCCAAGGAAGTTGAAGATGGTCCGAACCGCAAGTTCCTTGCGCACCGGGACGACGTGCTTCATCGCGGCGTGATGGCGAGGGGCGAACATGAACCCGAAGCCGAGCTCGTCGATGCAGCGAGCGACGGCCTCCGGGTCGAGCTCGATCTTCACGCCCAGTGCCTCGAGCAGGTCGGCCGAGCCCGAGCGGCTGGTGTTCGACCGGTTCCCGTGCTTGGCGACCGCGCAGCCGGCCCCGGCAGCCACGATCGCTGCCGAGGTGGAGATGTTGAACGTCGATGGGCCGCCGCCCGTTCCCGCCGTGTCGACGAGGTCGTCACGGCGGGGGCCGACCGAGGCGGCGAGCCGGCGCATCGTGCGCGCCAGGCCCACCAGCTCGGCCACCGTCTCGCCCTTCGCGCGCAGGGCGACGAGAAACGCGGCCGTCTGCACCTCTCCGGCCCGTCCCTCCATGATCTCATCAAGCACCGCGGAGGCGTGATCGGAGGTCAGGTGCGTGCCGGCGCACACCTCGTCGATCGCGCGGGTGAGGATGTCGTTGGGCACGATCGAGCTCGCCTCAGTCGCCGTCCAGGAAGTTGGCGAGCAGTCGCTTGCCGTCAGGCGTGAGGACCGATTCGGGGTGAAACTGCACGCCCTCCGCGGGCAGCGTCCGATGGCGGACTCCCATCACGACGTCGTCGTGCGTGGCGGTCAGCACCAGGTCGACGGGCAGGTCCGGCGCGGCCACGAGCGAGTGGTAGCGGCCGGCGCGCAGCGGACTGGGAACGCCGGCGTAAACGCCCTTGCCGTCGTGGGAGACCTCCGCGTCCTTGCCGTGCACGGGCTCGCCGCGAATCGTCCGGCCGCCGAACGCCTCGACCATCGCCTGATGGCCGAGACATACGCCAAGCGTCGGGACGCCGGCCTCCGGAAAGGCCCGGGAGGCCTCGATCGAGATCCCCGCGTCGGCGGGTGTGCACGGCCCCGGCGAGATCACCAGCCGGTCGGGACGCCGCTCGAGCAACTCGTCGACGCCCGCCTTGTCATTGCGCACGACCTCGGACTCCGCCCCCAATTCGCCCAGGTACTGGACGAGGTTGTAGGTGAACGAGTCGTAGTTGTCGACCACAAGAACAAACATCACTTACGCCACACGCTTCTGGCGGCGCCGTACGGCACCGCCCCAGAATCTATGTCCATTCCGGCTGTCGAGCCGCAAGCTGTACCGCCTGGAAGATCGCGGTCGCCTTGCTGACGCTCTCGTCGTACTCGCGGTCGGGCTTGGCATCGACGACTGTGCCGCCCCCGGCCTGGACGTGGACGGCGCCGTCCTTGACCACCACGGTGCGGATGTGAATGGCGGTGTCGAGGTCCCCGGTGAAGCTCAGGTAGCCGATCGCCCCGCCGTAGGAGCAACGCTTGTGCGGCTCGAGTTCGTCGATGATCTCCATCGCCCGCACTTTCGGCGCCCCGGAGAGGGTGCCGGCGGGCAGCACCGCGCGCAGGGCGTCCATCGCGGTCACGCCCTCGCGCAGCGTCCCCGAGACCGAGCTGACGATGTGAAGCACGTGGGAGTAGGTCTCGACGACCATCAGCTCGTCGACGCCGACGGAGCCGAACTCCGACACGCGGCCGAGGTCGTTGCGCCCCAGGTCGACCAGCATCAGGTGCTCGGCGCGCTCCTTGGGATCTGACAGGAGCGCCTCGGCGCGGCGGCGGTCCTCCTCCTCGCTCGCGCCGCGGGGGTAGGTGCCCGCGATCGGCCGACTCTCCACACGCCGCCCGGTCACCTTGACCAAAGGCTCCGGCGACGCGCCCGCGATCTGAAAGTCGCCGAAATCGAGGAAGTACATGTACGGGGACGGGTTGATCGTGCGCAGGCCGCGGTAGATGGAGAACGCCTCGGCCGGCGCGGACGCGGTGAAGCGCTGGGACGGCACGACCTGGAACGCGTCGCCCGCGCGGATGTAGTCGATGATGCGCGAGACGTTTGACTCGAACTGCTCGCGGCTCATGTTCGACTCGAAGCGAATCTCTTCGCTCGGAGGCTCCCTCGGAGGTGCCGTGGGCACCGGCGAGCGCAGCGCGGTCCGCGCCTCGGAGATCAGCGTCTCCGCGCGCTCGTAGGCCGCGGGAACCTCGACGGGGCCTGAGACGACCGCGTACGCGAGGATCGACAGCTCGTGCTTGAGATGGTCGAACGACAGCATCAGCTCGCAGAGCATCAGCGCGAGGTCGGGCAGCCCGAGCGGATCCGGGTTGGGCTCGCCCAGGACCTCGACGGTGCGCACCAGGTCGTAGCCGAAGATGCCCACGGCTCCGCCGGCGAACGGCGGCAGCGACTCGGGCTCGGCCACGCGGTACTCGGCCATTCGCTCGGCGACCGCGCCGTACGGATCTGAGACCGGTCGCTTCGCGGGCCCACGGTCGCCCAGCTCCGTCATCGTCCCCTCGCTCCACCGCAACTCCACCCGCGGTCTGAAGCCGAGGAACGAGTAGCGGCCCAAGCGGCCCTGCTCGGCCGACTCGAGCAGGAACGAGTGCGCCCCGAACGCTTCCCGGAGCTTCAAGAACGCCGAGACCGGGGTCTCGCAGTCGTCGACGAAGCGGTAGGAGACCGGGATCACGTTGGCCTCCCGCGCGAGCTCGCGCGCACGCTGGAGGTCTGGCTCGAGCGTGAGGCCCGGTTCAGCGGCGACGGCCATTCAGGGCCTCCATCGCGTCCGCGAGCGGAACGCCTCTCAAGCGCATCAGCGCCAGCAGGTGGTACAGGACGTCAGCAGCCTCCTCGGCAAGCCGCTCATCCGACTCGCCAGCGGCCGCGCGAGCGGCCTCGTCGGCCTCTTCGCGGAGCTTGGCGGCGGCCCGCGGCGGGTCGTCGAGCAGCTCGACGGTGTAGGAGCCCTCCGGACGCTTGCGCTCGCGGTTCTCCAGCGTGCGCTCCAGCGCGGCGAGCGCCTCGTGGGCGGCCGGCTCCGGCTCGCCCGGTGCGGGGGGTGCGTCGATCGCAGGGTCCGCCGAGCCGTCGAGGTCGCGGTAAAAGCACGAGCGCTCGCCGGTGTGGCAGGCGGGGCCGGCCGGGTCGACCAGGGCGACGATGGCGTCGCCGTCGCAGTCGAAGCGAAGCTGGCGCACCCGTTGGGTGTTGCCCGAGGTATCCCCCTTTCGCCACAGCTGGTTGCGGGAGCGGCTGAACAGGTGCAGCTCGCCCGTCTCGCGAGTGCGCCGCAGCGCGTCGGAGTTCATGTACGCGAGCGTGAGCACCTCGCCGGTGCGCCAGTCCTGGGCCACGCACGGCACCAGACCGTCGCTGTCGAACCGGATCGCCTGTTCGGCTGTGTTCGTCATGCCAGGAAGTCTGACAACCACACACCACTTGAACGACACCAGCTTCTCTCGCCACTTGAAGGTGGCCCGCCGGAACACCTGAACTCCGGTTAGCCGTACCACGGACCGCCCGCGCGGCTGCAAGAGTGCCCGCCCATGACCGACACTCAGCCGACGGACCCGACACGTGACGGTCACCGGCCGATCGTCATCGCCAACGACCTCCAGCGCCGCTACGGCGATGGCACTGCGGCCGTGGACGCCCTGGCAGGCGTAAGCCTGTCGTTCGACCGCGGGCGCTTCAACGCGATCATGGGCCCGTCGGGCTCGGGCAAGTCGACGCTCATGCACCTCCTCGCCGGCCTGGACCGGCCGACGTCGGGCACGGTCGTGCTCGACGGGATCGAGCTGGGTCACCTCGACGACGCCGAGCTGACCCAGCTCCGGCGCGACAAGATCGGCTTCATCTTCCAGTTCTTCAACCTGCTCCCCACGCTGGACGCCGAGGAGAACATCGTCCTGCCCCTGTCGATCGCAGGTCGCGAGGCGGACCGCGAGTGGCTGCACCGCCTGATCGAGACCGTCGATCTCTCCGACCGCCTCACCCATCGCCCGGCCGAGCTCTCCGGGGGGCAGCAGCAGCGCGTCGCGGTGGCGCGCGCGCTGATCTCTCGTCCGGCCGTCGTCTTTGCCGACGAGCCGACCGGCAACCTCGACTCCGTGGCGAGCGAGGAGATCCTGCTGACCCTGCGCCAGGCCGTTGACGAGTTCGGCCAGACGGTGGTGATGGTTACGCACGATGCCCACGCCGCCTCGTTCGCCGACCGGATCGTCGTGCTGCGCGACGGCCGAGTCGCCCACGACGGACCGTGCGGCAGCGAGGACCAGATCCTGGAGCTGGTGAAGGAAGTCGGCTAGGGGCTCGCCGGCTCGATGCGCAAGGTCATTCTCAGGGGGCTCGCCGCGCGCAAGCGACGGGCGTTCACGCTCGTCGTCGCCGTGTTCCTGGGCGTCGCGCTGACCTCGGGCGCGTACGTGCTCACGGACACGATCAACGCCTCGTTCGAGGACATCTTCGACGAGAGCTTCGCCGGCACCGACGTCGTCGTGACCCCCAGGGAGGTCATCGAACAGGACGACCAGGAGCCCCCGCCGTTCCCCGCCTCGCTCCTGAACCGGGTCGCGCGAGTCGACGGCGTTGCGAAGGCGGAGGGCAGCATCTTCTCCCTGGGGAAGATCGTGGACGCGAACGGCGACCCGATCGGGAGCGAGTTCGCCCCAAACTTCATCAGCTCGGCGTCGACGGAGCCGTTCAACACCCTTACCTACGAGGAGGGACGTCCTCCCGAGACCGACGATCAGGCCGCCCTGGACCCCACCACCGCCGAGCGCGGCAACCTCGAGATCGGCGACCGGGTCGGAGTGGTCGGAAACCGACGGCTCCAGACCTTCGAGGTCGCAGGGATCGCCAGCCTGGGCGACACGGACTTCGGCGGAGCCGCCGTGGTCACGCTGACGCTCCGCGAGGCGCAACGGATAACCGGCAAGCAGGGGGAGTTCGACCAGATCTCCGTGGACGCGGCTGACGGGGTCGAGCCCGACGTCCTCGCGCAGCGCCTGGCCGCCGCATTGCCTAACACGGTCGAGGTGCGCACCGGCGTCGAGGAGGCCGAGCAGGAGACCGAGTCGACGAAGGAGGACCTCAGCTTTCTGACCATTGCCCTGCTGGTGTTCGCAGGTGTCGCGGTGGTCGTCGGGGGCTTTCTGATCTTCAACACGTTCTCGATCACCATCGCCCAGAGGATCCGCGAGTTCGGGATGCTGAGGACGATCGGAGCGAGCCGCCGGCAGATTCTCGGCTCGGTGATCGGAGAGGCCCTGGCGATCGGGATCATCGGCTCGGTTTTGGGCTTGGCAGGTGGCCTCGCCTTCGCCCCCGCGATCAACGCGCTGTTCGAATCGTTCGAGATCGACCTCCCCAACACGGGCACGGTGCTCGCCACCCGCACCGTGATCGTCTCTCTCTGCGTGGGAATCCTGGTCACCCTGATCTCCGCCCTGTCGCCCGCTCTGCGCGCCACCCGCGTGACACCGATGGCGGCCTTGCTGGAGGGGGAGCTCCCCGAGGGTCACCGCCGCGGACGCATCGTCTCCGCGCTCGGGGTGCTCCTGGTCGTGCTTGGGATCGCGCTGGTCTGCATCGGCCTGTTCGGCGGCATCGAGTCGTCGGGGTCCGCGGCCGGGCTTATGGGCGCCGGTGCCGCCGCGACCCTGTTCGGGGTGGCGATCTTCAGCCCTGCGCTCGTCCGCCCGCTGGCGTCGGTCGCCGGGCTGCCGATGGAGCGCCTGCGCCGCCTGACGGGCAAGCTGGCCCGGGCGAACGCGATCCGCAAGCCAGGCCGCACCGCGGCCACCGCCGCGGCGCTGATGATCGGCTTGGCGCTGGTGTCGTTCGTGACCGTGTTCGCTGCCGGGATCTCCAAGTCCATCGACGACGCGGTCGACACCCTGTTCGCCGGCGACATCATTGTCCAGAATCAGGATGGGTTCTCACCGATCCCGGCCGGCGTCGCGCGCGAGGTCGCCGACGTCGAGGGTGTCGATCGGGTGACCACGATCGGCTACTCGAGCGCCAAGGTCGCGGGAATCTCGGGCGACCAGCGGGTCAGCGGCATCGATCCCGCCACCGTCGACGGCTTGGTCGACTTCGAGGTGGAGGCGGGCGCCGCTCCGGATCAACTGGGCCGCAACGACGCGGTGATCGACCAGGCCTTCGGCGATTCCGAGGAAGCCGGCATCGGGGACACGCTCGACACGCTGACCCCCACCGGCAAGCGGGTCCCCTATACGGTGGTCGGCGAGGTCAAGGACAACGCCGATTTCCTCGGCTCCTTCATCGTCACCAACCAGGCGCTGCGCGACGACTTCGGCTACGACCAGGCGGGGACCGTGGTCGCGGGCGTCGCGCCGGGCGCCGACTTCGCTGCCACCGAGAACCGCGTCAAGGAGCTCGTCGACCGCCGCTTCCCGATCGCCGAGGCGCAGGACACCGAGGAGCTCAAGCAGACGCAGCGCGAGCAGCTCAACGGGCTTCTCAGCCTGATCTACGCGCTGCTGGCGCTGGCGGTGATCGTCTCCATCTTCGGGATCGTCAACACGCTCGCGCTCTCGATCCACGAGCGCACGCGCGAGTTGGGGCTGTTGCGCGCGATCGGCATGTCACGCCGCCAGGTGCGGCAGATGGTGCGCTATGAGGCGGTGATCACGGCTCTGATCGGCGCTATCCTCGGCTCGATCCTGGGGATCGTGTTCTCGATCCTAATCTCGCGGCCCCTCGCCGACGAGGGCTTTGAGCTCTCGTTCCCGGTGGGATCGCTGCTGATCCTCCTGGTGCTGGCGGCACTTGCCGGTGTGCTGGCGGCGATCGGGCCCGCCCGCCGCGCCTCACGTCTCGACGTGCTGGAGTCGCTGGCCTACGAGTAGCGACCGCGGCTGAAAGGATTCGTCGATCGCGGTGATCGACGGACTCCTTCAGATCGCGCAGGCGAGCTTCCCGACAGTCGATCAGGACTACCTGCTCGAGGCGCGCCAGATGCAGGCGCTCTCGCTCGGTGTCCACATCCCGCTCGTCTGCTTCGGAATCTCCTTCCCGGCCATGGTCGTGTTCATGGAGGTGCTGCACCTGCGGACGGGCAACCCGGTCTACAAGGCGCTCGCCAAGCGCTGGTCGAAGGTGATGCTGATCCTGTTCGCGATCGGGGTCGTCACCGGAACGATCCTCTCCTTCGAGCTCGGCCTGCTGTGGCCGCAGTTCATGGAGCAGTGGGGAGAGGTCTTCGGCTTCGCGTTCGCGGTCGAAGGGCTGGCGTTCTTCGTCGAGGCGATCTTCATCACGATCTACGTGTACGGGTGGGACCGCCTGTCGCCGCGGGTTCATCTGCTCACCGGCATCGCGGTCGCGTGCGCGGGCATCCTCGGCTCGGCCTCGGTGATCGCCGTCAACGGCTGGATGAACAACCCGCAGGGCTTCGAGCTCGACGCCAACAGGGAGGTCACCGACGTCGATCCTCTGTCGGCTCTGTTCAACCCGAACCTCTGGCACGAAGAGGTGCACATGTACCTCGCGGGGTTCATCGTCGCCAGCGCTCTCGTCGCCGGCGTCTACGCGGTCGCCTGGCTGCGCGGGAGGCGCGACCACTACCACCGCGCCGGGCTCATCGTCCCCCTCGCGGTGCTCTCGCTCGCGGCGCCCGCCCAGCTGTTCGTCGGCGACTGGGCAGCCCGGACGGTTACCGAGGAGCAGCCGACCAAGCTCGCCGCGATCGAGGGGCTCGACGAGACGACGAAGGGAGCCGACATCACTCTCGGCGGGATCTACTTCGACGGCGCGGTGCATGGCGGCATCACCATCCCCCACGGCCTGTCGCTACTGGCGGACCACAAATGGAACGCCACGGTGCGAGGGCTCGATGCCGTTCCGGCCGGGGATCGCCCGCCGGTCGGATGGGTCCGCAACGCGTTCCAGCTCATGGTGGGGATCGGAACGCTGCTGGCGCTGCTCAGCCTGTGGTTCCTGTGGTTTCGCTGGCGGCACGGCGCGCTGCCGGGCTCGCGTTGGTTCTACCGGGCGGTCGTGGTCGCCGGACCGGCGTCGCTCGTGGCCCTGATCTCCGGCTGGATCGTGACGGAGGTCGGCCGCCAGCCGTGGATCGTCTACGAGCTGATGCGAACGGAGCAGGCAGTCACCGGCGCGGAGGGGATCCCGTTGGGCTACGCCGCGCTGGTGGTCGTCTACATCGGGCTCGCCGGCGTGGCCATCTACATGCTGCGCCGGCTCGCGCGCCAGGGCCCAGAGCCCGTGGATCGGCAGGGGCCCGGAGACATCGAGGTGCTGCCGTGAGGTCTGTCTGATGCTCGCCGACCTCGCAGCCGCGGTGCTGATCCTGGCCCTGACCGCGTACGCGGTCCTGGGCGGCGCCGACTTCGGCGCCGGCTTCTGGGACCTGACCGCGGGCGGCGCCGAACGCGGGGCTCGGCTGCGAGGCCTCGTGAAGCAATCCATGGGGCCAGTCTGGGAAGCCAACCACGTGTGGCTGATCGTCGTGCTGGTGATCATGTGGACGTGCTTCCCGCACGCGTTCGGGCCGCTGATGGAGACCCTGTACGTGCCGCTGTTCCTCGCCGCCGTGGGAATCATCTTTCGCGGCGCGGCGTTCGCGCTCCGCGGCGAAGCGGCAACGATCTCGGAGGCCCGGCTGCTCGGGGCGACTTTCGCCCTCTCGTCGCTGCTGGTTCCGTTCTTCCTCGGCTGCGCGATCGGCGCCGTCGCCACCGGTCAGGTGCCCGCCGAGGGGGACCCCTCCGATCCGTTCGGGAGCTGGACCAACGCGCCGTCGATCTTCATCGGCCTGATGGCCGTTGCGACCGGCGCGTACCTCGCGGCGGTCTTCCTCGCTGGCGACGCCACGAGGATCGGGCTGCCGGACCTGGCGGCCGCGTTCCGTCGCCGGGCGCTCGGCGCCGCCGTGGTTGGCGGCGTCTTCGCCCTGGGCGGGCTGGTCGTCGTCGAGTCCGACGCGCCGGACCTCTACGACGGCCTCACGTCCGGGCTCGGGCTCGCGATGGTGATCGTCTCGGCGGTCGTCGGGCTGGCGACGGTCGGCCTGATCTGGACCAGCCGCTTCGAGGTCGCCCGCTACACCTCGGCCATCGCGGTCGGGGCGATCCTCGTCGGATGGGCTGTCGCGCAACGGCCCGACTTCTTGCCTGGCGAGCTGTCGTTCCAGGACGCCGCCGCGGGCGATTCAACGCTGATCGCAACGTTGATCGTCCTCGCCGTGGCGCTGGCCGTGATCGTGGCCGCGCTGTGGTGGCTGTTCAAGCTGACGCTCGAAGGACGACTGGCAGGGCGCTTCGAGCCGATCGTGGGATCGAAGCCGGAGACGAGATGAACCGCGTGCGACTGCCCCGGATCGCGTTTGGAAGCTTCGTCCTCGGGCTCCTATTGCTGTTCTTCGTGGACGCCTCGATCGCCCGCATCGTCGCTATCCCGCTGATCTTCGTG
This sequence comes from Solirubrobacterales bacterium, assembly GCA_036257465.1. Taxonomy (GTDB): domain Bacteria; phylum Actinomycetota; class Thermoleophilia; order Solirubrobacterales; family 70-9; genus DATAFO01. Next base: position 104,076 of record DATAFO010000045.1, on the reverse strand, counting down.
GGGATCGCGCTCGGCGTCACGGCGATCGCGAGTCCCACGTTTCTCGAACGCGACCGCGGGCAGCCCTAGCCGGTCCGCTCGTCACAACAAACAGAGCCAGCGATCGGTCGAGTCCGATATGAGCATCTCAAGCTCGGTGCCCCGCTCAGATGTCGTCAGCCACGGCGTCGAGGGGCCGTCCGATAAGCGAGGTGCTCGAGCTCTTCGACCCCCGCTACCGCGACCTGCGAGGTGAGGACGATCCCTACAGCCCGCAGGACCCGGACCGAGGCCGACGGCGACCGCCACGGGAAAGAGGGCTACCGGCTTACCCTTCGAGAGGGATGTCCGACGCGAACAGCGTGATCGTTGGCCGATTGATCGACGCATGGAACCGACAGGACCTCGAGGCCGCGCTTGAGGCAATGCATCCGGAGTGCGAGGTTCGAGGCATCGAGGTCAGGGAGACACTCCGAGGCCACGGTGGCGTGGCTGCGGGCTTCCGAGACTGGTTTGACGCGTTTGAGGAGTTCACGATCGAGCCCGAGGACTTCATCTCGGACGGCGATCGCGTGCTAGTCCCCATGCGACAGCGCGCCCGCGGGAAGGGCAGCGGGCTCGAGATCGAGCAGCGCTTCTACCAGCTGTTCACGCTGCGTGATGGAATGGTCGTTCGTTTCGAGGAGTACTCGGAGGAAGCCGACGCGCGGGAGGCGCTCGCCGGTCCGCCCCGCACGTAGTCGACGGCAAATAGCGGCACGTGGTCCGGGTCCGCGCCACCCGCCTTCTCGGGAAAGTCGAACACGCCGATCATCATCTGCATCGGGTAGGCCGGGGCCTGATGGACGGTTCGTAGGCGCTCGCCGTCGACCAGGAAATCCACGCGGCCGGGCTGCCAGTCAGCCGCGTAGATGTGGAACTCGGCAACGTCGATCGGCAAGCGCGGCGCGGCGAAGTCGTCGGTCAGGGCCGGATCGCGGAACGGGTGCACCCCCATGCCCACGGCCGCGGTCGGCCTGCCGTCCTCGGCCCAAAGGGCCTCGCCGAAGACCTCGAAGATGCAGATCTCGCCGCAGCGTGTCGGTTCGTCCTCCAGCCCGACTATCCACACGGAGGCCATCGAACGCGGGCTGAGATCCATGCGCGCACGCACCTCGAGCCGTCCGTAGTGCGGCGTCCAGCCCCATTGGGTCGGCTGAGACTCCCGCACCACCAGGCCGGCGCGAAACGGCTGCTGCCCGATCTTGCTGCCGACCGGACCTGAGAACACGCCGGACTGCATGCCGGAAACCCTGAGTGGGTCGTGATCCTCAGCACACCACAGCCCCTGTTCGGGCGGGATCGTGAGGCGAAGCTCAGAGCCGGCGATGGCATACGTCGCGGCGCTCTTTGCTCGGGAGCTCCACATCGGCAGGTAGTGCGGGACCCAAACCCCGGTGTCGAGGTCGGGGGCGTCGAAGTCGTCCAGAAACTCAGGTGTGTCCGTGGAAGGGTGCACGCGCGTCACTCGATTCCCAGCCGGTCGAGCAGGCCGTCGTCGCGGCGCCAGTGCTCGCGCACTCGCACTTGGAGGTCGAGGAACACCTGTGCACCCAGCTCGCGCTCCAACTCCTTGCGCGCTGCGGTGCCGACCTCGCGGACCATCCTCCCCCCCCTGCCGATCAGGATCGCCTTCTGCGAGTCGCTCTCGGCCCACACCTGCGCTCGCACCTCCACCAGCCCGTCGTCCCGCTCAGAGACCTCGTCGACGATCACCTCGACGGCGTGCGGCAGCTCGTCGCGGGTCCGCCGCAGCACCTGCTCGCGCACGAGCTCGGCCAGGTGAACGTCGCTCGGCTGGTCGGTCCGATCCGACGGCGGGTACATGAACGGCCCCTCCGGAAGCAACTCGGCGAGCCGCTCGACCAGGGGCTCGAGACCCGTCCCGCGCTTTGCAGAGACCGGAAAGACCTCGTCGACCGACGCCAGCTCGGCCGCATCGGAGAGCACCGCGGCGGTCTCGGCGGCCGACAGCCGGTCGACCTTGTTGACCGCGCAGATCACGGGCGTGGCCGCCTCAGCACGCTGCAGGTGGCCCCCGATGAAGCGGTCGCCCGCTCCGATCCCCTCTTCGCCGTTGACCGCCAGCAGCACCGCGTCCCCCTCCTGCAGCTCGTGCTCGACCCGGCGCTGCATGCGCTCTGTCAGCACGTCGCGGGGGCGCTGTACCCCGGGCAAATCGACCAGCACCATCTGCCAGCCGGCGGCCGCGTCGGTGGCAACGCCGCGCACGGCGCGGCGAGTCGTCTGAGGTCGGTCGGAGACGATCGCGACCTTCGCTCCGACGACCGCGTTGACCAGCGTCGACTTGCCGACGTTGGGCCGTCCGGCGAGCCCCACGAATCCCGCGCGGGTGGTCACGGCAACGAGCCCACGATCCGCGCCTGCAGCGCCAGCATCTCGCCATCGTCGGTCTCGTGGTCGTAGCCGCAGAGATGTAGCACTCCGTGGACGACCGCCTCGCGAACGTCCTCAGTGTGCTCGGGGCAGATGACGACGTCGCCCAGCTCCCTTGGTCCCAGGGCACGACCGGGCCCGTCGACCGGAAACGAGAGCACGTCTGTGGGGCGGTCGAGGCCGCGGTGCTCGGCGTTCAGGCGCCGGATCCGATCCTCGCCCACCAGCTCAACGGAGAGGTGGCCGTCGTCGACGCCCGCGGCTGTCAGCGTCGTCGCCACGGCGTCCCGCAGCTCGACGGGAAGGTCCTCGAGCTCGAGGCTCAATCGCCGCCGCTGGCGGTTTTGCCGCCGCCCTTCGTGCGTTCGGCGTAGGAGCCGTAGGCCTCGACGATGCGCTGGACGAGCTCATGCCGTACGACGTCCTCGCCGCCAAACCGAACGAAGCTGATATCCGCCACCTGCGCGAGGATCTCACCGACGACGATAAGCCCAGAGCGTTGGTCCCGCGGAAGGTCGATCTGGGTGATGTCTCCGGTGACCACCATCTTCGAGCCGAAGCCCAGCCGGGTGAGGAACATCTTCATCTGCTCCGGACTGGTGTTCTGGGCTTCGTCGAGGATCACAAACGAGTCATTGAGGCTTCTGCCCCGCATGAACGCCAGCGGTGCGACCTCGATCGTGCCGCGGTCGAAGTAGGTGCTGACCCGCTCGGGGTCGAGCATGTCATAGAGCGCGTCGAAGAGCGGGCGCAGGTAGGGGTCGACCTTGGCCTGGATGTCGCCCGGGAGGAACCCAAGGCGCTCGCCCGCCTCGACCGCGGGGCGCGTGAGGATGATCCGGCTGACCTCCCGCGCGTCGAGGGCCGCGACCGCCATTGCCACGGCCAGGAAGGTCTTGCCCGTCCCCGCGGGACCGATGCCGAACGTCACGGTGTGCTTGCGGATGCCGTCGACGTAGCGCTTCTGGTTGACGGTCTTCGGCGCCACCTTGAAGCTTCGGTGTCGCCAGATAACGTCCTCGAGAATCTCCTCCGGACGCTCATCTGCCCTCAGGGCACCGCTCACCTGGTCGATCGTCGCCGGCGCCAGCTCGTGTCCCCGCTCCACGAGGCCGACCAACTCGTCGACCATCGACGCGGCGCTCGACACATCCTCATCGGAGCCATCGAGCGTGAGCACGTTCCCCCGGAGGAACACTTCGCACCCCAGCCGCTCCTCGAGCGAGCGCAGGACGGCATCTTCGGAGCCGGCAAGCTCCGCGGCGACGGCGTTGTCGAGGGTCAGCTGACGGCGCGCCAAGTCTCGCCCGGCCTAAGCGGCCAGCCGCTCCCGCACTGCCGCGCTGACCCGCTTGCCGTCTGCCCGGCCGTCGACCTTGGGCATCACGGTGCCCATCACCTTGCCCATGTCCTGGGGACCTGAGGCGCCGGCCTCCTCCACGGCGGCGGAGACCAGCTCGGAGAGTTCGTCATCGGACATCTCGGCCGGCAGGTACCGCTCGATCAGCTCGGCCTCGGCCTGCTCGGAGGCTGCCCGCTCTTCGCTTCCCCCCTCGCGATACGCATCCGCGGCCTCGAGCCTGCGCTTGCGCTCGCGCCGCAGCACCGCCACCTCGTCCCCGCCCCCCTCCTTGAGGTCCTTCTGCAGCGCGTCGGCCACGAGGCGCAGGGCAGCGACCCGGTCGCGATCGCCGGCCTTCATGGCCTCGCGCGTATCGGACTGGATCTGTTGGAGGACCGTCTGGGCCGTCACCTGCAACAAAGGGTAGCCAGGGCGGCCCTCACCGCTCGAGCGCCACTAGCTCGACCTTGCCCAGCGGCAGCTGGAGGAACCGCGTCCCGAGCTCGCGAAAGGCCGCGACGTCTCCCGTGCACAGAAAGCGGTACGTGCCCTCGCCCTCGTTGGGGCTCTCGAGGCCTTGTGACTCGAGGATCCTCTGAACGCTCGCCGCAAGGGCGTGGCCAGCGGTCACGAGGCGAACGTCGCGGCCGAGAATCCTCTGCAGCATCGGCGCCACCAGCGGATAGTGAGTGCAGCCCAGGATCACCGTGTCGACCCTGGCCTGCTTCAGTGGGGCGCAATACGAGCGCGCGGTCTCGACCACGGCCTCCGAGAACGGAAAGCCGCGCTGGATGATCGCCGCGAGATCAGGGGCCTCGACCTGCGTCACGGTCAACCCGCGCCCCTGGCGCGCCAGGGCGCGAACGTACGCACCCCCTTCGACCGTCGCCGGCGTGGCGAGCACGCCCACTCGCCCCGACTCGGAGATCGCCGCCGCGATCTCCGCCTCAGGCTCGATCACCGCCACCACCTCCACCCCGCGCTTGCTCGCGAACTCCTGAGCGGTCTCCAGTCCCGCCGCGGCCGCGGAGTTACACGCGATCACGAGGAGCTTCGCGCCGCGATCGAGCAGGAAGCGTGTGTTGTCGGCGACGCATCGGCGCAGTTCGTCGACGGATTTGGCGCCGTAGGGGAAGCGCCCGTCGTCTCCGAGGTAGACGAAGTCCTCGCTGGGCAATGACACCAGGCACTCGTGCAGCACTGTGAGGCCACCGACTCCGGAGTCGAAGACGGCGATCGGAAACGAGGAGTCGGGCGTGGCTTCGCTCAGGGCCTATAGGAACGGCTTCGCGGCCATGAAGTAGATCGTCAGGATTACGATCAGGCCGGCGAGGGCCCCGACGCGGGCGCTGCGACCGCTCCGGGCCCTGAACTCCTCGCTGAACCGGACCTCTCCCGCTCCGGCCGCTTCGATGTCGCGCTGGGCGACCGCCTTCGCCCGCCGGTCGTTGGGCTCGAGGAAGCCGTGGACGAGGCCGAGGAGGACGATGATCGCGACGATGCCGACCGCGACGAACACCTCGTCGAACCAGTCACCGTCGGCGGCAAGGTAGAGGCCCGATAGGAGCACGACGACCCCGCCGAGCGTGACCAGGGTGCGATTCACCACCGACTGGGCTTCGAGCACCGCGGGGATGCTCCTGGGGTGGTTCCTGCCGGTCGTCGCCAGGTAGATGCCGAACGCAAAGGTCGGTCCGAACGCGATCACGACGGCGGTGATGTGCAGCCAGACGACGACGTCGTAGAACTGGACGGCCAGCGGCACGGATCGAACCCTACCCTGGACCGACGACGCTCAACCCGCGCGGCAGAGCAAGGCGGCCCAGTCGCCCGACATGCGCTCAGCGGCCACTCGCAAGCCGCCCCCCGCGAGCGCCGCCGCGACGCCGTCACTCTCCGTCGCGAGCAACCCGGAGCAGACAAGGTTTCTCGGGGGCATTTCGAGGCGCACGGCCACCGCCCGCAGCAGCGGGGCGGTGAGGTTCGCGACCAGCGTCGGCATTGGAGGCGGGGGCTTATCCCGCAGGTTTACGCGTCGCAGCTCGAGGTCGACGCCGTTCGCCGTGGCGTTCGCTCCAGCCGCCTCTAGGGCGGCTCGCTCGTGGTCCAGCGCCACCACCGGCTCCCAGCCAAGCTTCGCGGCCGCGATCGCGAGCACCCCGGAGCCGGTGCCGAGGTCGCCCAGTGGCCCCCTCGCCTCGCCTTTGTCCGCCAACTCGAGCAGCAGCTCCAGGCACATCGTCGTGGTCGCGTGGGCACCGGTCCCGAACGCCTGCCCGGGGTCGATGACGACATCGATGCCCGCCCGTTGCTCCGGTGCCTCCGCCCACGACGGGCGAACGAGCAACCGTTCGCCGACCCAGACCGGCTGGTGAAAGTCGCGCCAGCTGTCGGCCCAGTCGTCCGGGATCTCCGTGGAGCTGATCTCTACGAGGCCCTCGGCCGCCACCGCCTCGAGCTCGGGCAGCGCCGGAAGCTCTCCCGGTGGGCCGTAGATCGCATACTCGACCCAGTCGCGGCCCTCGTCCTCCTCGACGCCCCCGGGAGCTAGCTCGAGCAGCTCCGAGAGCACGCGGTCGGCGATCTCCGGCCGACAGCGGACCGCGAGCCGGATCACCGCCGTGGCTTGGAGGAGGCGCGCTCGCCGAGGGCGCGATCGAGCCCCTCGGCCAGCTCTCGCTGCTCGGCGCTGAGATCGGTGGGGACGACGACGTCGACGATCACGTGCTGGTCGCCGCGCGCAGAGCTCCCAAGCGTTGGCAGTCCGAGGCCCGGGAGCCCGATCGCTTGGCCGGGCTGCGCCCCCGCCGGGACCTCGATCTCGGTCTCGCCCGCCAGCGTGGGCACCTCCACCGTGCCGCCCAGCATCGCGCGGGTCGCAGGGATGTGGACCACCGAGACCAGGTCGGGTCCGTGCCGCTCAAAGCGCGGGTCATCAGCCACCCTGACCAGCACGTAGAGGTCGCCCGTGGCGCCTCCGAGCTCGCCCGCGTGACCCGCGCCGGAAATCCGGATCCGCTGACCTGACTCGATCCCCGGCGGGATCTCGACTTCCCAGGTGCGCTCCCGGCGCTCGCGCCCGTCGCCGCTGCAACGCTCGCATGGCTGCTCGGGAACCTTGCCCGCGCCGTCGCAGGTGGGGCAGGTGCCGGTCTGCACGAGCTGGCCGAACGCCGTCCGCGCCACCTGCTGCACCCGACCCGCGCCCCCGCACGTCTCGCAGGTTCGAATCGGGGTGCCGGGTTCGGCGCCGTTCCCGCGGCAGCGCTCACACGTCGAGACCGCCTCGAAGCTCACGTCACGGGAGACGCCCGTCAACACCTCGGCGAGCGTGACCTCGACCTCGACCGCGACGTCTCCGCCGCCCGCCGGCCCGGACGGCCCGAAGCCGAACAGGTCGCCGAAGATCGGATCGCTGCGCCCAAACAATGACTGCAGCACGTCCTCGAAGTTGCCGAAGGCGGAGCTGCGCGGCGCCCAACCTCCCGACCGCAGTCCCTCATGGCCGTAGGCGTCGTAGGTGCGGCGCCGCTGCGGGTCGGAGAGCACCTCATACGCCTCGGCCGCCTCCTTGAACTTCTCCTCCGCTTCGGGGTCGTGGCGGTTGACGTCCGGGTGAAGCTCGCGCGCGAGCCGCCGAAAGGCCTTCTTCAGCTCCCCGTCGGTCGCGCTGCGGTCCACCCCCAGGGCCTCGTAGTAGTCACTGGGCACGGGTCGCTACTCGTAGACCGACTCGAAGAACCTGGAGAGCTCGCCCGCTGCCTCGCGGACCGACGCGATCGCCGTCGCGTAGTTCATGCGCAGCGGGCCCACCACCCCAACCGTGCCGAGGTTGCGGTACCCCAGCCCGTAGTTGGCGCCGACCACGCTCACCGACCGCAGCTCGGGCGCGGGGTTCTCCTCGCCGATCCAGACGAACACCGAACGCTGGTCGAGCGCCGAGCGCAGCACGCGCAGGAGGTTCGCTCGGCGCTCGAGGGCGCGCATCAACGACTCAGCGTGCGGCAGATCCGCCGCGTGCTCGGTCGAGAGCAGGCGGGCTGCGCCATCGACGTAGAGGTCATCGGACACGCTGTCCTCGAGTCCCGCGGACGCGTCGCGGATCTCGTTCAGGAAGTGGGATTCTGCGGGACCGAGCTCGGGGTCCGAGAGGCGGTCGGAGATCATCCGCGCGCCGAGCGCGAGGCCGGACAGGCGCTCGTTGAGAAAGCTCGACGCCCATTCGACCAGGCCCGGATCGAGCCGGCGCTCGAAGTTGAACACGCGCTTGGTCACGGCCCCGTTCGAGGCGATCAAGACCACCATTGCGACTCGCGGCTGAAGCTGAAGCACCTCGACGCGATGAATGCGTGCGCTGGAAGGCGGCGGCGCGGTTGCCACTGCCAGCAGGTCGTTGGCCTGGGAGAGCGCCGAGGTCGTCTCGCGCAACGCCTCCTCCACCTCTCGGCGCATCTGCGAGAGGTCGAAGCCGCCCTCCGCGCTCGCGCGGAGCTTGGCGCCAGCCGCGAGCAGGGCGTCGGCGTAGAAGCGGTACCCAGCGTCTGTGGGCACGCGGCCCGCCGAGGTGTGGGGGTGGGTCAAGAAGCCTGCGCGCTCCAGCGCGGCGAGCTCGGCGCGGACCGTCGAGGGGCTCCACGCAATCTCGTCCATCTCCGCAATCGCCGCCGAACCCACGGGCTGCCCAAACTCCAGGTAGGAGTCCACGACCCCGCGCAGAATCCGCTGTTGGCGCTCGGTGAGCATGTAGGTAATTCTAGGATCGGCCTGTGATCGACCCCATGACTCTGCCCGCGGACCTGCCAGAGCCGATCGACGACGGCGCCGCCGATCATCTTCCGGGGCGCGCCGTGCCCGGGATCTCGCTGCCCGCTACCGATGGTCGCACTATCCGCCTCGACCACCTCAACGCCCGCTGGACGGTCATCTACGCCTACCCGCGGACCGGCGTGCCCGGAGAGCCGTCGCTGGTTGACGACTGGGACTTGATCCCCGGAGCGCGCGGTTGTACGCCGGAGGCCTGCGGCTTTCGTGACCACCACGCCGAGCTCGCCGCGCTCGGCGCCGACGTCTTCGGCCTCTCAACACAGTCGAGCGAGTACCAGCGCGAGCTGGTCGAGCGGCTGGGGCTGCCGTTCGCGATCCTCAGCGACTCCGAGCTGAAGCTGACGCGCGCGCTGGTCCTGCCTACGTTCGAGGTCGCGGGGAAGACCCTGCTCAAACGCCACACCTTCGTGATCGGCGCGGGCCGAATCGAGCATGTCTTCTACCCGGTGTTTCCGCCCGATCGCCACGCGGCCGAGGTGCTCGCCTGGCTGCACGTGGCCGCGCCCTAGGACGGGTTCAGGTCCAGCTCAGCCTCTGCGTTGCGGATGATCCGGTTGTTGCCCTGCGCCGCCTCGGTCTCGGTCACGACCCGGCCGTCGTTCGCTTCCACCACGGTTGAGGTAACGACGATCTCCTGCCCTGGGAAGCCCATGCCCCGGAACTGCACCCGGAGGCGCTTGAGCGAGCGCGGGTCGCCGTCGGCGACGTCGGTGTGCGCCCTGGCCACCTGAGCCATCGAGTAGAGGCCGTGCAGGATCGTCCCCGGCAGGCCCACGCTCTTCGCGAAGTTCTCGTCGATGTGGATCGGGTTGGGATCGCCGGAGGCCTCGGCGTACCGCTTGGTGAGCCCCGCGTCGGGGGTCACCCGCAGCTCGGGAAGCGAATCGCCCTGCTTGAGCTCGGTCATCGGGCCCTCCTCAGACGCCGCGGACGATGTTCGTCCAGATGGCTCGGACGGTCTCGGCGCCGTCCTGGTTCGTGGACACGGACTCGAACGCGTAGAAGCCCTTGCCGTCCTGCTCGTAGATCTCCTTGCAGGTCGCGGCGGTCGTGATCGTGTCGCCGGCGCAGACCGGCTCGCCCCAGATGAAGTCCTGGCCGCCGTGGACCATGGTCGGCAGGTTGATGTCAATCTCCGGGTCGATGATCGCCGGGCCCATCGCCGGCGCGCTGTAGACGACGGCGAACATCGGCGGGGCCACGAGGTCGCGGAACCCCGCCGCCTTCGCCGCCTCGGCGTCATGGTGGATCTGATGCTCCTCCCCGATCGCGCTCGCGTACTGCCTGATCCGGTCGGCCTCGACCTCGAACTCGGTCGCGGGCCACTGCTTCCCGATCGCTTCGGTCTTCACGGGCACGGCGCGGCAGTCTAATTGGCGGGGCGCTCGCGCTGCTCGGCTACCGAGATGGCGTCGTCCCGACTCAGGTACATCTGCAGCGCGGCCACCTTGCCGTCCCGGATGTCGAGCATGTAGGCGACGTCCATCTCGACCGGAATGCCGCTCCCGCGCCCGATCCCGGACTGGTGGATCGTCGTCACCACGTGGCGGTCGCCCACTGGCTCCATCTCGCGCACCTCGATCTGAAAGTCGTCCCACGCCTCGAGCCACCGTCCCAGCCACGTCAGGTACCCGTCGTGCCCCTTGAACTTCCCTGAGTTGGGTAGCGTCGGCGGCAGGTAGATCTCGACCTCGGGATCGGTGAGCCCCAGCACTGTCTCCAGATCGCTGCTCTGAAACGCCTCGTATCCCGCTCGGGCCACCTCCAGGTTCTCGGCCTGGCGCGCCTCGAGCTCACTCATCGATCTCAAGCACGGCCAGGAACGCCTCCTGCGGAACCTCGACCTGGCCCACCTGCTTCATGCGCTTCTTGCCCTTCTTCTGCTTTTCCAGCAGCTTGCGCTTGCGCGTGACGTCGCCGCCGTAGAGCTTCGCGGTGACATCCTTTCGCAGCGCCTTCACGGTTTCTCGCGCCAGCACCCGCGAGCCGATCGCGGCTTGCACGGGCACGTCGAAGAGCTGTCTCGGGATCGTCTTGGAGAGCCGCTCGACCAGCGCCTTGCCGGCCCTGTAGGCGTCGGCGCGGTGCACGATCACCGACAGCGCGTCCACCTGCTCGCCGGCGAGCAGGACGTCGAGCTTGACCAGGTCCGAGGGCCGGTTGCCGATCGGCTCGTAGTCGAGCGATGCGTAGCCTGCTGTGCGCGACTTGAGCTGGTCGTAGAAGTCGAGGACGATCTCGGCCAGCGGCAGGTCGTAGCGCAGCTGCACGCGCTCCGGCGAGAGGTAGTGCATGTCGACGTGGGTGCCGCGCCGGCTCTGACAGAGCTCCATCACCTGGCCGACGTAGCCCGCTGGGCAGATGATGCTGGCTCGGATGTAGGGCTCGGCGATCTCGACGATCGAGGCCGGATCGGGCATCTCGACCGGGCTGTGCACCTCGACCCTCTCCCCGTCGGTCACCGTGACCTCGTAGCTGACGTTCGGTGTCGTGGCCAGGAGCTCCAGGTCGTACTCGCGCTCGAGCCGCTCGCGCACGATGTCCATGTGCAGCAGGCCGAGAAACCCGCAGCGAAAGCCGAACCCCAGCGCCTGTGAGGTCTCGGGCTCGTAGGAGAGCGCGGCGTCGTTGAGCGCCAGGCGCTCGAGCGCGTCGCGCAGATCCTCGTACCGGTCGGTGTCGATCGGAAACAGCCCGCAGAACACCATCGGCCGGACCTCGCGGTAGCCGGGCAGCGGTTTTGAGGCGGGCCGCTCTCGCGTCGTCAGCGTGTCGCCAACGCGAAGCTTGGCGACGTCCTTGATCCCGGTGATGACGTAGCCGACCTCGCCGGCCGACATCCCGGCCGCCGGCCGCATCGCGGGGGTGAAGAACCCCACCTCGTCGATGTCGGCCGCCGTGCCAGCCTGCATCGCGGTGATCGGCTCACCCTGCTCGAAGGCTCCGTCGACCATCCGCACGTAGGCGACGACGCCGCGGTACTGGTCGAACTCGGAGTCGAAGATCAGCGCCCTCGGCGGCGCGTCGGCCTCGCCGTCGGGTTGCGGGATGCGCTTGACGATCGCATCGAGGACCTCGCGCACGCCCTCGCCCGTCTTGGCGGAGATCCGGAGCACGTCGTCCGGGCTGCCTCCGATCAGGTCCACGATCTCCCCTGCCACCCGCTCCGGCTCCGCGCTTGGGAGGTCGACCTTGTTCAGAACCGGGATCAGCTCGAGGCCTGCTTCGACCGCGGCGTAGGTGTTGGCAACCGTCTGCGCCTCCACTCCCTGCGCGGCGTCCACCACCAGCAGTGCTCCCTCGCACGCCGCGAGGCTGCGCGAGACCTCGTAGGAGAAGTCGACGTGGCCGGGCGTGTCGATGAGGTGCAGGTAGTAGGGCTCGCCTTCGTCACGGTCGGGCGAGTACGCGACCCGGACCGCCTGCGCCTTGATCGTGATCCCCCGCTCTCGCTCCAGCTCCATCGAGTCGAGGAGCTGCGGCACGTGCTTGCGGGGGTCGACCGCCCCCGTGAGCTCGAGGATCCGGTCGGCCAGCGTGGACTTGCCGTGGTCGATATGGGCGATGATCGAGAAGTTGCGGATCCGGTCCATGGGCGGCGAGGGCAAGTATGGCGGGGGGTCAAGCCCGCGAGTGAAGCCTTTACCGGCCTATAGGTCAGACAAAGCTGCAATGACCGTGAGCGGCGCAGGTCAGACTTCGCTGCGCCGGCCGAGTAGCCGCCGGATTTGGTCCGCTTCCGGCACTCGCATCAGTGTCACCGCCACTGCGTAGACGACGCCGCCTGCCGCGAGCCCGAGCCCCAGCGAGGCCATCTGTCCGCCTAGACCCCTGCCGAGCGCATCGTCGAGCAGCGTCCAGACACCGTAGCTCGCGCCGGCGAGCGCCGCCGAGGCGAGACAGATCCGGGCCGTCGCCCAGGCCAGCGCGCCGAGCTCCAGCCTGCCGAGCTCTCGGCGCAGGATCAGGATCTGGGCCAGGACGCTGGCGGCGGTCGCGATCACGGTCGCCGCGACGATGCCGGCGACCTCGAACTCCTCGTAGAGAGCCAGCGCGGCCAGTGCGGTCAGCGCCAGGTTGCCGGCCGAGATCGCGGTCGGCACCCACGGACGCTGGAGGCTGAAGAAGGTTCGGGTCAAGAGCAGAAACAGCCCGTTGAACGGCAGCGAAAACGCAAACCAGAAGAGCGCGGTGGCGACGAGATCCGTCTGGCCAGGGCCGAACTCGCCGCGCTCGTACACGAGTCGCACCATCGGTTCCGAGAGCACGAGGATCGCCGCAGCCGCCGGGGTGAGCAGCAGCACGATCTGCCGCATCCCGTTCGCCATCGTTGCTCGCAGGTTGTCGAGCTCGCCTCGAGCTGCGAAGCGGGAGAGGGTCGGAAACAGAACCGTCGCGACGGCGACGGAGAAGATCCCCTGCGGCAGCATGTAGATGCGAAACGCCTTGTCGATCGCGGCCGGAGCTCGGTCGGAGACCAGCGAACCGAAGAGGCTGTTGACCACCAGGTTGAAGTTGATCAGGCCGAGGCTGATCGTCACGGGCAGCATCAGCAGCAGTACGCGCCGGACGTCAGGGCTCCTGAAGGCTTCGGCGACGTGCCCGCGAAACGGCGCGGCGAGCGCACGGCGGAGGCCGTAGGGCGTGTGGCGCAGGTCGTAGGCGCAAATCGCGAGCTGGACGACGGTGCCCACGACCACGCCGACGGCGTAGACGTAGATCTCGTCGTGTTCGGAGACCGCCGGGGCAAAGGCCACGAGCACGGCGATGATCGCCAGATTCCAGAAGAACGGCGAGATCGCGAAGGCCGCGAACCGGTCGTAGCTGTTGAGGACGCCAACAACGATTCCGTTGATCCCCAGCAGGAGCAGGATCGGGAACAGGATCTGCGCGAGCACCGCCGTCAACTCCTGGCGCTGATCGCCGAAACCCGGTGCGAACAGCGGCATCAGCACCGGTGCCAGGAGGATGAACAAGGCGGTGAGCCCGCCGAGGATCAGGATGACCAGGAAGAGCAGGGTGGACGCGAGGTGAAAGGCCTCCTTGCGGCGCCCGTTCTCGAGGTGCTCGGTGAAGACGGGCACGAACGCCGCCTGGATTGCCGCGTCCGCGAAGAGGCTGCGGACCAGGTTCGGGACCTGAAAGGCGATCGTGAATGCCGACATCTGGCCCTTGACGCCGAAGTAGCTCACGGCCACGATCTCGCGCCCCAGACCGGCCACTCGCGAGAGGGCCGTCGCCACCGAAAAGAACGCCGTCGAGCGCGCCAGACGGCCGGAGCGTGGCCGCGGCGCCGTGACCTCCTCCGTCGGCACCACTTCGGCCTCGGCGACGTCGTCGAGCTCTCTCCCCCGTCGCTCGCGCCGGTCGTCCCAACCGCTCATGCGTCACGAGCCTCCGTCGCTACACTGCCCCGTCGGCCATGGCCAACATCGCCTCCCAGAAGAAGCGCAACGCGCGCACGCTGCGCGAGCACGACGAGAACCGGCGCCTGACGAGCGCCGTGAAGACCCACTTCCGTCACCTGGAGGCCGCGGTCGCCGCCGGCGATGCAGAGGCCGTCGACGCCGAGCACCGCGAGCTCGTGTCGCGCATCGATAAGGCCGTGCAGAAGGGCGCGCTTCACCTCAACAACGGGGCTCGCAAGAAGGCGCGCGCGGCCCGGCTTCGAACCGGGTCCTGACCCAGCGGTTTCGTCGCTAGCGCGAGCGCGCGCCACTCGCTCGTCGAACCGCGAGCGTGAGGGCGACGGGCTCGGGATAGTCAGAGCCGCCACGGGTCCACCATTCGAGGTCGGCGATCGCGCAGGTCCCGGCACGAAGGTCGTCGAGCGAGGCGTCCCGCAGCCGCCGGAGCAGCATCTTCGCTGCGTAGGGATGCATCGGGAGGCTCTTCTCCACGTCCTTCACCGAGGTGCCGGACTCGATCGCGTCGAGCGCCAGGTGCGCCTCGCGCAGGCGCTTCGCCGCCTGGTAAATGATCCCCGTGACCGACTCGCCCTGCCCTGCGAGCCGCTCGGCCGCGGCGAGCGCGGCCGCTGGGTCGCGATCGACGAGTGCGTCAGAGAGCGCCCACGCGACTTCCTCCGAAGTGTCGGCGACCATCGCGTCGAGGTCGGCGCGCGCGACCGAGCCCCCCGGGCCAGCCCAGAGCGCGAGACGGTCGAGCTCATTGGTCAGGCGCACTGTGCTCATGCCAAGGCGCTCCAGCAGCAGCGCGGCCGCGTCCCGATCCAGCTCCACGCTCCGGCGCTTGGCCTCGGCGAGGAGCCAGGCGCCCACGTCGCGGGGCTTGGGCGCCTGATAGGCCAGCACCTCTCCGCCGGTCTTCTTGACGGCGTCGGCGAGCCCCTTGGGCGCCCTGAGCTTCGGCGGGCTCTCCCGCGCTACGAGCACGAGCGTGACGTCTTCGGGAAGCGCCGCAATCGCCTCGATCACCGGCTGGGCGCGCCTGTCGGTCCAGCGCTCGACGCCGTCGGCGAGCAGGTAGCGGCGCTCGGTGGTCAGCGACATCGCCGCCACACCACCAACCAGCGCCTCGGCGTCGGGCCCGTTGCCGGCGCCCGGCTCGGCCGTGAAGGCCTCCAGTGCCCCGGCGCCGCCCTCCCTCTCGGCGCGCGCGCGCAGGCGCGACACCGCCGCGCCGATCTTCGCCTCGTCGGTGCCCGCGATCAGGTACGCGGGCTTGATTCTCGTGCCTTCGGCCATCGCTCCGGGGCGAGTGTATTTGCCGCCCCGGCCGGTGCCCGAGAGCGTCTGCCCGGGCGGCGGCCGCGCGTGCCTAGCGCGCGCCTAGATGCTGCCGATCAGGATGCTCAGCCCGCCGAGTACGATCGCGGTTCCGGTCAGCCTCAGCAGGAGCTGTCCCTGGCGACCGGTGACGGCGAAGAACAGCGCCACCAGCGCCGCGATCCCGGCCAGGATCCCACTTGGCCAGCCGAGCACGAGGCTGATCACCTTCTGGGCCTCGGAGCCGTCGAAGCACTCGATCACCAGATCGCCCGATTCGGCGCGCTCCTCCTCCAGGGCGGCTGGATCGTCGCAGCGGGGCGTGTCGTTGATGTCGACCATCGCCACGATCATCACCGCGCACGCGAACGCGAGCGCCAGTGCCAGGACCACGCCCAGCACGCGCCAGCCGCCGCTCGCCCTGTCTTCGTCGGACGGCGGAGCGGCGGGCGGCGATGGCGGCGGGGCCTGGGGTGGCTGGGGCTGCGGCGTGCCGGCTGCTTCCATCGTTCATGCTCTCCTTGGAAAGGGATAGCGAGCGGCGCTGACCCTATCTGAGTGAACACGTCGTCACCCGTTCCCGGTGAGGTTGAAGCCGCGCCGATCCACCGCGATCGTCAGCGATCCGTCCACGTCGGTGCGGGCGACCGCGACGCCGCGCGCCCGCAGCTCAGCGAGCGTTTCCGGCGAGGGGTGGCCGTACGGATTGTCCGCACCGACGGAGATCACGGCCAGCACCGGCGCCACCCTCTCGAGCAGCCCGGCGAGGCCGGCGTCCTCGCTGCCGTGGTGGGCGAGCTTGAGCACGTCCACCGGCCCAGGGTCGACTGGAGCGAGCTCGGCCTCGCCATCGCCCGCGAGGAGCAGCTCGAAGTCGCGCCACCGGGCGACCACGACCAGCGAGAGCGCGTTGGGGTCGGCGGCTGGGTCCAACGGCCTGGAGAGCAGCTCGCGCGGCGGCCACAGCACCCGCAGACGCAGCGAGCCAGTGCGCAAGTGGGCGCCGGCCGCGATCCGGGTTGCGTCGGTGCCCGCCGCGACGGCGGCGCCCAGCAGCGTCGGGTCCGCCTGCGCGTAGAGCAGACGGTCGGTGGCGATGCGCTCCAACACGTCGGGGATGCCGCCGACGTGATCGGCCTGAGGATGGGTGGCGAGCACGCCAGCGAGCCGCTCGACTCCACGGTCAGCGAGGGCCGCGCCAACCTCGGCGTCGGCGGGCCCGGCGTCGACGAGCAGCGGGTTGCCGTTGTCTGGCTCGAGCAGGATCGCGTCGCCCTGCCCCACGTCGAGGACCGTCACGCGCAGACCCTTGACCGGCCCGGCGATGCGCTCGGTCGCGCGCGGCGACACCGCTATCGCAAGCGAGACCACGACGGCCAGCGCCGCCGCGGCGGCAAGCGCCGGACTCAGGCGCAGCGCGGCTCGGCGCTGGGTCCACCGGAGGGCCAAAGTGACCACGAGCACGACGCCCGCGTAGCCGCCAAGCACGGCACCGGGGCCGTCGAGGCTCACGTCCACCTGTGCCCAGCTGGGTGCAGAAAGCCACGCGGCGACCTGCGCGACGTAGCCCGCCAGCGCTCCGCCCACCCAGGTGAGCGGCTCGACTGGAAGCCAGGGGATCTGTCCCGCCAGCGCCGCGAGCATTCCCAGCCACATCACCGGCGCGACCGCGGGCAGCGCCAGCAGGTTGGCCGGCAGCGACGCGAGCGAGAGGACGTCGAACTGGCTTGCGATCAGGGGCGCCGTGGCCAGCGTCGCGGCGACCGTGACCGCGACCGCGTCAGCGAGAGCGCCGCGAATCGAGGCCTCGGGAGTCGAACGCCCGACCAGCGCCTGGCGCAGCGGTCGGGCCCAGATCATGATCCCGATCACGGCGGCGAAGCTGAGCTGCCAGCCCGCGTCTCCGCTTGCACGCGGGTTGAGCGCCAGCGTTGCCGCCGTCGCCAGCAGCACGGCGTACACGCGGGAGGACGGACGGCTGGCCAGGGCGGCCAGGACCCCGGCCGTCCCCATCACACCAGCGCGCTGAATCGAGGGCCCGCCGCCGGCTACCGGCACGTACGCGACGATCAGGGCGAGCGTGACCAGGAGGCGGGCACGGAGACCGAGCCCCAGCAGCGCCAGCAGCGGCCAGGCCAGCAAGGCAAGCAGGAGAACGTTCTGGCCGCTGACCGCAAGGAGGTGGCTGAGACCGGAGCGACGGAACTCCTCGACGGTCTCGGGGTCGATGCGGTCGTCCTGACCCAGCACAAAGCCCCGCAGCAGCGCCGCCCGCTCGGCGTCGGTGCCGCGGCCCAACGCGTCCTCCGCGCGCACCCGAGCTTCGTCGAGCAGTGACACGGCGCCACGTCTGAAGCCGCCCCGAAGCTCGATCGTCGACGCGGTGAGCACGTCGCGAATCCCGTGCCGCGCCAGCCAACCCTCCTCCCATGGCCCGGGGTCGCGGATAGCCCCCGTGGCGCGCACGGCCGCGCCAACCGGAAGGTCCACCACGGGTTCGGGCGCTTCGATGAGCAGCCGGCCGTCGGGCGTGTCGACTCGCACGCCAACCTGGCCGTCGACCCGGCGCGGGACGGCAGCGACGTGGCCGGTGACCGTGGCTCGTTGCCCCGCGGCGAGGTCCAGCGCTCCGGCGTCGATCGCGGCGACGCGGGCGACACCGACGCCGGCCCCGAGCGCGGCGAGCGACAGCGCGAGCAGGACGTGCCACGCGAGGCGTGCGGCTCGCCCAGCGCTTCGGGGAACCGCGACGGCGAGCGCGACGCTCGCGACAGCACCGGCGACCATCGGGATGAACGCCCCGGCGTGTGCCAGGAGCGGTGCGGCGGCGAGCCCGGCGGCGAGCCCGCCGAGAGCGACATAGCGCCAGGCGGCTGCCGGCTCGAGCATCTAGGGCTGCAGACTGCTCCGCAGCGCCTCCATGGTGGCCGGCCCGATGCCCGAGATCTGATCGAGTTCGTCGATCGAGGAGAGGCCGCCGTGCTGGTCGCGGAAATCGACGATCTCCTGCGCCGTTACTGGGCCGATGCCCTCGATCGTGTCGAGTTGCTCCACAGTGGCCGTGCCGAGGCTGATCGGGCCGTCCGCCGGCCCACCGATCCTCGAGCCCGAGCCGACCCCACCGGCGCCCTTGGCGCTGCTTGGCACGACTACTTGCTGGCCATCGGCGAGCCGAGCGGCGAGGTTGATCCCGTCGGCGGCTGCGGACGCAATGGCGCCCCCCGCCCGCTCGACGGCGTCGGTCACCCGGGATCCGGCGGGGAAGCGATAGACGCCCGGGTCGCGCACCGCGCCGGCGACGTGGACGACGAGATCGCCTTCGCCGCCGGCATCGAGCGCGAAAGAGCCCTCCGCACCTGCGTCGCCGGCGGCGGCTTCATCGCCAGTGGCGACGACACCGGCCTCGGAGGGGGTCTCGGCGTCGGCCGAGCGCACCCAGCGGGCTCCGACCAGCAGCAGCGCGACTCCGACGGCGCCGTAGACGAGCAGTTGCGAGCGGCTGAGGTCAGGCACCCGTCGATCGTGGGCCCCAGCGCGTGTCGCGTGACGCGCGGAGCGGAACTAATTCCGCGCGAGCGCGTGTCAGCGCGTGAATTCCGCGCGAGCGCGTGTCAGCGCGTGAACTCCGCGCGGGCGCGTGTCAGCGCGTGATCGCGAAGCCCTCGATGCCCTCGGTGGGCTCCTCCAGGACGTCCACCCGCTCGACCACGGCGCCGCGTGGCCCCTGCTCGCAGAACCGCAGCATCGACTCCACGTGGTCCGGCTCGCCCTCGAACACCGCCTCGACCGCTCCATCCTGGCGGTTGCGGATCCAGCCGGCGACCTGCCGCGAGGTGGCCATGCGCCGGGCGGTGTCGCGAAAGAACACGCCTTGGACGCGGCCGTGCACGATCACCCGACGGCGAATGCGGCCGCTACTGCTCGTCGTACTCGTCGTCGTAGCCCGCGGCCTGCGTGGCAAGGCGGCGGCTGTAGAGCTCGTCCGCCGAGACCGGTGGCGACTGAACCGAAAGAAGGGCCAGCGCTTCGCTGCCGTCGTTGGCGACGGAGTGCTCGGTCGCGGGAGGGATCAGGACCAGGTCGCCGCGCTCGAGTCGCTGGGCGTCACCCGTTGCAGACATCGTGCCGCTGCCGGCGACGACGACGTAGACCTGCTCGGCCTCCTCGTGGGACCGGAGCTCCTCGGAAGCACCCGCAGGGACCTCGAGCCAGTTGACGGAAACGTTCCGCGACCCCAGCTCTCCCGCGTCCATGAGGATGTGCGACCGGAGCCGGTGGACGTCGGCGATGGCCGCCTCCGCAAAGCGCCTGACGAGCACGCGGCCTTTCTAGCAGACCGGTTGCGCGAAGGTGTTGCCGGCCTGCGACGGTTCAGCGGACGACCAGGTTGACGAGCTTGCCCGGCACCACGATCTCCTTGACGACCTCCTTGCCGTCGAGGTGGCGCCGCACGTTGTCGCTCTCGCGCGCCATCCTCAGGAGCTCCTCCTCCGGAGCGTCGGCGGCCGCTTCGATCTGGTCCCGAAGCTTTCCGTTCACCTGCACGACGAGCGTGAACGTGTCGTGTTCGAGCAGCGCCGGATCGGCCTCGGGCCACGGCTGCTCCCAGACGCGCTGACTGGTCAGCCGTGCGTACGTCTCCGCCGCGAGGTGAGGGGCGAAAATGAAGATCAGCGAGGTGGCGGTCGTGGCGGCGAAACGCACCACGGCCTGCCCCGTCCCGTCGCCATAGAGGGCCTCCTTGAACCGGTAGGATTCGTTGACCAGCTCCATAACCGCGGCGATCGCGGTGTGCAGGTGGAAGCTGTCGAGGTCGCGGGTGACCTTGTCGATCGCCCAGTTGGCCTTGACAAGCAGCTCGCGCGCGGGCCCCTCGGCACCCTTAGTCGCGCCCCCGGCGTCGGTACGCGTCGAGGCTTCGGCAGCGAGACGCCACAGTCGGGTGAGGAACCGGTGCACGCCCTCGACTCCCTCATCCACCCAGTCCGCATCCCGATCCGGCGGGCCGATGAAGCAGATGTAGGTGCGCATGGCGTCAGCGCCGTACCGCGCCACGTACTCGGCCGGGTCAACGGTGTTGCCCTTCGACTTGGACATCTTCGCCCCCTCACGGGTGATCATCCCCTGGGCGAAGAGGTTGATGAACGGCTCCTGGACGTCGAGGTGTCCGAGGTCCGAGAGCGCCTTGCAGAAGAACCGCGAGTAGAGGAGGTGCAGGATCGCGTGCTCGACCCCGCCTATGTACTGGTCGACCGGCATCCAGTAGTCGACCGCCGAGCGGTCCCACGGGCGCTCGGAGTTCTGCGGATCGAGATAGCGCAGGTAGTACCAGGACGAGTCGACGAACGTGTCCATGGTGTCGGTCTCCCTGCGCGCCGGCCCGCCACAGGTCGGGCACTCGGTGTTGACCCAGTCAGTGACGGCGGCGAGCGGGCTCTGGCCCTTCGGTGCGTAGTCCTCGACCTCGGGCAGCTCGACCGGGAGCTGATCATCCGGCACGGGCACCATGCCGCAGCGCTCGCAGTAGACGATCGGGATCGGGCAGCCCCAGTAGCGCTGCCGCGACAGCAACCAATCACGAAGGCGGTAGTTGACGGCGAAGTCGCCCAAGCCGCGGTCGCGAAGCGATTCGGTGATTGCCTTCGCTGCCTCGGGCGCGCTCATGCCGTCGAAGCCCTCCGAGTTGACCAGCACCTCGTCATCGGTGTGCCCGAGAAACGGCTGGTCGAGGTCCTCGCCTCCACCGTCTCGAGCTCTCACCACTCGGCGAATCGGCAGCTTGAACGCGGTCGCGAAATCGAAGTCCCGCTCGTCGTGTGCCGGAACCGCCATCACTGCGCCGGTTCCGTACTCCATCAACACGTAGTCCGCGACGAACATCGGAATCTGCTCGCCGTTGACGGGGTTGGTGACGCTGCGCCCCAGCGGGACGCCGGTCTTGGCCCTTGCTTCTGAGCTTCGCTCCTGGACCGTTTCGCGGATTGACTCGTCGACGTAGGCGCGCACCTCCTCCTCGTGACCCGTTCCCGCGGCCAGCCGCTCGACCTCCGGGTGTTCGGGGGCGACGACGAAGAAAGTCGCTCCGAAGAGAGTGTCGGGACGGGTGGTGAAGACCGGAAAGTCAAGGCCGAGCTCCTCACAGCGAAAGACCACCCTGGCGCCCTCCGAGCGGCCGATCCAGTTGTGCTGCATGCGGACGACGTAATCGGGCCAGCGCTCGAGCAGCTCGAAGTCGGCGAGCAGGCGGTCGGCGTAGTCGGTGATCTTGAAGAACCACTGCTCGAGGCTGCGCGCCTCGACCAGGGAGCCGCAGCGCTCGCAACGCCCGTCGATCACCTGCTCGTTGGCGAGCACGGTCTGGTCAACCGGGCACCACTGCACCTGCGCTTCCGCCCGGTACGCAAGGCCGGCCTCGTAGAGCCGGAGGAAGATCCACTGCGTCCAGCGGTAGTAGTTCGGATCGCAGGTCGCGATCTCCCGCGTCCAGTCGATCGACACGCCCCAGGACTGAAGCTGGCGGCGGAACTCCTCGATCGAGGCGGATGTCGCGTCGCGCGGGTGCACGCCGGTCTTGATCGCGTTGTTCTCCGCGGGCAACCCGAAGGCGTCGTAACCCATCGGGTGGACCACCTGGAAGCCGTTGCGGCGGCGAAAGTGGGCGATCGCGTCCCCGATCGAGTAGGTCTTCAGATGGCCGATGTGCGGCTCGCCCGACGGGTACGGCAGCATCTCCAGCACGTAGTTCTTGGGCGTTGAGTCATCGAAGCCCGGCTGCCCGGGGTTGGCGACCTCCCAAGTGCCCTCCTCGGCCCACACCGCCTGCCAGCGGCGCTCAATCGCGTGTGGGTCGTATCGGTCCATTTGCTCCGGGTCCAAGTGGTTCGTGTCTCGTGTCTGAGTTTATGGGCGGCCCGCAGCTCACACACCCAGGCGTGGGCCGGGCGTATATTCGGGCGAGACGAAGGCGGACCCAAGAGCCAGGAGGTTGCCATGGCGCGCTTGATCAGACTCGATCGGAGCGGACACACGACGCTCGCCGAATGGACCGACGGCGACGAGGCTGCGCGCGAGCGAGCGGTGGCTGCGTTCCGCGAACAGCTCGACGCGGGGATGATCGCCTCGGCGCAGTTGGACGACGGCACTGCCGAGGTTGTGCGGGAGCTGCCGCTCAATGCCGAGCTGGTGGTGATGCGGCGCCCGATCGCGGGCGGCTAGCCGAAAATGGAATCGTCGGCGAGTCTCGCGGAGGCCGCGAGCCTTCCCTGGAGCCCGCGGACGCACGCGGGCACTCTGCGCCGCCAGGAGCTCTTGTGGACCACGTGGACGAGCTGGGTCGTTTTCCTGTTCACGGCGCCGGGGATCGCGCTGTTGGCTATCGAGCCGCTGACGGCTCCCGCGGCGTTGCTGTGTTTCGCCCACGCGTGGGCGGTGCCCTGGATCCAGGCGCGCCGGGGGGCGACGTGGATCGTCCCGATCGGGAGCGCGCGCAGCGCGGCGAGGTGCCGCGACGCGGAAGGCAAGGCCGAGTCGGCCGCGCTGGGTCTGCTCGGCGATCTGGTCGGGCATCGTCAGCGCGAGCTGCTGAGCGCCACCGGCGTAGCGCTGGAGCGTGGGTCGCTGGGGATCTGGTTGGTCGGAGAGCAGGGAGCGATCCTGATCCGCCCCGGGGGCCGACGGGTCGACTGCTGGTGTGTGGGAGTGGCCGAGCAGGCCGATTTGCCGGCCGGCGATCGGGTGGCCCATCTGCTGCTCGCGCTGCGCGAGGACGAGCTCGGGTTCGCGAAGGTGGCGAACTTCGGATTCTCGGGAGCCCGGCGGCGCGTGCGCCGGCACGTCTCCGCCGCCGCTCGGCCGGCTTTGGACGCCGCCGGCGCGGCCGCAAGGTCTGACTAGCGGGCTCTAGACGTCCGGGCCAGGCTGGTCGCGTCCTCCGCGCTCCGCTGACTCGATGCGCTCAGGCGCGGTGGCAGCCGCAGGCCTACGGCTGGCGACGAACCGCTCGTAGCCCCAGAGCAGGATCACGGCGCCGACGATCGCTCCCGGGAGACCCCCGAGGTCGAAGGCGTCGTCGTCGCCGATGCCGAGCAGGGCCGTGAAGAAGAGCCACCCGAGCGCGGCGCCGGCGAGGCCGAGCAGGATCGTCAACAGGAAGTTCATGCTCTGGCGGCCTGGCAGGATCGCCCTGGCGATGAAGCCAGCGACGATGCCGAGGATGAGCGCGCCAATCACTGCGGCGATCCTATGGCGTTTTCAATTCGCGCGGCGGCCGCGAGGCGCGGCGGCGACCGCTACGCCGCGGCGAGGGAAAGGTCGGCCTCGTAGACGAGGTCGGTCAGGATCTCCGACAGCTCCTGCTCGAGGTGTGGGTCGACGAGGCGGCCGGCTTCGTCAAAGGCGGAATCCGCCCGGGCAACGGGCAGCTCGCGGCCGATGACGCGCGCGCCGATGATCCCGAGCACCTTGCGCAGCTCGGCCTGGGCCCAGACGCCGCCGAACTGGCCGGTGCTGGCGCCGATCACGGCGACCGGCTTGTAGCGGAGGACGCTCTGCCCCGCCGGGCGCGAGGCCCAGTCAACAGCGTTCTTCAGCACCCCCGGGATCGACCCGTTGTACTCGGGGGTGGCGATCAGGATCGCGTCGGCGTCCGTGATCGACTTCCGCAGATGGGCGACCACCCCGTGCGGGTGCTCGTGGTTGTCGTCGTCGGCGTCGTAGGGCGGGATCGCCTTGAGGCCGGCGTAGACGTCAAGCTCGGCGGAGGGCGGCAGCAGCTCCCCCACCCTCCGGAGCAGCTGGGTGTTGTGCGAGGCCCGACGCAGGCTGCCGGAGATGCCGAGAACCCTCAAGGCGTTAGGCCCGGATCAGCTCGAGGTGGACGATGAGCTTCACGTCGTCGCCCAGCACCTTGCGGCCGTCGGGCAGGTCCATGTTCCAGCCCATGCCGAAGTCGTGACGGTCGACGACCGTCTCGAAGTCGAGCGCGATGCGCGTGTTGTCGTCAGGTCCAGTGATGGGACCGTTGATCGTGCCGCGCGCCTCGATCGGCCGGGTGATCGTGTTGATGGTCAGCTCGCCGCGAAGCTCGACGGAGTCGTCGTCACCCACGGTGATGTCCGTCGACGCGAAACGGACCTCGGGATGGCGCTCGGCGTCGAAGAACTCCGGCGAGAGCAGGTGTGCCCGAAGGTCCTCGTAGTCGACGTCGATGCTCTGGACCTTGACGGCGCCGGTGAGCTTGGTGGCGTCATCGCCCACGTGGAAGGTCGCGTCGACTTCTCCGAACGACCCACGGAAGGTCGCGATCTGGTTGTGGGTGACCTCGAACGCAGCGGACGAGTGCACCGTGTCGATGGCGTAGGTCCCGTCTGGGATCCTGGTCTGCGTCGCTGTGGTCATGCGTGTCTCCTTGTCTGAAGGTGCTGGTTTCCTCGGAGGAAGATAGTTGTCGTTACAACTGATGTTGTTGCAATAATATACCAGATATGATTGCATGTACAACTACTGCCCATGGAACTAGCTTCCCGACTTGAGACACTGCTCTCCGCACGCAACGGGACCGAACGACGATGGCCACGACGGAAGCGGCAACCCGAGCACCCAGGATCGACGCGGAGCAGGCGGCTGCCTGGCGCGCGTTTCTGCGCGCCCACGCCCTGATGCTTCGCAAGATCGGCGAGGATTTCGCCGCTGCCGGGCTGCCCCCATTCGCTTGGTACGAGGTGCTCTTGGTGCTCTATGAGGCGCCCGAGCATCACCTGCAGCCGTCGGAGCTCGCCGACGAGCTCGTGCTCAGCCGCAGCGGTCTCAGCCGGATGATCGACCGGATCGAGGAGTCCGGACTCGTCGTACGCCGGGCGTGCCCTGGGGACAGGCGCGCGATCCACGTCGAGCTGACGGAGGAGGGAGAGAAGATGCTCGACACGATGTGGTGCGTGTACGCCCGCTGCATCGCCGACCACTTCCTACCCGCGATGGGCGAGCAGGCGTGGACGATCCGGGAGGCGATGGAATCCGTCGCCGAGTCGGTGCGCAGGCGGAAGGGCGACGGCGCGGCGCCGTCTGACGACTCCTAGACGCTCGCGCAGAAGTCGACGAACTTCTTCGTGTCGCGCAGTGGAGCGCCGTGGCCGAAGAGGACCAGATTGGGCTCGACCGTTCCAAGGCGCTTGATCGATTCGCGGTTGCGCCCGGGGTCCGGGGTGAGTGAGTCCTTCGGCTCGCGCAGGCCCGGGAGGCCGGTGAGGACGTCCATGTTGTTGAGGACGTCGCCGAGGATCAGGGTGCGGTCGGATTCGCGCCAGTAGCTCACGTGGCCCGCGGAATGGCCGGGCGTGTCGAGGACGGTGAAGCCGGCGACCTCGTCTCCCTCGCGCAGGACGCGGTCGACCCTGTGGGCGGGGCCGGCGAACATGCGGACGTAGAACTGGGCGAGGAAGGTGTCGGGCTGGCGCTCGCGGATCAGGGATGGGTTCTCGGCGGGCGCGACGTCGTGTTCCGGGACCCAGAAGGGGATCTCGAGGGTGGTGCAGACCGCGTGGCTTGAGCCCTGGTGATCGGCGTGAGCGTGCGTGAGCGCATGGGCCGTGACGTGGTGGCCCTCGAGGTCGCCGAGGATGCGCTTTGAGGCCTGCCGGCCCCCCGCGTCGATCAGGACGTCCTCGACGAGGTAGGCGTTGACGCCGTTTGGAAAGAGGAAAGTGTTGAGATGCCAGACGCCGTCGGCGACCTGCTTCACGGCGGGGAGACTATTCGCCTGCGATGTGGAGCTTCGGCCTGGACGGTTCCGCCGAGGGCAGTGGAACGACGGTGAGTGGCTCGGTGGCGGGGCCGAGCTTGACGTACGGCTTGCCGCGACGCGTCACCAGGAAACGTTCGCCAGCTGCAGCGCGCTGAGCGTAAAGGCCAAAAAGGTTCCGGAACTCGTGGGCGCCGACGACATGACTGCCGGACGCTTCGGCTTCGTAAGTGGAGCCAGTGGGGCTCGAACCCACGACCTTCTGACTGCCGGTCAGACGCTCTCCCAGCTGAGCTATGGCCCCAGACAAGCTGTGATTGGCCGCATAGTGTAGCCCGGCTCGCTGGCCGTTTCGGGGAGCCGTGAGTCGAAGATGAAGGCCGGTTAGTCCACCGATGTACTCCATCCAGAGCAGGTAGCACTCGTCCAGGTCGGGGCAATAGACGGCAACAGCATCGATCTCGTCGTCCGTGTAGCGGCCCCGGATGAATCCGTTCGGGCCGCGCCGGTTGGTAACCAGGCGGACGACCACGACGTCACCTTTCCGAGATGCCGACTTGCACTGGATCCTCAGCAAACGCCCGTTGATCTCAAACACGAGGTCATACCGCTCGTGCTCGGTCATCGGGCGCAAGACTGGAATCCCAAGCTCGGCGGCGGCTGCCGCGATCTTCAGCTCGGCAACGTTGCCGCGGTGATTCGGATTGAACTCCATAGCGAACACATGTTCGCATAGCCGCTGGACGGAAAGGTGGGTCAGTCGGCGAGCTGCTGCTCGCAGTACGCGTCCCGAGTCGCCCGGTAGCCCGGCTGCGGGACCACCGCGATCCGCTGGGCCTCGAGGGCGGCGTTCAGCTCGGCCAGCATGGCCGCGACGAAAACCACACGCCCCCACGCTCAGCGCGTCCGTGAACCCCGGCCCTAAGCCGCCTCGCGCCGCTCCTCGTCGACGTCAAGCACCACCCGGTCCGAGCGCGTGTCGCGCACCTCGAACTCGAACGGCGCCCGCCCCTCGAGCTCGCGCAACAGCGCCACCGGCTCCGCCAGCTTCATCTCCAGTGTCGCTCGCCGGCGTGCGAACCGCTTCACCGAGATCTCCGATGTCGCCGCAATCGCGCCGGCCGCATCCTCAAACCCCACCAGCTGCGAGAAG
Organism: Solirubrobacterales bacterium; assembly: GCA_036257465.1. Taxonomy (GTDB): domain Bacteria; phylum Actinomycetota; class Thermoleophilia; order Solirubrobacterales; family 70-9; genus DATAFO01. The sequence goes on along the minus strand of DATAFO010000045.1, from coordinate 76,879 downwards.
TCGGCCAGCGGCCCGATCTCGACCTCGATCAATCCCTCGAACAGCTCCGCCGGCTCAGCGTGCCCGCTCCCGTTCGGGCTCATCGGCATTTCGAGCGCGGGCTCGCGCTCGTCCTCCTGGCCGACTCGCACAATCGCCTCGCGCAGCGACTCCAGCATCCGGTCGCGGACCTGGCTGGGCCTCTGGCTCAGCTCGCTGATCCGCTCGCTCAGCTCGGCCGCCTCGCGCAGCGCCCGCATCCGGATCCGCGTCGCCTGCCCCCGCGCCTGCCGCCGCACCGCCTCGAGATCGTCCGCCAGGGCCGCCAAGGCGCGCAGCCCCGCGTCACTTTCCTCGCGCACCCGCGCCAACTCCAACCGCAGCTCTCGCAACGCGCGCTCCCGTACGACCACCCGCTCGCTGAGCTCCGTGGCGAGCCGCTCGAGCTCATCGATCTGCGCCTGCCGGCCGACGAGCTCTGCCGCCCGCTGCTCGATCTCCGCCTCGCGCACAGCGGCCACCCGCTGCGCCCCCTTGAGCTTCTCCCCGATCGCCTCGAGCGCCGCGTCGCGCGTGCCGATCGCGTCGCGTACCTCGCTCGGCTTGTAGCCGAGCAGGACCCTCTTGAACCGGCTGCGCTGGATACCCGCACGCTAGGCGCCGGGTCGGACGGCATCCCTCCCGCGCTGCGACGATGGGCACGATGCGATCCGAGCCCAACGCCTTCCCTGAGACCGTCGACACGGAGCGGCTCCGCCTGCGTCGCTGGCGTCCCGACGACCGCGACGCCCACGCCGCCATCTGGGCCGAGCCCGACGTCTGGGAATCGCTGCACGCCGGCGAGCCGGGCGACCCCGCTGAGGCCGCCGCCGAGAGCTTTGACCGCCACCTGCACCACTGGGAGCGACATGGCTGGGGAACCTGGGCCGCGATCGAGCCCGCCAGCGGCAAGCTCGCGGGGTGGCTCGGAGCCTCACACCCAACGTTCATCCCCGACGTGGCGCACGAGATCGAAGTCGGCTGGACCCTCCGCCGCAGCTTTTGGGGCCGCGGCCTGGCCACCGAGGGCGCGCGGGCAGCGGTCGAGGCCGCCTCAACCCAGCTCGCTCCACCCCGCCTGATCAGCCTCATCCTGCCCACCAACTCCCGCTCCATCGCCGTCGCCGAGCGCCTCGGCATGAGCGCCGCCGAGCTCGTGACCCACCCGGAGCTGGGGGCAGAGCTGCGCGTCTACGAGCTCAAGTCCAGCTCGGGCGCCTCGCCCCACAGCGTCTCGAGCCGGTAGCGGTCGCGCATCTCCGGCACGAACACGTGCAGCACGCAGTCGAGGTAATCCATCAGCACCCAGCGCGCCTCCCCCTCGCCCTCCACCCGCGCCGGCAGCCGGTCATCCTCCTGTTTCAGGCGGGCGTACACCTCATCGTGGACCGCCTTCGCCTGGCGCTCGTTGCGCGCCGTGCAGATGACCAAGAAGTCCGTGTAGCCCACCAGCTCCCGGACATCGAGCGCGACGACGTCGGCGCCCTGCTTGGAATCCACCAGCGAGGCGATCCGCCGCGCCAGGTCCGCCGACGCGGCCGGTGTCGTCGCCTGGCGTTCGGCCACCGCGGTCTGCCTTCTGCGCTCGCCTGCCTCCGGCACCTTGGTCACGTCGTGTACAGCCCCCTTTCTACGATCAGCTCACGCACCCGGTCAGGCACCAGGTAGCGAATCGGCAGACCCTGCGCGATTCGCCTCCGGATCCGCGTCGACGAAACCGCCACCTCCGGCATGTGCACCACGTCCGCGCGGTCGACGCCCCCGAGCCGCCCCAACGCAGCCTCGGCCTCGTCCAGCTGCGTGCCAGGGCGCGCCGCGATCGCCAGCCGCGCCAGCTCGAGCACCCGCCGCGGCTCCTTCCACGCCTCGAGTCCTGCGGCAACGTCGGCGCCCATCACGAATACGAGCTGGTCGCCGGGCCGATCGTCAGTCAACAACTCCAATGTACGGTAGGTGAAGGATGGCCCCTCCCGCCGCGTCTCGATATCCGAGGCGTGCAGCTGATCGTTGTCGGCAACCGCGAGCGCGGTCATCTCAAGGCGCACATCTGAGCCCGGCTCCGGGTCGATCGCCCGATGGGGCGCCTCCCTCGCCGGCACCAGCAGGACCTCGTCGAGCCCCAGTTGCGACGCGGCCTCCTGGGCCAGCAGCAGGTGCCCCAGATGCGGCGGATTGAACGCCCCTCCGAGAACTCCGACCGAAGCGACCGCCTACTCCCTCACCTGGCCGCTGCCGTGAACCACGTATTTGGTCGTCGTCAGCTCGCGCAGGCCGATCGGGCCACGCGCATGCAACTTCTGCGTCGAGTTGCCGATCTCCGCCCCCATGCCGAACTCGAATCCGTCGGTGAACCGGGTCGAGGCATTGACGTACACGACCGCCGCATCAACCCCGTCCGTGAACTCTTCCGCGGCCCCGTCCGAGGATGTGAGGATCGCCTCCGAGTGCCCCGTGCCGTGACGATTCACGTGCTCGACGGCATCGGTGACCGAGTCCACCACCCCAACGGCCATCTTCAGCCCCAGGTACTCCGTGTCCCAATCCGCATCGGTCGCCTCGCCCACGGCGGCATCGCCGGCCGCCGACCGAGCCCGCGCGTCGCCGACGAGCTCCACGCCAGCAGCTTCGAAATCGGCGAGAACTCGAGGCAGGAACCGCCCGGCCACTGCGGCGTTGACCAGGAGCGTCTCGGCCGCGTTGCAGACGCCGGGCCGCTGGACCTTGGCGTTGTAGGCGACCCGCCGAGCCATCTCGAGGTCTGCGTCGTCGTGCACGTAGACGTGGCAGTTGCCGGCTGCGGCGTACATGACCGGAACGGTCGCGACCTCCTTGAGGGCATCCTTGAGGCCTTCGCCGCCGCGCGGGATCACGAGATCGACCAGCCCCTCAGCAGTCGCCAGCTCTACCAGCTCCGACCGCTCTCCCGACAGCAGCTCTACCGAGCCTTCCGGCAGCCCCGCGTCGGCCACGGCCTCGCGCACCACCCCCGCAAGTGCGCCGTTGGATCGCTGGGCGTAGCTCGAGCCCCTCAGCACGATCGCGTTGCCGCTCTTGAGGCACAGCGCGGCGCAGTCCACAGTCACGTTTGGCCGCGCCTCGTAGATCACTGCCACCACGCCCAGGGGCACGCGGATCTTGCGCAGCTCGAGCCCGGTGGGTAGAGTGCGACGCTCCAGCTCCTCGCCGACCGGGTCGGGCAGCGCGGCGATCGCCCGCACCCCGTCCGCCATCGCGGCCACCCGCTCCTCGGTGAGTGTCAGCCGGTCGCGAAGGGCGCCGGTGAGCTTTGCGGCGCGCTCGTCAGCAAGATCCGCCGCGTTCGCCTCGAGGACCTCGGCCGAGCGCTCGCGGAGCAGCTCGGCGAGCGCGAGCAGGGCGCCGTCGCGCGTTGCCGTGTCAGCCCGCGCGAGGCCGCGCGAGGCGCGCTTGGCGCTCTCACAGGCGTCGGTGACGGTCTTCGTGGCGGTGGCCATCCCTGCGCACAGGGTACTGGCCGCCCCCGAGCTTATTCCTCGGCGAGGATCGCGTAAATGCGCCGTCGGGTCTCCGTCAGCAGGTCCGCTGCCCGCGAGATCTGGTCGTCGGAACCGGCGCGCCCGACCTGCATCGCGGCCGCGCCAAGCTGAACCGCCGCTACGCGAAGCCGCCCCAGCGGCGAATCCGCTCCAGCCGCCGCTTCCTCCCAGGGAGCTGTCCCCGAAGTCTCCTCGTCGGCGGCCTTGCGCCCTGCGTCCGTGAGCGAGAAAACGCGCTTGCCGTTGACCTCCTCGCCCTTCACGAGCCCCTCGTCCTCGAGCAGCTGAAGGGTCGGGTAGATCGACCCTGCGCTCGGCCGCCACTGGCCACCCGTGCGTGCCTCGAGTTCCTGGATCATCTCGTAGCCGTGCATCGAACGCTCGCCGAGGAGAGCGAGGATCGCGGCCCTGACGTTCCCCCGTCGCGCGCGATGCCCGCCTCGAAAGCCGCGCGCATGACCCCACCCGTGGCCGTAGCCGTGCCTGCCGCAGTGTCCGTGTCCTCGACTCTTTCTGCTCGCGTGCATCGTCGCCTCCAAATCTCGTCTTTGCGCTATCGCGATATATCGTAACACGTCGACATTCACACGCATTTCCTCGACCGCCGCGGAATCGCCCCGGCAGTGGGCTGGCGAATCGCCGTCCGTCCCGCGGCTCGGCTCGCGCCGGGGCTGGACGCGAACACGGATCTACTCAGGTGAGCACGAAGTGGTCGCGGTGCACCGCTTCCTCGTCGGCGTCGGGAAGCAGCTCGACCACCTCGGCGGACTTCAGCCCCTTCACGCGAGCCAGCTCCGCCGCGGAGTAGTTCGCGATCCCCTTGCCGACAAGCTCCGAGTCGCAGACGACCTCGACCGCATCGCCGGCGTCGAAGTCGCCCTCGACAGCGGTGATCCCCACCGGGAGCAGGCTCGAGCCCTGCTCGCGAAGCACGCGGGCAGCGCCTCGGTCGACCATCACCCGGCCGCGGCTGGGCTTCGCGTAGCGCAGCCAAAGCTTGAACGACGGCGTGCGCTCGGGATGCGCCGCGAAGCTCGTTCCGACCGGCTCGCCCGTGGCCGCTGCGCGCAGTGAACCGTCCTCGGTGCCGTCGCAGATCACCACCGGGATCCCAGCCGCGCTTGCCATCTCCGCCGCCGCCACCTTGCTCCGCATTCCGCCCGATCCGAACGCCGACGTGCGATCGCCGATCTCATACGCGTCCAGCTCTGCGAAGTTGTCGACCCGGTCGATCAGTGGAGCGTTGGGGTCGCGGCGAGGATCGACGGTGTGCAGCCCCGCGGTGTCGGTGAGCATCACCAGCAGCCGGGCTCCCAGCAGCATCGCGACCTGGGCCGAGAGGAAGTCGTTGTCGCCGAAGGTGATCTCGTCCGTTGCCGTGGTGTCGTTCTCGTTGACCACCGGCACGGTGCGCCAGTCGAGCAGCCGGCGAAGCGCCTGGCGCGCGTTCAGGTAGTGCATCCTCGCCGCGAGGTCGAACGAGGTCAGCAGCACCTGCGCGGCGTGCACGCCACCGGCCGCGAGCCGCTCCTCGTAGGCGCGAAACAGGGTGCCCTGCCCCACCGCCGACGCGGCCTGCAGCTCGTCGATGGAGGCCGGCCTGCTGGGCAGCTGCATCAACCGCATCCCCAGCGCGATCGCGCCCGACGTGACGAGCGCGACGTTCTCAGCGCCGCGATGCAGCTCTGCGACCTGGTCGCAAATCGAATCGAGCACGTCGCCGCGCAGCACACCGCCCTCGTCGGCGACGATCGAGGAGCCGAGCTTCGCCACGACGGTCATTCCAGGGAAGAGTCTAGGTACGGTCCCGCGTGATGCCCGCGGCGATCGAGGTGCGAGACCTGACCGTGCGACGGGGCGGGAAGCTCGTGCTTCCGGGGATCTCGCTCGAGATCGAAGCCGGGGCCGTCACGGGCCTGCTTGGGCCCAGCGGCACCGGCAAGACGACGCTGATCCGGTCCATCGTCGGCGTCCAGATCGTCGAGTCCGGAACCGTCACCGTGCTCGGGCAACCGGCGGGGTCGCCGCCACTGCGCTCGCGCGTCGGCTACCTGACTCAGGCGCCGTCGGTGTACGCGGATCTCACTGTGCGCGAGAACCTCCTCTACTTCGCGCGAATCCTCGGGGTGGACGATCAGCGCGTCGACGAGGTGATCGAGACCGTTCGGCTCACCCAACAGGCCGATCGCCGCGTTCAGGACCAATCGGGTGGCCAGCGCACGCGGGCGTCCCTCGCCACGGCGCTCCTCGGCGAGCCTGAGCTGATGGTGCTTGACGAGCCAACCATTGGTCTCGACCCGGTGCTACGGGCGGAGCTATGGAAGACCTTCCGCGGCCTCGCCTCGTCGGGCACGACGCTGCTCGTCTCGAGCCACGTCATGGACGAGGCGGTCAACTGCGACCAGCTGATCCTGATGCGGGAGGGCGACCTGCTCGCGGCCGCCTCGCCGGAATCCCTGATGGAGCGCACGCGCGCGCCCGACCTCGAGCGAGCGTTCTTGCAGCTGATCGAGGAGGGCCCCGGCCGCAACGAAGACGGGTCGGGATCGGACGAGGGAGCGAGTTCGTGAACCCGCGCATCGTGCTGGCCACGGCGGCTCGCGTGATGCGCCAGCTCCGGCACGACCCGCGGACGATCGCGATGATCATCGTGGTCCCCGTCGTCCTGATCACCCTGCTCAAGTACGTGCTCTGGGATCAGGAGGGCTCGTTCGAGCGCGTGGGCGGCCCGATGGTCGGGATCTTCCCGCTGATCCTGATGTTTCTCGTCACCTCAATCACGATGCTGCGCGAGCGCACCACGGGCACCCTCGAGCGGCTGATGACACTGCCGCTGGCAAAGCTCGACCTCCTGCTCGGCTACGGGATCGCGTTCGCGGTCGTTGCCGCCGTGCAGGCCATCGTCGTCTCGGCGGTGGCCTTCGGGCTGCTCGGGGTGGACGCGGAGGGATCGACGGTCCTCGTGGTCCTGCTCGCGATCGCCAACGCCCTGCTGGGGATGTCGCTCGGCCTGTTCGCGAGCGCGTTCGCTCGCACCGAGTTCCAGGCGGTCCAGTTCATGCCGATGTTCGTGCTGCCGCAGCTCCTGCTCTGCGGCCTGTTCGTGCCGCGCGACCAGATGGCGCCCGCGCTCGAGGAGGTCTCCTACGCGCTGCCGATGACGTACGCGTACGACGCGCTCGAGCGGGTCACCCTCGACGGGTCGCTCGGCGCGGGCGGCGCCGTGGACGTGGTCGTGACGCTCGGCGCAACGGTGCTCGCCCTCATGCTCGCGGCCACGACACTGCCGCGCCGCACTCCTTAGCCCGGGTCGAGCTCGAACTCCTCGTCGCCGATCCGCACCTCGTCGCCCGGCTCGAAGCCGGCTCGCTCCAGCGCGGCGATCACACCGATCTCGCGCAGGCGCTGCTCCAGGTAGGCGAGCGCTTCGACGTTGGTGAGGTCATGGCGGGCGACCAGCTGCTCGATTCCTCGACCGCGCACGCGGAACGCGCCGTCCTCGGGCTCGACGTCGAAACCCTGCTCTCCGGCCGGTCGGTAGACCGCGTGTTCGGCCTCGAACTCGGGCTCCGCGGCCGCGGCCCGCTCGTCGGCGGCGATCCGGCCCTCGGCGACCGGCGGCAGGGCCGCGAAGATCGCCTTGGAGAGCTCGTCGAGGCCCGCACCTGTCGCCGAGGAGACGGCCAGCACGTCAAGCACGCGGTCGCCGAGCCGGCCGCGCCATTCGGCGACCAGGGCTTCCGCACGCTCGTCCGGAACGAGATCGCGCTTTGACAGCACTGCGATCTCGGGCAGCTCCGAGAGTCCCGCTCCGTGCGCGTCGAGCTCCGCCCGCACGGTCTCGTAGGCGGATTCGGGGTCCTCTACAGCCGCCGAGGGATCCGCGTCGGACCCGAGCGCGATGAGGTGAACCAGCACCCGGCAGCGTTCGATGTGCGCGAGGAACTCGTGGCCGAGGCCGGCCCCGGCAGCGGCGCCCTCGATCAGACCGGGGATGTCCGCGATCACGAGCTGGCGCTCGCCGTCGTCGATCGTCCCCAGCACGGGCTCGACGGTGGTGAACGGATAGTCGGCCACCTTCGGGTTGGCCCGCGTCAGCCGGCGAAGCAGCGACGACTTGCCGGCGTTGGGCAACCCCGCGAGACCGACGTCGGCCAGCAGCTTCAGTCTCAGCTCGATCCAGCCCGACTCGCCCTCGAGCCCGCGCTCGGCGAAGCGCGGCGCCTGGCGGGTGGAGGAGGCAAAGCGCTTGTTTCCGTGGCCGCCCGGGCCGCCCCGGGCGACCACGGCTCTCTGGCCCGGCTCGGTGAGGTCGTACCGCGTGCCCTCGAGGCCATCGACCTGCGTTCCGGGCGGCACGAGCACGACAGCGTCCTCCCCGCGTGCCCCGTGCTGCCGCTTTCCCCTTCCGTGCCCGCCACGTCCCGCCCGTTGGTGAGGGGAGAAGCGCAGCGAGGCCAGGTCGCGCCGGGAGGGGTCGCAGACAAGCACGACGTCTCCCCCGCGTCCGCCGTCGCCCCCATCGGGACCGCCCCGCGGCACGTGCGCCTCGCGTCGGAAGCTGACCATGCCGTCGCCACCGCGCCCACCTTCTACGTAGATTTTCGCCCGGTCGCTGAGCATCGACCGAAACGGTAGGGGGTGCCGGCTAGAAGCCGGCTCTCACGCGCGCCATTCGCGGAAGGCGATCAGCAGTTCCTCGCGGGCCTCGACCGGAATCGACTCCTCTGGGATCCGCCCCAGCGCGTCCAGGGTCATCCGCATCTGCTCGAGGTAGGCCGTGCACGCGTCGCAGCCGGCGATGTGTGCGTCGAAGCGCTCGCGATCGACAGGGCTGAGCCGCCCCTCGAGGTACTCGGTCACCAGCTCAACGAGCTCCTGGCATGCCATTGGTTCGACTGTTCCTTGCGCGGCCATCTGTCAGCTCTCCAGACCGGACGCCTCGAAGTGCTTCTCGAGCGCCGCCCGCACCTTCGAACGCGCCCGGTGAAGGAGGACTCTTTGATTTGTCTCGCTGAGATCCAGCGCGTTGCACACATCGGCGGCCGGCCAACCCTGGATATCTCGCAGTGTGATCACGTCGCGCTGGCGAGGCGGCAGCGCCGCGATGGCTTTCAGCAGCACGTCCCTGGTCTCGGCGCTGTCGAGCTGGTACTCGGGCTCGCTCCAAATCGCCGGCGGACTGGCCCACGCGCCGGGTTGCTCTCCGCGACGCCCCTGAAAGCGATCGGGATCGACGGCGGGTTCGGCCGACCCCTCCTCCGCGCGACGCCGGAAGTAGGCGAAGGGAAGCACGCGTTTCTCTCGCTCGCCCCGGGTGCGCGCGTTGTTGAGCAGGATCTGGAAGATCCAGGTGCGCAGCGACGAGCGGCCCTCGAAGCCGCCGATGCCCTTGATCACGCCCAGCCAGGTGTCCCCCACCACCTCCTCGGCAACGGCGCGGCTGGGCACATGGGCGAGAGCCAAACGCATCAGCGCCGGCGTGTACTCGTCGACGAGCCTCGTGAAAGCGGCCTCGTCGCCTCGCCGCAGCGCCTCGACGAGCTCGCCGTCGTCCCTATCCATAGGTCGATCCTATGAATCGTCGATGGCCGGGCGCAGACGCGCCTTCCAGATGTTCTCCGCCGGCCACTGGCGTGCCCATTCGAGAGGGACGAGGTCATAGGTGGTAGTCGCTCGCTCCGGGGGCCGAATCTCGATCAGGTCCTCGATCTCGAACCCATTCCCCCTCAGTAGGCGGATCCACTCTCCGTACGGGAGCTGAAAGCTGACCGTCTCCGCGTCCTCGAACCTACCGAGCTCGAAGTAGTTGTTGCGCGGGCGTTCATCGATGACGTCGCGCTCGCTGTCCCAGAAGATGTCCAGGAGGGGCGACACGACGGAGAAGGCGAGCAGGCCTCCATGGCGGAGTAGCCGCGCGCATTCGGGCACAAGTTTTCTCGGGTCGGCCCAGGTGAACGCGCCGTAGTCGCAAAAGACCACGTCAAAGCTCTGGTCTGGTAGCGGGACGTCCTCCCCGGTCGCCTCGACCAGCGGGAACTCGACTCCGGCCTCGGCCATGCCGCGGCGCGCGTGCTCGAGCTGGCGGGGGGATAGATCGACGCCGACTGGCCGCGCTCCAAGTTTCGCCAAGGCGATTGACCACTGGGCGGCGCCGCAGCCGAACTCGAGCACGTCGAGACCGTCGACATCGCCCAACACTCGGAGCTCGGTCTCCGGGACGTGCCACACTCCCCAGGCAAGCCCGCCGGCGAGCTGGGAGCCGTGGCGCTCCTGGTATGCGTCGCTATCCGCTTCCCAGAACGCGCGGTTCTTGGCGACGTGATCTGGCAGCGAGCTCAGCGCTACTCGCCGTCGGTGACCGAGACTACGCGCCCCTTGCGAGAGGGCTTGAACTCCACGACGCCTGCCCGGGTGGCGAAGATCGTGTGGTCGCGTCCGATGCCCGCGCCGGCGCCCGGGCGGAAGCGGGTGCCGCGCTGGCGCACCAGGACCTCGCCGCCGCCGACCTTCTGGCCGGCGAAGATCTTCACCCCGAGCATCTTGGGGTTCGAGTCGCGCCCGTTGCGGCTGGAGCCGAGTCCCTTCTTGTGAGCCATCTCTAGGAGCCTTCCTTCTTCGTCCGGGTGCTTGAAGTCTTGCGCGTCGTCGAGGTCTTGCGCGTCGTCTCCGACTTGGCCACAGGCTTCTTGGCGGCGGGCTTCCTCGCAGTCGTACCTGACTTGGCAGCCGGCTTTTTCGCGGCACCTGCCTTCGTTGTGCTGGCCGGCTTCTTAGTGGCGGTCGTCTTGGGCTTCGCGGCTGGCTTGCTCGCCGCACTTGCCCTTGTCTCAGCCTTCGCCGCGGGCTTGCGCGTGAGCAGCTTGACGTCGGTGATCTCCAGCCTAGTGAGCTCCGACCGATGCCCGGCCCGGCGCCTGTAGCCCTTCTTCGGCTTGTACTTGAGCACCCGCACCTTCCGGCCGCGCTCGTGCCCGGCAACGACCGCCTCGACCTTCACCTTCTCGAGCCCGTCGCCGTCGAGCACGACGTCCTTGTCGCCGCGGAACATCACCGCGCGCAGGTTCACCTTCGCCCCCTCGTCCTCGGGCAGGCGATCGACCACAAGCGTCGAGCCCTTCTCGGCCCGGTACTGCTTGCCGCCGCTTTCAACTATCGCGTAGGTGTCAGCCATCGTCAGTCCCCTTGCCCTGAGCCTGTGCGCTCCTGGCGCGATTACGGCGCCTGCCGCCTCGGCGGCCACGGCGCCGTCCGGAGGGCGCCGATTCTAGCTTCTCCGAGTCGCCATCCTGCGCGGAATCTCCCTTCCCGGAGTTCCCGTTGGCGTCGATGAGCGAGGCGGTCGCCGAGGACCTGCCCACGCTCTCGATCCGGACCAGCCGCCGCTCGCCAACGTGCGCGCCACCGTTGCTGACGCTGACGATGTAGGAGTCGACGCGGGCGACCGCATCGTCGGCGTCGTACATGTGCGGCTCCTCGATCGACACCAGCACCTCCTCGCCGACCTGGAACGGCAACGCCCGCTTCTCGATCTCGGCGCGCGAGCCAGACTCGACCACCTCGTACGTCTCGATCGGCAGCGCGTCGCCGCCCTCGAAGTGGAAGTGCTTGCCGGTCTCATCCTCCAGCTCGGCGAGCCCGCTGTCCTCGGCCACCAGCTCAGCGGCCACCCTCGGGTTGACCCGAATCAGGAAGGCCTCTGCCCGCTCGTCCGCCCCAAGCTCGCGCAGGTGGCGCAGGACCTCGATCGCCATCGTCTCCTCCGAGGGCACGACCCCCTCGCCCTCACAGGTCGGGCAGACGCGGGTCAGGATCTCGCGCACCCCGTCCGTGACGTTCTGGCGGGTCATTTCGACCAGGCCGAGGGGCGAGACCTCCATCACGTAGCTCTTCGTCTTGTCGGCGTCGAGCGCCTTGCGCAGCGTCTTCAGCACCTGGTCGCGGTTGCGCGATCGCGCCATGTCGATGAAGTCGATGACGATGATCCCGCCGATGTCGCGCAGCCGCAGCTGGCGCACAACCTCCTCGGCCGCCTCGACGTTGACCTTCGTGATCGTGTCCTCGAGCCGGCCGCCCTTGCCGCGACCCGTGAAGCTTCCGGTGTTGATGTCGATCACCGTGAGCGCCTCGGCGTAGTCGACCATCATGTAGCCGCCGGAGGGCAGGTCGACCCGTCGGGAGAGCACCGAGCGGAATGCCTCCTCGGCCCCCTCGCGCTCGAACAGCGGCTGCTTGCCCCCGTAGAGCTCCACGTAGTCCACGAGCTCCGGCGCGGTGCGCTGGAAGAAGCTCGTCACCCGGTGATGCTGCTTGGCGTCGTCGATGATCGCGCCGTCGAACTCCTTCGTCAGCACGTCCCGAAGCACGCGGATCGATAGGTCCGCCTCCTGGAAGACCATCGACGGAGCCTTGGCCTCCTTGGCGCGCCGCTCCAGCACCTCATAGAGCTTGTGCAGGTAGTCGAGGTCGCGCTGGAAGTCGGCCTTCCGCGCGCCCTGCGCGGCGGTGCGGACGATGATCCCGCCCTTTCCGCCCTCGGCCTTGTGCAGGTTCTGCAGCAGCTTGCGCTGCCGCTCCCGCTCGGCGTCGGGCAGGCGCCGGCTGGCGCCGACGCCCGCGCCCAGCGGCATGAAGACGAGGTAGCGCCCCGCGATCGACAGCTGCATCGACAGCCGCGCGCCCTTGGTCTTCAGCGGGTCCTTGACGACCTGCACCAGGACCTCCTGCCCGGGCTTGAGTAGCTCGTCGATGCGCCGCCCGCCGCCGCGGCCCCTGCCGCGCCGGGGCACCGTCTGCCCGTCGGGCAGCACGATCTCGTCGACGTGCAGGAAGCCGTTTCGCTCCAGGCCGATGTCGACGAACGCCGCCTCCATCCCCGGCAGCACGTTGTCGACCACGCCCTTGTAGATGTTGCCGACGATCGAGCGGGAGCCCCGACGCTCGACATAGAGCTCGGCGACACGGAAGTCGCCATTCTGTGAGGCTTCGGGCTTGCGCCCGCCGCCTCCCCTTCGCTGGCCCGACTGGCGCGCCGAGCCCTTGCCTTCGAGTACCGCGACGCGGGTTTCGCCGGCGTCGACGGATACGAGTATGCGTTTCTTCAACTAGTTCACCTCAAAGCGGTTTGTGCGCCCCGCTTCGAGGTGAGCTGCGCCTGAACGTAGATGCTCTGCAGGAGCCCGATCGCCAAGAACGTGACGACGACGGACGACCCGCCAAAGCTCATCAGCGGCAAGGGAATGCCGGTAATGGGCATGATCCCGACGTTCATGCCGACGTTGACGAAGACGTGGAACATGAACATCGCGGCGATCCCGCCCGCGATCATGCTTCCGTACAAGTTCTTCGAAACAGTCAAGATTCGCAGCGCCCTCCAAATCAGCAGGGCGTATAGAGACAGTAGGAACGCGGCGCCAACGAACCCGAAGCGCTCGCCTACAGCGGCGAAGATGAAGTCCGTGTGACGTTCCGGGAGAAAGTCTTGTTGCGTTTGCGTGGCGTCGTCGCCGCGTCCCGTCTTTCCCCCAGAGCCTACGGCAATCAGCGCCTGGTTGATCTGATAACTGGCGTCTGCCGGGTCCTCACTCGGGTCGAGGAACGCGGTCAGGCGTTCCTCCTGGTACGGCTGAAGGATAGTGACCTCCATCGCGGGAGCGATCACAAGCACCACTGTGACCACCAGTGCCGCGATCGCGCCCAGCGCCGCGAAGTGTGTCCAGCGCACGCCTGCGATGAACATCACCGCGAGCGTGATCAGCACGTACACGGCGCCCGTGCCGAGGTCGGGCTGCATGAACACCAGCAGCGCCGGAATCGTGCCGAGCAACAGCAGGCGCGCGGTGCGCCGAACCGGCGAGATGCGGCGGGCGGTGTCAATCGCGAACGCCGCCACGGCGACGATCAGCAACACCTTGCCCAGCTCCGACGGCTGGAAGGTGAAGAACGGCAGCTCGATCCAGCGACGCGAGCCGCGGGTCGCCTGGCCGAGCATCAGCACGAGGACGATCGTCGTGATCATCACCGAGTAGATCCCGACCCGAAGCTCGCGGAACCGCGAGTAGTCGACGCGGGCGATGGCCAGCATCAGGGCGACCCCGACCACTGCGTAGATCGCCTGCCTGATGACGTAGAAGTGGGGGTTGTTGGCAACGTCCTCGCCGGTCGTCTGGCCGAGGGTGATCAGGCTGAAGCCGATCAGCCCAAGCGCGGCGCCGATCAGGACCAGGTCGAGGTGCATGAACCCCGCGCGCTCGAGCAGGCCGACGTGTCGCTGCTCGAACGGCCGTGGGCGGGGAATCGCCTCCATCACTCAGCCACCGCCGCTTCGCCGGAGACGTCCTTGATCTTCGACTCCTTGACGTTGAGCAGCTCGGTCAGGATCTGCCGCGTGACCGGTGCCGCGGTGTCGACGCCGAAGCCTCCCTCCTCGGCCGTCACGGCGACGACGTACTGCGGGTCCGGGTAGGGAGCCAACGCCACGTACCAGGACTGGTCGCCGTGCGGGGGCCGCTCGGCGGTTCCGGTCTTGCCGGCGATCTCCACTGGAAAGCCGCCGAACACGGGGTAGGACGTGCCGCCGGGTGCCATCGCGGCGTCGTGCAGTCCCTCCATGATCGCCTGGCGCCACGTCGGCTCGATCTGGAGTTGCCTGCGGGGCGCCGGGTCGATCTCCTGAATCGCGCGGCCGGCTGGGTCCTCGACCCGCAGTCCGACGTGCGGCCGCACGACACTGCCTCCGTTGGCGATCGCCGCGTAGGCAACCGCCATCTGCAGTGGGTCCGCCTGAAGATCGCCCTGGCCGACGGCGAGGTTGACGTTGTCGCCGACCGCCCACGGACGGTCGGTGAGCTCGCCCTCTTCGACCACCACGTCCTGGCCGCCAGGCGAGTCGGGAGCGGTGTTGCGCTCGAAGTTCTCGTTCCGCCAGCCGGGAGTTGGCAACAGCCCGGCGCCTTCACCGAGGACATCGATCCCGGTGGGACTTCCGATGCCGAGCTGCTTGGCCCACGCCTGGAGGGGGCCGCCGTCAGGGTCCTCCTCGTTGAGATCGGCGCCCAGGTTGTAGAAGAAGACGTCGGAGGAGAACTGCAGAGCCGGCTGCAGCTGGATGGGCCCGAAGGCTGCGTCTCCGGCGTTCTTGAACGTGATCCCGCCGATCTCAAACTCGCCGGGGTCGTTGATCACAGTCTCAGGGGTGAACTCGCCCGTGGAGAGGGCGGCGACCGCCGTGATCGGCTTGAAGGTGGAGCCGGTCGGATACAGACCCTGAATGGCACGGTTCGTGATCGGGGCGCTGGTCGCATCGGAGGTGAGCTGTTCGTAGGTCGCCTGTGGCACCACCGGCTTGGCGAAGATCGAGGGGTCGTACGTCGGGTTGGAGCCCATCGCGAGCATTTCGCCGCTGTTGACGTTCATCGCGACGAACCCGCCGGGGTGGCCGATTGACGACAGCGCCCGCTCGCCGACCGCCTGCACGTCGGCGTCGATCGTCAGCGCCAGGTTGTTGCCGGTGCGTGGCTCGCGCACGCTGAGCTGGCCACCGGTAGGGCGCCCGCTGGCGTCCACCTGCACCCGGGTGGCACCGTTGATGCCTCTCAGGAGATCGTCGTACGTGTACTCGACGCCCTCCTTGCCGACCATGTCGGCGGGTTCGAGGCTCTCGTAGCGCGGATCCTTGAGCTCCTCCTCGTCCACCTCCCGGACGTAGCCGAGCATGTGGGCCGCCAAGGTCCCCTGGGGATAGTCGCGCACGTAGACCCGCTCGACGCTGACGCCCGGGAAGCGAGCCTGGTTCTCGCGCAGGAAGTAGACGAGCTCGTACGGGACGTCCCGCTTGAGCGTCACCGGGCTCGAGGGAAGATCCTTGGTCTGGACTCGAATCTGCTTGCGGATCTGCTCCGCCGACATCCCGACCGCCTCGCCCAAGCGCTTGAAGAGCTCCTGGCGGTTCTTCGAGGTGCGGGGCAGCTCGGTCGTCTTGACCTGCAGCTCGAGCGCGGTGCGGTTGTCGACCAGGACCTCGCCCTCCCGATCGGTGATCTCACCGCGGGGCGCCTGGACCGTGAACTCGCGCACCTGGTTGTTCTGTGCCTCGGCGAGGTACCGGTCGCCGGAGAGGATCTCCAGGTACCAGAGCCGCAGGAAGATGATCGCGAACATCACCAGCGCGATCCCGCCGAGGACGGCGACGCGCAGCGAGAACTGGGCCGGCATCGGCGGTCGCTGCCAGTCGCCCCCGAGATACATCACGCGACCTCTCCGCGAACGCGCGGAGTGCGCGCCCGGGCGGTGCGCAGCCCGCTGCGCACGCCCGAACGCCCGCGCCGCACCGAGGCGGGCGCGAGCACGCGATGGCTGGGTGCGGTGTCGATCAGCGCCGGCCGCACTGCGCGCCGCAGCAGCGGGTAGACCGGCATCGCCAGCACTATCGCCAGCAGGGCCTGGACGACGATCTCGCGCAGGACCAGGAGGCTGACGGGGGTCTCAACCCCCAGCATCAGCTGCACGGCCGCGTAGCCGAAGCCGGCGAGCAGCGTGAACCCGCCGGCCAGGAGTGGCGGGACGAGCGAGTTCGTGATCTCGAATCCCTCGCGGAAGCGCCCGGCGAGGTAGCCGATCGTCAGCAGCACCAGCGAGGAGGCGCCGAGCGTCTGCAGGAGCACGGAGTCGACAAGCAGCCCGGTGGCGAATCCGCACACGGCGCCGACGACGCCGCCCCCGAGCAGGCCCAGCGACACCACGACCACCGGCAACAGGTCGGGTGCCGCCCCCAGGACGGTGACCAGCGAGAAGAATGAGACCTGCAGGATCACGGCGGCGATCAGGATCAGCGCCAGGCGCAGCGAGATCCGCCAGGTGACGATCATCCGGGCACCCCCGGACGCTCGGGACCGCCGCTGAGCACTTGGACGAAGTCGAGCTCGCGGAGGTCGGCGAACGGATCAACGTGGACGCGCTGGAAGGATTCCTGCTCGCCCAGCTGGGTCTCTGTCACCCGCCCGATCTGAAGCCCTGGCGGATAGGCCGAAGAGACCTGGCCGTTGCTCCACCCGGCCGTGACCAGGATCTTGCCCTCGAGATCGGCCTCGTCGTTGTCGATGAAGTCGAGCAGCAGGTCGTCGGGGTCACCCAACTCGGGCTCGACGACCCCTGCGGGGCCGTCGGGTAGAACCCGCGCCGAAACGGCGCTGCGGTGGTCGGTGATCAGCGTCACCTGCGCGGTGCCCTTCGTCACCTCGTTGACGCGCCCCACCAGGCCGTCCCCGTTGATCACCGCGTCGTTGACCTCGACACCCGAGCTCGAGCCCTTGTCGATGGTCACGGTCGAGTACCAGACGGTCGGCGAGCGAGCGATCACGCGTCCGGTCACCGGCTCGAACCCGCCCAGGGCGGGCGTATCGGCGAGGTCGAGCATCTTGCGGAACTCCTCGTTCTCGCCCACAGCCGACTGAGCCTGAGACAGCTCGCCCCGCAGCTCCGCCACCTCCTCGCGCAGCGCCTCGTTCTCGCCTCGCGCATCGAAGGTCTCGTCGAACCAGCTGATCAGATCACGGACGGGCTTCAGCGCCCGCTCGGCACCCTCCTCCAGCGGCGACAGCGCCGCGGAGATGCCGCGCTGCATCGTGTGCAGCGGCCCGCTCTCGGCCTCGCTGAAGCTGATCGAGATCAGAACCAGGGACGCGACGATCAGCGCCACCAACACCGCTCGGCGCCTGCGTACCTGCTTCCGGTACACCGCCCCTCGCCCCTACGCCCCACCGAACCGCTTGCGCCGGGTGGAGTTCCGGCTCATGCGGTGAATGACCTCGAACTCCTCCAGCGACCGACCCGAGCCCACCGCGACGCACGTCAGTGGCGAATCGGTCAACTGCGCGGGCATCTGACACTCCTCGCGCATCCGCTGGTCCATGCCCTGCAGCAGCGCGCCCCCGCCGGCGAGCGTGATCCCCCGGTCCATGATGTCGCCGGCGAGCTCGGGCGGGGTGCGGTCGAGAGTGTTCTTGACCGCGCCCACGATCTGACTCACCGGCTCCTCGATCGCGTTGCGCACCTCGGTCGAGGTGAGCATGATCGTCTTCGGCAGACCGGTGACGAGGTCGCGGCCGCGGATCTCAGTGGTGACCTCCTCGGGCAGAGGCGCCGCGGAGCCGATCTCGAGCTTCACTTCCTCGGCGGTCTGCTGGCCGATCAGGAGCTTGTGCTCGTGCTTGCAGTGGTTGCTGAGAGCGTCGTCCATCTCGTCGCCGCCCACCCGGATCGACTCAGAGACGACGATCCCACCGAGCGAGATCACCGCGACCTCGCTCGTGCCTCCGCCCACGTCCAGGACCATGCTGCCCGTCGGCTCACCCACCGGAAGCCCCGCGCCGATGGCAGCGGCCATCGGCTCCTCGATCAGGTAGGCCTGGCGGGCGCCAGCCGAAAGGCACGCCTCCTCCACCGCCCGCTTCTCTACCCCTGTCACCCCCGAGGGACCGCACACGACCACCCGCGGGTGCGCGAACCGGTTCTGGTGCACGCGCTGGATGAAGTGGCGAAGCATCTCCTCGGTGATGTCGAAGTCGGCGATGACACCGTCCTTCAAGGGTCGGATGGCTTGAATGGACCCCGGGGTGCGCCCAAGCATCCGCTTCGCCTCAACACCAACCGCGTGGACCTCGCCCGAGCCCGAGTCGACCGCCACCACCGATGGTTCCGAGAGCACGATGCCTCGGCCGCGCACGTAGACGAGCGTGTTGGCCGTCCCCAAGTCGACCGCCATGTCGCGGCCGCCGAATCCGGTCAGGTTTCTCAACATGCCCATGCTGTCTGGACGGGGTCTCGCACCGACGGGGTGGGGTTCCCGCGGGCCCTCGGAGAGGCGCAACTCAGCCGCCCCGGAAGCCGGGCCGACCGGGCGAGTGTAGCGAAGGGCCGAGAGAGTCAAAACCCGCACTTGAGGGTCGTTTCGGACCCTGACCCTAGACCGAAGCTAGAGGAATTTTCCCAGTTCTGGCGCCAGATCCAGCAACAACGCCAACGGCAGGCCGACGACGTTCGAAAAGTCTCCGCGCAATTCCTCCACCAGGATCGCCCCGAGCCCCTGGATCGCGTACGCGCCGGCGCGATCGCGCCACTCGCCGGAGCGGAGATACATCGTCAAGGTGGCATCGTCCAGATCGCGGAAAGTCACGTGGGAGGTCGCGACACCGCTCCGCTCCCCGACATCGGCAGCGACCGACGCGTTGTTGGCGCATACGGCGTCAGTGCCGAGCAGGACAACGCCGCTCAGCACCTCGTGGGTTCTTCCCGACAGAGCCCTCAAGCGCTCTCGCGCCTCCTCCCCGCCACCTGCCTTCCCCAGCAATTTCCCGTCCAACGCAACGTCGGTATCGACACCCAGGACGACGACGCCGCCCTCCCCCACCAACTCCAACCCCGCCCCCGCCTTCCGCCGAGCGTTCTCGAGCACCACCTCGGCTGGCTCCCCCTCCCGGAGCTCCGCGACCTCCGGCACCACGACCTCGAACTCGATTCCGAGATGCCCGAGCAGCTCTCGGCGCCGCGGCGAGGCCGAGGCGAGGATCAGGCGGCGTTCGGAAACCAGATGCCGATCTCGCGCTCCGCGGACTCGTCCGAGTCGGAGCCGTGGACCATGTTGTAGGTCACCTCGAGCGCGAAGTCGCCGCGGATCGACCCCGGCGCCGCCTCGATCGGGTTCGTGGCGCCGATCACCTGGCGCGCGGCAGCCACCGCCTCGTATCCCTCGAAGATCGCAGCGACGAGCGGCCCGCGGGTGATGAACTCGACAAGCTCACCGAAGAACGGCTTCGAGGTGTGCTCGGCGTAGTGGACGTTCGCGAGCTCCTCGTCGGCCTGCATCAGGCGCATGGCCGTGATTCGCAGCCCCTTGCGCTCGAAGCGGGCGAGGATCTCGCCGGTCAGTCCACGCTCAAACGCGTCCGGCTTGATCAGGATCAGCGTGCGGGATGCCGTGGCCATCGGCGGCGCAGACTAGTCCATGCTTTGGGGACCGAGCGCGCAGGCGGTCCGCCCGCAAGCGGTCAGGAAGCCGGCGCCGGGCGGTGCTTGTCGTCGCCGGGCTTGGGCGCGGGAGGCACTTCGGCGGTCTTGGCGCTAGCCGAGCGCTGCTTGGCCGTCGTCGCCCGCTGCGCGGCAGCCCGCGGCGCGCGGCTCTGTCGCGTCGGCGCCTTGCGCGGGCGCTTTCGCGGTGTCGCCTTGGCCGGCGCCTCGGCCTGCTGTGTGCGCGGCTGTCGCCGCTCTGCGGTCTGCGTCGACCGAACGCGCTCGGCCGGCGTGGGCTGGCTGCGCGCGGCCGTCGCCGCGCGCCGCTCGGGCTGAGCGACGTGGCGCACCGGCGTCTCGCAGTAAGGACACAGCGACCAGCGCGGGTCGATCGGTTTGCCGCACGCCTCGCAGGGGTCGTGGATCCTCGCCTTGCAGTTGGGACAGCGGAGATACGCGCGTTCGACCGGGTGCTGGCAGTTGGGACACGACTGGTCCTCGAGCTGTCGCAGCCGCATCTCGGCCGCGCGGATCTCCAGTTCGCGCTCCCTGCGGTCCTCGAGGAACTCCGGCGGGCGCAGAATCGAGTACACGATCGTGCCCACGAGGGGAAACAGCGACGCGGCCGTCGCCGAGGCGACCAGCACGGGGTCCTCAATCCGCCGCCTGGCGTCGGAGTAGGTCCAGGCGATGAGCGCGAACCAGACGACGACTAAGAACAGGATCAGGAGATTGACGACGAGGTTCAGCTCGTCGCTATCGATGCCGAAGATGGCGAGCGGCATGAGAATCGCGCAGTGTACTTCGTTACCTACGGGGCGAACCCTGGTTCGAGTCCCGTCCCCGGCGGCTTGACGCCTAGAGAAACAGCCTTCCAAACAGATATCCGAGGCCGAAGAAGACCAGGATCACGATCGCCACAACCGCGGCGACGAGTCCCATCATCTGCAGCAGCTCTGAGCGGGCCTCTCTGTCCATCGATCACGCCTCGGACGCGTACCGCAGAAGGTAGTGCGAACCGCTGACGAGCGCCACGGCGCCCTGCTGGCGCGCGAGCTCGAGCGCACGGGCGACCGCCTCCTCGGGATCGGGCCGTGCCTCGACCGTGGCTATCTGCGCCTCCCGCGCGGCCCGCGCCAGCTCCTCCGCCCTGAACGCCCGTGCCCCGGGCCGCCCGACCGACTCGAGCCGCTCGGTCGGGATCTCCGTCATCACCGCCGCAACCAGATGGGACGCGAGCTCGGCGACGATGCCCTCCGCATCTTTGTCGGCGAGCACCGCAAGGCACGCGACCACCGGCCGCTTCCCCACCACCGCCGGCAGCGCCTCGGCGAGCGCGCGGGCACCGGCGGGATTGTGCGCCGCGTCGAGGATCAGTGTCGGATCGCCCTCGACCACCTCCGCCCGCCCATCGAGCTCCAGCCCAGCCGCAACGGCCTGAACGCGTTCCGGATCGAGGCGTTCCACGACGGCGTCGGCGCACGCCAGCGCAACCGCGAAGTTGCGCCGCACGTACGGCGCGGGACTCGTCAGCTCCACCTGAGGCGACAGGCCGCGAACGGCGACGATCCGGGCGTTGCGCTCGGCGGCGACCCGGCGCGCCAGCGCCTCGACGTCGTCGCCCACCTCCCCGAGCACCAGCATCGAGTGGTCGCGCAGCACGGCCAGCTTCTCGGCCGCGATCTCTGTCTCGGTCTCGCCGAGCCACTGGGTGTGCTCGAGACCAACCGAGGTGAGCGCCGTGACCCTCGAGGACAGCACGTTGGTCGCGTCGAGCCTGCCCCCGAGGCCGGCCTCGATCACCCCGACCTCCACCCCGGCCCCAGCCAGGGCCACGAACGCGGCCGCAGTGAGAGCCTCGAACTGGGTCACGACGTCGTCGTCGTCCGCGAGGGTCCGGTTGACCGCCTCCACCGAGCCGGCCACGCGCTCCACCGCGGACGCGAACGCGTCCGGGGAGATCACCGCTCCGCCGACCCGGATCCGCTCGGACCACCGAACCTCGTGAGGAGACAGATAGGCCCCGGTTCGCAGACCGTGCGCCTCGAGCAGGGCCGACGTCATCTCGGTCACGGACGACTTGCCGTTCGTGCCCACCACGTGGACCGAGGCGAAGCGGTGCTGCGGCATGCCGAGCGCCGAGACCAGGCGCCGAATGCGGTCGAGCCCGAACCGCCAGCCGAACGGCTCCATCGAGGCCAGGTAAGCCTCGGTGTCTGCGCAAGTCCAGCTCAGGGCGAGAACTCGCCGTCCGCGTGCATCACGCCTAGCCGAGCTCCTCGAGCTCCGCGCGGTACGCCTCGAGCTTCGCCCGCTCGGCGTCGACCACCTCCTGCGGCGCCTTGGCAACGAAGCCCTCGTTCGCGAGCTTGCCCTCGGCCCGGCTGACCTCCGCGCGGAGCTGGTCGCGCCGCTCGGAGACCCGGCTTCGTGCCCGGTCGGCGTCGATCTCCCCGGAGGCCAGGATCTCAACGGGGCCGATCGTCGCCAGTGCCTCGGCGTCGGACTTGTCGAACTCCAGCCGTGCGAGCCTCGCGACCAGCTCGTGGGGGGCCTTCCCGTCGACCAGCCGAGCGGGAAGCACGCTCCCGGCGGCGATCCCAACGAGGTCCCGCCACCGGCGCAGGCTGCGGGTGAGGGAGATCGCGGCTTCGATCTCGCGCTCGGCATCGGGATCAACGAGGTCCGGGTCGGGGGCGGGGAAGGGCGCCACCACCACGGGCGGGCCGTCCTCGTGGCTCGGGACGTAGCTCCAGATCTCCTCGGTGACGAACGGCATCACCGGATGGGCGAGGGCGAGGACCTGCTCGAAGACGTGCAGGAGGTTCTCGGCCACCGGCTCGCCGTCGTACAGGCGGGGCTTGACGATCTCCAGGTACCAGTCGCAGAGCTCGGACCAGAAGAACGCGTAGAAGTCGAGCGCCGCGTGCGCGAAGTCGTACTCGTCGAGGCCCTTGGTCACCGCCTCGATCGCGCGCTGCAGGCGCGACAGGATCCAGCGGTCCTCGATCAGCGTCGGCCTCGCCGCGGGCGTGGTTCCCTCGGGCACGTTCAGCAAAACCAGCCGGGACGCGTTCCACATCTTGTTCGCCAGGTCGCGGCCCTGCTGCACCTTCGCCGCCGAGTAGCGCACGTCTTGCGTCGAGGACATGGCCAGCAGCCCGAAGCGCAGCGCGTCCGCCCCGTGGACCTCGATCTCGTCGAGCGGGTCGATCCCCGTGCCGAGCGACTTCGACATCCGCCTGCCGTCGGGCGCCTGGATGACCGAGTGCACGTAGACGTCGTCGAACGGGACCTCGCCGACGAACTCGAGGCCCATCATCACCATCCGCGCGACCCAGAGGAAGAGGATGTCGCGCGCGGTCAGCAGGACGTCCGTGGGGTAGAAGGCTCGCAGCAGCGGGTCGTCGTCGGGCCAGCCGAGGGTGGCGAAGGGCCACAGCGCCGAGCTGAACCACGTGTCGAGGACGTCCGACTCGCGCTCGAGCGAGTCGGGGTCGAGGCCGAGCTCGTGCGCCCTCGCCGCGGCCTCCTCCTCGCTTTCGGCGACAACGATCTCGCCGCCGAGCCCGTACCAGACGGGCATGGTGTGGCCCCACCAGAGCTGGCGCGAAATGCACCACGGGCGGATGTTGCGCATCCACTCCAGGTACACGCGCTTGTGCTGCTCAGGGGTGATCCTCACCCGGTCGCGCTCGACGACCTCGATCGCAGGACGCGCGAGCTCGTTCATGCGGCAGAACCACTGCAGCGAGATCAGCGGCTCGATGCGCTCGCCGGAGCGGTATGAGTACGGCACCGAGTGGATGTAGGGCTCCTCCGAGCGGATCAGGCCCTGCTCGCGCAACTCCGTCACCACCGCCTCGCGTGCCTCGGCCGCCGTCAGACCGGCGAACCGCTCTCCCGCGGCCTCAGTCATGCGCCCGTCCTCGCCGATCGCGCTGATCTCCTCGAGGCCGTGCGTTCGTCCGATCTCGAAGTCGGCCGGGTCGTGACCGGGAGTGATCTTCAGCGCGCCCGTGCCGAACTCGGGGTCGACGTGCTCGTCGGCGATGATCTCAAGGCGGCGACCGACCAGCGGTAGCACCGCGTGCTTGCCGACGAGCCCGCGGTGGCGATCGTCGTTCGGGTTCACGGCCACAGCCGTGTCGGCCAGCATCGTCTCCGGGCGGACCGTCGCGATCGTCAGCGTCCCGTCGGAGCCCTCGACCTCGT
This sequence comes from Solirubrobacterales bacterium, assembly GCA_036257465.1. Lineage (GTDB taxonomy): Bacteria > Actinomycetota > Thermoleophilia > Solirubrobacterales > 70-9 > DATAFO01. The sequence continues at coordinate 53,126 of DATAFO010000045.1, read as the reverse complement.
ACTCGATTTCATACAGCGTGTCGGTGACCTCGCGGTTCTCGACCTCCAGGTCGGAGATCGCCGAGTGGGTGCCGGGGTCCCAGTTGACCATGTAGTTGTCGCGATAGACCAGGCCCTTCTCGTACAGCGCCACGAACACGCGGTAGACGGCCCGCACGTAGCCCTCGTCGAGTGTGAAGCGCTCGCGCTCGTAGTCGCAGGACGCCCCCAGGCGCTTGTACTGCTCGACGATCTGCGAGCCGTATTTGCGCTTCCACTCCCAGACGCGCTCGACGAATGCCTCGCGGCCCAACTCCTTGCGCGAGGCTCCTTCCGCCCGCAGCTCGCGCTCCACTACGGCCTGGGTGCCGATCCCCGCGTGGTCGGTGCCGAGCACCCAGAGCGTGTTTCGCCCGCGCATCCGGTTGAGCCGGATCAGCGCGTCCTGGATCGTGCCGTTGAGCGCGTGACCCATGTGCAGCTCGCCAGTCACGTTCGGCGGCGGGATCACGATGGAGTAGTTCTCCTCCGGGGTTCCGGTGGCCGGGGGGTGGAAGTAGCAGCCCTCCAGCCAGGCATCGAACACGCGTCGCTCGACCTCCGCCGGCTCCCAGCGGGTCGTGTCCTCGAGTCTCTTGCGCCGCTCCGCTTCCACCGGAGCCGCGAGTCTAGATAGCCGAGGTCTGGACGCTCCGTGTTAGGGTGGTCCGAACGAGTAGCGCGAGGCGCGGCCTTTCGGGGAATTGCTTCGCGGGACACGGAAGCCCCAGATGCCCACTGTCGCAGCGGACGTCGAGCCAGTCGCCAACGAGACGCGCGACCGTCTGATCACGGCTGTGATCACGATCGGCCCCTTCCTCGCACTCGGTTTCGCCTGCTGGCAGGCGTGGCAGGGCATCCTTCACGCCAGCGACCTGATCGTGTTCGCGATCCTCTACCTGTCTACGGCGCTGGGAATCACCGTCGGCTTCCACCGGCTCTTCACCCATCGCAGCTTCAAGACCAGCGCCCCGGTGCGGGCGGTATTCGGGATCCTGGGCTCGGCCGCCATCGAGGGCCCGATGATCGCCTGGGTCGCCGACCATCGCAAGCACCACGCCTTCTCCGACCGCCCAGGTGACCCTCACAGCCCCCACGTGGACCACGGCGTCGGCTGGATCGGGGCGCTCAGGGGCCTCCTGCACGCCCACCTGGGCTGGATCTTCATCCACACCGAGCGTGGCCTGAAGTCCCGCTACGCGCCGGACCTGCAGCGCGACGGCGTCGCCCGCTTCGTCGATCGCACGTTTGTGGTCTGGGCGCTGGCCGGATTCGGCGTCGCCTTCGGCCTCGGGGTCGCGATCGGTGGAACGGTGGTGGCCGGCCTGACCGCGCTGCTTTGGGGAGGCGCGGTGCGCATGTTCTTCGTCCACCACGTCACCTACAGCATCAATTCGCTGTGCCATTTCTTTGGCCGGCGGAGCTTCGATACTCCCGACGAGTCGCGCAACCTCGCCTGGCTGGCGCCCCTGTCGCTCGGCGAGGCCTGGCACAACAATCACCACGCGTTCCCCACCTCGGCGGTGCACGGGCTGGGTCGGCGGCAGTTCGACCCCTCCGCCCTGCTCATCACGGGGATGGAGAAGCTCGGGTTGGTCTGGGACGTTGTCCGTCCGAGCCCGGAGCGCCAGGCGAAGAAGGCCGTCGCCGTCTAGGCCGACTCTTCGCGAAGCTCGTCGACGTCCTGGCCCGGTTCCTCCTCGGGCGCGGCCTGGGTGACGAGCGTCGGCTTTAGCCCGCGCTCGATCGTCTCCTTGGTTACCACGCACTTGGAGACGTCGCGACGGGACGGGAGCTCGAACTGGACGTCGAGCAGAGTCTCCTCGAGGATCGAGCGCAAGCCGCGCGCGCCCGTTTCGCGCTCCAGCGCGCGGTCGGAGATCGCGCCCAGCGAGTCCTCGGCGAACACGAGCTCGATCTCGTCGAACTCGAAGAAGCGCTGGAACTGCTTGGTGAGCGCGTTGCGCGGCTCGGTGAGGATCGTGATCAGGTCGTCGCGGGTGAGCTGGTGGATCGCCGCGACCACCGGCAGGCGGCCGATGAACTCGGGGATCAACCCGTACTCGATCAGGTCCTCGGGCAGCACCCGCTCGAACAGCTCGCCGGTGTCCTTCTGGCCCTTGGACGCGACCTCGGCCCCGAAGCCGACGCCGTGGGCGCCGATCCGCCGCTCGATGATCGTGTCGAGCTGGGCGAAGGAACCGCCGCAGACGAAGAGGATGTTGGTGGTGTCGATCGTGAGGAATTCCTGGTGGGGGTGCTTGCGCCCGCCCTGCGGGGGCACCGACGCGGTCGTGCCCTCGAGGATCTTCAGGAGCGCCTGTTGCACGCCCTCGCCGGAGACGTCGCGGGTGATCGACGGGTTGTCGGCCTTGCGGGCGATCTTGTCGATCTCGTCGATGTAGATGATCCCGGTCTCCGCCTTCTTGACATCGAAGTCGGCCGCCTGGATCAGCTTCAAGAGGATGTTCTCGACGTCCTCGCCGACGTAGCCGGCCTCGGTGAGGGCCGTTGCGTCGGCGATCGCGAATGGGACGTTGAGGATCTTCGCCAGCGTCTGGGCGAGCAGCGTCTTGCCGCACCCGGTCGGGCCCAGCAGCATGATGTTCGACTTCTGCAGCTCGATCTCGCCGTCGGGCTGACCGTTATGGGTCATCTGCACGCGCTTGTAATGGTTGTAGACGGCAACCGAGAGCGCCCGCTTGGCGGTCTCCTGTCCCACCACGTACTCGTTCAGGACGGTGTAGATCTCCTTCGGCTTCGGGAGGCTCTCGAGCTCGAAGGTCGGAGGCGCTGTGAGCTCCTCGTCGATGATCTCGTTGCAGAGATCGATGCACTCGTCGCAGATGTAGACCCCGGGGCCCGCGATCAGCTTCTTAACCTGCCGCTGCGACTTGCCGCAGAAGCTGCACAGAAGCTGCTCGTTGGAGTCGGTGGGACGTGCCACGGCGCGGTCTCCCTTCGGCGTTTCGCTGGATGGTCCCGGCCGCCGAGTGTCAGGTTAGAACACGCGCGGTCCCGGTTCGACCCCTGTCTGATACTCGCCCGCCCGCCCGGTCCCTTCAACCGCGCGACGGCTTGCAAGCCTTCCCCTCGCGCGGCCATCGCTGTCGCCGGGGGGCGACTCACCACCGACTGCAGCCTTGTATGACCAATGGGTCAGAGAAAGCTGCAGTCGCAGGCCATCTGGAAGCTGGCGAAGCGACAGCACGGCGTCATCTCGCGACACCAGCTCCTTGCCATGGGGCTCAACTCAGACGGGTCCAGCATCGAGTCGCGAAGGGCCGGCTACACCCGATCCACCGAGGGGTCTACGCCGTTGGTCGGCCCGACGTCACGCGCTTCGGGGCCTGGATGGCGGGGGTGCTGGCCTGTGGCGCGAACGCCGTCCTCAGCCACGCGAGCGCCGCCGAACTTTGGGCTCTCTGTCAGGTAGAAGGGGCTGTCGTTGAGGTATCCACCCCAGGCCGCGCCTTCCGTCGCCGGCCCGGGATCGTCGTGCACCGGCGTCTCAGCCTCGCTTCCCAGGAGATATCTGAGCACTTGTCGATCCCGGTCACCACCCCTGCCTGCACCTTGATCGACACGGCCACGCGCCTGACGCCGGATCAGCTCGAGGCAGCGATCAACGAAGCGAATCGACGCGACCTCATCGATCCTGACGCACTGCGCAACGTGCTCGACCAGTGCCCTCAGCGAGCGGGCGTGGGTGCGCTGCGCCGGACGCTCGATGCCCGAACCTTCACGCTCACCGACTCCGAGCTAGAGCGCCGATTCCTGCCCGTTGCCCGACGGGCGGGCCTGCCGCGGCCCTTCACGCAACAATGGCTGAACGGCTTCAAGGTCGACTTCTTCTGGCCTGAGCTCGGCCTCGTCGTTGAAACCGATGGCCTGCGCTACCACCGCACGGCTGCACAGCAAACTCGCGATCGGCTGCGGGATCAGGTCCATACGTCGGCCGGGCTCACTCCGCTGCGATTCACACATGCCCAAGTTCGGTACGAGGCCAGGCACGTGGAGGAGACGCTCGCGACGACCGCGAGGCGTCTGAGGGAGCGCCAGCGCCGACAGACCTAGCGATTGCAGGCTTCTATGACCCGTAGGTCAGACAAGGCTGCAATCGCGTGAACCCCGGCGCGGCTGCGCGGCGATCGAGCTAGTGGTGCTCGATCACCCGGTCGACGATCTTGTACTCCTTGGCCTCCTCGGCCGACATGAAGTAGTCGCGCTCGGTGTCCTGGGTGACCTTCTCGAGCGGCTGGCCCGTGTGCTTGGAGATGATCTCGTCGAGGCGCTTGCGGACGTCGATGATCTCGCGTGCGTGGATCTCGATGTCGGTGGCTTGGCCCTGGAAGCCGGCCGTGACCTGGTGGATGAGAATCTTCGAGTTTGGGGTGGCCATTCGCTTGCCCTCTGCTCCACCGGAGAGCAGCAGTGCCCCCATGCTCATCGCGACACCGACGCAGATCGTCTGCACGTCGGGCTTGATGTACTGCATGGTGTCGTAGACCGCGAGGCCCGCGTACACGGAGCCGCCCGGCGAGTTGATGTAGATCGAGACGTCCTTGTCGGGATCCTCGGATTCGAGGTGGATCAACTGCGCGACCACGAGGTTGGCGATGTCCTCGGTGATCGGGGTGCCGAGGAAGATGATCCGCTCGTTGAGCAGCCGCGAGTAGATGTCGAACGCGCGCTCGCCGCGCGAGGTCTGCTCGACCACCATTGGGACCAGGGGGCTCATCGAGTGGGCGAGTCTACAAAAGCGGGTTCGCGACCCTGACCGGCACTAGCTCCCGGGCGTCCAGAGCTCGCCCGGCTTCTGGCCCGCCTGCCCCTGTTCTCCGGCCGACTCGCCGCGCTCCTTCTCACCTTTCTCCGGCGTCCAGATCGCCTCGCGCGCGGCGGCCTGCTCGAGCGGGATCGGCTTCGCGCGCTCGACCACGAGGTCGGCGGCCTTGCGCAGACGCAGCTCGTCGCGCAGGAGCGCGTCGCGTCCGTTCTGCCGCAGGCGCGCCAGCATCGTCTCCGGGGACTCCTTGCCCTCCCCCGGGCCAAGCGCCTCGATCAGGTCGTCGTCTGACACCTCGATCCCAGCGGCATCGGCAACCGCGGCCAGCGTCGCCTCCCGCCGTAGCGCCTTCTCGGCGTCGGGCTCGGCGTCGTTGATCAGGTCGTGGCGGTCCTTGCCCTGCATCCGAGCGTACGCGGCCGGGTCGATGCCGCGAGCCTGGAGCGACCGTTCGATGCGATCCCACATCTCGTGGGCGCGAGCGTGGACGAGCTCCATGGGCAGCTCGATCTTCGCCTGCTCGGCGGCGGCGTCGACGGCCGCCGCCCGGTACTCGTCCTCGACGCGGTGCTCGATGGCTTCCCGCAGCCGACCGCGGATCTCCTCCCGCAGCTCGTCCAGCGTCTCGAACTCCGACGCATCGGATGCGAAGTCGTCGTCGAGCTCCGGAAGGTCCTTCTCGCGCACCTCCTTGACCGTGACAGCGAAGGTGGCGCTCTTGCCGGCCAGCTCCTCGGGCCTGTGGTCGTCGGGGAAGGTGACGTCGACGGTGAGCTCGTCGCCCGCCGAGGCGTCCGTGAGCGCCTGATCGAACTCCTCCATCAGTCCCTCGCGCCCCAGCTCCACCGCGAAGTCGCGCGCCTCCGAGCCCTCGAACGGCTCGCCGTCGATCGTGCCGGCGTAGTCGATCACCACCGCGTCCCCGCTCGCCGCGGGACGCTCGACCGGCGACAGGCTCCCGAAGCCCTCCCGCAGCCGGTCTAGCTCCGCCTGCACCGCCTCGTCCGGCACCTCGCCCTCCGCGCGACCGACCTCGACGCCCTCCCACTCGCCGAGCTCGGCCTTGGGCCGAACTCCGACCTCGATTGAGAACTCCAGCGTCTCGCCCTCCTCCGGGAGGTCGCCGACGTCGAGCTTGGGGTCCCCGATCGGCGTGATCCCGGCCTCCAGGAGCGCGCGCTCGTACCACTCGGGGAGCGAATCGCGCAGCGCCTGCTCCACCACGGCCTCGCGGCCGACTCGCTGGATCACGAGCTGGGCCGGCACCTTCCCCTTGCGAAAGCCCGGCACGCGCATCTCCCCCGCCAGCGCTCGCGCGGCGCGCTCGACGCGCTTCTCCACCGCCTCGGGCTCGACGCCCACCGCGACCCGTACGCGGGATTCCGGCAGCTCTGTGACCTCAGTCTTCATCGGCGTCTGAGCTTAGTGGTCGCCCAGCGGAACCAGGCTGCACCGAGGTCCCAGACCAAGGCGACGGCCCGGCCCACGGGGCCGGTGACGAGCCAGGCCGCGAGCCGGTCGCGGGGGCCGACGGTCACTCTTCGGCGGCGTAGCCGAGGATCGAACGGTCGATGAGCCATTCGACCGGAGCGCGGTCGTCGTGGTAGACGGTGCCGCCCTCGAGCCGCGGGCCCAGCCGCGCGGCCTCGATGAGCGCCAGGTTCTCGAGCTCGCCAGGCAGTTCCTTCGCGATCTCCTCCAAGTGCTCCGCCGATGCCGGGGCCTCGGTGGCCACTAGCAGCGTGTTGGTGGGCTCGATCGGGTCGCGCAGCACGGTCGGAAACACCTCCGCCAGCGTGCGGCCGAGGACCTGCTCGAGGTCGTCGCTGTCCTCCGGGTGGCCGGCGTTGACGATCACCACGCCGCCGGGTGCCAGGCGATCCCGGGCAAGCTCGAAGAACTCCTCGGTGGCTAGGTAGAACGGGATGTAGGGCTGGCGGTAGGCGTCGACCATGATCACGTCGTAGCCGCCGTCCGAGCTGCGCAGCCACGGCCTTGCGTCCTCGTTGAACACGGTCAGGTTCGGGTTTGAGCCCATGTCGAAGTAGCGGTATCCGACCTCCTCGAGCTCAGGATCGATCTCCACGCCGTCGACGATCGTCTCGGGGAAGTAGTGGCCGTACGCCCGCGCGGTGGTGCCTGCTGCATTGCCGAGGATGGCGATCCGCTCCGGCGGCTCGGAGAGCGCGGCGAACGGCAAGAACAGATAGCCATCCCAGACGTCACCGGTCAGGAAGCCGCCGTCCGCGGGCAGCAGCGAGTGGGTCGCCTGCCCCTCGTTGAGCTCCAAGGCCCGGTCACCGTCGTCCTGGTCGATGACGCGGATGTACTGGTGCTCGGACTCGGTCTCGAAGATCACCTCGCCCTCGTCGGTCGCCTTCACGGTTCCCACCGGGATGGCGATCACTCCAGCGATCGCCGCCGGGAGCACCACCGCGCGCCATCCGAGCCCCACGGCGGCAACGAGAGCGATCGCCAGCGCGAACGCGATGAAGGTGCGCTGGGTCCCGACGAGCGGGATCAGCACCAGGGCCGCAAGCAGGGTGCCGAGCAGCGAGCCGGCCGTGGAGATCGCGTACAGGCGTCCGGCGACTCGGCCCGCGTGCTCCACGTCCGGCACCGCGAGCCGGATCGCCCACGGCGAGCACGTGCCGAGCAAGACGACCGGGATCGCGATCAGAAACAGCACCCCGAACAGCGAGCCGACGAAAGCCCCGGCCTCGATCTCGTCAAGTGCGTCGACCGAGATGTCGAACAGCGGGCGAGCGACGAACGGCACCACGGCGAGCAGGACGGCGGCCGCCATCACGACCAGGCAGAGGCTGCGAATGTCCGGACGGCTGTCGCCAAGCCGCCCACCGGCCCAATAGCCGACAGACAGCGCCACCAGGACCACGCCGATCGTGTTCGCCCACACGATCGTCGAGGCGCCGAAGAAAGGCGCCATCAACCGCACGGCGGCGATCTCCGCGCCAAGGCTCGCCGTTCCGACGACGAACACGAGCACGTAGAGAAAGCGGTTGGGGGAACTCACGCGTCACCCGCGAGGATGCGCTCCCTGAGCCGATCGCCCTGGCCCGCCCGGACGGCTCGCGCGGCCCGCGCCGGATCGAGGTCCACGCCGCGCGACTCTGCGAGCTCGAGCAGCTCCTGGCGCTCGGCGCTGCGGTTGGCGGCGCGGAAGAAGAGCCACGTGAACAGACCGAGGGTCACCGCCCCGGTCCAGATCATCATCAGGTTCCCGGCGGCTCCCTGGTCGGCGAGCGGCGAGATGTCCCACTCGGCCTCGCCGGGGGCGTAGTCCGGGTAGAAGACCGAGCCCGACCAGATGAGGACGTTCGCAAGCACGGCCTCGAGCATTCGGACGACGATGATGTAGATCAGCATCGCGCCGTCGCCGAACCAGGCCGGCTTCGGAAGCGGCCCAACGAGCGGCAGCCACATCGCCAGGCCGAAGGTGAAGAAGCACACGTGCTGGGCGAAGTGCAGCAGCGGGGTGTCCAGCACCCCCTGGTACAGCGCCGAGAGATGCCAGACGTAGAGGTTCAGCGCCCACAGCGGCAGCGCAACCAGCGGGTTGCCAAGCGCGCGCAGCCAGCCGAGAGCCCGCACGGCCAGCAGGGGCTGCAGGATCGGGCCGGTGAGGGCCAGCGCGACCAGCAGCCCCGCGAGGTCGGCGATCAGCAGGTGCTGCGCCATGTGGGCGACCACGAGCTCCTCGGCGACAGTGGACACCGGCGGGACGTCGGCCACCAGAAGCAGCACGACACCGGCGCCGAAGCAGAGCTGGCGCCACAACTCCACGGGCTTGCCCTGGGCGGCGAGGGTCGAGACGCGACGGGCGTAGGCCGCGGCGACCACGACGAGAAACAGGGGCGCGGCGACGTCGATCACGGTGGCCGCCATGGCGGCCAGCTTAGAGAAGGTCAGGCGTGCGCTAGAGCCACTCGATGCGCCTGAAGAAGCGGTGCAGCGCCAGCACGGCGAGGGCCATGATCGCGAGCGCCATCGGGTAGCCCCAGGTCTCGCCGAGCTCCGGCATGTGCTCGAAGTTCATCCCCCAGATCGAGGCCAAGAAGGTCGGAACAGCGATGATCGCCGCCCAGGCCGAGATCGCTCGCACCACGGTGTTCTGCTGCACCCCCAGCAGCGCCAGGTTCGCCCCCAGGATGCTGGTCAGGAGCTCTCGCTGGGCGGTCACTTGTTCGTCGACGCGGCGAACGTGGTCGGCGACATCGCGGAAGTAGCGTTGGAGCTGCTCTCCGATCTCGAAGTACGCGCCGCGCTCGAGCATCTCAAGCGGAACGAGGAGCGGGAAGACGGCCCGGTGGAACTCGATCACCTCGCGCTTGAGGAAGTAGATGCGCTGGGTGGCGTCGGAGCCCTTCTCGAAGATGTCGGTCTCGACCTCCTCGATGTCGTTCTCGATCCCGTCCGCGACGGGCTGGTAGTCGTCCACCACCTTGTCGAGGATCGCCCACACGACCGACGCCGGTCCCTGGCGCAGCAGCTCCGGGCGCTCCTCGAGGCGCCGCCGAGCGCCTGCCAGCTCGCTGGCCTCGCCGTGGCGAACCGCGATCACATAGCCGGGGCCGACGAAGAGGTTGATCTCGCCGAAGTCCACCTCCTCGCGGGGGTCGTCGTAGCGCGCGGTGTGCAGGACGCTGAAAAACGAGTCCTCGTAATCCTCGAGCTTCGGCCGCTGGTGGGCGTGTTGGGCGTCCTCGACCGCGAGCTCGTGGAGGTTGAACTGCTCACCGATCTTGCGCAGCTCCTCGGCCGTGGGCTCGTGCAGCCCGACCCAGACGAAGTCGTCAGCCGCCTCCCGGGCGCAGCTGGCGGCCTCGGCCAGGTCGAGGGGCCCCTCGTGCTGGCGCACGCCGTCGCGGTAGTGAGCGCAGTCGACGATCACGCAGGCTGAGTTCAGCCTCGGCCTGCGGGCTCCTGCCGCCGGACGGCCCCTTGCGGAGCACCCTCAGCGGGTGGTCGCGGAGGGCACGCTCGAGGTGTCGCGCTCGGCCTCGAAGCCGCGCAACTCCTGGCGGAGCTCCCCCGCGAGCTTCGCGCCGGGTGCGACCGCCTTGACCATGGCCAGATCGTCGCGCCAGGCGCGGATCCGCGCGTCGAGCGTCGGCGCCTTGAAGTAGTTGACCGCATCCTCGCCGACCTCGCTGTAGACGGCGCGCCAGTCGTGGAGGTTCGCAAGCTTGTCAGCGGCGTAGATTGCCGCCGCCTGGTCTCCGGCCTTCGACACCTCCTCGCGCAGCGCGCGCTTTCGCTCCTCCCAGTCGTTGATCGAGGGATCCTCGGTCAGGGCGCCAACGAGCTCGCCCACCTCCAGGCCGAAGCTCTCGACGACGTCGCCGACGGTGAGCCCGGAGTCCTCGACGACGTCGTGCAGCAGGCCTGCCACGACGGTCGGCTCCGGATACCCGTGCTCGGTCAGCGTCTCGGCTACTTGGATGGGATGGTCCAAGTACGGCCGTCCGCGACCGCCCCGCGTCTGGCCGGCGTGGGCGCTGCGGGCGACGAAGAACGCCAGCCCGAGGGCATCCGAGTCGAACACGAATTCTGGAGGCTCCCGCTCGAAGTCCGAAGAGTCTGGAGCCGGATCCGAGTCGACGGCGAGATCCATGCGCGTCGATGTTATCCGCAAGCTGCGGCTTTCTGTCGGCGCCGGACCCGGCGCCGACCGAGTTGCAGCCTTTTGACTCGCTACTGCGCTGGCGCCGGTGGCGGCTGGGTGAACGAGACCTGCGGCGCCTCGCGCTCCTCCGCGACCTCGATCTCGAAGAACTCGCGGGCGTGGAACCCGCCCGAGTTGGCCACCACCGAGTTCGGGAACATCTGGATCTTGGTGTTGTAGGCCTGGACGTTGGAGTTGTAGATCCTGCGCGAGGCCTGGATCTCGTCCTCGAGCTCGCTGAGGTTGCGCGAGAGCTGCTGGAAGTTCTCCGTTGCACGCAGCTCCGGATACTGCTCGGCCACGACGCGCAGTCCGCCCAGGGCCTGGCTCAGGAGACCCTCGGCCTGACCGGCCTCGGCTGGGCCAGAAGCCTGCATCGCCTGCGCGCGCGCCTGAGTGACCTTTTCAAAAGTCGCCTGCTCGTGCTGCGCGTAGCCCTTGACCGCCTCGACAAGGTTGGGCACGAGGTCATGCCGCCGCTTGAGCTGGACGTCGATGCCCGACCAGGCCTCGTCGACGCGGTTGCGCGACCCGATGATCGAGTTGCGGATGAAAACGAAGGCCAGCGCCAGCAGTACAAGTAGGCCGAGCACGATCCAGACTACGGTCATTCGGTTCTCCCCGGGACGTGGGTAGGTTCATCTGCAGTTTCTACACGATGACCGAGTCCAGCGCCCGGCGTTGTCGGCTCAGTCGCCGATCGCGCCTTCGAGCCGCAGCAGCCACTCCTTCATCTTCGGGCCGCCTCCGTACTCGCCCAGCTCGCCCCCGGCGCGCAGCACGCGGTGGCATGGGACGACGATCGGGATCGGGTTGGAGGCCAGGGCCGTGCCGGCGGCCCGGTAGGCGCGCGGGTTGCCGGCCCAATGCGCAATCTCCCCGTAGCTCGCCGTGACGCCGAAGGGCAGCCGGCGAGCGGCCGCGCGCAGCACCTTGCGGTAGAAGCCCGTCGGCGTCAACCGCCAGTCGAGGGCGAGGTCGAAGTCGTGCCGGCGACCCTCGAAGTACTCATCCAGCTCGCGTCGTTCGCGGTCGAGACGCGCGGGAAGCTCGAGAACCCGCGGCGAGATGCGCCTCGAAATCTGCTCCAGCACCCGGTCAACCGAGTCGTTGGGGAGCATGACGCGTACCAGCCCGCGCTCGGTGCCGGCGACCAGCGCAGTGCCCAGCGGGGTGTCGAGCGTTGCGTAGGCGACCTCCGCCAGACCCTCGCGGTCCGCGCGTTCGGCAAGCTCGCGCGCTGCGGCTTCGGAGTCGGCGGCGGGGGTCTCGCCGAGGATTCGCTTCAGCTCTCGTTCGTCGATCCGGTTCATCGGATCTCCTCTTCCGCGATCCGGGTGCGCAGGTTCGCGAGTGCATCGCTGACGCGCCGCCTCGCCGCAGCCTCGCTGATCCCCAGCGTCTCGCCGATCTCGCGATACGAGAGGTCCGCTGCGTAGCGCAGGGCGACAGCGTCGCGCTGCGCCTGGCTCAATTCGGCCACGGCGCTCCACACGTCGCCGTCGCCCGCCTGCGCCTCCGGTCCTGCGACCGGCTGTTCGGGCAACTCGCCGCGAGGCTCGGGACTACGCGCCCGCGCCCGGTGGTGGTCGATCGCCTTGCGGCGCGCGATGGTCATCACCCACGCTCGGGGGTGCCGTCCGTCCATTCGCTTGTATGCCCTCAGCGCTGCCATGAATGTCTCCTGAAACGCGTCGTCGGCGTGGTGCGGCCCCACCGCCGCGCGCAGGTACGCGAGCACCGGTCCACGGTGCTCATCCAGGAAGGCCTGGAAGGGCGGTGGCGATGACGTCGTCATTCCGTGTGTGTCATTGAAACGCCCCAGGTGCTGGAAACGTGATGTCGCAGGGCCCGGGCGAGGGCGCTCGGCTCCGGCCCGTTCACTTCCTCAGGGAGGCATGAGATGAGAAAGCTTCTGGTTCCGCTGACCCTCGTCGGGCTGTGCGGCGCGGGCGTCTTCGCCGCGATCGGCATCGGCGGTGAGAGCCGCAACGTGCCACGGGCGGGCTCGCTTCGCGATGCCTACGAGCCCGCGAACGCCGACACCCTGCATCGCGTAGCGGCGCCCAGTGCGGGCGCGAACTCGGCGTCCGTCGTAACCGCGGCCAAGAAGAAGGGCAAGAAGGTGCGAATCAGGTACTTCGAGACGGATGCGTTCCCCATGTTGGGAACCGGCGACGCCACAGGCGACAGCCTGTCCTGTCCGCCGAAGAACAAGGTGCTCGGCGGGTACTTCGGATCAGACGGTGTCGATGTCGCGCTGACCTTCTCGGCACCGGAGACTACGAGGCGGTGGTTCGTCGGGATCAGCCAGGTTCCGGGATTCTTGGGCGGCGAGGCCGAGAACGCATTCCTCGGCATCGTCTGCGCCAAGGGCGTCAAGTAGCGCCCGAGTCCACCGGATACCACGCAACCGACATATCGACCCGTCCGCCACGGAACGGCACTCCCTCGGCCTCCAGCGCGTGCCGCTGGCGCTTGCCCTGCGTCAGCGAGCCATCGGCACGCACGACGCGCTGCCATGGCACCGAGGGGTCGTGAGACGAGGCCATTACCGCGCCCGCGAAGCGCGGTGCCTCGGGACAGAGATCGCCGTAGGTGGTGACGAAACCGGGCGGCACGCGGCGGGCCCGGCGCAGCACCTCCTCGACTCGGGCGGAGTCAGGCACGCTCCGACGGTAACGGACGCCGAGCGACAGGGTCGCCGCTAACGCCGCATCCGCGGCTTCAGCTTCGAGATCCGCGGGCCGGGGAGTGAGTCCAGCATCGGCTCAGCCAGGCGACCACCTCCGATGGGATCGGACGGACTGCGGGGTCGAACGCCAGACACGACCCCGATGTGGTCCCAGAACCGAGCTCCCTGCGTCTCGTCCATGGATCCTCCTTCGTGTTCCCCGCAGAACGGGGTCCTCGATGCGAGAAACACGGGTGGCGCGCAAGGATCACGCGCGTTCGAACGCTCGGTCAGTCCTCGGGTTCCGGATGAATGACGAGCAGCGCGACCCGGGAGTGATAGTGGACGTAGGCGCCGGTGCTGCCAATCAGATTCGCGGTCACCCGCCCCAGCCCGCGCGATCCCATCACGACCAGGTCGTGGTTGCCAGCCTCAATCTGCTGAACGATCCGCTCACCGGCGTGCCCATGCTTGTGCAGGGTGGTCACCTGAAGCCCGTCGGGTAGTGACTCGACGGCTACGCGAAGGAGCTTCTCGGTTTCCGCTTCGACCTCTCGCTCCAGGCGCTGGGCGTCGACTCCGGCCCGATATGCATAGCCGGGCACCCCCGGGGCGACCGAGATGAGCGTCAGGCGGGCGTGCAGCCCCTCCGCCAGGTCGGCTGCCTCGCGCAGGGCGCGCTGGGCGGTGGGTGACGAATCGAGGGCGACAAGGATGTTGCGGAACATCGCCGCGCAGGATGGCGCACTGGCGGGCCGGCCACATCCCGTCGGGCGCTAGGGTCTGGAGCATGGAGGATGCGACCATACGCGACCAGATCGAGGCGCTGGTCAACGAGGAGCAGCGCTTGCTGGACGAGGGCGAGGGACATGGTCCTGACGACGCCCGACACGAACGGCTCGGCGAGATCAAGGTCGAGCTCGACCGCTGCTGGGACATGCTTCGCCAGCGCGAGGCACGCGAGGAGTTCCAGCTCGATTCCGACGAGGCGTCGGTTCGCGACCCCGACACGGTCGAGGGCTACGAGCAGTAGCGCGCGTGCCAGCGGTCGTCAAGCCAAGGCCGGCGTGTCGCAACTGCGGCGCGACCCTGCGCCACGCTCTCAGCCGCTGCCCGCGGTGCGGAAAGCGTTCCTGGAGCAACCTCTTCGCCGGACTGGGCCGGGCAAGCTAGACGGAGGGCGCCTACCCGCCGGTCTCCCGCATGGCCCCGCGGGCCGCCTGGATCGCCTGCTCGCGGTTGGTGAACACCCGACAACGGCGAACGCGACCGTCCTCGAAGCGAAAGACCTGCACGATCGGCGCGTCCAACTCGATCCCACTCTTTGCTCCCTCAACAGTGAAGCTGATCACGGCGACGAGCTCGTCTCCGATCGGCACCAGCTCGTCGACTTCGACCTCCAGGTCCCCGATCACCCCCATCAGCTCGCGCAGGTGGCCTTCGATCTCGTCGCGGCCCCGCAGCACGCGCCGATCCGGAAACTCGGGTGGGTCCTGCCATTCCCACTCGCCGTCCTCGGCCCAGAAGTCCGCCATGCGCTCGATGCCATCGCGGTTCCAGGCGGCGAGCATCTCGCGTGCGATTGCGACGTTGTCCATCCCGATGAGCCTAGATGTTGATTCCACGGCCCGGCGTGCGCGGGGGCGCGCGTACCCGTGCGTCATCCGCGTGCGTCGCGTCGTGGGATCACCCCATCTAGACCGCCGAGGCCGGCTCCAGCCCGTCCGCCGTGCCCTCGGCGTCGGCGGGCATCCGCTGGGCCCGTGACCTGGCGATGAACGGCAGCGACAGCGCGGAGATCGCGCCCGACATCAGGTACGACGCCGGGTAGCCCCAAACGTCCGCCGCACGGCCGAGGATCGGCTGCGCCACCACGCCCCCGCTGGAGCTCATCAGCGAGTCGAAGGAGAGGATCGTGGCGCGCTGCTGCGACGGGATAAGACCGTTCAGGTACGCCTGGCGAATCGGCATCACCGCAGCGAACAGCAGGCCCCAAACCACGATCAGCGCGATCACCGCTTCAAAGCTCTCGACCAGCCCGATGCCTATCAGCGCGGCCACGCTCAGCGCCTCGGCCGCCAGCAGCGCCGAGGTGCGGAGGCGAAACAGCTTGCGGACCTGTTTTGTCGCGAGCCCTCCGAGGATCTGCGAACCGGCGACGATCGCCGCGACCAGACCGGCGATTCCATAGGCCTCAGGGTCGCCATAGAGCTCGAGCAGGTACGGCTGCAGCGCGTAGAAGACGTAGATCCCGACGCCGCCGGTGAACGTGGCGGCGAGCATCAGGTACTTGACCGCCGGCACGCGCCAGCCGTACTCAATCGAGTTGGCCGCAATGTTCCTGATCTGCGCTAACGGGCGGCCCTCCCGCTTGGGTGTGAAGCCGAC
This sequence comes from Solirubrobacterales bacterium, assembly GCA_036257465.1. GTDB lineage: Bacteria > Actinomycetota > Thermoleophilia > Solirubrobacterales > 70-9 > DATAFO01. Next base: position 37,571 of record DATAFO010000045.1, on the reverse strand, counting down.
GTCGTGCATCATTGTCAGCGCGACCACGAACATCACCGCCAGGACCATGGCCCGGACCACAAAGGGGAACCCGAGGCTAAAGACCTGGGCCAGGTACCCGCCGCCGATCGAGCCGGTCAGCATCCCGACCCCGGTAATCACCTGGCCGCGGGCGAGGACCGGCTCGAGCGGGCCCTCCGCGCCGGTGGCGTCGAGGGCGTCCACGAGCCACGCCTCCGTGGCGCCGGAGAAGAAGGTGAAACCCAGTCCGAGGAACAGCGAGACCACGGCCCACTCCCAGAAGGGGGCCTCGATCTGCCACAGGAGCACGTAGACGGCGGTGGTTGCCGCCAGGGTCAGGGTGCCGAGGAGAAACGAGGTGCGGCGTCCCCACATGTCGGCGACGATCCCCGTCGGCACCTCGAAGACGACCATCCCGGCGGTGAAGAAGGCGTTCGCCGCGAACGCCTCGAGGTTGTTGAGCCCGGCGTCGAGCAGGAAGATCGTGTTGATCCCCCAGATCAGCGACGCGGCCAGCGTGTTGCCAAGCAGCAGCGTGTAGTACGTGCGCTTGATCGACTCCGGCGTCGGAGTCCGAGGCGAAGGGCTCAACGCCGTGCCCTACTCGTCGTCGGTTGCAGGTTCCTCGAGCGAGGTGTTCGCGAGGACCTCGGTGAGCAGGGCGTGAAGCCGCTCCCGGTCCTCGGCGCTGAGCGACCCGAACAGCTCCTCCTCGAGCGCGTCGACGGGCCCGTAGCACGCGGGGACGCGTTCGCTCCCCTGCTTCGTGATCTCAACGATGTGGCGTCGCCGATCGGCGGGATCGCGGCGGCGCACCAGGGAGCCGGCCTCCTCGAGCGCGTTGAGGAAGATCACGAGGTTGCTCGGATCCACCCGGAGCCGCTCTGCCAGCTCCTGCTGGCTGAGCGGACCGTGATCGCGGAGCATGATCAGGATCGCCGCCTGCGGCGGCTTCAGCCCCGCCTCGGCGAGCTGCTGGTTGAGTCGGCGCGCGGCGAGGCGTCCGAGGCGGGCGAGCAGGAACGCCGAATGCTCCGTTACCGGGAACCCGTCGCCCTCAGTTGTTCGCTTCTTGTCATGTGTTTTGATCGATTTCACACTAACTCCTTTGGTCGATGGGAATAAATCATCAGTGTCTGCCATGAACTCCGTGTGAAAAATCTGAGGTCGTGCGAACTCGCGTCATCGCCGGGCTCCCGTGAGGGCGTGCACCGGCTCCTCGAGCGGCTCCGTGGCTCGAGCGCGCTCGCGCCGCCACCTGGGCGCGGGCAGCAGGCCGGCGCTCGCGACCATCGCGACGGCCAGCATGCCCACCTCGTAGCCGAGCACGGCGCCGACGACCACGTCGAGCGGGAAGTGGGCTCCGAACAGGATCCGGGTGAAGCCCACGGCCGCGACGTACACGATCAGCGGGGAGCGCAACCTGGGCGCCGCCGCTGCTGCGACGGTCGCCAGCGCCGTGGTGACGATCAGGTGTCCGGATGGATAGGAGGCGATGTGTGACCAGTCGCGGGCATGGGAGAGCCAAACCTGTCCGTCAAGGACCTCCTCGGGCCGCGGGCGGTCGACGAATACCTTTACGAATTCGAGCGCGACCCCGGCGAGATAGCCCGCGAGGACGATCGCCACGCCGGCGCCGAGCGCGTATCGCAGGCGGCGGGTGGCGATTCCGGCGCCGACCACCGCAAGCGCGAACAGCTGGATGTAGTTGCGGGTGTGCGGATCGAGCGCCTGGTACAGCCACTCCGGGCCGTCGCCGAGGTGGTTGATCGCCAGGAAGGTGGCGTTGTCGAGAGGCTGGAGCGCGGGCAGCGCGGCTCCGACCGCGATCGTCCCGGCAAGTAGGACGCCCAGCCGCGGGGACCATTCCCGGAGCACGCCGCCGACGACGCGCCAACCGGCATCGCCCGCGGGCCCGTCGGCGGAATGGGGTGAGGCGATGAGGGCCCGCCCGACGGAAACGCTGTCGGCCAGAGGGCGGAACCCACTCGGCTCACCTTCATAGATCGTCGGAACCTCGACTGAGTCGACCCGTCGCCCCTCGGCGAGCAGCGCGCGCAGGTGCCGGCTCTCGGCGTCGAACCCGCCGGTCGGGAACGGCACCGAGCGCAGCGCGTCGGTCCGGAACAGGCGCATGCCGTTCTGCGTGTCGGGGATCCACCGGCGCGAGGCGGCGAGCAGGGCCAGGCTCGCCGCGCGGTTGCCCAGCCGTCGAAGCACCGGCATCGGTCGCCGGTCGCGGCGCGAGCCGATGACGACATCGGCGGCCCGGGCCGCCTCGACGAAGGCCGGGATCCGCTCCGGATCGTGCTGGGCGTCGGAGTCGAGGACCACGACGGCCTCGGGCGCGTCGCCCTGTAGCAGCAGGTCCACGCCGGCGGCCACCGCCGTCCCCTTGCCACCGTTGTGGTCGAGGGTCACCACCCGGACGCGGTCGTCGCCCGCGATCGCCGCGAGCGAACGCGAGATCTCGGCCGGTGCGCCGTCGTCGACGAGCACGAGCTCGTCGACGTGCTGAAGGGTCGCGCTCGCGACCTCGACCGCCCGTGCCGATCCGAAGACCGGGATCACGGCCGCCACTCGGGCAGGCCGGGGGCGCAGGTCGATCACGGCGCGGCCGAGTCGCCGACGCTCGGCGACGACGAGCGGGACGATCGCGATCAGAGCCGAGCCTCCCAGCAGCAGCACGCTTCGATAGCTGCCGGTCACCTCCACGGAGACGCCCGCGAGCGGCAGCGCCAGCGCCGAGGCGATGCCGCGGCCCGCGAAGAAGGCGCCGCTGTAGCCGCCGGCCTCCCCGGCGGGAACGAAGCGTGCGAAGTACGGGAAGCCGAGCGAGGTCACCAAGCCGGCGCCCAGGGCGGCGGGGACCAGCCCCGCGGCCACAATCCCCAGGTTCGTCGTCGCCCCGGCGATCAAGAGCCCGGTCGCGAGGAGGGCGGCGCCGCGCACGAGCGTCGGGTGGACGCGGTCGGGCTCGGTGCGACCGCCGAGAATCATGCCGACGGCGATGAAGATCCCGAACGCCAGCGGGAGGGTTCCGGCGGCGCCCAGGCCAAGCCCGAGCTCGTTCTCGGCGTAGAGCACGAAGAAGGCGGGCAGCGCGGCGTACGCGAAGACCCACAGGGTCTGCGCGATCAGGACCTCGCGCGCGCCCGGCCGGCGCACGGTCCCCGCGAGGGAGGCGCGAGCTCCGCCGACCGGCCGCGGGCGGGGTGCCGAGCCCAAGCGAAGCCGCCGCGTGAGCACCAGCGTCGGCACCGCCGACGCGACGAGCACCGCCGCGGCGAACGCGAACGCCGCCCCAGGCGCCGGATCGATCAGGGCGCCGCCGATCCCCACGGCGAGCCCGGCTCCCAGCGCCATGGCGATCTCCTGGCCGCTCGTGGCCGCGGGGCGCCGCTCGTCCGCAACGTCATCGGCGACCAGCGCGCGGTGCGCGGTCGTAAGCGCGTTCAGGCCGACGTAGACGACCGCCGCCGCGAGACCGAGCGCAACGTAGGAGCTACCGCTGCCGAGCCCGACCGCGACCAGCCCGCCAGCCGCAAGCGCCGAGCCTCCGATCATGAACGGGAGCCGGCGACCGAGGCCGGAGGCGGCGCGCCGGTCCGACCACAGGCCGACGGCGAGCGGAACGGCGAACCCGGCGATCGCGTTCACCGACATCACGACTCCGATCAGCGAGGGCGCATCGTCGATCCGATCCAGCAGCACCGGGAGGTAGCTCGTGGTCAGGCCGCGGGCCGTGCCCGCTCCGACCGCGGCGAGCGAGAAGGCGAACAGCACGCGCCGACCGCCGAGGAGCCCCGGGGAGTCACTCATCGCGATCCCTCCCGCATCGTGATCACGGCCGCGGTCTGAGCGTCGTGACCGACGGGCGCCGCGACGCGAAGGCGGGCCTGCTCCACCGTCACCGTTGCCGTCGTCGTGCCGAGCGGGACTGCGTCGGCGACGATCGGCAGCGGCTGGGTCAGCTCGGCGTGCCGGCCGGAGATCCGGCGCACCCCCGGGCGACCCACGTGACGTCCGCGGTAGGCGGCGGCGAGCAGGCGCAGCAGCTCACGTCGCCCGGGGGCCTCGATCAGGATCGCCTCGAGACGCCCGTCGGAGGGATCCGCGCCAGGGTCGACCTCGAAGCCGAAGCCGAAGTAGGGAAGGTTGGAGAGAAAGAGCTGGGCGCTCGGCCGCGTGGCGAGCTCGTGCCCGTCCAGTTGGGCCCTGATCGAGTACGGCTCGTACGCGCGGAACGCCCTGGCGAAGGCACCCAGTCCCTGCACGAGGTCCGCCGAGTTGGCGGCGTCGTAGGAGGATCGGGCCTCGGCCTGAAAGCCGGCGCTGACCGCCTCCAGTGCGTAGAGCGTGCGCCCCGGCGTTTCGACTCGCAGCGCGTCCAGCGCGCGCGTGGGCGCGCCGGCGGCCACGGCTAGCGCTCCGGCTCGGTCGGTGGGAATCCCAAGCGCGCGGGCGATGTTGTTGGCGCGGCCAGCGGGAACCAGCGCGAGCTCCGGAAGCTCTTCGAGGGGGGCGTTGGCGGCGCTGTGTAGCGACCCGTCGCCGCCGACGACGATCGCTCTCTGCTCGGTAGCGGCCGCAGTGCGGAGAGCTTCGAAGAGATCCGCTTCGCCGGCGGTCACCACCGTGTCAGCGGTGGCGCCGAACTCTCCCAGCACTGCCGACAGCTCGTGAGCGGTGCGATGGGGATCTTCAATGCCACTCGCCCGCGCGTTCACGGTGAGGAGCAGGCGAGGAGGCTTGCTAGCGTCTGCCGGACCTTGTTCTCCCACCTCGTCGAGCTTGATCGCTCGCTGATCGACGTCGCGCCCGCGTTCGAGCACCCGGCGCTGACCGCGCTGTTCGTGTTGCTCTCGGCCTGGTGGGTCAAGGGACCGCTGCTCGTGGGGCTCGGGCTGTGCTGCGATGTGTGGCGCCGTCGCCTGCCGCTCGCCTTCCTGGCAGCCGCCGCGGCGACGCTGACCGCCTCGCTTCTGGTCGGGACGCTCAAGGACCTGTTCGAACGTGAGCGTCCCCCCGAGGTCGATCCCGGCCTCGGCTCGTTGGTCGCGATTCCCGACAGCCCCTCGTTCCCGTCTGGTCACGCGGCGACCGCCTTCGCGGCGGCGACCGCGATCGCGATTCTCAGCCCGCGAATGCGCCCCTACGCCCTGGGCCTCGCTGCCGCAGTCGCGCTCTCGCGGGTGTACCTGCGGGTCCACTTTCCCCTCGACGTGCTCGCGGGGAGCCTGCTGGGAGCGTGCCTTGGTGCCCTTGCCGCATGGGCGGCGATCCGCATCGCGCGCCCGGCGGAGCCGCGTCCTGCCTAGGTCGCCGACCAGGGCCCATCGCGTGAGTCCGTAGATGGCCTGGACGGCGAGAAGGAGCGCTACCCGCCTGCGACGGCGGTGCGTCCGGGCATGTGCCCGTTCAAAGAAAGTCGATCGGGCCATAGACTCCAGAGTAGCAAATAATCCATAACCATTGATGATTAACGGAGTAGTAGCGACCGAGGACCGCGGTTCGACCGCGGACCTGCCGAGCGAGTTTCAGTCACCCACGCTGCTCCGTCGCGCGCTGCAGGCGCTCGCGGCCCTGGGCGTGCTCGTCGCGATCTTCTTGCTCGCGCCCGGCCTCGGCGAGGTCCGGGACAAGCTGGCGGGCGCCAGGCCGGAGTGGTTGGCCCTGGCGGCGCTCCTCGAGGGGGCGTCGTTCGCCTCCTACATCGTCATGTTCGGGCCGATCTTCTGCACGGGCCTGAGCTGGCGACGCAGCTGGCAGATCGGCGGCTCGGAGCTGGCCATGGGCTCGCTGGTTCCGGCCAGCGGCATCGGGGGCCTGGCGCTCGGCGCCTGGATCCTGCACCGGGGCGGAATGGACGGCGAGCGCATCGCGCGCCGCTCGGTTGCGTTCTTCCTCATCAAGAGCGGCGTCAACTTCCTCGCGGTCGCGGTGATCGGCACGGCGATGGCGGCAGGACTGTTCGGGCCGGACCTCTCGCTGTGGCTGACCGCGTTCCCCGCCGCGCTTGCGGCGCTTGCCCTGGCGGCCGTGGCGGCAGTGCCCCGCTTTGGGCCCGGGCAGCCCCCTGGTCCCGATGCCTCCCGCCTGCGCCGCTCGGTCGCCGCGACGAGGCGGGCAGTGATCGACGGCAGCGCCGAGGCGCTCAAGATCCTGCGCTCCGGAAACCGGCGGGTGCTGGCGGGGTCGGTTGGCTATTGGGCCTTCGACAACGCTGTCCTGTGGGCGACCTTCCAGGCCTTCGACATCTCCGTGCCGCTCACGGTGGTGCTGATGGGCTATTTGATCGGACAGCTCGGCGGCCTGCTGCCGCTCCCGGGCGGGATCGGGGGCATCGACGGCGGCCTGATCGGCACCCTGATCGTGTACGGAGCGCCGGCGGCAGGCACCGCAGCCGCCGTGCTCGCTTACCGCGTGATCCTCTTCTGGCTGCCGCTGGTCGTCGGCGCCATCGCCTTCGCCAGCCTGCGGCGCGACATGCCCGGCGGCTACGAGCTCGCCTCTTGCGCCCCGGCGATCGCCGTCCAGTCTGCCTGACCGAGGCGAGCCCGCAGGACTTCAGACGCCCGGCACGGAAACCCTTTGGAACACGTGCGGGGACGCGACGGTGCTTTCGGGGTACTGGCTCAGGCGCGCCTGGAACTCCGGTGAGCCAAACGCACGCCCAAGCGCAGCCGCCGACTCCCATTCCGCGACGTTCACGAAGGTGCTGCTTCCGGCCGTGCCCCGATGCAGCTGAGCCGAGACGAAGCCGGGCTGACTCTTCATGAACGCGGCGTCCTCGGCCCAGATCTCCTGCAACTGATCTGCTTCCTCGGGCGCCACGGTGAAGAGGTTGACCAGCACGATCGGGCCATCGCCCGCTCGCAACTGCTCCATGTACGTGACCTGCTCATCCATCTCGCGGAGTTGCATGCGGCCACCTTCCTTTCTGCCCCTGCGGGCGATGTGCAATGGATTGGGACCCTCCCCCACGCCTCGATCGAGGCGCGCGACGCACGCGGGCCGCCTGCCACATCGCGACCCCGGTCAGGGCCAGGACCGGAAAGACCGCGAAGCGAACGAGATCCTGAAGCTGGTCGTCGAGCGGCGCGTATACGTAGGCGCACAAGATGGCCGCAGCGAGCAGGTGCGTGACCCGCTGGCCACGGCGCTGCTGGGCAGGCGTGGGAACGGCGATCACGCGGCGCTCCTCGTCCCCTCCACCCCAGCCTCGGCCTCGAGTCGCGCGCAGAGCGCTTCGAGAACGCGCGCGGTCGTCTCCAGGTCCGAGCGGTCGATGCCGCGCACGAGCGCGTTGACCCAGCTGACTTGACGCTTGTCAATTGCCGCGTGGCGGCGTTCGCCGTGCGGGGTCATGCGGACCAGGCGGGAGCGTCGGTGGTCGGCGTTCGGCACCAGCTCGACGAGTCCATCCGCGATCAGGCGCTTGACGGTCGCGTGCACACTCTGGCGCGTGAGGCCCATCCGTCTTGCGATCTGCGGGACGGTCAATGGACGACCGGCGAGCGCGACGGCGCCCAGCACCTGCCACCGCGCGCTGGTGAGGTCTTCTCCGGCGCTGAGCTGATCGCCGCTGGCTACCAGCAGGCCGTTGGCCCTGAACACCGAGAGGATCACGTCCGTCGCGGCGGCTCCGGCTGGCGTTCGCTTCTGCATTTGTCAGAAGGCTAACAAGTTGTTAGCTATCTGTCAAGGTGCCGAGCCTGCAAACGGCCATCCGCCCGCGCGCGAGGCTGCTCAGACGAGCTTCTCCAGTGCCTGCTTGGAGAGCACGCTCTTGGACAGAAAGCCACGCGCTTCGCTGTCTCCGATCAGGGGCTCGAGCTCGATGCGGTCGCGGCTGGAGATCAGGACCACCGCCGGGGGATGGTCGAGAGCCGCCATGCGGGAGGCGAGCTCGAAACCGTCGAAGTCGGGGAGCTGAATGTCGACGAGCGCGAGCTGCGGCTGGTGCTCGGCAGCCATCGCCAGGGCGGAGGTGGCATCCGGGGCCTCCGCGACGACCGCGTAGCCCTCGGTCTCGAGCAGGCGTCGTGCCGAAGCGCGAAAGCCCGCGTGGTCGTCGACGATGAGGACGGTGGTTCGCATTCCCCTTGAGTGTCTCGCGAGAAGGGCCGGGGCGGTATACGGACATCCCTACTGAGATTGGGTGGCTCGCCCCCCTTGTTGCGGTCGGATTGAGGCTCCAAGGTGATGTCATGGATCCGACACTGAGATTCGGCATGCGCCAGGTCGCCGACCTCGGGATAACCGCAGTCGATCTCCGCGCATACGTGGCGAGGCTCGAATCCGAGCGCGTCGCGGCGATGACCGCGGGGAACGCCGTGACCGACGCCTACGTGAGCGACCTCGAAGAGGAGCTCGAGCTCGGCCGCGCGCTGTATGAGATCTCCGCGGTGACTGAGATCGCGACCCTCCGGGGCGAGCTTTTCGGCCCACAGCTCGGGTGAGCTCCGGGCAAACTCGTTAGCCCCGGCCGCGCCTCGCCCATGCGGGCCGGCTCAGGCTCCGCCGTGGCGATGAGTTTCGATGCCGCCCACGGTCTACCCGGGAAATATGCTGTTCACAGGCGCCGTCCCGCGCCCAACCCCCGATTCCGGCGCTCACGCCGTCGGCACCCGCGGGGGCAAAGGGGGCTCGAGCCCTCGGGACGCCGGTCGAATGCCCTTTCCGGCGGGGCACTGCGAGCGTGAGTCGCGGCGCCACCGCCACGTCGAAAGGAGCACCAGATGACCAGGCAGAAGTCGTTCAAGCGCCTCGTTCGGGCGCGAATGGAAAAGACGGGCGCGAGCTACACGGCGGCGCGCGCGTCGCTGCTCGCCGCGGACGAGCCAAAGGTCACCGAGGGGCCAGCGCTCACGATGTCCGACGAGTCCATCCGGCGTCGGACCGGGCGCGGATGGGAGGAGTGGTTCGAGCTGCTCGACGAATGGGGCGCGGCGGAGCGACCGCACCCCGAGATCGCGCTCTGGCTGTCCGAGGAGCAGGGGATCGCCGGCTGGGACGCCCAGTCGGTGACGGTCAGCTACGAGCGCGCCCGGGGGCTACGCGCTGTGGGCGAGCGGCCAGAGGGCTTCTCGATCACCGCCTCCAAGACGGTGGCGGTCCCGGTCGAGCGCCTGTACGACGCGTTCGTCGACGGGTCCCTGCGCACGCGCTGGCTGCCCGACGGCGAGCTCCGCGCGCGCACCGCGACCAAGCCGAAGTCGGCCCGTTTCGATTGGGGCGACGGCGAGACCCGCGTGATCGTCGGGTTTGAGGCCAAGGGCGAGGCGAAGAGCACCGTGGCCCTCGAGCACGAGTGGCTGGCAGACGCGGAGGAGGCCGAGCGGATGAAGGGCTACTGGCGAGCGCGGGTCACGACTCTCAAGGAGGTGCTGGAGCGATGACGACGCCGACACACATCACCCACGTGGGGACGGTGATCGTTCCCGTGAGCGACCAGGACCGGGCGCTCGCCTTCTACGTCGACAAGCTCGGATTCGAGAAGCGCCTGGACGGGGAGACCCGGCCGGACGCTGGATCGAGGTCGCGCCACCTGGTGTGACGACGACGGTCGCGCTCGTTCCCGCGCAGGACGACGACGCCGTCGTCAGCCTGGCGACTGAGAACGCCGACGCGGCCCACGCTGAGTTGCGTGCGCGAGGCGTCGATGTCGACGCGGAGGTCATGCGCATGGGCGACTACGTGCCCCCGATGTTCACCTTCCGCGATGCCGACGGGCGCACCGTGCGGGTGGTCGAGCGCGAGTGAGGCCGAGGGATGCGCCGTCGCGACGCTCTCGTCGCGGTGGCGCAGCCCCGTGCGTTAAGGCGCTGGTAACACCTTGGGGAGCGCCGCGCTCGGAAGCTTTCCGTGGAACCCTTACACCGCGATGCTCGCTCGCACCCAATCGATCTGCCCGCGGTGCAGACGAGTGCTCGATGCGGAGATCGTGAGGCGCGGCGACACGGTGGTCTTGAGCCGGACTTGTCCAGATCACGGAGCCTTCGAGGCGGTGGTGTACGGCGACGCGGTGCGCTACCTCGAGATCCGGCGCTTCGACAAGCCCGGCGATGAGCCGCTTGAGCGCCAGACGGAGGTGGTTCGGGGCTGCCCGCACGACTGCGGCATCTGCCCCGAGCACGCACAGCACACCTGCCTCGGGATCATCGAAGTCAACACGGCCTGCAACCTCGACTGCCCCATCTGCTTCGCCGACTCGGGAACCGGACCTCAGAAGCACGGCTACTCGCTCACGCTGGCTCAGGTCGAGCGGATGCTGGACGCCTTTGTCCGCGCCGAGGGTGAGCCCGAATCGGTGCAGCTCTCGGGCGGCGAGCCATCGATACACCCCCAGATCCTGGACATGCTCGCTGCCGCGCGGGCGCGGGGGATCAGCCTGGTGATGCTTAACACCAACGGGATCCGGTTGGCCCGCGATCCGAGGTTCGCGCCGGCACTCGCGGAGTTGGGCGTTCACGTCTACATGCAATTCGACGGCTTCGACGAGGCGACACAGCTCGCCATTCGCGGCAAGGCGCTCACGGAGGAGAAGCTGAGGGCGCTCGATCGCTGTGCCGAAGCCGGGGTCAGCGTCTCGCTTGCCGCGGCGCTCGAGCGCGGGCTCAACGAGCACGAGATCGCCCCGATCCTGCGCTTCGGCGTCGAGCACCCTGCTGTCACCGGCGTCTTCTTCCAGCCCGTCACCCACTCGGGCAGGTTCCGGGCGGATTCCAACCCGCTCGAGAAGCTGACGAACTCCGATGTCATCGACGGGATCGCCGCGCAGCTTCCGGAGTGGTTTCGCGCCGATGACTTCGTTCCCGTGCCGTGCTGCTCGCCTACTTGTCGATCCGCAACCTTCGCCCTCTACGACGGCGAGGACCTAGTGCCCCTCCCCCGCCTCGTTGACGTCGAGCAATACCTCGACTACGTCACCAACCGCGCGGTTCCGGACCTCGAGGTGCGCGAGGCACTCGAGGGCCTGTGGTCGGCGAAGGCGGCGGGCGGGTCGGCGCCGGTCGCGGAGCGACTGGACTGCGTCGCATGCGCGACAGGGATGCCGCCCGAGCTTCGGGAGGTCGCTGCGCGCGGCTTCATGATCGTGATCCAGGACTTCCAGGACCCCTACACCCTGGATGTGCAGAAGCTCAGGAAGTGCTGCGTGTCAGAGATCGCTCCCGACGGGCGCCTGATCCCGTTCTGCGCGTACAACTCGGTGGGCTACCGCGAGCAGGTGCGGCTGACGATGTCGCAGAACGGCCATGGCAACTAGCCCGGACCTGGGCGCGCTGGTTGCCGCCGACGATCGCGCCAGCTGCTGCGCGGCGGTCTATGAGCATCCGGCGGTTCAGTGGCTGTTGGGCGGTGAGCTCCACCCGGGCGGCGAGCAGACGACCCGTCGGTCCTTGGAGCTGATCGGCATCGGACGACTCGACCGGCTGCTCGACGTGGCCTCCGGCACCGGCACCTCGGCGCTGCTCGCGGCCCGACAGTTCGGGTGCTCGGCGGTCGGACTCGAGTTCGGCGCCCGCGCGGTGGAGGCCGCGAACGCAGCCGCGCGAGCACAAGCGCTCGACGCGAAGGTCGAGTTCCGCCAGGGCGACGCCGAGGCGCTGCCGTTTGCCGACGCTGAGTTCGACGCAGTGCTGTGCGAGTGCTCGCTGTGCCTGTTCGCCGACAAGCGACGGGCGGTGGCCGAGATCAGCCGAGTCCTTCGGCCGGGCGGGCGCTTCGCTCTCTCGGACGTCGTCGTGGATCGCGAGCGGATTCCGGCCGACCTTCAGGGCACGCTGGCAACGGTCGCGTGCGTGGGCGAGGCCCTGTCTCGCCGTGGCACCGAGCAGCTCCTCGCCGAGGCCGGTCTACGGCTGGACGCCGTCGAGGCTCGCGACGACGATGCCGCCGCGCTCGCGCGGCGGGTCCAGGACCGGTTGCGGGGGGCTCGGGTGCTTGGCTTCGATCGCCACGAGGGCTTCGCGATGTCGACGTCCCAGGCAATCGAGCTGGCCCGATCGGCCCAACGGGCGATCGCCGATGGGGTTCTCGGCTACGCCATCTTCGCGGGCACCTTGCCGTGACCGGGCTCTGGATCGCGGTTGGAGCCCTCGGTGCCCTCCTGCTGGCCATGATCGCCGGGGCGTTCCTCCTCTTGGCGATGGGGCGACTTCACCTCGACCTCGGTTGGGGGCGCAGCGTCCACGACCTCGGCCCAATCGAGATCAGGATCGCCGCACCAAGGGAGCTCGTGTTCGAGATCATCAGCGCGCCGTACGTCGGTCGCGCATCCGGAGGCGATGAGATCGAGGTGCTTGCGCGCAGTGACAACCTCACCGTCGCCGCCCACTACACGAAGGTCCACTTCTACACCGCGCGCACCGTCGAGGTGGTCGAACTCGAGGGCCCTGCACGCGTGGGCTTCAGGCACCTCACCGGGCCCGTCCCCGACGCGGTGGAGGAGTTCGCCCTTGCGGAGATCGATGGGGGAACGCGGCTGCGCTACAGCGGCGAGGTGGGCATCGACTTCTTCGTCCTGGGACGGCTCGCCGGCCGGCATTGGGTTCGACCGCAATGGGAGCGGACGGTGCACGAGCATCTCGAGGACGTCAAGCGGGCGGCAGAGCAACGCGCCGCCCGCCGGCTAGCACGTCGCTCCGCTTAGCCGGGAAGGTCCTTGTTCTCCGGCACGAACTGGCTGGCGATGAACGTCGCCCCCTGCGGGTCGTTGATGACCGCCATCCGAACCCAGGGAGCGTCGAATGGCCCAGCGACCACCGTGCCGCCGAGCTCGCCCGCCTTCTCCGCCGTCGCGTCGGCGTCGTCGGCCGCAAACGTGACGCCCCAATGCGCCGGCGTGTCGGGCTGGTCGTCGGGGATCGGATTGATGCTGGCGACGACGTCAATGAAGCCCTCCGGCCCGCCCATCTCGGCCACCCGCTCTCGGAGGCCGGGGTCGTTGCGCTCGAGGTGGTCGCCGTAGCCCGGCAACTTCCACGCCTGAAAGCCACCGGGCAGGGCTAGCGTCTCCCAGCCGAACACCGTTCCGTAGAACGACTTTGCCCCCTCGACATCGCGGGTGTTGAGGCCGTTGAAGTTCAGCGAGCCGTGCTCGTTGACGATCCGCGCGCCCTTGTGCCCCTTCGCCTGCCAGGCGCAGAACAGCGCCCCCTCGGGATCGGTGAAGACCGCCATGCGCCCGGAGCCCGGGATGTCGAACGGCTCCATGGCTACGCCCCCGCCGGAGTCGCGAACCTTCGCCGCGGTCTCGTCGGCGGTTTCGACCCAGATATAGGTGTTCCACATGGCGACCGGCGGCATCGGCTCGGGGATCGACCCCACGGCCGCCACGTCGCCGCCGCGCAGCCGGCCGATGAAGTACTTGCCGTCCGACCCCTCCGGCATCACGCTCTCGAACTCCCAGCCGAAGAGGCCGCTGTAGAAGTCGAGGGCTGCCTCCGGGTCGGGCTGGCTAGTGTCGATCCAGCACGGGACGCCCGGGATGTATCCGTCGCGCTCGGGCATTGATGCTCCTTCCAGTTGGTGACCGGTCGGCGCACCCTATCCGCTGTTTAGGTCAGAATCTGGCCTCAATTTCCGCGACGATGACCTGACGTGACCGCGACCTCGAGCCGACTCCTGGAGCTGCTGGCCCTGCTGCAGTCCCGCAGCGACTGGCGGGGGTCCGAGCTCGCGGATCGGCTCGAGGTGTCGCGCAGGACGATCCGGCGCGACGTCGAGCGGCTGCGTGAGCTCGGCTATCCGGTCGAGTCCCTCACCGGTCCCGCCGGCGGCTACCGCCTTCGCGCCGGGACGGCGATGCCGCCCCTGCTCCTCGACGACGACGAGGCAATCGCGATCGCGGTGGGCCTGCGCACCGCCGCCCGCGCGTCCGTGACCGGGATCGAGGAGACCGCCGTGCGGGCGCTCGTGAAGCTCGAGCAGGTCCTGCCTTCTCACCTTCGCCGCCGCGTGGCGGCCCTCGGGGCGGCGACGGTTGCGCCGCCGGTAACGGGCCCGACCGTCGACCCGCAGCATCTCACCGTGATCGCGGCCGCCTGTCGGGACACCGAGTGCCTTCGCTTCGCCTACCGCAGCCGCGACGGCACCGACAGCCGCCGCGAGGTCGAGCCACACTCGCTCGTCAACCTCGGCCGCCGCTGGTACCTCGTCGCCTGGGACCGCCGGCGCGAGCACTGGCGCACCTTCCGGGTCGATCGGCTGGAGCGCCCGACTCCGAGCGGCGTGCGCTTTGACCCGCGCAGGTTGCCGACCCGCGATGCGGCCGCATACGTCGAGCGGAGCATCACCGGAGCACCCGTTCGCTACGAGGCCACCGTGACCCTCCACGCGACTGCCGATGAGGTCGCGGCTCGCGTGCCCCACTACTGGGGCACCGTCGAACCGATCGACGACAGCACGTCCCGGTACCGAACCGGCGACGACGACCTCCAATGGCTCGCGATCCGCATCGCGATGCTCGACGTTGACTTCGAGGTCCACGAGCCCCCCGAGCTCGCCGAGCGACTGAGGGCGCTGTCCGCCCGGCTTAGGCGGGCCACCGCCTCGTAGCCCGCTGCGATCAGTTCGCGTCCGCCGGAGGCAGCCGCAGGAACTCCATCGTGGTCCAGGCCGGACGAAACCCGAGCCTGGCGTAGAGGTCTCTGGCCCGCCCCTCGTCCTCGGCGACGATCCAGACGTCCTGCGCGTCGCTCGCGGCCTCGATGGCGCCGCGAATGACCGCCGTGCCGTGGCCCTTACCGCGGTGCTGCGGGTGCACGTAGACACTTGTGATCTCGGCGGCTGCCCCGATCCATTCGACCTCGGCAAAGGCCACCGATTTGTCGCCTTCGCGTACAGCCAGAACCTGGACGTTGCAGCGCAGTGCGACCTCGCGGGCGGAGGCGTGGTAGTCGGAGGGGTCGAGGCCCGGGAAGTCCTCCTGGTGCCAGTCGACGCGCAGGCCGTGGACCGTGTCGTACGGAACGGTGGCGACGGAGATGGCGGGCCCCGGGCGCAGCGCCCCGTCGTGGCGCATCCAGATCAGGGGCGTGGCCTTCCAGCCCATGGCCTCGAAGTCGCGGCGCAGCGGCTCGGCGGCATCGATGTGGTCGAAGTCCAGCTTGCGGTGGTCGAGGCCCCTGAGCGCCTGATCCGCAAACGCCGCCAGGGCCTCAGCTCTCATCGCCGGACCGTCCTCGACGCGAACCACGTTCAGGTCGAAGAAGCTTGGGTGACCGGTCGCTCGCACCACGGTGCCGTGCGCCCACGGCTGGAACACGTCGCAAACCGCGGCGTGGACGGCGTCCCGGTGCTCCCGTGCGCGGGCGGCGAGGGCCACGGTTGATAGGCGGTCGGAAGTAACCGGACCAGCCTACGCCCGCCGGTTCCACGTGAGCTGGCTAGGGAGCGGCCGCCGCCTTCGCCTCCGCCTCGGCGTCGACGGCCGGCGGCTCCAGGCCGGCGGCCGCATAGGCGTCCGCGTAGTCGAGCGTCTCGCGCTCGAGCAGGGCGTGGGCGAGGGCGTCGAGGCGGGGGCGCTCGCGCTTGAGCATGTCGATGACCTCGTCCTCCGCGGTGTCGACGATCCGTCGGGCCTCCTGGTCCACGAGTTCCTGCGTCGCGGGTGAGGCCGGGGTCGCTCCCGGAAGGAGCGCGCCGTCCACGCGGCCGTCGGTGACCGCCAGCGGCCCGATCGCGTCGCTCATGCCCCAACGGCCGACCATGCCGCGGGCGATCTGCGTCAGGGTCTGGATGTCGGATTCAGCCCCGGTCGTGATCTCGCCGTAGACGACCTGCTCAGCCGCCCGGCCGCCGAGAGCCACCTTGATCCTCGCGATCAGCTCGCCGCGACGGTAGGTGTAGCGGTCATCTTCGGGCGTCGAGAGGGTCACCCCGAGCGCCTGCCCGCGGGGGATGATGGAGACCTTCCGGACCGGGTCGGCGCCCGGTGTCAGCATCCCGACCAGCGCATGCCCCGACTCGTGGTACGCGGTGCGCTCGCGGTCGGCGTCGCTCATCACGATCTGTCGCTCGGCGCCGAGCGTGATCTTCTCGATCGCGTCGGTGAAGTCCTCTTGCTGGACGGCCGGGTGGTTGCGGCGAGCGGCGAACAGCGCGGCTTCGTTGACGATCAGGGCCAGGTCCGCGCCGGTCGCACCCGGCGTCGCCGCCGCCACCTGGTCCAGGTCGACGTCTGGCACGAGGGCGACCTTCCGTGTGTGGATGCGCAGGATCTCGACGCGGCCCTTGCGGTCGGGAGGCTGCACCGCGATGCGGCGGTCGAACCGGCCGGGCCGCAGCAGCGCCGGGTCGAGCACCTCGGGGCGGTTGGTCGCGCCGAGCACGATCACGTTGTCGCCGGGCTCGAAGCCGTCCATCTCGGTGAGGATTTGGTTCAGCGTCTGCTCGCGCTCGTCGTGGCCCCCGCTGATTCCGGAGACGTTGCCCGAGCGCGAGCGTCCCACCGCGTCGAGCTCGTCGATGAAGACGATCGCCGGCGCCGCCTCCTTGGCCTGCTTGAACAGATCGCGCACCCGCGAGGCGCCGACGCCGACGATCGCCTCGACGAACTCCGACGCCGACAACGAGAAGAACGCAGCGTCGGCCTCGCCCGCGACCGCGCGCGCCAGCAGAGTCTTGCCCGTCCCGGGCAGGCCGTAGAGGAGGACTCCCCGCGGGATCCGCGCGCCCAACCGCTCATAGCGCTCCGGGTTCTTCAGGAAGTCGACGATCTCCACCAGCTCGTCCTCTGCCTCGTCGATTCCCGCCACGTCGTCGAACGTGACCTTGGGGCGCCCGACCTGGTCGGCGCGACGAGCCGTGGCGCGGCCGAAGCCGCCGAGCACGCCGCCCGCGCCTCCGCCCAGCTGGCGTCGCGCGAGCCAGACGAAGAACCCAATCAACAGGAGCGTGGGCAAGAAGCCCAGCAGCAGCGTCGCCAACAGGGAGCGTCCCTCGTCGGGGGGCTCGGCGTTGATCACGACGTTCTCGCGCTCTAGCAGCCTGGTGACCGAGGCGGGATCGATGAAGGTGGGGACCTCGGTCTCGAAGCTCGTGACCTTGACTGGCTCGTCGTCGCCCGGCGGGTCGTACGTGGCCTCGTCCTTCAGCTCGCCTTCGATCGAGTCCTGCTGCGAGCTGATCTCCTGGACGTTGCCCGCTTCGACCTGAGCCACGAAGAACGGCTGGTACGGCACCCGCTCGCGGTCGGGCGGCCCACTGGTCATGAAGGAAATGATCAGGTTGACCGCGAGCAGGACGACAAGAAGGGCGATGAACCCGCGGCTCCGCGGCAGCCACGGCCGGCGCTGCTGCGGCGGTTCGCCGTCCGGCGCCGGGGTCGGCTTCGTGGGGGGAGCGGGGGCTGGATCGGGCACCGTTCAGTCAACTCCAGCAGACGAACGGCGCCGCCGCAAGCGGAGGGATCGCCCTACGGACTCGGGTTCTCCCTACACGGATTTGGGCATGGTGCCGATGATGGCACCGGGTAGGCCGATTCTTGGTGAGCGCAGGTGCCGGTGCGTCGGGGTGGACCCCCGCGCGACGTCGAGCACCTCGCGACGCCCGCCTCCATCGCCCCCGCTCCATCGGTTCCGGCACGCCCGGAGTGTCTCGATCCGGGCGGTCCGACGACCGACGCGCCGTCCTCTGCGGCGGGTGAGACGGTGAGCACCGGCCGCGCCACACTCTCGCTGGAGTTTCGGGTGTCCTTCTCCTCACGGAAAAGGTGCTGTTCACGAACAAGATCGAGTGGCTCGGATCGAAGCGGGAGTTCGAGATCGCCGTCGCCACGAGCTCGGTGAACTCGCCGATGCGCAGCACCGCGTCGGCTGGCATAGGCTCGGCCTGCCGCGAGACGGCGATCATCGCACCCAGCTGAGCTCGCGGCTCAGCGTCTTAGGACGCCTGGCGGCGAAGTTCCTCTTCGTCGAGCACGATGATTCGCCGCCGTTCGGTGCGGATGTACCCGAGCGCGCGAAGCGTGTGAAGCGCTTTGGCGACCGCCTCTCGCGAAGATCCCGTCCACCCCGCCAACTCCTCCTGGGACAGCGGAAGCGTGATCGCGATCCCACCGTCGACGGGCTCCCCATGGCGGTCCGCGAGCTCGATCAGGCGTGCTGCCACCCGGCCGAGGGTCTGAGCGGCGGCGAACTCGACTCGCATGCGGTCGGAGTCGCGGAAACGCCGGACCACGCTGCGCAGGAGCGCGACGGCGAAGCCCGGCATCGTCTCGATCATCGCTCGGAAATCCGCAGCGGAGATCGCGAGGGCCTCGACGGGCTCCAAGGCCTCGGCGGTGCCGGACCGCGACCCTCGGTCGATCACCGCGAACTCACCCACCAGGTCGCCAGGTCCGCAGAACTGCAGCACGATCTCCCTGCCCGCCGCCGTCGTGACCGTGATCTTCACCCGGCCGGAGATGAGCACGAGGACCTCCGAGCCAGGAGCCCCTTCGTGCGTCAGCGTCGAGCCCGCCTTGAAGCGCCGCCGTCCAGCCCGGGCCTCGAGCTCTCGACGGTCATCCTCCTCGAGCAGATCGAGGAGGCTCCAGGACCGTTCGGTCGCTTTCCCCGACACGACCGAACGCTACCGCGAGTGTGCAGGAATGCACCCTGCGGCTGTGGAGGAGTGCGTGGTCGTGCCCACCCGACGCGCCTAGGGTCGTTCTGACCGAACAAACGGTCCCATCACCACCCTCAGAGCCCGGTCCGGCTGAAGCTGAGGCCGGGAAGGGGAAAGGAGAGCAAAGATGAACACCTCGATGCGAACCCGCCTGATCGTCGCGGTCCTCGCGGTCAGCGCCATCGCTCCCGTCGCTCCCGCCGCAGCTGGCGTGTATGGGCCCCTGGACGAGGCGCCGCAGACCGCCCAGCGGAACGACTCCACTGCGCAGACGACCGCGTCCATCAACGCAATCGTTGGGCCCGCGAGTGAGCCGAGCTCGGTCGAGCCCGGTTACGTGTCGGCGAACGCGACCACGGGGCCGCTCACCGCAGAACCCGCGAACTCCGACGCTGTGCTGATCCGCGATGGCAACGAGGCCGTCCCGTTCGTGGCGAATGTCGGCACAGAAGCCGCCGCTCCCGCAGGCGACTCCGCCGACGGGTTCGACTGGGGCGACGCCGCGCTCGGCGCGGGTGCCGCAATGGCCGGGCTGTTCGGGATCGGAGCCGCAGTGCTGCTCGCGACCCGCAGGCGCACCGCAATGTCGCCGTCGGCCTCGACGAGCTGACCCACTGGCCCAGGTGATGGGTGCGGCGGATCGGAGCACGAGCTCCCCGCCGCACCCATTCGCCTGCTCAGGGCTTCTCCAGCTCGATGTCCTCGCTCCACTGGAAGACCGCGGCATCGCCGGCGCCGTTCGTCACGCAGACCATCCCCGCCGCGTGCGCCGGACCATCCTTGAACTTCTTGTTCGTAGCCGACGGGACCTTGAGCATCCACTCCTGGTCACCAGGGGTGAAGCCATACCCCGACGACTTGGCCATCCCGGCGACCTTCTCGCCCTTCTGCGTGATCGTGACCGCGACCATCGCCGTCTGCTCGCCCGCCGCCCAATTGAGCGGGCCGCAGGCCTCGACCCTTCCTCGGACGATCTTGGCCGGACTATCGAACCTCGAAACCATGTTTGACCTCCTTGTAGTTCGCGGGGCTTCTCACGCCGGGGCACGAACGCCCGGCAGCGATTGGGCCCGTTGCACACCGATCGTGTTGCCTTTTCGCTCATAGAGGGCGACCGCCTCGTGCAGAGCCGTGCCGGCCGCCCGCGTTTTCCCGGCCGCCTGGAGCACCTCGGCGTGCGCGAGCAGGGCGTCGGCGTGCTCGCTCAACCAGTCCGTTCGCTCTGCGAGCCGAACGGCCTCGGCGCTCATCCGCGTAGCCTCGTCCACCGAGCCACGGCTCGCCAGCACTCGAGCCCGCTCGCTTCGCCAGCCGATCTGTGCCGAGAGATCGTCGCTGCCCGCATTGTCTTCAGCCACGCGCGTGTAGGCCCAAGCATCGTCCAAACGGCCCTGCTCGCGGACCGCGCGAGCGAGCATGACGGCGGTCGTGGCCAGCAGCGCCTTCTCACCCATCTCCTCGAGACGCTCGTAGCCGGCCTGCAGCACGTCTTGGGCACCGGATGCATCGCCCGATGCGAGCGCCACGAACGCCTCGTAATGAGAGACGGCGCTGTGCATCGTCCGGCCGAGCTCGGCCAGCACCGCGTTCCTTTCGGCGAGGAGGCGGCGCGCCGTCTCGAACTCCCCGCCCATCGCTCGCAGCCCTGCGAGTGAATCGAGGACCGCGGCCTGCGAGAGGCGATCGCCCCTCAGCTGTGCGCGAATCGCCTCGCAACGGGCGATGCCGTCCTCGACCGGTGTCGGCCCGTAACACGCGGAGGAGGCGAGCCAGAGCAGTGAATCGGCCCAGCCCCGATGGTCAGCCGCGCGCCGGGCATGCTCCGTCGCCTCGCGCCAGGCCGCCTCAGCCTCACCTGAGCGAGCCTCGATCCAGTGCACCAGGGCACGCAGGCGCCACAGGCGATCGAGCCCGAGGTCGTCACGGCTGTCCCCGAACACCTCCAGGAGCGACTCGAATCGCTCGCGCACCTCGCGTGTGCTCGACTCGGTGTCGACCTGAAGCCGACCGAACAGCCGGACCACCACGGCGTGCGCCTCCGCGCGCGAATCACCGCGCGACGCGGCCTCCTCGACGGCTGCATCAAGGACCCGCTCGGCCTTCCGCAGCTCACCGGCTTCGGTGAGCGCCATGCCGAGCTCGGGGAACAGCGCCGCGCGCTCGGGGTCATGAGGAGGCAAGAGCGCGACGGCCCGCTCCAGAAGCCGGATCGCTGCGGGAAGGTCGTCGCGGGCCAACGCGGCGCGACCTGCGGTCCCCAGGTGCCGCCCTCCGTCAGCCGCAAGCTGCGAGTGGCTGCGCGTCGCTGCCGGCTCGACTTCGACCCGGTAGGCGAAGGCCTGCTCGAGGTGATAGCCAGTCAGCTCCGCGTTCTCACCGAGGCCCCGATCGCTTCGGCGCTCGAGCCAGCGCGCATGGCGCTCGTGCAATTCGGCGCGGTGCTGCTTCGGCATCAGCGCGTACGCCGCGTCGCGGATCAAGATGTGGCTGAAGCGGAAGGCCTGCTCCTCCTCGAAGTCGGGCCTGGTCGGGCCGACTAGCTCTCGGCGGGCCAGGGCCGTCAGATTCGAGTCGAGCTCGGGCCGGTGTTCGTCTCCGAGCAGGTCGATCAGAGCCCCGCGATGGAAGGTGCGGCCCTCGATCGAGGCGGCCTCGAGGAGCGAGCGCTCTACGACCGGAAGGCGATCGATACGCGCGGTGACCACCGCCTGGATCGTCGGCGCGATGACGGGCTCGGCCTCGCCCGCCATCTCGGCCCGCATCGCGACGGTTTGCTCGAGGAACAGCGGATTACCTTCGGCCGCGGCCAGCAGCCGACTCCGCTCGTCCGCCGTCAGTTCGGCCCCGTCGGCGAGGCTGTCCAGGAGCTCGACCGAGTCACCCAACGAGAGCGGCTCGAGTTGCAGGACGGATGCGAGCGAGCCGCCAACGCTCCTCCACGCGGGCCGTTTCTCGAACAGCTCGGGCCGGGCCAGGCTGACGAGAACCAGCGGGGCGTCGGTTGCAAATGTCGCCAGGTGCTCGATCAGGTCGAGGAGGGTCGGCGCCGCCCAGTGGATGTCCTCGAAGGCCACGACGAGCGGCCGGTCGCGCGCGGCGGACTCGAGCAGCCTGCGGATCGCCCACTGCGTCTCCTCGACCGAAACTCCGCCAGGCGCGGAGCCAACCGCGCGTGCCACCCGGCTCCGGACAAGGCGAGATTCCTTCGCATCCAGGCCGCCCCCCTCGACAAGCGAGGCGAGCGCCGCCTCGTCTTCCCCTCCGGCCAGCTGGCGGACGATCTCTGCCACCGGCCAGTACGTGATCGCCTCGCCATAGGGCAGGCATCGCCCGACGACCGCCGTCGCTTCACCACGCACGTCGTCGAGAAATGCGCGTACGAGGCGCGACTTACCGATGCCGGCCGGGCCCAGCACCGTCACCAGCCTGGGCGCCGCCCGTGCGAGGGCTTCATCCAGCGCCTCGCGGAGCTGTCCAAGCTCGGCCGCTCGGCCGACGAACGACGCCCCGGCGTGCGTGTCGAGGTCGGCCGTCTCCGAGGCGACGGCGTCGAGTCGCCAGGCGGCGACAGGAGCGGCCTTGCCCTTGAGGGTCAACGGCGAGACCCGCTCGAGTCGCGCCGCGCCGCGCACGAGCCGCGCTGTCGCCGCTCCGATCAGCACCTGGCCGGGCTCGGCGGCCGACTCCAGACGCTGGGCAACGTTGACGGCGTCGCCGAGAATCGACAACTCACCGCCCACGTCGTCCCCGACGACGACCTCGCCGGTGTTGAGGCCCGTGCGCACACTGAGTTGAACGTCCCAGCGACGCGCAAGCTCCTCGTTGAGGTCAGCCAGTTTCTGCTGCATCTCGAGCGCTGCGCGCCCTGCGCGCAGCGCGTCGTCCTCGTGGACTACCGGCACGCCGAAGACCGCCATCACGGCATCGCCCATGTGCTTCTCCACCGTCCCGCCATGCCGCTCGATGACTTGATCGGTGCCCTCGAACCAACGCCCGATCACCTGGTGGAGCGACTCGGGGTCCAGTCGCTCGCCGAGCACAGTGAAGCCGCTGACGTCGGAAAAGAGGACCGTCACCACCTTGCGCGCACGTGCCGGGGCGGGATCGGTCGCCCAGGAATCGCCGGCGAGCGGCGCGCCGCATCGCGAGCAAAATCGCCTCCCCTGCGCAACGGGCCCGCCGCAGTTGGGGCACGCCGACATGTGCCTAGTCTAAGCCGGTTTCAGCCCGCTGACGGGGGCGAGTGGCAGCGTGTGACTCAGTAGTAGGCGTCGGCCCGGATTGGTCTGGTTGCGCCGCAATCGCTCGCGCGACCGGCATCGAATCCGTTCGGGTCGAGCAGCCGGGAGATGTACGCGCGGCCCTCGAGGAGACGTTCTCTCGGCCGGTCCGGCACTCGTCGATTCTCGTCACCGATCCGAATGCCTCTCGCTGCCGCCGCACATCAGCGCCGGCGAGTGAAGAGCTTTGGGCTGGCGGCGAGAAAGGTGGTCCTGGACGGCGGCGTCGGCCGGATTCTGGAGATGGCCCGAACGAACCTGCGGAACATCCGGCGCCCGTCGACGCTTGTTCGTTGAGCCCTGAGCGATCGCCAGACCGGTCACGACGAGTATCGCTCTCGGGCCGCGTTTGCCACGGGACATCGGCCCGCCTCGCGACCACACGCCGTCATATCGCAGAGCCGGCACATCCAGCGGACCGCTCCTGGTCCCCGGATCAGCCCGACGAGGACCCGCGACATCATCTCCTCGAACGCTTCCCGCTCGCCCGGGTGGAGCACCGAGAGCGCGTCCTGCAGCACCTGCGCTCTCGCTGCAGACACGCGCTCGGCCGCGCGCCGGCCCGAGGCGGTCAGATGCAATGACACTGAGCGCCCGTCACTGCCCGGCCGACGCGTTACGTGTCCAGCGTGCTCGAGCCGATCCACGAGACGAACCGTGCCGGATGGCGTCAGTCCGAGCACCTGGCGCAGCCGATCCACGGACGGAGCGTCGAGGAACTGGTGCAGCGCCGACAGCGCGATAGCCGCCGTCTCAGACTGGCTGACGGAGTCGCCAACGGCATCCAATGTCCTGTCGGCGACGGACAGCGACAGGGCGCCTAGGAGGTTCCCGGTCCGATCCAGCCGCCGAGTGTCGCCTCGAGGCATGAACTACTCGAAGTCGTAGTCGAGCCTGACCGCTGCCTCGGACCCGAGCGGCGCACGGAACTCGCCCTTGCCACGCAACCCGCGCAGATCGCCGGCACCGGAACCGGGCACGACGGACAAGCGGCCCTTGGCCTCCTTACCGTCGAAGGTTCCCTCCGTCTGGAGGAGGACGAAGCTGCCGGAACGCCCGCCGATCTGTCCGGCGATGCGCTGCAGGCCGATGAAGTCCGCCGTCTCGTCCGGCCGGTAGCACATCAACCATTCGACCGCGCCTTCGCCTTCGATGTCTCCAGAGAAGGACTGCTTGACGCTGG
Organism: Solirubrobacterales bacterium; assembly: GCA_036257465.1. GTDB lineage: Bacteria > Actinomycetota > Thermoleophilia > Solirubrobacterales > 70-9 > DATAFO01. The sequence continues at coordinate 13,490 of DATAFO010000045.1, read as the reverse complement.
CCTGGGTGAGCTTTCCGCCGTTTTCGAGCTCAGCGTAGGGCTTCTCGTCCCAGCCCGCGATCTTGAATGTCCCGTTTGCGATTGCGGTCACATTAGACCTCCTCGGTTATGTGTATGAGTCAATCAAGTATCTCAATTTCAACGGCTCCTCGCACGGTCACACCCGTGCCGGCGAAGGTCAGCGGGCGTTCTGCGACGGCGTACGGATCCGCGAGTAGACGTGCTCGCCGGTCCCGTCCGGGAAGACGCGGTGGCGCTCGAGCCGCAGTCGCGACTGCTGGGCGCCAGGCCGTGAGAAGGGCACGCCCTCGCCGAAGACGACCGGCAGCTCCAGCAGCCCGAGCCCGTCGACCGCGCCGAGCGCGAGGAAGGCGCTGAGGGTGCGTTGACCTCCGAGGAGGAACGCGTCGCCGGCAATACCTGAGCCTCGCACGCGATCGAGAAGCTCGGAGGGACTGTCGCTGGCAACCACGACGTCTGCGGCCACGTCGGGCGGAACCGGTCGCGAGGTCAGCACGTAGACCTGCTTCCCGGGCCAGGGCCAGTCGCCTGACGCAAGCCCCGCATCGAGCGCGACGCGGCCCATCACGACGGCCTCGATCTGCTCGTTGAACTCCGGCCAGCCATAGACGAGTGCGGAACGAAGTCGGGCATCGCAAGGAACGCGGGGCGACCGTCCAACGTCGCGATGAACCCGTCGATGCTCAGGCCGAGACGTGTGCGGGTGAGCATGGTGGCGCTCCTCTCTTAGGCGCTCTCCGTGATGCCCGCTCTGTCGAGGGCGGCCGCGCGCCTCTCCTGAAAGCGGGCGCCGTCCCCCGCCTGCCCTGCGTCTCGGATCGGCTCGTAGGTGAGGATGGCGACGCTCTCTCCGACCGTCTTCGTGTCCACAAGCCGCAGGGGCTTCTTGTCGCTCGTCTCGCCGAAAAGGCGGTCGCCGGTCCCGAGGACGACCGGGTAGACCATCAGCCGGAACTCGTCGACGAGGTCGTGCTCGAACAGCGTCTGCGCGAGCTGGACGCTGCCGTGGACGACGATGTCTCCGTCGAGCTGCCGCTTCAACCTGGACACCGCGTCCAGCACGTCGCCGTCGAGCACCGTCGAGTTGCTCCACTCGGGATGCTCGAGAGTCGAGGAGACGACGTACTTCGGCAGGCTGTTGAACCTGTCCGCGAACTCGCCACTTCGGGATGGCCAGGACGCGGCGAAAACCTCGTAGGTCTTTCGGCCGAGCAGTTACGGCCTCGGTGTTGACGGTCTCGTCGAGCTTGTAGTTGTCACCCGCCTCTCCGCGATCGACTTCGAAGGCCCAGCCACCGCGCTCGAAGCCTTCGACTCCGCCCGGATCCTGGATGACTCCGTCGAGCGAGACGAATTCAGTTATGACGATCTTGCCCATGTTGCCGGAACGGAGCCAACAGGCCGCATTGAGCTCGCTTGAAGATGAGCCAGTCCGCGATCTCGTGCAGCGGTACGTCCTCGCGTGGGAGAAACGCGACGTCGACGCGCTCGTCGCGCTGCTGGTCGAGGACGCGATCTTCGCGATGCCGCCGTACCCGAACTGGTGGCGCGGGCGCGACGCGGTCGTCGAGTTCATCGCCGGCACGGGCACGCCCGACTTGCGCCATCAGACGACGCAGGCCAATGGCCAGCCGGCGGTCGGCTGGTACGTCTGGGAACCCGACCGAAACGCCTACGCACCCGCTGCGCTCGAGGTGCTCGACATCGAGGGCACGCGCGTGAAGCAGATCACGGCGTTCGCCTTCCCACGGCTCTTCGCCCGCTTCGGATTGCCCACCGAGTTGCGGCGTGCGCCCTATCTGTCCGCCGATTCAGGCGCATGGGTACGGACGTGCGGCAGACTGCGCGATCACCGCGCGTGCTTGCGATCGCCCGAACACTCGGATCCAGCCTCGTCTACGGGGTATCCGACTTCCTTGGCGGCCTGAAGAGCCGCTCGCTGCCGCTTCTCTGGGTCCTCCTGATCTCCCAGGGGAGCGCACTGCCGTTCTCGCGCTGATCGTCCTCTGAGCCGGTGAGGGGGCCCCGTCGGTCGCCTACGTGGGCTACGCAACCCTCGCGGGCCTGAGCGAGGCGGTCGGTGTCGCGGCGCTGTGGCTATCGCCGCTGGATAGCTCGCCGCCGCTACGCTCGATGACCTGGTCGCGGCGGAGGAGGAGGACTGATGAAGATCGGGATCATCGGCGCCGGGAGAATCGGGCACGCGCTTGGAGTGCGGTTCGCAGCCGCGGGCCACGAGGTGATGCTCAGCAACTCGCGCGGGCCGGACACGCTCAACGACGTCGTCGCCTCGATCGAGGGAGCCGTGAGCGCAGGGACCGTCGAGGAGGCGGCTCGCTTCGGCGACGTCGACGCGGTCGCGATCCCGACCCAGGCGATCGGAGACCTTCCACCCGAGCCGTTCGCCGGCAAGCTCGTGATCGATGCGAACAACTACTACCCCGAGCCGGGCAGGCCCGTCCCCGAGCTGGACGCCGACAAGATGACCTCGTCGGAGCTGCTCGCCTCCCTGCTGCCCGGCGCGATCGTCGTCAAGGCCTTCAACACGATCTACTTCGGCCGCCTGCTTGACGATACCCATCCCGAGCTTGACGCCGAGGAGCGCCTGGCGATTCCGATCGCCGCCGACAGCGCCGACGCAAAGAAGACTGTCAGCGACCTGGTCGCCCAGATCGGGTTCACCGCAGTCGATACGGGGACCCTCGCCGAGACGCGACGCCAGCAGCCGCGCGCGCCCCTGTATGTGGCGTTCGCGGACGCCAGGCGCGAAGGGGTTCTGCTGACTGCGTCGCACCTGCGGGAGCTGCTCGCCGGATCTTGAGCGGACCGGACCCGCGCAGCGACGCGGGCCGGACGGCATCATCGACCTCCTTGATGAGGGCGTCGAGTTCATTCCCATCGAGCTCGACCATGCGATTCGCGGTAAGGCAGACGTGCGGCGCTATTTCGACGAATGGCTCGAGGTCTGGGAATGCTTCAGCGGCTAGTTGCAAGAGGTGGTGGGACGGGGGACAACCTGTTCGTCGCAGGCCAGCCCGCGCGCGGGCAAAAGGCAGCGGGGTCGACGTGGAAATGCTCTACTTCGCCTCGTTTAGGGCGCGGGACGGCAAGGTCACCCGCTGGATTGAGCACCTGGAGCGAGCGGAAGCTGTCGAAGCCGCCGGGCTGTCGGGGTAAGGCGGTCACCAGCCTCGGCGAAATTCGATCGAACGCTCCTGCGTCGCACCGGGGCTCTCTTTACGGCTCCGACTTCGATGACGGTATTCACCTTGTCGGCGACGACCGCGTTCCCACTTCCGAGAGCGGCGTCGAACTTCATCACGAACGCCTTGCGAGAGACCTGGCCGGTCACCTCGAGGCCGATCCGCTCCTCGCCCTTGAGACCGGTCTCGGTCCCGCCGAGCTCGGCGGTGAGCGCGACCTCGTTGGTCACGCCGTTGATCGAGAGGTCGCCGATGACGCGGAAGGTGTCCTCGTCGACCGGCTCGATCGCCTTCGACAGGAAGGTCAGCTCAGGATGGCTCTGGGCGGAGAGGAAGTCAGTCGAGCGCAGGTGCTCGTCCCGCTGGGCCTGGATGGTGTCGACGGCGGCGGCGTCGACCCAGCCGTAGGCGCAGATGTCGGCGAGGTCCTCGCCGATCTCGAGGGCGCCGTCGAACTCGCGGAACTCGCCGCGCACGGTGACGACGCCCATCTGCTTGACCGCGAACCCGACGCGGGTGTGGGCCTTGTCGACCTTCCAGGTGCCGGTGGGAATGCCGATTCGGCTGAGGGTGCTGGTGGTCATGTCCGTCCGCCTTTCCTCGGGGTCCGAGCGACGCCCCTCGCCGCTTCACCTTTAAGACGAACGGAAGCGGCCCATTTCGACAGCGGGTCCCGAGAATCACGCTGTCCTGAGGCGGTCACTTCTGGACTCATCTGTGAATCGCGCCGCAGTCGAAATGGCCTCGCTTTGACCAAGCCTGCATCGCGGATCCACTAGGAGGCGCGCGCCGATCATTGGGACAGTGAGCTGGCCGCTCTCCTAGAAACGTGGCCCTGCTTAGGCTGCTCGTCTGACGGCGCGTGGTCGGCTTAGATCATCGTCGTCTTGATGTCCCGATGGCCCATTCACTCCTGCAGGGTGCGAATCGGAACGCCCGCCGCCGCCACCCGCGTGCCGAACGTGTGTCGAAGGTCGTGGAAGTGCACGCGCCGCACCCTGCGTCGTCGAGCGCATCGATCAGCCACACGCGGACGTTCGACGTGTCGAGCGGTCCGCCGGTCTGCGGTGCGCGAAGACCGGCAAAGCCGCCGAAACGAGCGGCGGTACGATGACCACAGCAAGGCTGGCGGGCAACCCGACAGAGGAGGAGTGCATGGCCACCGCATCCGACGTCGCCGGGCTACTCGCCACCCACCCAGAGCCGAGCGAGGTCGACCGCGAGATCCTCGCCCGCTGCATCGCCGAGTGCTTCAACTGCGCTCGCAGCTGCACGGCGTGCGCGGACGCCGACCTCGCCGAGCAGGAGGTCTCCGAGCTGCGGAGATGCATCCGCCTGTGCCTCGACTGCGCCGACGTCTGCGACGCCACGGGACGTGTGGTCAGCCGTCAGACCGAATTCGAGCCGGAAACCTCGAGAGCGCAGGTCGAGAGCTGGCGGCGGTCATGTTCGGCATGCGCCGAGGAGTGCGAGCGCCACGCCCAGCATCACGAGCATTGCCGGATCTGTGCCGAAACCTGCCGGCGTTGCGAGGAGGCATGCACCAGCCTGCTCGATGCGATTGGATGAGCACGAGACAGGACGCCCGACAGACGAGAATCGCCCATTTTCGAAGGAGGTACCCGGAGTACCCGAGGCTGATTTGAACCGGCGGTCTCCGGGTTATGAGCCTTGGAGAGCAAGCCAACGTCACGCCCGTCCCGCTTGATCAAGCCGACCAGGATGATCTGGTATGCGCTGCGTGCTGTCGGGCCCATTCGGGCTGGCTGGCCACTCGGTGCTCAGCTCCCGCCGGTCCGGCTCGGCGTCAGGCGCGCCAGATCAAGCGGGCCCTGACCACGGTCTCGCTCACGGTTCGCTCGGCGCTCCACCGCGGCGCGCAGCTCTGGACCAGCGCGATCGCTCCGGGATGCAGATCGGGCGGCTCGACGGTGACGCCGTCGCAGCGATAGCGGGCGATCAACTGGACCGCCTGCAGCGACGCCACCCAGAGCTCGAGGCTGACCGCGGTCGAGCCGTCAGGGTACGGGCGCTCACCAGCGTGCGGAGCACGGCGCGCAGCCCGGTCAACGCGTCATCGCCGATGACCGAGTCGAGCCGGTCCAGCATTCGGTCGGCCGCCTCGGCAACCCCGGGGTCGCATCGCAGGTCGACGTGGATCGAGGGCGGCTGCATCGAGGTCGCCATCAGACCGTGCGCAGGGTCCCGGTCGGTGACACGCTGGCCGCGCGGATCGTCGGGGCCAGGCCTGCGAAGGCCCCGATCGCGACCGCGGCAACGATCCCCCCGGCCCAGGCCTCGGGCGGGATCACCGCCGACCACCCCTGGTCGAGGCGTAGACGACGGTGGCGGCGACGCCCGCGACGACGCCGGCGGCACCCCCGAACACGGCGAGCATCACGGCCCCGACCAGCAGCGCCACCGCGCCGAGGCCGAGGAAGAGCCCGTTGAGCGCTCTCGGCGGCGGCGCGCGCCGTGAGCGCGTCCGACGGTTGGCTCACGTCGACCTCGTTCGGTGCCTCCGGATTGGCGGTCCGTGCCGGCGTTGCCGTTCTCGGCAGGTTCGTTCGAACAGCCCGCGCCGTCAGGGCGACCATGGCAAGTGCGGCCAGCGGACTTAGTTTCTACTCATGTTTCCTTTCGCGTGTGGTGATTGCGTTGACACCGGTTCTCTGCCGAGCGTGCTGGTCACTGCTGCATCCTCGGGTCCTGCGTGGGGTCGGCGTACATGGGAGGGCAACCAAGATCGATGGCTTCGGGGCGCAGTTCGTAGTGCCAGGGTTCGTTGCCGTAGATCTGGCACAGCCCGTACTCGGCGCCGTGCCCGGACAGCCACGCCGTGGCATCGAAGGGCCCGATGTCGACCGCGTCCCCCGACACGTGAGGAGACGTCTCCGCTGTGGCCACCCACCGGGCGGCTTCCTCTTCGGATCCGTACTCGGAAACCGCCTCACGAAGAAGCTGTTCCTGGTACTCCGGCGAACGCCAGCCACTCTCGACGAAGAACTCGACCCCGCCGTCCGCGACATCAGTTGCAGCCTGGCGCAGGGCGCCGAGCAGATCGGGGTCGAGCTTGGCTACACCCGGAAGCTCGTCATCGAAGACCGTCGTGCCGTCGGGGACCGCACCGTCAGCCTCGCCAAGCGCCCCGCCGTGCTCACTGCGAAGACCAGGGGGCTCACTACGAAGACCACGGTGCTCACTGCGAGGGACGTCGATGGCTGATGCGGCCGTCGAGGACGAGGACGCCAACTCGTAGCCACGGGCTGCGGCGATCGCCGCGATCGCGACTACCAAGCCGGCGACAAGGATCCTGGGAAGCCGACGGGTCGTTGTTCGTGCTGGTTCGCTGTAGGTCATGCCTCCAGTCAAGGCAGCGTGGTGTTGCCAGCACGTATGTGGTTTTCGATATGCCGACGATATGCGCCAGCTCGTAGCCTCTGAGCATGCGCGTGTTGATCGTTGAGGACGAGTCCTATATGGCGGAAGCCATCCGCGATGGCCTACGCCTGGAGGCGATCGCGGCAGACATCGCAGCTGACGGCGACACCGCTGTCGAGCTGCTGAGCGTCAACGCCTACGACATCGCCGTCCTCGACCGAGACATCCCCGGCCCTACCGGTGACGAGATCGCCAAACGCATCGTCGCCTCCGGCAGCGGCATGCCGATCCTCATGCTCACCGCTGCCGACCGTCTCGACGACAAGGCCACCGGGTTCGAGCTCGGCGCCGACGACTACCTGACGAAGCCGTTCGAACTCCAGGAGCTCGTGCTCAGGCTCAGAGCGCTCGACCGCAGGCGCGCCCACAACAGGCCACCCGTGCGAGAGATCGCAGGCCTGCGGCTGGATCCGTTTCGCCGCGAGGTCTACCGCGACGGCCGCTACGTCGCGCTGACCCGCAAGCAATTCGCTGTGCTCGAGGTCCTCGTCGCTGCCGAAGGCGGTGTCGTCAGCGCCGAAGAGCTGCTGGAGCGGGCGTGGGATGGGAACGCGGACCCGTTCACCAACGCCGTGCGCATCACGGTCTCGGCACTGCGCAAACGCCTCGGCGAACCCTGGATCATCGCCACCGTGGCCGGCGTCGGATACCACATCGACACTCAACCAGACACCGGACGTGAGGGAGGAGACCGTGGATAGAGCCCCCGGTTTGAGCGTTCGCCTCAAACTCACGCTCAGCTACGCCGGGTTCCTCATGGTCGCAGGTGCCCTGCTGCTCGCGGCGGTGTGGGTGTTCCTGCTGCGTGATGTGCCCGATGTGACCAACGCCCCCGGTGGGGTGCTGACCCGCTCCGGCCTCGCGCGCAACTTCGCGCCGGCCGCGGGCGCGGTGCTGGTCTTCCTGCTGGTGCTCGGTCTCGTGGGAGGGTGGATTCTCGCCGGCCGCATGCTCGCCCCGCTGACCCGCATCACTGACGCCACACGCATGGCCGCGAACGGATCGCTCTCTCACCGGATCGAGTTGGAGGGCCGCAAAGACGAGTTCCGCGAACTCGCCGACGCCTTCGACGCCATGCTCGCGCGGCTCGAAGCACACGTCGCCGAGCAGCAGAGATTCGCAGCCAACGCCTCGCACGAACTGCGCACCCCGCTGGCGGTCACGCAGACACTGCTCGAGGTGGCCGGCAACGATCCCAACCGCGAGGACGGCGAGCTCGTCGACCGCCTCCATGCCGTCAACACCCGAGCGATCGACCTCACCGAAGCGTTGCTCATGCTCAGCCGCGCCGACCAGCGGTCCTTCACCCCGGAACACGCCGACCTGTCGCTCATCGCCGAAGAAGCCACCGAAACCCTCCTCCCCCTCGCAGAGAAACGCGGCCTCATCATCGAGACCTCCGGCGACATGACCCCCACCATCGGCTCACCCGCTCTCCTGCTGCAGATGACGACGAACCTCGTGCACAACGCCATCGTCCACAACCTGCCTGAACACGGCACCGTGTGGGTCACGACCAGCGCTCACCCCAAGACCGTGGTGCTGACCGTCGAGAACACCGGCGAGAAGCTCACCCCACACCTGGTTTCCACGCTTCGCGAGCCCTTTCAGCGCGGCAGCAGACGCATACGCACCGAGCACGCAGGCGTCGGACTCGGCCTGGCAATCGTCAAGAGCATCACCCAAGCACACGACGGAACCCTCACCCTCATCCCGCGGGCCGCTGGGGGGCTCAGCGTCACGGTGCAACTACCCGCCGCGCCACCGCACACTGGCGGATGACGATCAGCGACGCCCACCTGCATTCACGCGATCGCGAAAGCGAGCCGGAGGGGGACGCGTGCCCCGTTCAGGGTTCCGCTTCCGGGATCTCGGTGCGTCGCCGGCAATGGCCGTACGATCGCTGAAACCGCCCACGACGATGAGTGCTCGTCTCGCGATCGGTCACTAATGGCAGAGTTGAAGCCATGCTGATCTACTCGATGAGCGTCTCGGTGGACGGCTTTATCGCCGACCGCGAGGGCGGGTTCGAGTGGACCGCCCCTAGCGAGGAGCTGTTTCGCTTCCACCTCGCGCAGGTACGCGAGCTCGGCGGCTATCTGTGCGGCCGCAGGCTCTACGAGACGATGCTGGTGTGGGAGACGGATCCGTCGCTGCGCGAGAACGAACTCCGGGCCGCGTTCGCCGACGTCTGGTGCGCGATCCCGAAGCTTGTCTTCAGCCGCACGCTCGACAGCGTCCAGGGCAACGCCCGGCTCGCCGAGGCGTCGGTGGCCGAGGAAGCCGCTGCGGCGCTCGACGCGACTGACAAGGACGTCGGGATCGGCGGCGCCGGCCTGGCCGCGGCGGCGATCGAGCTCGGCCTCGTCGACGAGTTGCGCATGTTCCGCTATCCGGTCGTCCTCGGTGGCGGCACGCCGTTCCTGCCGCCCGTCACCGAAGACGTCCCGCTGGTCCTGATCGAGACCAGGACGATCGGCTCCCGCGTGATCTACGAGCGCTACGGGCGCGCCCGCGATGAGTCGGACTGATACCGCGGTCTGAGTCATCCCGCACCTGCGGCCGACCGAGAGGCCCATGTCCCGATCTGGTGCCGGACACCGGTTCTGCTCCTGCGCAAAGGCAATCGTCCAAGCCCGCCGATATCTGGCTCCCGCCCTGGACGACTAAGGGGGAGTCTCGTCCGGTGCCGGTCCACTGTCGCTTCGCGCGCGAAGCGGGAGTCGACCCAGCCGCTGAGGCGCCGGCTATTGCTGCGGCGGGCGAAGAACTTGTCGCTCCAAGGCTGCATCCGTGGGCTCACGGGAGATCTTCATGGCCGGCGCAACCCCCGTATGCCCCGCCGCTGCTCGAGGAGTTGTCCGTCCGCCGCGGACGGCAATCAGAAAGGGGAGCCCCCGCTCCCTGCCACACCTAATTTATACGGCTTCGGAGGCCCTCATGAGGCCCCGGGTTGTGCCCCATACTCGCCCGCCGAACCGCCAAGCCAACGGATTCGGAGAGCGAGATTGCCTGTGAAAAACGAGCATGCGATGGTAATCGCCGGAGGTGGTCCGACGGGTCTGACGTTGGCGGGCGAGTTGGCGTTGGCGGGCGCGGACGTTGCGATCGTCGAGCGGCGCGCCAGCCAGGACCTCGCCGGCTCGCGCGCAGGTGGTCTGCTCTCACGCACCATCGAGGTCTTCGAGCAGCGCGGAATCGCCGATCGGTTCCTCTCGGAGGGACAGGTGACCCAGGTCGGGGCATTCGCCGGGGCCCCGTTGGACATCAGCGACTTTCCCACCCGGCATCCCTACGGGCTCGGGCTCTGGCAGAACCACATCGAGCGCATACTGGCCGGCTGGGTCGACGAGCTGGCGGTGACGATCTACCGCGGACGTGACGTCACGGGGCTCGCGCAGGACGACTCCGGCGTCGACATCGAGTTGGCCGATGGCGAGCCGCTGCGGGCGCAGTACCTCGTCGGGTGCGACGGAGGACGCAGCTTCATCCGCAAGGCGGCCGGCATCGAGTTCCCCGGCTGGGATCCGACGACCAGCGCCATGATCGCCGAGGTCGAGATGACCGAGGAGCCGGAATTGGGCATCCGCCACGACGCCCTCGGCACCCATGCCCTCGGCAAGGTGGAGTACGAGGTCCGCGGCGGCGAGATCGTTTACAAGGATGGGGGGCCGGTCCGGGTCATGGTCACCGAACCGGACCCCGGACGCACCACCGAACCCACCCTGCGCGATCTCAGCGAGGGCCTCATCGCCGTCTAGGGAACCGATTACGGGGTCCACAGTCCCACCTCGATCTCCTGGTTCACCGACATGACCCGCCAGGCCGCGGCCTACCGCGGGGGACGGGTCCTGCTGGCCGGTGACGCCGCACACATGCATGCCCCGGACGGCGGACAGGGCCTCAACACCGGTGTGCAGGATGCGGTGAATCTGGGCTGGAAGCTGGCCCAGGCGATCAACCGGACATCCCCGGAAAGCCTCCTGGACACCTACCACGCCGAGCGACACCCGGTCGGCGCCCGCGTGCTGCGCAACACCATGGCGCTGGTCGCGCTTCGCCGCCAAGACGAACGCACGAACGCCTTGCGCGACACTATTGGCGAGCTAGTCGGCATGGACGAGCCACGCAGACGACTCGCGGCGGAGATGTCCGGTCTGGGCATTCATTACGACCTCGGCGAGGGACACCCGCATCGGGCGCCGCATGCCCGATCTCGACCTCCTCACCGCCGACGGCCCGGCCCGGGTCTTCACCCTGCTGCGCGATGCCCGGCCGGTGCTCCTCAACCTCGGTGAGCCCGGCGGCTTCGACATCGCTCCATGGGCCGATCGCGTTCAGACGGTCGACGCCGAATGCGCCGGTCCGTGGGCGCTTCCCGCGCTCGGGGAGGTCACCGCTCCGTGGGCCGCGTTGATTCGGCCCGACGGATATGTGGCCTGGGTGGGAGACCGAACAGAACAGGGGCTCGCTGAGGCGCTGAGCACCTGGTTCGGACCGCCGGCTGGCACTCGGAGTTCCGCTCCCGCCTCGATGCGCAGCGAGCCTGAACCACTCGCAGCCGCATGGACATCCCGCCTGAGATCGAGGGGCGCGCGTTCTGAGAGTCGCCAACCTGAACGATGCGACTGCCCCGGGACGAACGCGCCACTACAAGGGCGGCGAGCTAAACGGGCGGCCCTCGCTTCGATCGCCACCCGTCGATCGGTGAGGCCGACGACCTTGTCGGGCCTGTCGCGAGCGACCGTCTGAACCGTTTGGCCTGTGAGATGTGGCGGGCGGCGTCGTCGGCCATGGCTCAGCGGTTGTGGTTGACGACCTCGACGTTGTGCCCGTCGGGGTCCAGGACGAACGCGCCGTAGTAGCCCGGGTGGTAGACGGCGCGCTCGCCGGGACCGCCGTGGTCCTCGTAGCCCGCGGCGAGCGCGGCGGCGTGGAACGACCGGACGGTCGCGTCGTTCTGCGCCGGGAACGCGAGGTGGACGTGCTCCGTGAGCGGCCGCTCGTCGTCGATCAGCGAGAAGCTGAAGTTCTCGCCGACGACCTGGACATGGTCCGGCTCGTCCACGCCGATCCGCAGCCCGGCGTGCGGGGCGATCGTCGTGTAGAAGCGCTTGGACGCGGCGGGGTCGCGGACGCGGATCCAGAGGTGGTCGACGCGGCCGTCGGGCACGGGGTCCTCGCGCTCCGTGTGCACCGCCTCCGCGCTGTTACCGTCCGGGTCGAGCAGGAAGCCCCCGTAGTAGTCGGGGCCGTAGACCGTGCGCGGGCCGGGCGCGCCGTCGTCGCGGTAACCCGCGTCGATCCCCGCCTGCCAGAAAGCGTCCACGGCCTCTCGGGACGGCGCTCGGAAGCCGACGTGCAGGCCGCGGGTCACGGGGTGCTCGCGGTCCGTCGGCCCGATGTCCCAGTCGGCCCACTCGACGAGCTCGGCGTCCGCGTGACTCGGCTCGGCGCCCAGCACGGAGAGGACGGTGCGGTAGAAGCGCTCGGACGCTGCGAGGTCCGCGACGGCGATTGCGACGTGGTCGAACACCCCGCCGAGGCTACCGTTGCGAGCATGCTCGATCGAGCAGGCGTCGTCTTCGTCTTCGTCGACGCATGACTGCTGCATTCGCGCGTGAAACCGAGAGCAACGCCACCCCCGCCGCCCCGCCGTGGGTGGCCCCAGACGCATGGAGGGGCCAGCTTGCCGCGCTTTTCACGGCGCTCGAAAGACCGCTCGCGGCGTGCCGCACGCGCGAGTTTGGCACCTCATTGGCATCTTGCTGCCGCGCCGAACGCCAACGCGTAAACGTGAAAAGCCCCGCTTTACGGGACTTTCACGAGGGGTGAGCGACCGGACTCGAACCGGCGACCACCTGGACCACAACCAGGAGCTCTACCAACTGAGCTACGCTCACCGCGCTCGGCCCAATGTAGCGCCTAGAACCCTAGGGTCCTGCGCCGCGCAGCTCGAGCTCGATTCCCTGCACCCGCACCCGTTCACCGGACGGCAGGCTGACGTAGACGGCGCCATCTCGCTCGAGCTGCGAGCGCGGCTCGACGAGCGTTAGCCCAACGAAGCGGCCCTCCTCGTCGTAGCGCAGGAAATGGCGTTCCGGCGTTTGCTCGCGGGTTCCCTGGCTGCGCTGCGGCCGCGTCGACGCGTAGAGAATGTCGCTCGGCCCGTCGTAGGTGACGTAGGGGAAGGTGAAGCGGCCGGCGCGAAGGCTCACCCGTCCCAGGTTAGGAGAGGCGAGTGGAAGCACCCCCGGGAGGACTCGAACCTCCGACCCTCGGTTTAGAAAACCGACGCTCTATCCAGCTGAGCTACGGGGGCTCGCGGTCAGGTTAGCCGCCGGTGGCCCGGGGTCTCTCCGCCCGCTGCTCGCCCACCTGCGCGGGTGGTTGGTCCGGTGCAGCCTCCTGGACGCGCTGTCCGACCTCTTCGGCCCCACTGCCCGGCTTCTTGACCGCCTCGGTGGCTGCCTTCGCCTTGTCCTTGAGGCTGCCCTTGCCGGTGGCGATGTTCTTGAGCTCGGCGGCATCCCGCTTGAGGCTCTCAATGCCGCCGCGCTTTTCGACCAGCTCCTTGGCTCGGTCTGTGATCCGCTTCAGATTCATCGTTCCTCCTCAGTTCCCGGACGAGATCGCCGCGACGACCTGTCCGGTCTTCTCGTCCGCGTCGGCACGTGTCGCGACGTCGGCCTGGCTGATGATCCCGACCAGGTTCTTGTCGGAATCCAGAACGGGGAGGCGGCGAACCTGGTTGTCGGCCATTGCGCGCCGGACGTCGTCGGCCGCGTCGTCCACGCTCACGGTCACGGGCACGCCCTCGGCGAG
>DATAFO010000036.1:0-85513 GCA_036257465.1 Solirubrobacterales bacterium | reverse complement strand
CGCTTCTGGAGCTTCAGGTACTCCTCCACGGGCACCCGTCTGCGGATCTTGGAGACGCCGGTGACCTCGCCGTCCTCGGCCTCGAAGACCGGGAAGAGACCGGTCTCCTTGACCAGGCGAGCGATCCGGATCGTGTCCTTCGAGGCCGCGCCGAAGCCGAGGGGGCAGGGAACGAAGACGTGGACGTAGCGCGCGCCGTGGAACTCCATCGCGCGCTCGATCTTGTGCTCGAGGTCGTGAAGGTCGGCGACGGTCGCCGTGGCGACGTACGGGATCTCGTGCGCCATGGCGATCATTGGCGCGTTCTTGCCCTGGCCGAAGACGTTGCCGGGCTCCTCGCCCACGGGCTTCGTGTTCGCGGTGCGCGCCCCCGGCGGCGTCGCGCTCGAGCGCTGCACGCCGGTGTTCATGTAGCCCTCGTTGTCGTAACAGATGTAGAGCACGTCGTCGTTCCGCTCGAACATGCCGGAGAGGCAGGCGAAGCCGATGTCCAGCGTCCCGCCGTCGCCGCCCTGGCCGACGGTCCGCACGTCGGTCCGGCCCTTGACCTTGAGCGCCGCGGCGATGCCCGTGGCCACCGCCGGAGCGTTGCCGAACAGCGAGTGGATCCACGGGAGCTGCCATGACGACTCCGGGAAGGGCGTCGAGAAGACCTCCAGGCATCCCGTCGCGTTTGCGGCGATCAGCTGCCCCCCGGTGGCGCGCATCGCCGCGTCGAGCGCGTACCGCGCGCCGAGCGCCTCGCCGCATCCCTGACAGGCCCGATGACCGGAGGTGAGGGTGTTGGAGCGCTCCGCCCGGGCCTGCACGGAGCGTTGGTCGGGATCGAGCAGCCGGTTTCCGACCACGAAGGTGCCGGCCTGGTAGAGCTTCAGCTCGTGGGGAGGCATCGCCAGCTCCTCAGTGCGGCCTCGCTGCCACGAGTCCCAGGTCGCGCAGCATGTTCTCGGCGTGGGGGCCCGTCCGCCCGCCTTCCCGCATGCGCTCCAGCTCGCGCTCGACGCGCTCGCGGTCGAGGTCGAGGAAGTGCAGCCGCCCCGGCTCCAGACGATCTTCGAGCACGTCGTCGAGCAGCGTCCCGAGTGAGCGCTTGGTGATCGGACGGCCCCCGAGGCCGGCGACGACGTTGTAAACCTGCGGATCCAGGCCCGAGAGCGCCAGCCTCACGTTCTGGCCGACGATCCCACCGGCGCCCACGGCGAAGGCCTTCTCGACGACGACGGTCCGCTTCGCGTGCCGGAGCGCCTCCCGGACCTCCTCGAGCGGGTACGGCCGGAAGCACTTGATCCCGACGGCGCCGATGCTAACGCCCTGCTCGCGCAGCTCGTCGACCACGTCCTCGATCGTCCCCAGCACCGAGCCAAGGGCGACCACGATGGTCTCCGCATCGTCGGCGCGGTAGCTGCGAAGCAGGCCACCGGATTCCCGCTCGAACAGTGAGGCGAACTCCGCCGCGAGCTCGGGTATCTCGTCCAGCGCCTGCACCTGCTTGGCGTGCATCAGGTACTTGACCTCGAAGAACGCCTCTGGGCCGACCAGGGCTCCGATGGTCATCGGGTGGCCGGGGTCGAGCGCCTGGCGCGGCTCGAACGGCGGCAGAAAGGAATCCACCTGCTCCTGGCTCGGAACGTCGACGCGGTCGTGCGCGTGGGTGAGGATGAAGCCGTCCATGCAGACCATGACCGGGAGCGAAAGCCGCTCCGCGAGCTTGAACGCCTGGATGTGGAGGTCGAGCGCCTCCTGGTTGGACTCGGCATAGAGCTGAATCCAGCCCGAGTCGCGCTGGGACATCGAGTCGCTGTGGTCGTTCCAGATGTTGATCGGCGCTCCGATCGCCCGGTTGGCGATCGTCATCACGATCGGCAGGCCGAGGCCGGAGGCGTTGTAGACGGCCTCGACCATGTACAGCAGGCCCTGGCTCGCGGTCGCGGTATAGGCGCGAGCGCCGGTTGCAGAAGCCCCGATCGCGGCGGACATCGCGGCGAACTCGGACTCCACCATCAGGTACTCGCACGGGGCGAGCTCGCCGGAGGCGACCATGTCGGAGAGCTCTTCCACGATGTGGGTCTGGGGCGAGATCGGGTAGGCCGAGATCACCTCGGGGCGGCACAGCGCCACCGCCTTTGCCACCGCCCGCGAGCCCTCGAGCTGCTCAAGCACGCGCGGGCTCCTTGCGCTGGTTGCGAACCTGCTCGAACGCGGCCTCGGCGGCCGCGACGTTGCGCTCACCGATCGGCCCCGGGAACCGCTGGTGGATCGCCGCAGCGACCGACTCGAGCGAGATCAGGCCGCCGAGGGCCGCGAACGCCCCGAGCAGGGCGGCGTTGGGCAGCGGCCGTCCGAGGTGCTCCCGGGCGATGTCGGTGGCGGGAACAGTCAGCATGCGCTCGGCACGAAACCTGCCGGCGAGCTCGCCAAGCCCGAGGTCGTCGAAGCTCCGTGCGCTGTTGATCAGGATGTACCCATCGGCCGTCAGGCCATCGAAGACGTCGACCTGATGCAGCAGCGTCGGGTCCTGGACGATCACCGCGTCCGGATGGGCGATCGGCTCGTGAGCGCGGATCTCGCGGTCGTCGACGCGGCAGAAAGAGACGACCGGGGCACCGGTTCGCTCCGAGCCGAAGGTCGGAAACGCCTGCGCGTACCGGCCCTCGATGAAGGCTGCTTGTGCGAGCAACTCGGCGTGTGTGACCACGCCCTGCCCACCGCGACCGTGGATGCGAACCTGGAACATCGGCTTCGATACTTATCCCGCATCGGTCCCGGGCCCGCATCCGTGGAAAGCGCGTAGCTGGTTTGCGGGGGAAATCCCGAGGCGATCAAGCCTTTCGGAAGAGATGATTGGAGCGTGCCGAGCACCACCGCACAGGAGGTCGAAGCCGGCGCCAGCGCTGGGGTGTCGCTCGACCCGGATCAGACCGCTCGCCTGGAGACGTACGTCTCCCGCGCGGGCCGAGCGGCAGAGGAGTTCCGCCGCCTCGATCAGGAGGCCGTCGACGAGATCGTCTGGGCGATGGTCGTCGCCGGCCTGGAAAGCGCGATCGAGCTCGCCGAGCTGGCGATGGAGGAGACCGGGTTCGGCGTCCTCGAGGACAAGGTGGTCAAGAACTACGTGGCCACCGAGTTCCTGTACGACTATCTGAAGGACAAGCGCTCCGTCGGGGTGATCGACTCCGACCCGGAGCGCAACATCCAGTACGTGGCGGAGCCGATCGGCGTGGTGCTGGCGCTGCTGCCGATCACCAACCCTACCTCCACCGCGCTGTTCAAGTCGATCGTCGGAGCCAAGACTCGCAACGCGATGCTGTTCAGGCCGTCGGCCCGCGCCGCGCGATGCGCCGTGCGCGCGGTGGAGATCCTCCGGGAGGCCGGAGAGGCGGCGGGCATGCCCCCCAATGCCCTCCAGGTGATTCCGGACCCGACGCTCGACGTCTCGCAGTACCTGTTCCACCACCCGGGGGTCGACCTGATCTGGACGACCGGCGGCCCGAAGGCGGTGGCCGCCGCGAACGCCGCTGGCAAGCCCTGCATCAGCGTCGGAGCGGGAAACGCACCTGTCTACGTGCACCGCAGCGCGGACATTCGGATGGCCGTGATGGACATGCTGATCTCGAAGACGTTCGACGCCTCGGTGATCTGCCCGGCCGAGCAAACGTGCGTGATCGACGACGCGATCTACGACGAGCTCGTGGCCGAGTTCGAGCGGATGGGCGCGCGCCTGCTCACCTCCGCGGAGGTCGATGCCCTATCACGCGCCGCCTTCGACGCGCAGGGAAACCCGGAGATCGGCGCGGTCGGCCAGTCCTGTCTCAACCTCGGTGCGCTGGCGAACATCGAGACCCGCGACACCGACAAGGTGCTTCTGGCGCCACTGCCCTCCGACCTGGAGGCGCTGGCCAACCACCCGTTCGTGCAGGAGAAGCTGATGCCGGTCCTCGGCCTCGTGCGCTCCCCGAGTCTGGACCACGGCATAGAGGCATGCGTGACAGTCACGGAGCACGGCGGCCTGGGCCACACCTCCGCCGTCTACGCGACCGATCCCGAGGTGGTTGATCGCTTCTCCGCCGCAATTCGAACGGGCCGGATCCTGGTCAACGCTCCGACGGCGGTCGGGGCGCTGGGAGGCGTCTACAACTCGATGACGCCGACCTTCTCGCTCGGGTGCGGCACCTGGGGCGGCTCGAACACCACCGACAACATCAACTACCGGAACCTGCTCAACATCAAGACCGTGTCCCATCGTCAGGCGCCGCCGCAGTGGTTCCGAGTCCCCTCCGACACGTACTTCAACGCCGGCGCGATCGAGAACCTGCGTCAGGTGGCGGGCAAACAGGTGCTGCTCGTGACCGACGCCGACACCGAGGCTCGGGGGCTTCCCGACACCCTGAGGCCCCACCTCGGCGACGCCTCGGTGCACGTCTTCTCCGAGATCCATCCCGAACCCACCGAGGAGCAGATCCGCGCCGGCGTTCGTATGATCGAGCAGATCGATCCAGACGTGATCCTCGCCGTCGGGGGCGGGTCGGTGATGGATGCCGCCAAGGCCATGCGGCTGTTCCATGAAAGCCCGGAGCTCACGATGCGCGAGCTGTCGCTTCCCTTTCTCGACGCGCGCAAGCGCGTCGCCCACTACCCGGACGCCGCGCACGCGGTGAAGCTGGTCGCGGTCCCGACCACGGCCGGCACCGGCTCCGAGGTCTCACCGGCGGCCGTCGTCACGGCGGGGGAACGCAAGCTCACCCTGGTCGACTACTCGCTGGTGCCCGACACCGCGATCGTCGATCCCGTCCTCACCCTGACCATGCCACCGACGGTGACCGCGGACACGGGGATCGACGCCCTGACCCACGCGCTGGAAGCCGACGTCTCGATCTTCGCCTCGCCCTACACCGACGCCTTCTGCCTCCAGGCCGTCCACCTGATCCTGGACGCGCTGCCGCGCGCGTACGAGGACGGCTCCGACCTCGAGGCGCGCACGAACATGGCCAACGCGGCGACGATCGCGGGGCTCGCCTTCTCGAACGCGTTCGTGGGGGTCAATCACGCGCTGGCCCACGCGGTCGGGGCCCGATTCGGGATCGCCCACGGCCGCGCCAACGCGATCTTCCTCCCCCACGTGCTCCGCTACAACGCGTCCATCCCCACCAAGTTCATGCCGGCGCCGGGCTACTCCGCGTACGTGGCACCCGAGAAGTACTCGCAGGCCGGCTGGGTGATCGGCCTCGGCGGCAAGACCGAAGCGGTCGCGCGCGAGCGACTCTTCGAGCGGGTGGACGAGCTCCTTGACCGGGTCGAGATGCCCCGCTCACTCGCCGAGCTCGGGATCGCCGAGGAGGAGTTCGAGCGGGCGCTCCCCGACCTCACCCGCACCGCGTTCAGCGACCCGAGCCTGAAGACGAACCCTCGGATCCCTCTGATCCGCGAGCTGGCCGACCTGCTCCGGGCCGGGTACGAGGGGCGCTGAGTCAAGTCGGCGGCGCTCAGGCCGGACGGGTCGCGATCTTCTCGCCCAACCCTCTGCTGACGATCGCGATCGAGGCCAGGGGCGAGGCCAGGGACGACATCCACCTGCACCCGGGGGGTCAGGGCGTCTGGGTGGCGCGGGCGGCGGGCGAGCTTGGGGCACAGCCAGTGCTGTGCGGGATGATCGGGGGCGAGACGGGCCGGGTGCTCGAGCCCCTGCTCGAGCGCCTGCCCGGCGAACGGCGCCTGGTGCGGACGGAGGCGGGCAGTGGTTGCTACGTGGTCGATCGACGCAGCGGGGAGCGCCGGCTCGTCTCGCATGTGACCTCGGAACCGCCGTCGCGCCACGAGCGCGACGACCTGTTCTCCCTCGCGTGCGCGGCTGCCTTGGACTCCGACGCCCTGGTCATCTGCAATCCCCACCCGGCGGACGCCCTGCCCCTTGAGGTCTACGGCAGCCTCGCTGCCGACGTCGGCGCCAATGCCACGCCGGTCCTCGTCGATCTGTCGTCGCCGCGTCTCGACAGCGCGTTGGAAGGCCGTCCCGACCTGGTCAAGATCAACGACTGGGAGCTGGCGCAGTTCGTCGCCGGGCCCGTCGACGGCCCCGAACGGCTGCGAGCGGCCGCCGAGCGGCTGCGCGAACGCGGGGCGGCAAGCGTGATCGTCACCCGCGGCGGCGAGCCGGCGCTCGTGCTGCACGGCGACGCCGCGTCGTGGCTGGTGCCGCCGCGCTTCGAGCGTGGAGCACGTGAGGGGTGCGGCGACACGATGATGGGCGCAATCGCCGCGGTGCTGGCGCTAGGCGGCCCCTGGGATCGCGCGCTGGTCGTCGGGGCCGCGGCCGGCGCCGTGAACTACCTGCGTCACGGACTGGGCTCGGGAGCGCGTTCAGTGATCGAGGAGGTCGCCGCAGAGGTGGAGCTGCGGCCGTTCGACGAGGCCTGACGCGGGCTAGAAGGGCGGCACGGGGTCGTCACCGCGGACGATCGCTGCCGGCGCCTCACGGGCGATCCAGTGGAGGTGGGGCCGCAGCTCGGCGGCCTCTCCCAGCCGCGCTAGCGCGGCCGAGATCGCGACCGGCCGGCCGAAGCGGGCGGAATGGGCGTCGCTTCCGAGCACGTGGACCAACCCGGCTCGCGCGAGGTCCAGCAGCGCCTCCGATGCCGCCCCCTCGGCGAGCAGTGCTGCGGTCGCCTGCACGAGGGAACCGGCCGCGACGAGCTCCTCCAGGCGGTCCCTCAGGTTCGGACCCGGGTGCCGCTCCGGATGGGCGATCAGGCTTCTGTAGCCGCGCCTCCGTAGTCGCGCGGCGGCGCGAAGGAGCGAGCGTCCCAGGGGACCCGGCGCCGGCTCGAGCAGGATCCAGCGACCGCCCAGGGACACCGCGCGAAGCTCATCGTCAGTGAGACCATCCGCCGCCGTCTCGGCGACCTCCCCACCGCCCACCACGCTGACCTCGACCTCGCGCCGCTTCAGCTCGGCGTTGAGCTCGGCAACGCGTGTCGCGAGCTCGCGGATCCGGACGTCGTGGTCGTGACGTATGTGGGGGGTGGCGCAGATCACGTCGATGCCGTCGTCGGCGCCCTGTCGCGCCATGGCCAGGCTGTCGGCGAGGTCGGCTGCGCCGTCGTCGATTCCGGGCAGGATGTGACAGTGAAGATCGATCACCGCTCGGGCAGGTGGGGTAGCACGCCGAGCTCCTTGCGGCGCTGCCCCTGCATCGTCAGCATCCAGCGCAGCTCGTTGAGCAAGCCGGGCACGAGCGAGTAGTCCGCGTTGGCGAACTCGACGCGCAGCCCGTAGCGCCGGTACGGCCTGAAGAAGTAGCGGGCGCGCAGGTGCGAGCGCGAGGTGACAACCGTCACCGCCCGGACCTCGGGCATGGCGAGCAGGAGGAGCAGCGAGTAGGCGGCGTTCTCGCTCGTGCTCGTAGCGGCCTCCTCCAAGACCAGCGGCACCGCGGGCCCGGCCCAGGATCGCGCCAGGTACTCGGCCTCAGAGCGGCGACCGTCCGAGCTGTAGCCGCTGAGGACGACCAGGTGCGGCGACTTGCGCTTTGCCACCTCCTCGGCTCTGCGCAGGCGGGCAGAGCCCTCGGCCGAGAGGCCGCGGGCCGCGCCCTGGCGGTGGTGGCCGAGGACCACCAGGGCGTGCTCTCCGCCAGCGGGCGCCGCACTCAGGGCCGACGCCGCCTGGCGATCGCAGATCACGGTGAGCCGGGGATGGTCGAGCAGAAAGGACGCCGGCCGTTCGTGTCCTCGTGGTCCTTCCAACAGCCTGCGGAGAGGCTCCGCCTTGGAGTCGCCCGTGACCAGGAGCACGAGCTCGCGGCAGCGGTGTAGCTCCGAGATCCCGACTGTAAGCGCCTCCGTGGGCGCTTCTCCGGCGGCGAATCCCTCGACCGCACGCACCGTCTCGGGTCGAAGTGAAGCCAGCCGCATCCGCGACTCGGGCCCGGACCCGGGCTCGTTGAACGCCACGTGGCCATCGTGGCCGAGGCCGATCACGGCCAACCCCAGCGGCGCCGCCTCCAGTGCTCGCTCGTGGCGCGCGCACTCCTCGGTCGGCTCGGCTGTCCCGTCGAGCGTGTGCCATGCGGCCAGGCGGACGCCGCGCAGCTCGCGACGCAGGTAGGCGCAATAGCTGCGGCGGTCGTCCGGGCCGATCCCGCGCAGCTCGTCGAGCTGCAGCAGCGCCGCCCGTTCACTCGGCAGCCGGCCATCGGCGGCCAGGCGCCGAAGGTGCGCGTGCATCGGGTGAGGCGTGTGACCCGTGGGAAGAAGGAAGCGGAGCTGTGGGAAGGCTCGCAACCGATCGGCGACGAGCTCCGCCGCCAGTCGGCCGACCGACTCGGCATCGGCGAGCACCAGCGGGACAGGACTCAGCGCGAGGCCCCCAGTAACGCCCTACCCGAGGGCGCGGCGATCCAGTTGCTCGGGTCGACGCTCGTCGGCGACGGGAACGGCTGGGCCGGGTCCAGCTCGCGCGACGCGCCGAGCAGCCACTTCTCCCCCGCTCTGACGAGCTCGCACGTCAGCTCGGCATACGGGTGCTCGAGACGGGACCCGGCGAATCCGAGCACCAGCTCCGGACCCAGGACGGCGTCCGTGGTTGCCTTCGCGCGGAGCAGCCTGTCGTAGCCGTTGCGCTCAAGTTGGCTGCGGTGCGCGCGTAAGGCACCATCGAGCCGGAGCATCACCGGCTCGTCGAAGCCGGTGATGGTGGTCGGGAGGGCGAGCGGAGACCATATGCTCCAAAGCCATAGCCGTGGGGGGTCGGCCGACGGCTGCGCTACGGCGCTCGTAGCGGCGCGGCCGACCAGCTCGTGGCCCGGGTGCTGGTCGTGCGGGGATGGCGCGATCACGAGGTCGCACGCCTGAATGCGCTCGTGCAGGGCGGCATCCATTCGCTGCCTGGCCGCGTCCAGATCATCTCCCTCTGCGCTCGACATGTCGAGCGGAGGCTCCAGGATCTCGAGTGGAAGTCCGAGTTGCCCGCATGCACGCTCGAGCTCGCGCCGCCGACGCTCACGATCGCCGCGCCGGCCCAGCGAGATGGCGAGGTTGGTCACCTCATGGCCAGCTTGCAGCAGCGCCAGGAGCGTCGCTCCAGCGCCGAGGATCTCGTCGTCCGGATGCGGGGCGAGATGGAGCACGCGCATCTGGCCAACGTAACCAGACGGCGCTGCCGCCGCCCATTCGACGCCGCATCGCGCAACGACGAGGGCAATGTGTCGGAGAATCCGAGATCATGTCGCTGATCAGAGATAGGACGCCTAGCAAGATGGAAGCTGATCGCACGCCGGCCCTCGAAGCTGTCGTGGAGTGGCTCGACTCTCGGCAGGTCTCGTACGACGTCGTCGAGCACCCCGAGACGTTCGCCGCCGTCGACGAGGCCCGCGCGACCGGAGTGGATCCCAACGCGATGGCGAAGACCCTCGCACTCCACGATCGCCCCGGCTACCGTCTCGCGGTGATCCCGGCCTCTCGGCAACTCGACCTCGCCCGAGCGCGCGAAGCACTGGGCGCCAGCAGCCACCTGCGGCTTGCGACCGAGGCGGAGATGGCGCGTGACTTCTCGAGCTTCGAGGTCGGGGCTCTGCCGCCCCTCGGTCCGATGCTTCCGGCACCCGAGGTGGTCGACGTCCACCTTCTCTACGTCGACCGTCTGCTGTGCGCGGCTGGCGACCATCGTCACGCCCTGGCGGTGGATCCCAGGGATCTGCTTCGTGTCGTCGAGCCCCGGGTCGCCGACATCTGCCAGCACCGAGACTCGACTCACGACACGGACTTCTCCGACCTGCCGCGGGTGTAGCGAGCGCCGCCGCGGGTGCTCAAGCGGCGACCAGCGCGCGCAAGTCCTCGGGCAGCACCGCCAGGACATCCTCCAGCTCGCCCTCGGAGACGTGCCGGCGCAGGACCCGCGCCGCGGCCGTGCATGCGTACGACGCCTCGGTCTCCCCCTCCAGCAGAGCCTCGTCGGCGATCCGGCGCAGGAACTCATCGACGTTGCGGTATCGCATCGGAGTCCGCGCGGGAACCCAGTTCTCGTAGTAGATGCCTCGGATCAGCTCCGGAAGCTGGGCGGCGAGCTGCGCCGCCTCGTTGACGGTCAGCCGATCGCGCACGGCGTGCAGGAACGCCCGCAGGACGCGGTAAGCCGCCCTGCGGTCCTCGACGCCAAGCTCTGAGGCCAGCTCGTTCAGCCAGATGTGTGCCTTCTCGACGCTGCGATCGATCACGTCTACCTGGGTCATCGTCTGCTCCTTGTCTCTTGCTGTCAGGTCACGCCCAACAAGTGGCGCGCCTCCTCGACCTCGAGGTCGCTGTCGGCCACCTTGAAGCCGACGGTGTCCACGTAGTCGCCGCGCCCCCCTGTCGTCTTCACCGACGCCAGCTCCGGGGTCACGCCGGCGTCGGCGAGGTCCCTCGCGGTACTCGGGTGAAAGCACCGCGCCCTCAGCCACTCCTCCACCTCATCCGCACCGAACCCCGATTCGGCCCAGGTCTGACTCGCGTCATCGGGGTTGCCCCCGTGGGCGAAGTAGCCGTGCCGGCCGATCACCTGGCGAATGGTGGTCATCGAGACGTCACCGGCTCGCGGTGGGGAGCGGGAGCGGGCCCGTCCTCAGGGCCGGCTGCCGGCTGTCCGTTTGCCGCTTCGATCCGGCTCGCCCTTCGGGCCTCGATCACGCGCGTGGCATCGGTGATCGAAAGCAGGCCGGCCATCTCGTCGCCATCGAGGACCAGCGCCCGGTTCGACTCCGTGCGACTGAGCTGCGCCACCGCAGGCTCCAAGGGGGTGCTGGGGCTGAGGACCGGGAGCCGCTCCAGGGGGACCATGACGTCTCTGACTCGCCGGCCCGACCACGACTCGGGCGGCAGGGCGAGCACCGAGCGAAACGAGATCAGGCCCACGGGTCGGCCGTCGTCCAGAACCGGATAGGCGACGTGTCGGTGGGGAAAGAAGAACTGCTCCATGAACTGATCGAGCGCCAGCTCCGGATCGACGCAAACGGGGCTTTTGACCATCACGTCTTCGACGTGGATACCGCTCAGGGCCTCGTGCGTCTCCGCACCCACGCGCTCGGCCTCTGCCGCCGCCAGCAGGAACCAGCCGATGAAGATCAGCCACAGGCCCCCGATGGCCCCGCCGAGCACCACGGTGAGGGCACCGAAGGCGATCAGGAACTGCGCGAAGCCGCGCGCGATGAGCGCGGCCGTGCGAGTCGCCTCGAGGAAGTCGCCTTTGCGCGCCCAGAGGACCGACCGCAACATCCGGCCGCCGTCCAAGAGGAAGCGCGGGCATCAAGTTGAAGACCAAGACGGCGAGATTGATGTAGCCGAGCCAGAAGAGGACGCCGTCGACGGCGTTGGGCAGTGGCAGCAGCAGCGCGACCGCGAGGGTGACAGCCCCGATCAGCAGGGAGACGATCGGCCCGGCGATCGCGATCCGAAACTCCGCTCCGGCGGAGGGAAACAAGCCACGAAAGCGGGCGACGCCGCCGAACAACCACAGGGTGATTCCCTCGATCTCCATTCCCTCCTTGGTGGCGCGGGTCGCGTGACCAAGCTCATGTAGGAGCAGCGACGCGAAGAACGCAAGCACGGCGACCAGGGCCATCCCGACGTACGTGCCGTCGCCCAGGCCCGGATTCGTCTCCGGGAACACGGCGTCGGCAAGCGACCAGACGATGAGGGCGAAGATCATCGCCCAGCTCCAGTGGATGCCGATCTCGACCCCGGCCAGCCGACCGAGCCGGAAGCTCGACGTCATGGCCGCGATCTCCGGCGACCCGCGTTCACAGCGCTGTCGGGTAAGTCTCGGGGGGCTCGCCGCGCACCCAGCCTGCGGTGGGCTCGAGCGGTTCGACCGCGCGCGTGTGGTCGAAGTGCAGGACCGCATCGAACTGCTCCGCGAGGTTGGCGTGCAGGTAGTGGCTCTGCCGCTCCGTCTCCGGGCGGTAGATGACCCCGATCGCGCGTTCGAGCAGGGGCCCGTGAAGCGCAGCTGGCGCCGGGCCCACCGAGCGGAGGTTGAGCATGAAGTCTCCAAGCGCAACCGCGTGGAAGAGCTCCTCGTAGCTGTGCGGAAGCGCCGGGCGCACGCGCTTGCGCTCGACCGGACCGTCCCAATCCGAGGCCGCGCTGACCGTTCCGGCGTACGTTGTGAACCCGATCAGGAATGCGTCTGCGCCGTGGCGCTCGCGGACGAATTGGCCCAGGTTGAGCTCGCCACGTCGCGACATCTCGGTGCGCCGCGCGTCCCCGATGTGAGAGTTGTGAGCCCAGACGACGATCCGCGAGTCGCCGCCGTGCCGGTCGAGGTGGGCGAGCAGCTGATCGAGCGTCTCCGCCATGTGGCGGTCGCGCAGGTTCCACGACGCCGCAGCCCCTTCGAACATCGAGCGGTAGTAACACTCGGCTTCGACCACCAGGCGAGCGTTCTGCTCGGCATAGAACAGCTCGTCCTCGGCGGCGATCCCGTCGCGGCGCAGATAGGTGTCGCCGGCCCGCTGGAGGTCGATCAGCTGCTGCAGGACCTCCCGCCGACACGAGTCGGACAGCCCCATCGCCACCGCCTGTCCGTAGCGCTGCTCTCCTCGAAGGGGTCGAAGCACGCATAGCGCAGCCGGGCTCGCCGCGCCGCGTCGGGATCGATTCGCTCCAGGTAGTCGATCACCGACTCGATCGAGCGGTAGAGGCTGTAGAGGTCGAGGCCGAAGAAGCCGACGGGCCGGCTCCCCTCCTCCGCTCGAGCGCGCAGCCATCCGACGAAGTCGAGCACGTCCGCGTTGCGCCACATCCAGGTCGGGAAGCGCTGAAAGCCGCGCAGAGCGGCCTCTGCGTCCGGGTCGTCGTCGGCCCCGTGTATGAAGCGGGTGACCCTGTGGGCATCGGGCCAGTCGGCCTCCACGGCAACGGCGTCGAAGCCGTGCTCCTCGATCAACCGCTTGGTGATCACCGCCCGCTGGCGGTAGAACTCGTGCGTTCCGTGCGACGCCTCTCCGATCAGCACGAGGCGCGCGTCGCCGATCAGCTCGAGGAGGCCGTCATGGTCTCCCGGCGCCCCTGTCAACGGCATGGCCTCGTCGCGGATGGCGGCGAGCAACAACTCGCGGCGTCCGCGCAACGCCCGAACGGTCATCGCCCTTCGCCGGCGGCAGTCGTCTGTCGGTGCTTCGTCGACGCGCTCGCGAAGTGCTCCGTGAACCATGTGGCCGCCAGGCGCGACACGTGCTCGAGCGCCCCGGGCTCCTCGAACAGGTGCCCGGCCCCCGGGACGACGGCAACCTCGTGCTGTCCGCCGAGCATGCGCGCGGCCTGCCGGTTGAGCTCCAGCACCGTGCGATCCTCGCCGCCGACGATGAGCAGTGTCGGCGCGGTGACGTGTGGAAGCGCCGACGCGGCGAGATCGGGACGACCGCCCCGGGAGGCGACCGCGGCAACACGCTCCCCTGGCTCCGCCGCCGCACGAAGAGCAGCCGCGGCGCCGGTCGACGCGCCGAAGAGGCCGACCGGCAGGCCCCCGACCTCCGGGGCTCCCTCCACCCAGCGGTGCGCGCCAACGAGACGGTCGGCGAGCAGGTCGACGTCGAAGACGTTGGCGCGGGTCCGAGCCTCGTCTTCGGTGAGAAGGTCGAAGAGGAGAGTCGCCAGACCCTCCACGTTGAGGCGCTCGGCGACGGCGCGGTTGCGCGGGCTCAGCCGACTCGAGCCACTGCCGTGGACGAAGATGACGAGCCCGACCGGGTCCGCGGGCACCCGCAGCGTTCCCTTGAGCTCGAGGCCGTCGCGGGCGGGAATCGCAAGGTCCGTCTCGGTGATGGCGGCGGCGTCATCGCCGCTCCGCACCGAGCCCGCGGCCTCGCCGGCTCGCCCGTTTGCTGCTGCGAGCAACTCCAGCACCTCGCGGTCCGTCGTCTGGGTGAAGTCCACGTATGCGCCTCCGACGCCGTAGAACGGGTCGGGCGAGGTCAGGCACACGAAGCCGTCGAACTCCGCTCGCAGCTCGACACCGACGTGCCGAGGGCAGGTCGGAACGGCGAGGATCACCTCGCGAGCGCCCTGTGCCCGCAGCACGCGGGCGGCGGCGACGGCGGTGACGCCGGTCGCGAGCCCGTCGTCGACGAGGATGACCGTCCGCCGGTTGACGTCGATCGGCGGGTGCGTGGGACGGTAGCGACGTCGGCGGCGCTCGAGCTCGCGTTGTTCGCGCTCGACGATCTCGGCGAGCTCCTCGCGAGAGATCCGGAGCTTGTTCACAGCGGCCGTGTCGAGCACCGCCCGCCCGCCCTCGCCCAGCGCTCCAATCCCGAGCTCGGGTTGCATCGGCGCTCCCAGCTTGCGCACCAGGCCGATGTCGAGCGGCGCGTCGAGTGCCTTCGCCACCTCGTAGCCCACCGGCACCCCGCCGCGCGGTAGGGCGACGACCACGGGATCGCGCTCGGCGAAGCTCTCAAGCTCGCGAGCAAGCGCCCGGCCCGCGTCCCGGCGATCGCTGAATCGAGATCCCCTTGCGCGCTGCCTGGACTGGAGGCGACTACTCACTGTCGGGCTTCGTGCGCGTGGGCGGGGAGCGATCGGCGCGCCCATAGAGCTGCTGACGAACCTCCGCTTCGATCTCTCGAAGATCACGCGTCGCCAGGGGCCGGCCGCAATCGGCGCAGACGTCCACGTTCGCCCAGCTCGTAATGGCGAGGTTGCGGGCTCCGCAGTGGGGGCAACGGCTTACAGGCATCGCCCCGGAGCCTGGCACGGAGGCCGTGCTATGCCATCCGCGGCGGCCCACCAACTTCCTCCGGGGCCACTACGGAGCTATCCGCGGCCCGTCTCGGATTCCTCTCGGCGGCGAAGCCACCAGCGCCGTAGCTCATCGGAACCCCAGACGATGAACGGGAAGGTCGCCAGGAGCGCAAGCTCAGGGGCACCGAGCGAAGCGGTCGCGAACAAGTCCTGCAGCGGCGGGACGTAGACGATCGCGGCGGCGAACACCAGCTCGAAGAGGATGCCCCAGAGCAGGAGGGGATTTGAGAAGACGCCGATCTCGCGCAGGGAAGCCCGTGATGTCCGGGCCGCGAAGGCCGTCCCGACCTGACAGGCAGTGATCCCCGCGAACGTCATGGTCGTCGCCGCCAGGTAATCGGCGTGAAGAAGCGCCCCGGCACCGGTTTCGTCTCCGGGCGACCAGCCGGCGTTGGCAAGCACGAAGAAGAAGCCGCCCGTTACGAGGGCCGCCTCCAGCAAGCCGAGCCAGAGCCACGCCCGGGTCAGCATCGGGCGGTCGATGATTCCGGACTTGCGCGGGCGCGGGGGCGATCGAGGATTCCGGGTTCAGCCGGCTCGCGGCCGAGCGCGAGGGCCGGCAGTGTCTCGGTGCCGAGGTCGATGGCCAGGATCTGCAGCGCCGTCAGCGGCAGCGGCACCGCACCTCCGGAGAGGGCAAAGATCAGAAACGGCACCACCTCGGGGGTTGCGTGGGCGAAGATGCAGGTGACGAACTTGCGGATGTTCTCGTAGACGACCCGCCCCTCTTCGCCAGCCCAACTCCGGGCTTGTCACTCGAGCACGAAGGTGACCTTCAGATCGGTGCGGTATTAGGCGATCTCGCCGCCCTCGACCGGACCATCTGCTCCTTCACCCAGGCGCCCCGGATGTCTCGCACGGTCTCGGACGCCTTCTCGATGCCCTTGACGATCGCGTCCTCGAAGCTCTCGCTCGAGGACGACGTGATCTCGATCACCTTTGCCACGGACATAGCTCCACTCCTTTGGGTCGGTTCACCCGCTGAGTTCGACCATGACGGTCGAACCGCGGCCTCATCACCCACCCTCCCACCGGTCGCCTGTTCGGCCATCCGCATCGCCCCCCGGAGTTCGTCCGCGGGCACTACGGAGTCCAGCGGCTCACCGGCGTCCTCGCGCTGGTCGTCCCGCTAGGAGCGAGCGGACTCGTAGACCTCGACGAAACGCAGGTAGTTGTCGGCAGCCTGACCCGCGGCGTCCTCACGGCTCAGATCGCCGGCGATGAACCCCGCGAGCGGGTCGCCCCAGATCGAACGGCCGATTGCAAAGCCGACGTAGCCCTCTGTTGGCGCCCCTTGACGCAGCCAGTGATCGACCTTGTCGTTGTCCGCCCCGCGGCCGAGAACGACGCAGACGACTCCGTCGCGACCGCCGGCCCGGCACTGGGCTGCGATCAGCTCGCAGTCGGCGCGGGTGTCCACGCCCTCGATCTTCCAGATGTCAGGCTCCACGCCGGCGTCCTGAAGCTCGGCGATCGCCCGACGCATCAGCTCCGGGCGCAGCTCGGCGTCGTAGCGGTCGGAATCCCCGTCGACCTGTTCCAGCTGCGACTCCTCGGCCGGAACCAGCAGCTCGAAGAGGAACTTGCGATCGCGCTCGTGCAGCCAGTCGGACAGGCGCCGCAGTCGCTGCGCCTGCCGCCGGTTCATGTCCGCGTCGCCGTCGGGGTTGTAACGGACGAGGACCTTGGAGAAATCCGGGTCGTAGCGCTCGATGTGGTCGCCGAACTCGTCGCCGTACTCGAAGTCGAATTCGTCCTGGCCGCTCTTTTCGACCGGCATCGCAAGCCGGATCCCCCTCGCCTTGGCCTGCTCGGGAACCTGCGTCGGGCCGCCGAACTGCTCGTCCACCAGGGCACCCGTCACGGACGGGTCGGCGCCACGCCCGAGCGCCACCTCGAGTCCCTCGAAGATCAGGTGCTTGCCGTCGGCGATGCGTTTGACGTCTTCCGGCTTCGGCTCGCCCTCGATCCCAAACCGCTTGATGAACGACCCGCGGTGGTCGAAGGCGAGGATGTAGAGCTGTCCGTCGTAGCCGAGGCCCATGTCGCAGCGCAGGATAGGGCGTGGATCGACTTGCGGCGCGCTAGGCCGCCCGCCCCCGGCGGCGGCTGGCCGCGGAACGACGACCACCGGACACGGCGCCGCGGCGATGACATCGGTCGCGGTGCTGCCCAGAAGCACCGATCCGAGCGGCCCATGACCGCGCGACCCCATCACCAAGAGGTCGACTTCCTCCTGGCTCAGTCCCGGCTCCACCCGAACCACGAGACCGCGGTTCGTGGTTCGGGCACGGAGCTCTCCGAGGATCAGCGCGTCCCGAGCAGCCGGCCGCCTGTCGTAGCCGACGGCGATCGTGATCAAGCGCCATGTTCGTCAACCGGGCCGAATCAGGTCGCGCCGGCACCCCGAGCGAGGTGAACGGCGTACATCACCACGACGATGCCCGCCACCACCGTGAGGCCCGCCATCTCGCCCGCCGTCCCGGCACCGACGACTAGCTCGTAGACGTAGAAGCCGAGATAGACGAAGCCCGCCAGCCAGACGCCGGTCATGAGGCGATCGGTGAGGCCCATCTTGATTGCTCCCTCGGGCGACGGCGGAACATCGGGCCGCAGACGCTAGGTCGCGGCGAACGCGACGGCATCGGCGGATCCCACGCAGGACACTCCGTAGTGACCCCCTAGTGACCCCCTACCACGGCTCGGGCGGCCGGGCGCACTGACGCCCACGGGGGCGCACAGACGCGCGCGGGGAGTTCGTCACGCCGGGGATCCCGGTAGAACCCTTCTTTGGCCATCACTCACGTCCCGATCTCGCCGCTGCCGCCGGAGCGGTTTCGCGACCTCCTCGGAGAGCGCTACGAGGAGGTCGCGGCTGCGGTCGACCGAGCCGGCGAGGTGCTCGGCGGCCGCGCGGTCTGGCACCTGAACTCGACCGCCCACGGCGGGGGCGTGGCGGAACTGCTGCAGTCGCTGCTGGCCTACGCACGCGGCGCCGGCGTGGACGCACGGTGGTCGGTGATCAACGGCGACGCCGACTTCTTCGCGATCACGAAGCGGATCCACAACCGCCTGCACGGGTGGCCGGGGGATGGCGGCGAGCTCGGTGACGCGGAGCGAGCCCACTACGAGGAAACGCTGGAGGCAAACGCGCGCGAGCTCGCGCCCACGGTGCGCGCCGGCGACCTCGTCTTCTGCCACGACCCGCAGACGGCCGGCCTCGTCTCACCCATGCTCGGCGTCGGCGCGACGGTGCTGTGGCGCTGTCACGTCGGGATGGATCTCCCCAACGACATCGCTCGGGGCGCGTGGGACTTCCTCCGCCCCTACGTACAGCCCGCCGACGCCTACGTCTTCTCGCGGCGCGAGTTCGTCTGGGCGGGCCTCGACCCGGAGCACGTGTGGATCGTCCCGCCCTCGATCGACGCCTTCTCGCCCAAGAACCAGGACCTCACACCGGAGGCGGTGACAGCGATCCTCGGGGTAATCGGGCTCTCGTCGCCGGATGACGCGACGCCCGCCTACAGGCGTGTCGACGGGAGCCCAGGACGGGTCGACCGGCGTGCCGTAATCGACCAGCAAGCCCCGCTACCGGGCGACGTGAACGCCGTTGTCCAGGTGTCGCGCTGGGACGCGCTCAAGGACCCGATCGGGGTTCTGAGGGGGTTCGTCGGCCACGGCCCCGACTCGGCGCACCTGGTCCTCGCGGGGCCCGCCGTGGAGGCGGTATCGGACGATCCCGAGGGGGCGGCGGTCCTCACCGAGGTCCGCAAGCGATGGGCGGCGCTGCCGGCGCCCGCCCGCGAGCGAGTGCACCTCGCCTGCCTGCCGATGGACGACATCTCCGAGAACGCCGCGATGGTGAACGCGATCCAGCGACGGGCGCAGGTGGTCGTCCAGAAGAGTCTTGCGGAGGGCTTTGGCCTCACCGTTGCCGAGGCGATGTGGAAGGCGCGGCCCGTGATCGCGAGCCGGCGCGGCGCGATTCAGGACATGATCACCGACGGTCAGACCGGCGTGCTCCTCGACGACCCGGAGGACCTCGAGGCATTTGGCAGGGCGTGCACCGAGCTGCTGGGCGATCCGGATCGCGCCGCGAGGATCGGTGCCGCCGCCCGCCAGCGGATCACCGAGCGGTTTCTCGGCAGCCGGCATCTCGTCCAGTACCTGCGGCTGATCGAGGGCATGCCCTCGATCCGCGGCTGAGGATGACGGGGCGCCCCGCAGTCAGCGCTCCGCGCGGACGTAGACCAGCCAGTAGACCAAGCCGACCATCACGGCGCCCCCGATCACGTTTCCGATCGTCACGGGCAGCAGGTTGTCGACGATCGCATTCGCCCAGCTGACGTCCGGGTAGTCCGAGGGGGCGGTGCCGCTCGAGGCAAAGAACTCGTCCGAGCCCTGCTCGCGGATCAGCACCCCCATCGGCAGGAAGAACATGTTCGCCACGCTGTGCTCGAAGCCGGCGGCCACAAACGCGCTGATCGGGAAGATGATCGCGAGGATCTTGTCGGTAACAGAGCGGGCGCTGTAAGTGAGCCAGATCGCCATACAGACAAGTGCATTGCACATCACCCCCAGCGCCACGGCCTGGCCGAAGCCGAGAGTGGATTTCGTCTCCGCGATCGCGAGGGCGCTCGACCCCACGGCGCCGTCGCCGAACTCGTACTGCCCGCCCGCGAAGACGAGCAGCACTGTGGCCAGGGCGCCGAGCAGGTTGCCCGCGTAGACGATCGCCCAGTTGCGAAGGACGGCCCCGGTCCTGACCTTGCGCTCGGCCCAGGCGATCGAGATCAGGTTGTTGCCGGTGAACAGCTCGGCGCCAGCGACCACCACTAGGACCAGCCCGAGACAGAAGACCAGCCCGGCGAGGACCCGCGTGACCCCGAACGGAACCACGTCAGAGGCGCCCGCGACGGCAACGGTCGCGAACATCGCGCCGAGTCCGATGAACGCGCCGGCGAGAATGGCGAGCACGAAGACCCGGAGCGTGGACATCTGAGCCTTGCCGAGGCCGACGTCCGACGCCTTCTTCGCTATCTGCGGCGGCATCAGCGCGTCGAACCCCGTCGGCGAAGGGGCGATTACCCGATCGTCACCGGCCACCGGGTCGAGCTCCGAGCGCAGCCCTGGCTCGCTCATCGTCTCGGAGTTGTACTGCCCGGATCGGCGCCTAGCCGAAGGCGTTGTCCAGCGCCATCATCAGGGCGAAGCCACCGACCAGCGCCAGCCAGGCGTCGCGCTCGTGGCCGTGCCCGTGGCTCTCGGGGGCAGGCTCGTCGACGATCACGTAGAGCATCGCGCCCGCCGCGAACGCGAGGCCGACCGGTAGCAGCGACTCCGCGAGCTCGAAGGAGGCGAAAGCCAGCAGCGCTGCGGGCGGCTCAACGGCCCGCGGCAGCGCGGCAACCCAGGCGGCGCTGCGCCGGCTCGCGCGGGCCTCGACCAACGGAGCCGCAGCCGCGAAGCCCCGTGGATCGTCAGTGCCGAGGCCGCGCTCGGTCGGGCGGCGCAACAACAACAGCGCGAGCCCGCCGACGCCAGTCGCAAGCCCCGGCGCGATCAGCCATGCGAGCTCTCCTGAGTCCATTCGGTCAAGCGGGCCCGTCGCCGCGACGCGAGGCTCACGCCGCCGCCTTTCCCACCCGAACCGCGGTGACCTTGTACTCCGGACAGCTGGTGGCCTCGTCGCCGTGCTGGGAGGTGAGGCGGTTGGCAAGCGCCTCGGGGAAGTGAAAGCCCATGAAGGCCTGCCCGGGCGAGACCCTGTCCGTCACCTCGGCGGTGAGCTCAACCTCGCCTCGCCGGCTGGCCACGATCACGCGCTCACGGTCGGCCACCCCGATGTTGGCGGCATCGTCGGGATTGAGCTCGAGCAGCTCCTCGGCGACGAGTTCCAGATTCCCGGTGCGCCTGGTCATCGTGCCGGCGTTGTAGTGCTCGAGCCTCCGACCGGTGACGAGCAGCAGGGGGAACTCCGAGTCAGGCTCCTCGCCGGGCGACGCGTACGGGATCGCGGCCAGCTGGGCCTTGCCGCTCGGCGTCTCGAAGCGCTCGCGATACAGCCTGCGCTCACCGGGGTCGTCCGCGGACCGGCACGGCCAGGCGATCGGGCCGTCGCGATCCAGGCGCTTGTGCGAGATCCCGGCGAAGGTCGGAGTCACCGACGCCATCTCGCCGTAGGCGTCCGCCGGGGTCCGGCAACCGAGGTCGGCCCCAAGGGCAGTGGCGAGGGCGCCGATGATCTCGAAGTCCGGCCGCGCCTCACCGGGCGGATCGAGGGCCGGACGAACACGCTGCACGCGACGGTCGAAGTTCGTGAACGTGCCCTCCTTCTCCAGGAACGCGGCCGCCGGAAGCACGACGTCGGCAAGCGCGGCCGTCTCCGAGAGGAAGATCTCCTGCGAAATGACGAGCTCGCACGCGTCGAGCGCGGCGCGCACGTGCCCTGAGTCCGGGTCCGTTTGGGCGATGTCCTCGCCGAAGACGATCAGCCCCTTGAGTCGGCCCCCGACGGCCGCGTCGAACATCTCCGGGATCCGCAGTCCGCGCTCGCGCCCGATCGGCACCCCCCACGCAGTCTCGAAGCGCTCCGCAACCGCCTCGTCGGCCACCCGCTGGTAGCCGGGGAGCATGTCGGGCAGGGCTCCCATGTCGGCCGCTCCCTGGACGTTGTTCTGGCCGCGCAGCGGATTGGCCCCGCAGCCGTCCGGGCTGCCGACGCTGCCGGTGAGGATCGCCAGGTTGCACAGGGTTCGCACCCCGTCGGTCCCGTGCGCGTGCTCGGTGACGCCGAGCCCCCAGATCAGCGCCCGCGCCGGCCCTTGTCCGTACAGCGTGGCCGCTCGCCGCAGGTCGTCCGCGGGGACATCGGAGATCTCCTCGACGCGTTCGGGCGCGTAGTCGTCGAGGAGCTCGCGAAGGGCCTCGAGGCCTTCGGCCCGCTCGCCGAGGAACTCACCGTCGACCAGGCCCTCGGTCATCAGGACGCCCGCGAGGCCGTTGAAGACGGCGACGTTTGTCCCGGGGCGCGGCCGGAGGTGGATGTCGGCGTAAGCCGCAAGCTCGGTCCGCCGTGGGTCGACGACGACCAGTCCCGCGCCCCGGATCACACGCTGCTTGATCCGGGCGCCGACGACCGGGTGAGCCTCGGTCGGGTTCGCGCCGCAGAGCAGGAAGACGTCCGCGCGGTCGAAGTCCTCGAACGGGTTGGTGCCGCCGGCGAGCCCGAACGCCAGGGAGAGCCCGGCGGCCGACGGCGCGTGGCAGATGCGAGCGCAATTGTCGACGTTGTTGGTTCCGATCGCCACCCGCATCAGCTTCTGCATCAGGTAGTTCTCCTCGTTGGTGGCGCGGGCTGAGGAGATCGCTGCGATCGCATCCGGGCCATGCTCGGATCTGATCCGTTCGAGCTCGGACCCGGCGAGCGCGATCGCCTCCTCCCAAGTTGACTCGACCAGCTCCCCGTCGCGCCGGATCAGCGGCCGCGTGAGCCGATCCGGCGAGCGGATGAAGCCGTGTGCGAACCGTCCCTTGACGCACGCATGACCGCGGTTCACCGCCCCCTCGCGGGTCGGAGTGATCGCTGCCACCTCTCCGTCACGGGTGTGGACATCGAGCGAGCACCCGACCCCGCAATAGCCGCATGTCGTCGTCGTCGTGCGCTCGACCGGCCGCAGGTCGAGCAGGCCCGGCTCCGAAAGCGACCCGGTCGGGCAGCTGTCCACGCACGCGCCGCAGGCGACGCAATCGGACTCGTCCCAGCTGCCGCCCGAGCCGGGCGCCATCACGGTCTCGACTCCGCGCCCGACCATCGCCAGCGCGAAGGTGCCCTGGACCTCGTCGCACATGCGCACGCAGCGGGCGCAGGCGATGCACAGGGACGGGTCGTACTTGACGTAGGGGTGCGAGTCGTCACGTCCCTCATCGCGGAGAGGGCCTCCGAAGCGGGAGCTGGAGACTCCCAGCTTCCGGCAGGCCCGAACGAACTCGCTGCGTTCCTCCGGCAGCTCGAGCGCGCTCGCTGGCAGGCTGCCGACGATCAGCTCGAGCGCTACACGGGCCGTCGCCTGGGCCGTGGGATCGTCGGTGCGGACCACGGCGCCATCAGCCGCGGGGCTCGTGCACGCGGGGACGGGGTCATCCGCGCCCTCGAGCCCGACCATGCAGGTGCGGCAGGAGCCGTAGGGCGCGAGCCTGGGATCTGCGCACAGCGACGGGACCTCGACGCCCGCTGCCCGCGCAGCATCCAGGAGCCGAGACCCTGGGGCGACCTCGACGCCCGTGCCGTCGACGGAGACCCTCATGCGTGCTCTGCGTGCGGCGTGGAGGCGCCGCGGCGCGGTGCGGGCGCCCCGCCACTCCAGGCCCGGTCCAGACTCCGGGCGACGTTGGGGATGCTGCGGCCGAAGGCGCAGAGGCTGCCGCGCTCCATCGCCGAGTACATCTCGGACCGGGCCTCCTCCGAGTCCGGGCCACCCCGACCCTCCGCCAGCTCGAGGCCCTGGCGCGTCCCCAGCCGGCACGGCCCGCAGGTGCCGCAGCTCTCACTCGCCGCAAAGCGCCAGAAATGGCGCTCGAGCGCCTCGCGGTCGATGCGGTCGTCGAGCGCGATCAGGCTGCCGTGGCCGAGGTCGGCGCCGGCGTCGCGCAGCGCCTCGAACGTCAGCGGCACATCAAGCTGATCAGACCCCAGGAAACCGCCCAGCGGCCCGCCGACCTGGAGCACCCGCAGGTCTCGGCCATCCTCGATGCCCCCTCCCAGCTCGTCGACGATCCAGCGCACGCTGGTGCCGAGCTCGACCTCGTAGGCGCCCGGGTTCCGGAAGCGCTCGTTCAGGCAGACGACCTTGGTTCCCCGCGAGCCGTCGGCCCCGCGGGCGGCGTAGGCCTCGCCGCCGCGATCGACGATCCAGGGCACGGCGCAGAGCGTCTCGACGTTGTTGACCACGGTGGGGGCATGAAGGAAGCCGCGCTCGGTGGGGTAAGGCGGACGCGCAGCGACCTCGCCCCGCAGGCCCTCCATCGAGTGCATCAGCGACGTCTCCTCACCGGCGACGTACGAGCCCGCGCCCTCGAACACGTCGACGTCGAAGTCGAAGCCCGAGTCGTCGGGTCTAGATCCCAGGTGCCCGTCGGCACGGGCCGCGACAATCGCGGCGCGCACCGCATCGCGGGCGCGCGGGTATTCCGAGCGCACGTACACGAAGCCCCGCGTCGCTCCACTGGCGTATGCCGCGAGCGTCATCCCGGCGAGCAAACGCTGTGGATCGCGCTCCATCAGCAGGCGGTCGACGAACGACCCGGGATCGCCCTCGTCGCCGTTGCAGATCAGGTACCGGGGTCCGCGCGAGGGCGCCTCCGAGGCCGCCTTCCACTTCACCGCCGCCGGAAATCCGGCGCCGCCACGCCCGCGCAGCCCCGACGCCACCACCTCGCGCTGAACGCGGGCGAGGTCCCGAGCTGCAAGGACGTCGCGTACCGGCTCCCAGGGATCCGCGTCAGGATCAAGGACTCCGGCGAGCACGACCGGATCCTCGAGCGTGGTATGCACGGGGATCTCGGGATCGCCCGGCGCGGCTCCTTCGCAGAGCTGCTCGACGAGGTCGTGGCCCGCACGGGGCTGCTCGCCGTCGAGCGCCGCCGGGCCTCCGTAGCAGTAGCCGAGGCAATACACGGGTTGCAGCGACGTCCGGCCGTCCTCGCTGATGCCGCCAGCCTCGACGCCGATCCGGCGCGATAGGTCGTTGATGTGCGAGCCAGCGCTGGCCGCGAAGCAGGCGGTCCCGGCGCAGACTTGGACGTGGCGCGAGCCCCGAGGCTGGAAGCCCAAGTCCGCGTAGAACGACGCCGCCGCGTTGACATGGGCCCGCGGAAGGCCGAGCTCGGCAGCCAGGCGATCGATATCGGCCGCCTCGATCCGGCCGTGCTCGCGCTTCAGAGCCCGCAGCCGGTCCAGCACCTGCGTAGCCGGGCGCCCGTAGCGCCGCTCGAGTTCGGTGACCGTGCTGCCCGGAATGCCGCCTCCTCGGACCGATTGGACCTTAGGGGCCCGAGCCTATCTGTCGCCGGGCACTGCCGCCGATCAATCCGAGTCGCGGGCCGCCTCGAGCAACACACGCCGCTCGGCCGCGCCGATCAGCCGGCGGGCTCTGTCGACCGCGTCGATGTTGACGGAGATCGCGTCGATCCCGGCCCGGACCAGCAGCTCCGCGTACTCTGGGTGCACAGAGGGAGCCTGGCCGCAGATCGATGTCTGAAGGCCGAGCTCGCGCGCGCGGGGGATCAGCCGCCGCAGGTACTCCGCCACCGCCTCGTCACGTTCGTCGAAGATCTCCGCGACGACCTCGGAGTCGCGATCGGCGCCCAGCATCAGCTGGGTGAGGTCGTTCGACCCGATCGAGATCCCGGCTACGCCCAGATCGGCGTACCGCTCGAGGTGGAACAGCACCGATGGGACCTCGGCCATCACCCAGAGCTCGAAGTGCGGTTGCTTCATCAGCCCGGCACGCTCCGCCGCCTCCCGGGCGGCCGCCAGCTCCCGAGGGGTACGGACGAACGGGATCATCACGTGGAAGTTGGTGTGGCCGGTGTCCCAGACACGGCGGATCGCGTCCAGCTCGAGCCCGATCAAGTCGGGCTCGCGCATGTAGCGCAGGGCACCGCGGTAGCCGATCATCGGGTTCGCCTCCTCAGGCTCGAAGCGATCTCCGCCCTCGAGGCCACGGAACTCGTTGGTGCGGAAGTCGATCGTCCGGTAGGTGATCGGCCGGGGCGCGAACCCTGCGGCGAACGTAGTCAGGGCGGCGCCCATCCGCTCCACGAACTCCTCCCCGCGCCCCTCCTCGAGCAGTAGCCGGGGATGCTTTCCGTTGAGTGCCTCGATCACCATCAGCTCGGCGCGGAGCAGGCCGACCCCCTCGACCTCGAGGGCCGCAGCCCGCTCGACCTGCGAGGGCTCGGAGAGGTTGACCAGCAGCTTCGTCGCAGTCGCCGCCGCAGCGGCTGCCGCCGGGCGGGCGGGTGGGGCGGCAGGCTCGCGTGGGACCGCAACCGCGCCCTCGCGCACCGCGCCCTCGGCTGCGTCGACGGTGATCAGCTCGCCGTCGCGGAGCTTGGTCGTGGCATCGGCCGTTCCGACAACACAGGGGATGCCCAGCTCGCGCGAGACGATCGCGGCGTGGCAGGTCATGCCTCCGGAGTCGGTGACGATCGCGGCCGAGCGCCGCATCAGCGGCACCCAATCGGGCGCCGTCATGTGGGTAACGAGAACGTCGCCATCGCCGAGCCCGTCCGCGTCGCTCAGCTCGCGCACGATGCGCGCCCGGCCCCCGCCGATCCCTGGAGCCGCTCCCAGCCCCCGTAGCAGGATCTCGCCCTGGGCGGCGACCGCTTCGGCCGAAGCCGCTGCGGCCTCGCCGCCGGCCGAGGTGACCGGCCGCGACTGCAGCATCCAAGCCACCCCGTCGGCGTCGAAGCACCACT
Source organism: Solirubrobacterales bacterium (assembly GCA_036257465.1). GTDB lineage: Bacteria > Actinomycetota > Thermoleophilia > Solirubrobacterales > 70-9 > DATAFO01. The sequence continues at coordinate 59,258 of DATAFO010000036.1, read as the reverse complement.
CGGTGTCCTGGGCCGCGCCGTAGTGCTCCTCGATCGTCCGCCCCATGCTGGCCAGTTCGGTCACCTCGTCGTCGGAAAGGACCGGCCGCAAGGCCTCCTCGTCGGAGAGCTGGCGGGTCGCCGTTCCCCCGCCGGGCTTGGGCTCGATCACCAGCTCCTTGCGCCGCACCTCGCGAGCGGTGATCGCCAGCGTCCGCTTCTCGACCAGGTAGCGGTCGGGGGACACGCTCCCTGAGACCACCGCCTCGCCCAGCCCAAAGGAGCCCTCAATCACCAGCCGGCCCTCGTCGCCGGAGGCGGGGTCGATCGTAAACATCACGCCCGCCCTCGTGGCGAGGATCTGGCGCTGGACCACCACCGCGATGTCCATATCCGCCTGGCCGAAGCCGCGCTTGGCCCGGTAGAAGACGGTCCGGGCACCAAACAGCGAGGACCAGCAGCGGCGCACTGCCTCGACCACCTCGTCCTCGCCCTGGATGTTGAGGAGGGTCTCGTTCATGCCCGCAAACGAGGCGGCCTCTGTGTCCTCGGCGGTCGCGGAGGAGCGAACGGCGACGGGCGCGTCGGCGTCGTTGTGGGTGAGCTCTCGGTAGGCGGCCCGGATCTCATCTTCGAGCCAGGCCGGGATCGGCTCGGCCTCGACCATCGCACGCACTTCGGCGGCTGCCTGCTCCAGCGCCGACGTGTCGTCAACGTCGAGGTCGGTGAGCCGTTGCTCGATCCGCGCGCGCAGGCCTCCTCCCTCGCAGAACGCCGCGTACGCGGGAGCGCCGACCACGAACCCCGGCGGCACCGGGAGGCCGGCCGCGGTCAACTCGCCGAGGTTGGCGCCCTTGCCGCCGGCATAGGCCACATCTCGGCGGCCAAGCTCGGAGAATAGCCTCACGGCGGAAGCGGCTTCGCGGGTCGTGCTCGGCATTCTGGCTCCTTCGGGCGGCGTCAGCTGTCGCCAATAACGTAGGCGGGGGTTGACGGCTCGAAATCCGCTTGCACTACCGTTATCTCTCAGTACTTCCCCGCGACGGGGGCAGCGCGCTTTCACCTCTTCGTCGCCTTCGCCTTCAGGGTGATGGCGGATCCGGTCTCGTCGGTCGCCTACGCCGTCGAGTCGGCGCTAAACGGCCTGGACGGCGGCCTCTCCGACCTCTTCCCGACGATGGCGCTGGTGATCGACACGATCGCCGTCGTCGCCGCCACCCATCACCAGCTCGTGTGTCGCTTCCCGTGCCGCGCAAGTGCCGCGCTAGCAGTCGAGCTGGGGATCGGACTGCCCCCGGATGACTCCACCCTTCTGGCTGGGGTGGGACGGGGCGAGCCTCGGTGACGGCGTGCAGTTCGCCGGGTTCCAGGCCACCAGGTCGCTGACCGCTTATTCGTCCCCTACCGGGCCGTTGTGGCCTTCCTCGGCGCCGGTGCCGCGCTGATCGTGCTCGCCGGCGGCCTCGATCAGGAGCTCGTCCACTCTTACGCGGTGTCGGTGTTTCGGGCATTCTCGGTGCGCTCGCCGGCTGTGCCCGCCGCTCGTATCGCGACAGACAACGCGGTGAGCTGCTCGTGAACCTGCTTGGCATCCTGCTGGTCGCCTTCGTCCTCGCGCTCAACCAGCCCCGACTCGACGGCGTCATCGCCCTCACTGCCTCGAGCCTGGTCGCGCTGCATCTGGCGGATGTGGGTCCGGAAGGCCGACCCTCGGGCGTGGCGGGCGCCGGACGCGAAGCGGCCTAATGGTCTCCGTACTCACCCCTGAGCGGGTTACCGCTTGTGTACGGATGCCCGAGGGGCGCCCGCGACCTAGCGTTGATCGCAGTGACCGCTGCGGATCGTCTCACTGCGCTCGACGCGACGTTCCTCGAGCTCGAGGAGGCTGACGAGAGCGCCCACATGCACATCGGCGGCGTGATGGTGTTCGAGCGCGTGCCGATGCTGCCGGCGCCCCCCGTGTCCGAGGTCTGCAGCCATCTCGAATCGCGCCTGGACCGTCTCCCCCGCTTCACCCAGCGCCTCTCAACGCCCAGGACCGGCGGCCTGCACTGGCCGAGCTGGGAGCGCGACAAGCGCTTTGACATCGCCTCGCACGTCCGGCGCGAGCGCCTGCCGGCCCCCGGAGGCCGACGCGAGCTGCTCGAGTGGGCCGGCGAATTCTACTCCGAGCGCCTGGACCGCACGCGCCCGCTGTGGGAGATGGTCGTCCTCGAGGGACTGGAGGACGGGCGCTGGGCCCTGGCCACGAAAACCCACCACTGCATGGTCGACGGCGTCGGCTCGGTCGACATCGGGCATCTGATGCTCGACACCGAGCCTTTACCAGCGACGAACGGTGCCGCGCACAGCCCGGATCGGGGCGCCGGTGCCGATCAGGCAGCGGGGCGCACGCGGGCCGGGCTGATCGCCGTCCCGATGCGGATCGCGGCGCTTCCGTTCCGGCTTGGCCAAGGTGCGGTCGGCGGGGTCCGCCGAGGACTCGGTCTGGTCCGCCATCCGGGACAGGTGCGCGACGTCGCGCGCCGCTCGCTGGCAATGGGCGAGGTGTTGCTGCGCGACGAGCTCGTTCCCGCGCCGCACACCAGCCTGAACGAGGCGATCGGCGGCAAGCGTCGGCTCGAGCTCCTCGAGGTTCCGCTCGAGCGAGTGAAGGAGATCAAGCGTGAGCTCGGAGGAACGGTCAACGACGTGGTGCTTGCCGCCGCGACGGGCGGCCTCCGGCGGCTGTTGCTCGAGCGGGGCGAGGAACCTCCCGAGTCCGGGGTGCGGGCGATGGTGCCGATGAACGTCCGCGCCGCCGACGAGCACACCGCGCGCGGGAACCGGATCAGCTCGCTGTTCGTCAACCTGCCGGTCTCGATCTCGGATCCGCTCGAGCGCTATCGCGCGACGGTGCATGAGGCGGAGATTCTCAAGTCAGGGCACCAGGCCGAGGGTTCGAGCGCGATCATCAATCTGGCGGCGCACGCCCCGCCTGCCCTGCACACGTTCCTGGCGCGGTCGCTGTTCGCGACGCGGCTCTTCAACATCACGATCACGAACGTCCCGGGCCCGCAGGTCCCGCTGTACGCGTTCGGGTCAAGGTTGGAGGAGATCTGGCCCCTGGTTCCGCTCGCCGCCGAGCACGCGGTGGGCCTGGCAGTGTTGAGCTACGACGGGCGGATGTTCTTCTGCCTCAACGCCGACCACGCGACCGTTCCGGACGCCGCCGAGGTGATGGGCGGGATCGAGGACTCCATCGTCGAGTTGGCGGATTTCGCCCGCTCGAACGGGATCGAGGAGGTGACGAGATGAGGCGCAGAGAGCGGCTCATGACCGCGTTCTGGCTCGCGATCCTTGCGTACCTCGGCTTCTACGTATACGGCCTGATCATGCGGAGTCCCAGCGCCTACGCGAGACCCGGGGGTTCTAAAACGTCATGGCCGGTAGGCGCGCTCCGCATGTCGGCTGTCGCGTGAGCGGCGAGGCGCCTGTTCGCGTGGTCGCGCCGCGGCCCGCGTCGTCGTCCCTGGCGGGGGCTTCGGCGGACTCGAGGCCGCCTTCAACCTGCGCAGACTTGCCGGCGAGGGTGCGCAGATCACGCTGGTCTCCGACCAAGACCACTTTCTCTTCAAGCCGAACTCGATCTACGTGCCGTTCGGTCTCGACCCTGAACGGCTCCGGGTGCCGCCCGCGAAATCGTCGGACGTAGAGGCATCGCGCTCGTGGGCGCTCGCGCACACGAGATCGATCCAGATGCCCGCCGGGTTGTCGCCGACGGCCGTGCGCTGCATTACGACTTCCTTGTGGTTGCGACCGGCGCTGGCATGCAGGCCGAGGACGTTCCGGCCTCGACCAGTACGCGATCAGCACCTGGACGCCCGAGGACATGCTCGATCGAAGCGCTTTCGCCGAGCTCGTGACTGCGGCTGGGCTGGGCAAGCGGCGGCGCGTGCTGTTCCTGGTGCCACCGAACAACAAGTGCGCGGGGCCGCTGTACGAGATCGTGCGCATGCACATGCTGACGGGATCGAAGGCAGCCGCGGACCGCGTACCGAGGAGCTCGGCGCCGATCTGCGCCGACCTGCTCGTCGCCTTCCCTCCCTACATCGCGTCGACTCCCTTCCCAGGGTTGCGCATCACCGGGGATCGGGCGCGACCCGTCGAGGTTCGACCCGACGCTGGCGATGACTACCGGGTCGGGTCTTCGAAGGCGTGGCGGGCGGGCAAGAGGATGCTCGGGATGTCTGTGCCGTGGCGGTTCAGCAGTGGTCGACCGTTCCATGCCGGGCTCTTCTGGAACGGAATGGAGGTCGGGCTGAAGGGGTTGGCCAAGGTACTCGCGAGGTGACTCCTCATGCCCGTCTCCGTCGCGCGCAGTACACAACCACACAGTAGTGTAGTTGTGCTATAGTGCGCTCCATGACCGCCGTCACGACGCTCAGTCATCCGCTTCCCGAACCCCTGGTCGAGCTGATCGCGGAGCGCTTTCGGGTTCTCGCCGAGCCGATGCGGATCAAGCTCCTCGATCGCCTGCGAGAGGGGGACGCCACGGTCGGCGAGCTCGTCGCGGCAACGTCGAGCTCGCAGCAGAACGTGTCCAAGCACCTGCGGGTGCTGCTAGACGCGGGCTTCGTCGGCCGCCGTCAGGAGGGGAACTTCGCCCACTACTCCGTCGCGGACGAGAGCGTCTTTCGCCTCTGCGAGGAGGTCTGCGGTGGTCTCCGCAGACAGCTTGCGGAACTGGATGCGGTGATCGCGGAGGGGACCGCGCGATGACAGTTGAGCCCTCGTGCACATGGCGCGGCCGCTGGCCGCTCGAGCGGGTGCTGTTCGCCCTGGCCGGCACGATGACGCTGCTGAGCGTCGCCCTGGCGTTGGTCGTCTCGCCCTGGTTCCTGGCGCTGACGGCGTTCGTGGGCGTCAACCAGTGGCTTTATGTGCTGACCGGGGCCTGCCCCGCCTCGCTGATCCTCGAGCGCGCCTTCGGCCGGCGCTCCGCATACGGGACCTCCACGTGAGCGCGCTGGGTCCCATCGGGCGGCTCGGCCACTGGTCCGCGACCCACGTCCAGGCGGTTGCGTTGGCGTGGCTGGCGACCGCCGTGGTGCTGGGGTTCCTCGCACCCCGCGTCGAGCACGCGCTTTCCGGAGCCGGCTGGCACGCCACCGGATCCGAGTCGGTTGAGGCCCGTGATCGCGTGGAGGCGGAGTTCGAGGGGCTCTCCTCCAGCAGCCTCTTGATCGTCGTCAGCTCCGACGAGCTCGCCTTCGACGATCCCGGCTTCACCGGCGTGGTGCGCGACGTCGAGCACCGGCTGCTCGTCGAGCAGGACGTGGCCTCGATCGCTCACCCGCGCGAGGGCGTCTCGATCTCGCGTGACGGTCGCACCGCCGTGATCCAGGCGGGTGCCGGTGCCGACCCGAACCAGATGGTGCGGGTTGCCGACGAGATCAAGTCCGACCTCGCGGCGGCGGGCACGGCTGACGTGCAGGTGAACCTGACCGGCGCCTCCGGCATGTGGTCGGACTTCAACGAAGCGAACAAGAGCGCGATGCTGAAGTCGGAGCTGATCTCCTGGCCCGTGACCCTGGCGATCCTGGTGCTGGCGTTCGGCTCACTGGTCGCTGCCGGGCTCCCGCTCCTGCTCACGATCCTCGGGCTCGTGTGTGCCGCGGGGATGCTTTACGTGGGCGCTCAGATCACCGACATCTCGATCTGGGCGATGAACTTCGCGCTCATGTTCGCGCTCGCGCTCGGCATCGACTACGCGCTGTTCGTCGTCTATCGCTTCCGCGGCGCGTTCTTCGGCGATCGCCGGCCAGCCGCCGAGGCCGTCGCGGTGACGATGGACACCGCCGGCAAGGCGGTGCTGTTCTCGGGACTCACCGTGCTGATCTCGCTGAGCGCGGTGATGCTGGTGCCGAGCCCTGCCTTCCGCTCGGTGGCGCTCGGAATCATGCTCTCGGTCGTCTTCGTGATGGCCGCAACCCTCACACTGCTTCCGGCCGTTCTCGCCAAGCTCGGGCCGCGTCTCGACCGGCTCGCGCTGCCCTGGGTGCACTCGGGCGAGCACCGCTCGCCGCGGTTCGCCGCCTGGGGAGAGCGCCTTTGGCGTCACCCCGTTCGCTACGGGGGCCCTACGCTCGCGGTCCTCGTGGCTCTGGCATTCCCCGTGCTCGCGCTCGACACGGGAATGCCCTCGATCAAGGTCGTGCCCGCTGATGATTCCTCTCGTCAGGGTTATGTCGCCGTCCAGGACGCGTTCGGGCCCGGCGCACCGGGCGCGCTGCAGGTCGTCGCCGGCAGCAACGAGGCCCACTCGGTCGCGGCGACCGTGGCGGCCGACCCCGGAATCGCCCAGGTCGTGCCGCCGCAGCAGGGCGTAACTCAGACGGCGCTGATCCAGGCGATCCCGACGCAGGACCCTTCAAACCCAGCCGTGGGCTCGACGATCGAGCGGCTGCGATCGGTGCTCCCCGCCGGGGCGCTGGTCGGCGGCGCTGTGGCCGAGAACCACGATCTCGAGCAGGAGCTCGCCAGCAAGACGCCGCTGGTGATCGGAGTCGTCATCGCACTCGGCTTCCTCCTCCTCCTGGTCGCGCTGCAGGCTCCGATTGTCGCCGCGTTTGGGGTCCTCACCAGCCTGCTGGCCACGGGCGCGGCGTTCGGCGCCGGCAAGCTGATCTTCCAGGACGGCAACTTCGAGGGGCTGCTCGGCTTTACCTCGCAGGGGTTCGTCGACGCTTGGGCGCCGGTGTTCTTCTTCGCGCTGATCTTCGCGATCACGATGGACTACACGGTCTTCCTGCTCAGTTCGGCCAAGGAGCACTGGGACCGCTCGGGCGATCAGCGCGAGGCGGTGGTCGGCGGCCTGGCCCACTCTGGTCGCGTGATCCTCGCGGCTGCGGCAGTCATGGTCGCCGTCTTCTTCACCTTCGCTCTCTCCGGGCCGCTGCCGCCGAAGGAGATGGGCGTGATCCTCGGCGTCGCCGTGCTCCTCGACGCGCTCCTGGTCCGGCTCATCCTGGTCCCGGTGCTGCTGCGGGTCGCGGGACGATGGGCCTGGTGGCTGCCCGCCTGGCTTGACCGGTTCCTGCCCGACGTGCGCTTCGGGCACGCATGATGGCTCTGCTCGACGGTTCGTCCAGCCGCGCCAAGCGAGCGGTTGTCGTGGGTTCGAGCTTCGCCGGGCTGACGGCCGCCCTCGAGCTCCGCCGGCGGCTCGATCCGCACCACGAGGTCGTGGTGCTTGATCCGCACGCGAACTTCACCTTCATCCCCTCGCTGATCTGGCTCCCGCTCCGACTGCGCGAGCCCGGGGAGATCACGTTCGCGCTGGCGCCGGTGTACCAGCGCAAGGGAATCCGCTTCCTGAACCAGGCCGCCATCCGGCTCGACCTCGACTCGCGCACCGTGTTCACCGCGCGCGCCGAGGAGATCGGCTACGACCGGCTACTGCTCGCCACCGGCCGCGCCTGGCGTTCGACCGGATCCGCGGTCTGGGGCCGGACGGCGGCCACACGGCGTCGGTGTGCAACCTCGAGCACGCGCTCGCGGCGCGGGACGAATGGCAGCGGTTCCTCACTGACCCCGGGCCAGTGGTGATCGGCACTGCAGAGGGCGGCTCCTGCTTCGGCGCCTCGTACGAGTTCCTGATCAACGTTCGCCACCGGATTCGCAAGGCGGGGCTCGAGGACGTCGCACCGGTGACCTTCATCACCGCGGAGCCGTACCTCGGGCACTTCGGCCTTGGCGGCGTAGGGGACTCGAGCGGGGCGGTCCGGCGGTGCTTCGACTGCTGGGGGATCGACGGGATCCCGAACAGCGGCATCCGCGAGGTCCGCGAGGCGGAGATCGAGCTCGAGGGCGGGCGGGTGCTGCCGTTTGCTTTCTCGATGATCGTGCCCCCGTTCACTGGGCTCGACGTAGTGCGGGGGGCCGAGGGGCTCGCGAACGAGCTTGGCTTCATCCCCGTCACTGACGAGTTCAGCCATCCCGAGATCCCCGACGTCTACGCCGCGGGCGTCGACGTCGCCACCGCGCCGCCCGAGGCGACGCCGGTTCCCGCCGGTGCACCCAAGACCGGCCAGATGAGCGAGCTCATGGCGGAGGTCGCGGCGCAAAACGTCGCCGCCGACCTTCAGGGAGGCGAGCGCCGCCGGCAGCCGCTCTCCGACCTCCCCGCGATCTGCATCCTCGACGCGGGCAGCAGCGGTGTGATCTTCAAGGCCGACCACGTGTTGGGCGACTCGCAGCACCCGCGGGTGATGTGGGGCCCCCAGGCGCACTGGGCGAAGGTCGCGTTCGAGCGCTACTTCCTCGCGACCCGCAAGCGGGGCATCGCGCCGATCTGATGAGCGGAAAACTATTCCGCTCGATGCTCTCGCTCCGCCTCAGCCTCCATTCGCTCCAGGCGAACGTAGTAGTCGGAGAACTCGTTCAGGTGCGCTAGGGCGATCTTGCCCGTTGTCGTCGGGTCGTCGTCAGTGACGTTGGTCGCCGGGTCGCGCAACCCGTGCTCCAGCTCGACCTCCATTCCGCGCCGGAACTGCTCGACGTCGAAGGGCGCCGATCCCCAGTCGATCCCGATCCGTTCACCGACCTCGCGTGCGTCGTCTGTGGTAAATCCTTCGCGCGCGTCCATCCTTGGCCTCGGTCTCTCGTCGGCTAGGTGGTCAGGCGTAGGCCATCCACGCCGCCACGTCGAGCGACGAGATCACTCCGACTGGCTTATCACCCGAGACGACCACCAGGTGTGTGATCTCGTGCTCGGCCATCAGCTGAGCCGCATGCTCCAAGGTCTCGTCGGGCGCCACCGTCAGCAGCTCGGTTCCCGCGATCTCGCCCGCGGCGCGATCCCGCCCGCCCTCCGGCGCAGCGCGCAGCACGTCCACGTCGCTGACGATCCCCCACGCGCTCTCGCTGACACCGTCGAGGTTCGACACGACGACTGAGTGGACCCGGTGCTCGGACATCATCCTGGCGACCACCTCGAGCGGGGTCTCCGGCTGGCACGTGAGCACCCCGTGGCGCATCACCTCGGAGACGCGGCTGTCGGAGAGTGAAGCTGGGCTCATCTGCCGGCTCCGGATCGCCCGTACGCAACCGCGGCGGCAACCCCACGCGCCGAGATCACCCCGACCGGCTGGGTTGTCTCGGGCTGCACTACGACCAGGTGCGTGACGCCGTGCTTGGCCATGAGCTCGGCGGCCGCGTCCAGCGGTTGGTTCGACGCAATCGTGATCAGCTCCGTACTGGCCACGTCTCCCGCCGTCAGCGAGCCCAGTTCGTCCGCAGCGCGCGCCAGGTCGAGGCTGGTGACGATCCCCCACAGACCGCGATCGCCTCCCACCTCGGAGACGACAACCGAGTGCACGTCGTAGCCGACCATCATCTTCGCGATGTCGGCCAGCGTCGTCTCGCGGCGGCAGGTGATGACGCCGACGCGCATCGCGTCGGCGACCTTGGCGGCGTAGAGCGGGGGGCCGAGGTAGGTCCGCTCGGCGGACCGTCGCGTGCTCGGTTCAACCTCAGCCATGACCGCACCCTACGACCGGCCTCATCTGCGGACATCGGTGGCTGCTACTGAACTGGAACCGGTGTCGGCACGGATGCCCGCGTGCTCAATGGCGGTATCCCGGCCAGGGAGGCCTGGGCTGGGCGGCTTGCGCGCGAATCCGGACATCGACCACGGTTGCCCCGTTCGATCCGACGATCAGGGGGTTGAGATCGACCTCGGCGACCTCCGCGTGTGCCTCGACCAGCGCGCTCATCCGCAGCAGCACGTCCTCGAGCGCCCCGACGTCGGCAGGGGGTGCGCCGCGGAACCCCTCCAGTAGCGGAAAGGTCTGAAGCGAGCGGACCATCTCGCTTGCGTCCCCCTCGCGCAGGGGGGTGATTCGCACCGAGAGGTCTTTGAGCAGTTCCGCCTGAACACCCCCCGCCCCGCAGGCAAGCAGCGGCCCGAACAGCGGATCGTGGACGAGGCCGACGAGCATCTCGACCCCCTCGGTGATCATCTCCTGGACGATGAATGCCTGCGGCTCGTCGTCGGCGCGCCTCAACCTCTCCCTCATCTCCTCCGCCGCCGTGGAGACCGCGTCCTCCCCTGAAAGCCCCAGGCGGACCGCCCCGGCTTCGGTCTTGTGCAGCCCAGGAACCACGGCCTTCAGCGCCACGGAGCCTTCGAATTGGGCCGCCGCTCGGCCGGCGGCCGTGGGGTCCTCAGCCTCCAGCCAACTGGCCACCCGGATCCCGTAGCAGTCGAGCAGCGCAGACGCCTCGGCCGGCTCTAGCCAGCCCTCGCCGCGCTCGAGCGCGTTCGCCAACAGCCCCGCCGCCTCCTCCCCCCGGGCCTCCGGGAAGCGCGGGACCGTCTGCTCAGGTTTCCTCAACCATTCGCTATAGGCGGTAACGCGAGCGAGGGCTTGGGCCGCCTCCTCTGGGAATTGAAATGCCGGTACGCCGCGGGCAGCGCGCCGAAGCTCGGCCGGGCCGTGCTCGGCGGACATAAACGCCCCGAGCAATGTGAGCCCGGCGGCGCGGCCCTCCGAGGCCCGTCCGATCGCCTCCGCAACGTCGGTTGCCGTCACCAGCAGCGGGCGGACGAAGACGGCGATGATCGCGTCGACCTCGCCGGATTCGGCGATCGCCTCGATCGTCCGTTCGTAGTCGTCAGCCGACGCGGTGGCGATCATGTCGATCGGGTTCGCGAGCGACGCCTCGGGCGGAAGGAACTTGGCCAGGCGCTCGCGCACTCCATCGCTTGGCTCCGGCAGCTCCAAGCCAGCCGCCTCACAGGCGTCGGCGCACATGATCCCCGGCCCGCCGGCGTTGGTGACCACGCCGACTCGGTGCCCCCCTGGTACCGGCTGGTTCGAGAGCACCGAGGCGACGTCGAAGAGCTCAGCGAGGTTGTCCGTGCGTACGACCCCGGCCTGGTGAAACAGCGCGTCCACGGTGACGTCGGAGGCGGCGATCATGGCGCCGGTGTGGGAAGTGGTTGCGCGGGCGCCGGCCGCCGAGCGCCCGCTCTTCACCGCGACGATCGGCTTGTGGCGGCCGACGCGCCTGGCGATGCGGGCGAACCGTCGCGGGTTACCGAATGACTCGAGGTAGAGCAGCACGACCCGCGTCTCGCTGTCCTGCTCCCAGTACTCGATCAGGTCGTTCCCCGAGATGTCCGCCCGGTTTCCGATCGAGGCAAAGGAGGAGAGACCGATCTGCGCCTCGAGAGCGTGCTCGATCATCGCCAGGCCGAGGGCGCCGCTCTGGGAGAGGAACCCGACTGGGCCCGCGGGCGGAAAGCCGGGCGCGAACGTCGCGTTCAGGCTGGCGCCAGCCGAGGTGTTGAGCGCCCCGAGACAGTTGGGGCCGACCAGGCGCATCCCCGCGTCGCGGCACACGTCGAGCAGCGCTCCCTGGCGCCGAGCTCCCTCAGGTCCGGTTTCACCAAAGCCCGCCGAAAGCACGATCAAGGCGCGCACTCCCTTCTCTGCGCACTCGCGGGCTGCGTCGGGCACAGAATCCGCTGGCACGGCGATCACAGCGAGCTCAACCGGGCCCGGAACCGAGAGGATCGAACGATAGGCGGCGACCGACTGAACCACATCGGCTGAGGCGTTCACTGGGTAGACGGGCCCCTCGAATCCGCTGGAGAGCAGGTTGTGAAAGACCTCACCACCGACACTGCCACGCCGCCGAGAGGCGCCGATCACCGCCACCGACGCCGGCTGCAAGAACGCACTCACCGCCGCCACTGCGGCGATCCGGTCCCGCTGCTCGAAGCGCTCGATCGCCTCGGCAGAGAACGAGGTGGGAAGCTCGACGGCGATCTCGCCCGGCTGGGCGCGAACTTCGATCGGGAACCCGCTTTCCCGGAAGACCTCGATCATGCGGTGGTTCTGCGGCAGGACGCTGGCCTCGAAGCTCCGCACGCCGTGGTCCTCGGCGAGCTCGGCGAGGTGGGCGAGAAGGATGGTTCCGAGACCGCGACCCTGGAGGCGGTCGGCGATCGCGAACGCGACCTCGGCGTGCTCGGCGTCCAGCTTGAAGTAGAGCGCGTGGGCGACGACGGTTTGTCCGCCACTCGTCGCCACAAGCCCGTAGCGGTCGTTGTAGTCCACGTCGACGGCGGTGGCGGCGATCTCGTCGAGATCGACCGCTCCGCTGAAGAAGCGGAAGGCGCGGGAATCCGGCGACAGGGCCTCGTAGAAGGCATGCAGCGCCTCGCGGTCGGAAGCCCGGATCGGGCGCACGTGGGCAGTCGAACCGTCGCGGAGCACGACGTCGGCCTCGCGATGGGCTGGATAGCTCGCAGGCAACGTCGTCAGGTTACGAGGCGGCGGCCTACGAGCTGCTTCGACCGATCGCCAACAGGCCGGCGACGTCGAGGCTCGACAGGACGCCCACGGGACGCCCCGATCGCGCGTCAACGACTAGCGCGTGGCTGACCTCGTGCTCGACCATGAGCTTGCGGGCACGATCGAGCGACTGGTCGACGCCGACGGTCGGCAGATCGGCGGCCATGACGTCGCCCGCGCAGACCCCGTCTATGCCGGACTCCGCAGCCCGGAGCAAGTCATGATCGGTGACGACGCCCCAACCTTGCTCGGTGCCGACCACGACGCAGTGGATCCGGTCACGGGCCATGATCTGCGCCACCGTTCTCAGCGGCGCCTCTGGAGGGCAGTAGATGACCTCCTGCCGCATCGCGTCGCCGGCGGTCGCCTGCTCGTAGTCGAATTCGTCTCCGGCTCTCACGCCGGCGTGTCCGCGGGCGCTCGACTGACGAAATGAACACCCTCGACGGCCTCGAGGGAGAACCCCCCGCCCCCGCCCGACGCGACATCGATTACGAACGAGGGCCTGCCCCAACGCTCCCACTGCTCGCGGTCGACATAGAAGGGAGCGCCGCCGATCTCGCCCAGCTTGAGGTCGTTGTCCGTCTCGAGCAGCTCACCGCGGGTCAGGCACATCGCCGCGCTCCCGTTGCAGCAGCCGCCCGACTGGAAGAAGGCAAGCGGCCCGTGCTTGGCCCGGAGGCGCCTCATCACCTCGAGCGCCTCCGGGGTGGCTGTGACATTGGCGCTCATCGGCTCAGAAGAAGCCGAGTGGCTTCGGGTCGTAGCTGACCAGCAGGCACTTGGTCTGCGAGTAGTGGTCGAGCATCATCTTGTGCGTCTCGCGGCCGACTCCCGAGACCTTGTAGCCGCCGAACGCGGCGTGGGCCGGATACTGGTGTTAGCAGTTGGTCCACACTCGCCCGGCCTTGATCCCCCGGCCCATCCTGTAGGCGCGAGAACCGTCTCGGGTCCACACACCGGCGCCGAGACCATAAAGGGTGTCGTTCGCGATCTCGAGCGCCTCGCGCTCGTCGGCGAACGTCGTCACCGCTACGACCGGGCCGAAGATCTCCTCCTGGAAGACCCTCATGTCGTTCGAGCCCTTGAGCGCCGTCGGCTCGAAGTAGTAGCCGCCGGCCAGTTCTCCGTTGAGATCAGGACGCTGACCGCCGATCAGCACCTCCGCGCCCTCGTCGACGCCGATCTGGACGTAGCCCTCGATCTTCTCCAGCTGGGCCTGTGAGACCTGCGGGCCGATCATCGTTTCGCGATCGAGCGGGTGGCCCTGCTTGATCGCCTTGATGTGGTCGAGCACGCGACCGATGAACTCGTCGTAGATCGACTCCTGGATCAGGGCCCGCGAGGGACAGGTGCACACCTCGCCTTTGTTAAAGGCGTATAGGACCAGCCCCTCGACCGCCTTGTCGAGGAACTCGTCGTCGGTCGCCGTCACGTCCTCGAAGAAGATGTTCGGAGACTTGCCTCCGAGCTCCGTGGTCGAAGGGATGATGTTCTGGGCGGCGTAGGACATGATCAGCCGCCCGGTCACGGTCTCGCCGGTGAAGGCGATCTTGGCGATCCGCTTGTTGGAGGCCAGCGCCTTGCCGATCTCCGCCCCAGGGCCGTTGACGACGTTCAGCACTCCCGGCGGGACGACGTCCTCGACCACCTCGGCGAGCTTGAGGATGGACCACGGCGTCGGGCTGGCCGGCTTGACGACGGTGCAGTTGCCAGCCGCGAGGGCTGGGGCGATCTTCCAGGCCGCCATCAAGAGCGGGAAGTTGAACGGGATGATCTGCCCCACGACCCCGAGCGGCTCGCGGAAGTGGTAGGCCACGGTGTCCTTGTCGAGCTCGGAGATCGCCCCCTCCTCGCCGCGGATGACGCCGGCGAAGTAACGCAAGTGGTCGATCGCCAGCGGCAGGTCGGCGGCGAGCGTCTCGCGCACCGGCTTGCCGTTCTCCCAGCTCTCCGCCACAGCGAGCATCTCCAGGTTCTCCTCGATCGCGTCGGCCATGCGGTTCAGCACGGCCGAGCGCTCGGTGACCGAAGCCTCGCCCCAGCCGTCCTTGGCGGCGTGGGCGGCGTCGAGTGCGAGCTCGATGTCCTCCGGGGTCGAGTTCGCCACCTCGCAGAACGCCTCTCCGGTGGCGGGCGCGAGGTTGTCGCGGTACTCGCCGCTCGAGGGGACGACCCAGTGGCCGCCGATGAAGTTGTCGTAGCGCTCCTTCAGCTCAACGGGACTCCCGGGCTGTCCGGGTGCCTCGTAGGTGGTCTTCTCGACGGTGGCCATCGCAAGTCCCTTCGTCGCCAGTCAGTGTCCAAGGGAACCACCGAAGCCCCCTGACTCCATCGGTAGAAAGTCCGGAGTTCGGAGCGCGGTAGGTGCGGAATTCCTGTGAGGCCGCCGCCGCGCGTATGCGGCGCAGGTCCGCTCAGGCGGGCGCGGGCAACTGGGCGAGGACCCGTTCGGCCAGCTCGACGAGCCGAGTTGAGTACCCCCACTCGTTGTCGTACCAGGCGACCACCTTGACCTGCGTGCTGTCGATGACGCTCGTCAACGGCGCGTCGAAGATCGCCGAATACGGCGAGCCGACGATGTCGGTGGCGACGATCGGCTCCTCGCTGTAGGAGAGGATCCCTGCGAGGCCCCCGTGGTCTGCCCGCTCTCGAAAGGCGGCGTTGATCTCCTCGGCGCTGGTCTTGCGCTCTGTTTCCACTGTGAGGTCGACCAGCGACCCGGTCGGCACCGGGACGCGAACCGCGTAGCCGTGAAGCTTGCCTTCCAACTCCGGGATCACAAGCCCGAGCGCCTTCGCGGCGCCCGTCGAGGTGGGCACCAGGTTGATCGCGCCGGCGCGGGCCCGTCGCAGGTCTTTGTGCGGGGCGTCGAGCAGATTCTGGTCGGCCGTGTACGCGTGCACGGTCGTCATCAGTCCGTGGCGGATCCCCACTGTCTCGTGCAGCACCATCGCCACGGGAGCGAGGCAATTGGTCGTGCACGATGCGTTGGTGATGATGTGGTGCTCGTCAGGGTCGTAGGCCTCCTCGAAGTTGACCCCGAGCACGACGTTGGCGTCGGCCGGCTCGCTTCCCTTCGCCGGGGCCGACAGGATGACCTTGCGCGCCCCGGCGTCGAGGTGCTTGGTGGCATCGGAGCGGGTACGAAACCGGCCGGTCGACTCGATCACCACCTCGACGCCCATCTCCCCCCATGGGAGGGCGGCCGGGTCAGGCTCCGACAGAACCCGGATCTCGGACTCGCCTACGGCGATCCCGCCATCCCGGGCCTCCACCTGACTCGGGAACGCGCCGTACACGGAGTCGTGGCGCAGCAGCGCCGCAAGCGTCTCGGCGTCGGTGACGTCGTTGACGGCGACAACATCGATATCAGCCTCGAGCTCATGAACGGAGCGCAGGAAGCCTCGGCCGATGCGACCGAAACCGTTGATGGCAACGCGGACGGGCATGGTGCTCCTTCGGGTCGGGAACGCGCCGGACCACCACCGTACGCATGGGTGGGGCGGCCGCCATCCGCGGTAGCTCACGATCCGGCTCCGTACTTACTCCTCACGGGCGTGACAGATTTGGTAATCTGTCAGCCGTCACTTGGATTCTACCTACCGGGAGAGGACCACATGATCACTCGCTCGCTCGGCTCGAGCGGCCTCACCGTCTCCGGCCTCGGCCTCGGCTGCATGGGGATGTCCGACCTCTACGGCCCGGCCGACCGGGCGGAGAGCATCGCCACCATCCAGGCGGCGCTCGACGCGGGGATCACGTTGCTCGACACGGGCGACTACTACGCGATGGGCGACAACGAGATGCTGATTCGCGATGCGCTTTCGGAGCGCGACCGCGATCAGGCCGTGATCAGCGTCAAGTTCGGCGTCCTGCGCGATCCCGCGGGAGGCTGGGCGGGCGTCGACGGGCGCCCCGCGGCGGTGAAGAACTTCCTCGCCTACTCGCTTCGCCGGCTCGGCACCGACTACGTGGACATCTACCGGCTCGGCCGTTTCAACCCGGAGGTTCCGATCTCCGAGACCGTGGGGGCGATGGGCGAGCTGGTCCGGGCGGGCTACGTTCGCCACGTCGGGCTCTCCGAGGTGGGCGCCGAGACGATCCGCCGGGCGCGGGAGACGCATCCGATTTCCGATCTTCAGATCGAGTACTCCCTGCTCTCGCGCGGGATCGAGGCCGAGATCCTGCCCACCTGCCGCGAGCTCGGAATCGGGGTCACCGCCTACGGCGTGCTTTCGCGTGGTCTGCTGAGCGGTCATTGGTCGAGAGACCGTGAGACCGCCCCGGGGGATTTCCGCAGCCACGCCCCGCGGTTCAGCGAAGAGAACATCGACCGCAACCTCGAGCTTGTCGAGGTGATCCGCGCGGTCGCGGAGGCAAAGGGCGCGACCGTGGCGCAACTCGCGATCGCTTGGGTGCTGTCGCGAGGCGAGGACGTCGTGCCCCTGGTCGGGGCGCGCACCCGTGAGCGGCTCGCCGAGTCGCTCGGGGCGGTCGAGGTCGAGCTTTCCGACGAGGACCTCGCGGCGATCGAGGGTGCCGTCCCGCCCGGCGCCGCCGCCGGGGAGCGCTACGACGATCAGCAGATGGCGATCCTGGACAGCGAGCGCTGAGCGAAGAGACATGGGCGACGCCCCGCTGACCCCCGAGCGCATCCTCGAGGCGTCCGAGGACGTCCTGCGCCGGTACGGCCCGGCCAAGGCAACAGTCGTCGACATCTCCCGAGAGCTTGGCGTCAGCCACGGAAGCGTCTACCGCCACTTCCCCAGCAAGGCGGCGCTTCGCGACCGCGTGGCGGAGCGCTGGCTCCACGGCATCTCCGAGCCGCTGGCGGCGGTCGCCGGCGAGTCGAGGCCAGCGCCGGAGCGGCTGCGCCGGTGGTTCGAGCTGCTGGTTGCGTCAAAGCGCGACCGGGCGCTCGACGACCCGGAGCTGTTCGCGACCTACGTGCAGCTCGCGGGAGAGTCACGCGCGGTGATCACCGCACACGTCGAGGAGCTCGTCTCCCAGCTCGCCCGGATCATCTCCGACGGCGTCGAGCAGGGCACCTTCAGGGTCGATGATCCAAGAGCCGCGGCACGCGCAGCCTTCGACGCCACCGGCCGCTTTCACAACCCCGCGCACGCCGGGGAGTGGTCGGACCCGGACATCGACGCCGCCTTCGAGAACGTGCTCTCGCTAGTGTTGCGAGGGCTCGAGGGCTGATTTTGGGTTCTCCACGCATACCGACCTCGACCAAATCCCGCTTAGCGCGCCGCATCGCCGCGAGTGGACGTTCCTCCAGTCCAGGGACTGGTAAGTCGTCCAGTCCCCAGTGATGGCGCTTCCCCACCCTGCCCTGGGCGCTAGTCCGGCCTAGGCTCGAGCGCCTCTCAGTCGACGGGGGCCGCGTGGTCGCGGGCGTACGCCCTGAGGACCTCCGGGGTCGAACCGGTGTGCGGCAGGCGAAAGCGCCCCGCAATGCTGTCCGCGAAGTCGTCGATCGCGCGCAGCAGCAGTCCGCCGTGAAAGTGGGCCTCTTCGGACGCGCTCTGTCGTCGCGCATCGCCGGCGAGCTCCAGCAGGTGCCCCACCGCCGCTGGGAGCGCAAACCGGGTATCGGTCTCGTGGAAGTAGTAGGTGACCGGGAACGTGACGAGATCGCGCTCCACGGCGACGAGCCTCGAAGTGAGGTCGGCGTAGACGCTGGCGGGCAGGGGCGACGGAGGGCCCGGGTCGTCCGGATCACGCCTGACCTCCTCCAGGAGGGAGATCTCATACGCCAGCGCCCGACGGCGCGACAGCACCGGGAAGATCGACAGCAGCCAGGAAACGCTCGCGGTCAGCAGCCCGAGGCCGAGCAGCGACTCCAACGGCGCTGCCACCCGCAGCCATCCCTCGGCAGGCGAGATGTCTCCATAGCCCAGCGTGGCCAGGGTAACGAGCGACACGTAGACCGAGTCCAGAAGATCTGAACCGCCCTCGGCGGCCTGCTCGGCGAAGCTGAAGCCCTCGGGCATATGCGGCCAGTAGACGAGCGCCCAGCCGGCGACGAGCATCACCGCCCAGCTCGCGACTACGACGAGGAACGAAAGTGGGCCTGCGAGTGCCAAGGCCCCCGGTCGCTGGAGCCGGTGCAGCACCAGCCAGGTCGCGCGGATCAGCCCGTGGCTGAGCGCCCGCCGCTCGGCGCCGGAGAACAGGGTCCTGAAGACGTCGAGCAGAGCGAGGGCAATGAGCGCCGCCCCGGCGGCCGTGCTGAGGGCTGTCCCAGCGGGGCTCACGGCGCGGTGTCGTCCGGCATCCCGCAGCCGATCCTATGGTCCTGGAGCGCGAGGCGTAGGCTGCCAGCGGATGAGCGAGAACGAGGTCTGGCGCCTCGTCTTTGGGTCCACGGCCGTGATCGTCTGGCTGGGGCTATCCCTACCGGCGTAGCTGCGCCGCGGGCGAGCGCTCCTCGGGGATCGCCGCGATCGCATCGGGCACGGCTGCACCCGCGAACCCGCTCGGCGTGCGGCGGAACGAGGCGAGCAGGCGGCTTGCCAAGGCGATCGACATGGCGAGGGTGGTTGCAAGCGCTAGCACCTCGGCGGCTCCGGAGCTGCGGGCAAGCCCAACGGCCGCGAGCAGAGCGGCGAGCACCGCCAGGACGACGCAGATGCCGCGGTGAAAGCGGCCCGCCTCGGAATGTGGCCAGGGATCAAGAGAGTGCACGAGTTCGCGACCGTGGTCGGAGTCGGTGCACTCGGCCTTCGCGGGACACGCGTTGCAGACGGCGGCACGTGCGCGGTAGCGCACGAGGCGCCGGACGTGATCCGTGTCGATGCGGCGCAGGAACTCACCCTCCGGACATTCCCAGACGTCGAGGTCCGCTCGGAACTCAAAGCCGGCCGTGCGGTAGCGCTCGCTGCGGCGGTGTGAGTGCCGCGCGAGGCGGTCCAGTCCCAGCGCGGCGGCGAGCAGGAACAGCGCGTACGCGCAGATCAGCAACGCCTCGCCGCTCATCGCTCGACCGCCGCGGTCGCCTCGGGCGCCGGCGCCGTAATCTCGGTGAACAGGATGTCCTCGGGCACCTCGAGCGTCTCGCGGCGCACCCGATGGCGCACGCCGAGCCAGCAGATGTAGAGCAGTGGCACCACGCCGCCGACGATGAACACGATGTCGCCCGGGAATCGCATCCACTCGATCAGCGAGTTCGTGTCGTTGGTCAGGAACTCGAGCGATCGCGCCTCGAAGTAGCCTGCGTCGACTGACTCGTACAGCTGGATCAGCCCCAGCGGGAACAGGGTCGCGAAGGTCATCCAGGCGAGCCCGATGTTGAGCGACCAGAAGCTCCACTTCGCCGCGCGGTCCGGCCAGCGCTCGGCGGGGATCAGATATCGGAGGCAAAATAGCGCCAGCCCGACCGCGAGCATTCCGTACACCCCCATCATCGCGGCGTGTCCGTGGTTGGCGGTCAGCGCCGTTCCGATCTCGTAGTAGGAGACGATCGGCAGGTTGATCAAGAATCCGAAGATCCCGGCTCCGAGGAAGTTCCAGAACCCGACCGCCACCAGGAACATCACTGCCCAGCGATGCGGGAACGGAGTCGCCGAGCGCGACTCCTGCCGCGAGCCGAGCTGCAGGAAGCTCCACGCCTCGACCGTGAGGAACGTCAGCGGGATCACCTCCGCGGCGGAGAAGACCGCTCCGAGCGCCATGTGCTCGGCGGGCTCTCCGGAGAAGTAGAGGTGATGCATGGTCCCGATCACTCCCCCAACCGAGTACAGGAGGATGTCCAGGAAGACGACGGTGAGCGCCACCCGCTCCCGCACGACTCCGAGCAGAACGAAGATGTAGGCGACCATCACGGTCGTGAACAGCTCCAGGAAGTCCTCGACCCAGAGGTGGACGACCCAGAAGCGCCAGAAGTCGGTGACGGTGAAGCTGTCGCCCGACCGCGCCAGCAGCCCGACCGCGTAAAAGGCCGGGATCGCCAGGGCGGCGAAGAAGAACAGCCACGGAAGGTTGCCCTTGTGCTCGCGGGCCAGACGGCCGCGGACACCCCGGAAGATCAGCGCCGCCCAGAAGAACAGCCCGAGGGCCAGCAGCACCTGCCAGAAACGGCCCAGGTCCAGGTATTCGAAGCCCTGGAGGCCGAAGATCGAGCCGTCGTCGCCGAACCAGCCGTGGATGCCGCCGAACTCACCGATCAGGCTGCCGAAGACAACGATCGCGAGCGCGGCGAGCAGGCCGTAGGCAAGCCAGTGCTGCCGGCGCGGCTCGCGTCCAGCGATCATCGGCGCCAGGAAGATCCCAGCGGCGAGAAAGGACGTGGAGACGAAGAAGATCGCCAGCTGGACGTGGAACGTGCGGGCGAGGTTGAAGGGGAGCAGCTCGGCGAGGTCAATCCCGAAGAAGTCGCCCAGCTCCGCTCGGTAGTGCTGCGAGGCGGCACCCACCATCGTCTGGATCAAGAACAGCGCGGCCATCACGAGGAAGAACCAGGCGCACGCACGTTGGGCGGGGGTGAGCGCGACGTCTCCCGGACGCCGGAAGGTGAGCGTCGCCTGCTCGCGTCCGTGCCACCCGAGGAAGTTCCAGCGCCCGAAGGCGGCGAACAGCAGGCCGATCCCGCCCAGCAACGCCACGAGCGAGACGACGCTCCACAGCAGCACGTTCGCGGTCGGGCCGTTGTCGACCAGTGGCTCGGGCGGCCAGTTGTTGGTGTAGGAGTAGTTGTGACCCGGCCTGCGCGCTGAGGCCGCCCAGGCCGACCAGCCGAAGAACGCGGTCAGCTCACGGGCCTTCTCCGGGTTGGAGATCGCGTCGGGACGCAGCCCGAACTCGGTCGTTGGGTGGTCGAAGAACTCGCTGTAGTGCTCGACGAGCTCGCCATGCGCCCGCGCCTGAGCGGCGGTGAACTCGAGCGTCTCGGTGTCGGAGTCGTACCGGTTCGTCTGGAAGTCGGCGATCGTCTGTTCGCGCGCCCGGTCCGAGCCCGCTCCCCCGTACTGGCCCTCGACCGACTGCGCGGCGCGATGCAGGTAGTCGGACGTGTAGTCGGGGCCGAGATAGGCGCCGTGGCCGAAGATCGAGCCGTACTCCATGAGCCCGTTGTCGAGGAACGTTTGCTGTCCCTCGCGGATGTCGTCGCCGGTGAACAGCGTCTGCCCGTCCGGATCGACCACCCGCTCCGGGATCGGCGGGTCGGCGCTGTAGGTGCGGTACGCGAGCAGCCCGAGGACGAAGAAGCCGATCAGAAAGACGACGATCGAGACCTGAAGCCAGGCCTTCGAAACCAGGAGTCCCCTACGCTCGGTCGCCTCCGGCATCCCGGAGCCGATCCTATGAAATGAGCCGCCCGGTTGCTAGCGGGCTTCGGCGGCGGCGATTCGCTCGCCCAGAGCCGCGAGCGCCACGGGGTCGAGCGCGTCCTCCACCAGCGGAAACAGCACCCGCTCCTCGTGGCGCACGTGTCGCTCGAGCCGATCGCCGAGCTCGTGCACTTCGAGGACGCCGAGCTCGCCCGACTCGAGACGCTCCATCCGCTCCCGGATCCAGACGTGATCAACCAGTACCCGGACGACGGCCTCGTCGGCGGGGTCCCCGACCGTCGCGTAGGCCGGGAGCAGGATCTCCTCCTCGATCCGGAAGTGCACCGCGCCGTGCTCGCGCCAGAACGAGAGCACGTCGTCTCGGACCTCGCTGAGGCCGGCTTCGTCCGCCCGCTTCATTCGCATCGCCTGGTAGAGCGCCTGATGATGGTCGCGGGAGAGGTCGGTGAGCGCGGCCTCACGCTTCATCGCGACCCAGGCTAACCGCCGAGGCGGGAGCGTAGGCTGCTCGAGATGTCGGATTTCCAGCTCCCGATGTACGAGGGCGGCTGGATTCTGCTCGGCGAACGACCTGGCGAGGAGATTGCCCTGGGCCTGGTTGGCAAGTTCTGGCGAC
This sequence comes from Solirubrobacterales bacterium, assembly GCA_036257465.1. Lineage (GTDB taxonomy): Bacteria > Actinomycetota > Thermoleophilia > Solirubrobacterales > 70-9 > DATAFO01. The sequence goes on along the minus strand of DATAFO010000036.1, from coordinate 37,017 downwards.
CTGCTGGAATCGGCGCGACGGTCGGCTGAGCAGAGCCCTGACGGGTAGGCGTTGGCACCGAACGTCCCCGCGCCAAGATCCGACGCGGCAGCTGAGTGGGTGATTCAACCCTCAGACCTTTTCTCGCGCCAGCTCCGGCCGGGGCCGGTTGAGGTCGATGGCGATCGCGAGGATCAGGGCCCCCGCCCAGAAGTTGACCGGATCGAACTCCAGCGGCGCGTTGCCACCGACGTTGTTGGCGATCAGCCAGATGACGAACCAGAGGAATGTCACGAGCGCTCCCCTCGATTGAGGTCGTTGTCCGTCTCGAAACTATGTCTGACCGCCTGCCTGAGGCCACTGGGCGCACTTTCTCGGTGGCGGCTACGGAGGCTGGTCTCGCACTTTCTCCCGATGGCGGGTCTTGCTTGCCACCGTACCGTGAGGGGTGAGATGTGGGAGAGGGGAAGCTGATGAACCTGCACGATCGACTCGAGACCATCCTGTGGCTCGCCGTTCTCGCCTATCTGGGCTTCTATGTCTTCGGCCTGATCATGGGGGTCTACTCGCCCGGCGAGGTGCTCTACTTCACGATCCCGGCCGCGGTCCTCGCCTGCGCTTACGTCGTGCACGCGATTCGCAGCCGACGCGCCGCGAGGGACCGCGGGGATGACGAGTCCCTCCGCGAGGCGCAGCGCCTGCGCGAAACCCGAGGCTTCTGAGCGCGCCGGGAGCCGGAGTCGAGATGGCGCTCACGGAGGGAGCCGATCGCGATCGCTTCAGGGTCCTGATCGCAGGCGGCGGCGTGGCCGCACTCGAAGCGCTCTTGGCGCTGCGCGAGTTCGGCCCCGATCGTGTGGCGACGGTCCTGTTCGCGCCCGATCCCGCGTTCCACCACCGGCCGCTGTCAGTCACTGAGCCGTTCGAGCTTTCGACCCCGCGGGAGGTCGATCTACGCGAGATCGCGCTCGAGCACCACGCGACGTTCCTCGAGGATGCTCTTGAGGCGGTGGAGCCCGATCGACGGCTCGTCCGCACGGCCGGCGCGCGGGAGTTCGACTACGACGCACTCTTGATCGCCACCGGCGCGCGATCCCTGGTGGCGATTCCAGGGGCGCTCACCTTCAGGGACTCGCGCGACCAGGGCGGCTTCCGCGCGGTGCTGGGCGAGCTCGAGCGAGGGGCGATCCGCAGCGTCGCCTTCGCCGTCCCCGATCACTCGTCCTGGCCCCTAGGGCTCTACGAGCTGGCGCTGTTGACCAGCGCCCGCGCCAACGCTGAGGCGGGGGATGTCGAGATCAAGGTCGTCACCCCCGAGAAGTCCCCGCTCGCGATCTTCGGCAGCCGGGCCAGCGCGGCGGTGGAGGAGCTGCTGCGCCAAGCCGGGATCGAGGTTCTGGCGGGCCGCACGCCGCGGCGATTTGAAGACGGGCGGCTGGAGCTCAGCGCGGGCGGCGCGGTCGAGTGCGACCGCGTCGTCGCGTTGCCGCGTCCCGAGGCGCCGGAGATCCCTGGAATCCCTAGGGTGAACGGCTTCATCCCGGTCGACCGTTACTGCGGCGTGCTCAACCTCGAGGACGTGTACGCGGCGGGCGACGTGACCTGGTTTCCGATCAAGCAGGGTGGCCTGGCGGCCCAGCAGGCCGACTGCGCCGCCCGCGCGATCGCGGCACTCGCGGGAGCGGCCGTGGATCCTGAGCCGTTTCGCCCCGTCCTGCGCGGTGCGTTGCTGACCGAATGGGGCCCACGCTATTTCCGCGCCCAAGTCGAGGGCCCCAACGCCACATCGGTCGGCGCGCGGAGCGTCTTGTGGTGGCCCCCGGCCAAGATCGCGGGCCGCCTCCTGGCTCCTTACCTCGCCGCCAAGGCCGGCTATGCGATCCCGGCCGACCGCCCCCTGACCGACCTCGAACCCCCCGTGGGAGACGACGCCGCGGCGATTGGCTCCGACCACGCGGATGTGGTCGAGATGTCGCTTGCATCGGCCGACGCGAACGCGCGCTGGGGCGATCACAGAGCGGCGCTTCGGTGGCTGGAGGTTGCCGAGGACCTCGAGCTGTACCTCCCGTCGGACTACGAGCTCAAGCGCATCTCCTGGCAGGGCCTTGTCAGGGAGGCTGACACAAAGTACTAGCGAGGAGGTCCCAGATGTTCAAGACGATCGTCGTCGGCCTGGACGGATCGGACGGCGCCAAGCGCGCGTTGCACTTCGCGGTCGAGCTGGCCCGGCGGGACGACGCAAGGCTGGTGATCGCTCACGTCGAGCAGGACATCGCCGGCAAGGGCGGCGGCCCGATCCACCCGGATGAGCCCGAGATCCAGGCGGAGATCGACCGCCAGGCTTCCGAGGTCTCGTCGGAGGGGATCGAGACCCGGGTCGAGAAGGCGACCATCTTCGCCGGTGGCCCCGGGTCCGGGATCGCGGACATTGCCGACCGGGTGGACGCCGACCTGATCGTCGTCGGCACGCGGGGCCACTCATCCGTCCTCGGTGTCGTTCTGGGCAGCGTCGCTCAACGCCTGCTCCATCTCGCCCACCATCCGGTGCTGGTGATCCCACCGGACGCGCGGCTTCTGAGCGATTCGAAGCCGAGTGAGGCCGGGGCGGCGGCATAGCCTGGCGACCTGAGACCGGGCGCGAGGTCAGCGCTCGCCGTGAGGCGGCAACACGTCGAGCGCCTCGAGCTCGAACCGCAGCAGCTCTACCAGCCGGCTGCCGGGAAGCTCCCGGTCGAGCATTGCCAGCGACCTACGATGGCGCGCGAGCTTGCTCTCGGCCTCGGCGGGCTGAGCCTCGCTCGCCATCAGATCGCGGAGCTCGCGCACCTTTCGAGATCTTGTCGGCGGCGTAGACCGCGAGGGCGTATCCGCTCTCGCGCTGCACGCGGCCGCGAAGCCCGTCCTTGCGCGCCTCCTCATTGGGAATTGCCGGGTCGTCGCTGACCGCCACAACGAGATCGCTGACCGCAGGGCCGAATCGCTGCTCGAGGTCGGAGCGCTCGGCGTCGGTGGCTTCCAGCACGTCGTGCAGACCGCGGCCGCGACCACGTGATCCGGGTCTGCCCCGCGCTCGAGCAGAGACGCGACCTCGACTGGATGCATCAGGAACGCGGCATCGTCGACCAGACGGCGCTGTCGCGCGTGGCGGGCCTCGGCGAACTCGAGCGCCGCTTGGGTCAGGGGCAGCTTGCGTGTGAAGCTCAGTCGCACGTCGCGATCCTGGCCGAGGTTCACCCCTCAGCAGTGTGGCGCATCGCAGCCCGGGTCCGTGCTTTCCACGGAGCACGTCCCGCACCGACCACGATTGGCCCCGGCTGCTGGAGCGGCGACGCTCCTTCCCGTCCATGGCCCCACGAGAGCACTGAGGTACCGATGTCCGAAGACCACGCCACCCATGCCACGGACCTCAAGCGATGGGAATACCTCGTCGCTCCCCTCAAGGACGCTGCCGGACTGAAGAAGAACTCGGATGGGCTGAGCCCTGAGCGCCTGAACCAGCTCGGATCCGACGGCTGGGAGGCCGTCGGAGTGTCCCTGAAGCAGGGCGACCTCGTCGCGTGGCCCGTGGTATTGCTGAAGCGTCCGATCGAGTAAGCAGCTCAGCGGCAGCTCCCGGCCGCGGGCCCGGTACGCGCACCCCCTCTCGGTCGGAGCTGTCGAGGGCGACCGGGCACCGCCGGAGGCGCCGGCCTTCACCACGGGCCCGCCTCGATCACGTCGCGCACCTCGCGGAGCTTGGGCTCGAAACCGAAGTCGGCGAGGATCCAGGTCGCCCCGGCCGCCTCCCACGGACCGGGCTCGGAGTCGGGCGGAAGGTCGACCACCAGGTCGAATGGCCCGTCCTGTCCCGCCGCGACCCGAAGCTCAAGAACCTCCCGGCTTAGTTCCGCAAGCGCGTCGGGGTCGGGGAGCTCGATCGGAAAAAGCCCATCCCAGCGGGCGGCGCGCCGCAGCGGCCGCCGGTTCGGCCAGCGGGCGGCCACCCACACCGGGATCCGCGGAGACTGAACCGGCCGTGGCTCGAACTCGCCGCCCCAGTAGGCGCTCAGCTGCTCGAGCCCCGTGTCGAGCAGGCGGGCGCGTTCGCGAGGATCGACGACCTCACCAAAGGGCTCCAACTCGTCGTTGCGATCCGAGCCGAGCCCGACGCCGAGCGTGAGGCGCCCACTGCCAAGGAGATCGAGTGTGACCGTCTCGCGCGCCAACTTGTGGACGCGCCGGCGCGAGAGCGGGGTGACCAATGGGCCGAAGCGAAGCCGCTCGGTGGCGCAAGCCACGGCGGCGAGGGCAACCCACGGATCGGCGACGGCCCGCACCGGCGGCCGGTAGCGCACGTGATCCCACACGAAGAGCCCGTCCCAGCCATGGGCCTCGGCGCTCGCCGCAAGCTCGGCAAGGGTGTTCGGATCGACTAGCTCGTCGAATGGAGCGACGAAGAGCCCGCGGTTGGCGCTCACCACCGCCACGCTACTAGTCGCGCCTGGGAGTCCATTTGGCGCCTTCCCGCGCTCAGCTCGCGGCGCGGCGCCGGGCCGGTGCGCGCCCCGGCGGCTGCTTCGGGGCCTCCTTCGCCGGGACGGCTGGAATTTCGCGCGTCACCGGCGCGTCGGCCGGAATCGTCACCGCCGCACCATGGTGCGTGATCTCAAGAGCGGCTCCTTCCCGCAGCATGTACCGCGCCCGACGGTGATCGAACTCGACCTTGATCCGCCGCCCCCGGAAGCAGACACGGAAGGCGAGCCGGGCGAGCTCCGCGGGGAGCCGTGGAGCGAAGCTCAACTCGCCGCCGTGGTCGCGCATTCCGCCGAAGCCCGCCACCGCGGCGATCCAGGCGCCCGCCAGGGCCGCAAGGTGAACCCCGTCGCGGGTGTTGTGGTGAAGGTCACCGAGGTCGAGGAGCGCCGCCTCGCCGAAGTAGTCGTAGGCAAGCTCCAGGTGTCCGACCTCGGCTGCGACCACTGCCTGGATGCACGCCGAAAGCGAGGAGTCGCGCACTGTCAGCGGCTCGTAGTAGGAGAAGTCGCGCGCCTTCTCCTCGGCCGAGAACGCGTCGCCCCGAGTGAACAGCGCCATCACCAGATCTGCCTGCTTGCAGACCTGCTTGCGGTACAGGTCGAAGTAGGGGAAGTGCAGCATCAGGGGGTACTGCTCAGGTGACGTGCCCTCGAAATCCCAGACCGCGTGCTCGGTGAACTCCTCGGCCTGCGGGTGCACCTCGAGCGTCTCGTCGTAGGGGACGAGCATCGCCTCCGCCGCGTCGCGCCAGCTCGCCGCCTCCTCCGCGTCCACGCCCAGCTCGCGCGCTCGCTCGGGTTGGCGCTCGAGCGCATCGGCGGCCCCGCGGAGGTTCCGCTGCGCCATCAGGTTCGTGTAGACGTTGTTGTCGGCGATCGCGCTGTACTCGTCCGGCCCGGTGACCCCGTCGATGCGGAAGTTCCCGTGCACATCGTGGTGGCCGAGCGAGCGCCACATCCGCGCGGTCTCCACGAGCAACTCGACGCCGAATTCGCGCTCGAAGTCCTCGTCGTCCGTCGCCTGCGTGTAGCGGATCACGGAGTCGGCGATCGCGGCGTTGATGTGAAACGCCGCGGTGCCGGCGGGCCAGTAGCCCGAGCACTCCCGGCCCCGGATGGTGCGCCACGGGAACGTGGCGCCATCGAGCCCGAGCACCTCCGCCCGCGCGCGCGCGAGGTCGAGGGTGGAGTGGCGCCAGCGAAGCGCGTCGCGCGCCGCGTGCGGCGCTGTGTAGGTGAGGACGGGCAGCACGTACGCCTCGGTGTCCCAGAAGGTGTGCCCGTCATAGCCCGACCCGGTCAGGCCCTTGGCCGGGATCGCGCGCTGCTCGGCGCGGGCCCCGGCCTGCAGGGTGTGAAAGAGCGCGAAGCGAACCGCTTGCTGGATGTCGGAGTCACCCTCGAGGTCGACATCGGCGCGATCCCAGAACTCGTCCAGATACTGGCGCTGCCCCTCGGCGAGGCCCTCCCATCCACTGCGCCGCGCGCTGGCGAGCGCCGCCTCGACCTGATCGCGTACGGATGGGAGCGAGCGCCGGCCCGACCAGCCGTAGGCAAGCAGCTTAACCAGGCGAAGGGTCTGTCCCGGCTCGAGCTCGGTGGCAACCGTCACTCGGGCGAGATGGGGCGTCGCCTCGGCCGCCGTCGTCGTGGCGTCCGGGGCGTCCTCGATCACGTGGTCCATCCCCGCGGCCATCAACAGCTGGCTCGCGGCAGTGCGATGTGCGAGCACCGCCCGCAGCTCGTTGTGGGCAAAGTCCTCGGAGTGCAGCGCTTCGCTGGCGCCGGTTCCCACCCGCGGGTCGCCCTTTGCCGCCTCGGGAAGCGGCTCGTTGGCAACCAGCTCGGACTGGATCACGAAACGGGCGGCCGCCTCGAGCGGCTCGACCTCGTAAATGATCGCGGCCACCCCCCGCTGGGCAAACGACACGAGTCGCGTGGACGAAACCCGGACCGCCTGTCCCACGGGCGACACCCATTCGGCGTCGCGCCGCAGGACGCCGGCGCGGAAGTCGAGGACCCGCTCGTGCTTTCGCAGCTCTCCATAGCGGACGTCGAACGGCTCGTCGTCGACCAGCAGTCGAATGATCTTGCCGTTGGTGACGTTGACAACCGCCTGTCCCGCCTCGGGGTACCCATAGCCGCCCTCCGGATAGGGCAGCGGCCGGGTCTCATAAAGGCTGTTCAGGTAGGTGCCTGGAAGGCCGTGGGGCTCGCCTTCCTCGAGGTTTCCACGCATGCCGATGTGGCCGTTCGAGAGCGCCAGGATCGACTCCGAGTGGGCGAGGACCGAGAGGTCGAGGTGGGTTTCCCTGACCTCCCACGGCTCGCAGCTGAAGCAGGGGTGGCTGATCATCGCTCTTTCAACAACTCGGAAAGATCCTTAACGACCACGGTCGCACCGTGTTCGCGCAGCGCCTCCCCGTGTGCGACGCGGTCGACGCCGACGACGCAGGCAAAGCCGCCGGCCCGTCCCGCCTCCACTCCGGCGAGGGCGTCCTCGAACACGGCGGCCTCCTCGGGCGTGACCCCCAGCTCGCGCGCGCCGGCGAGAAACGTGTCGGGGGCGGGCTTGCCCTTCAGCCCTTCGCGCTCGGCCACGACCCCATCGATCCTCACCTCGAAGAACTCCTCTATTCCGGCAGCGAGCAGGACATCGTGGCAGTTGGTGCTGGAGGAGACCACCGCCCGGCGAAGCCCCGCGTCGCGCGCCGCCTCGAGATAGCGGACAGATCCCTCATAGGGCTCCACCCCCCGTTCGCGGATCAGTTGCAGCACCAGCTCGTTCTTGCGGTTTCCGAGCCCTCGGACCGTCTCGGCACCGGGCGGGTCGTCGTCGTTTCCTTTGGGCAACTCGATGCCCCTCGAGGCCAGGAACGAGCGCACCCCGTCATACCGTGGCTTGCCGTCGACGTACTTGCCGTAATCGGCCCCTGCGTCGAAGGGCGCGAACTTCTCGCCCGTGCGCTCCGCCCGCTGGCGAAGGTACTCGTCGAACATCTGCTTCCAGGCTGCCGCGTGTACCACCGCAGTCTTGGTCAGCACCCCGTCGAGGTCAAACAGGCACGCTCGCACGCCGGTCGGTAGGCCTAGCACGTGGCGAACCCTAGGCGACTGTGGCCTGAGCCAAATCGGAGTTGATGCGGGAAACTCCGGCGGAACGCCATGACCGGTTCCTTGGAGATACCAGCGGAACGGTCCGAGCCCGACGCCTTGCTAGGGGTGGCGGCGGAGTATGCGACCCGAAGCGTGCCCTTTGCCCGGCGCGACCAGTCGGTGGGGGACGTCAGGCACGGGCTGGCAGGGCGCAAGTTCCGATGCGCCGAGGATGTCGTCGTACTCGACGCAGGGAGGCTCGTAGGCTTGATCTCGATCGAGCACCTGCTGGCCGCTGACCCCAAGGCCGGCGTCGAGGACGTGATGGACGCCGACCCCCCCATCGTGGGTCCCGAGACGGATCAGGAGCGCGCTGCCCGTCAGATCGTGAAGCGTCACGAGTGCAGCCTGGCGGTGGTGGATGCCAACGGCCTATTCGTGGGATTGATCCCCCCGTACCGGATGCTGCAGGTGTTGCTCAACGAGCACGATGAGGACCTCGCGCGCCTTGGCGGCTACCTGGCCGGTAGCGCTCGCGCTCGCGGCGCTGCGGAGGAGCAGGTCACGCAGCGGCTGTGGCATCGCTTGCCCTGGCTGCTCGTCGGCCTGCTCGGCGCGATGGGGGCAACCGCGATCGTCGGCGGCTTCGAAGAGCAGCTCAAGGCAAACGTGCTGCTTGCGTTCTTCATTCCCGCGGTGGTCTACATGGCCGATGCCGTCGGCACTCAGACCGAGACCGTGTTGATCCGAGCGCTCGCCGCCGGGATCACGGTGCGTTCCGTGCTGCGCCGTGAGGTTGTCACAGGCCTGGTGGTGGGCATCGTGATCGGAGCCGCGTTTCTGGTCTTCGCGCTGATCGGCTGGGGCGATGCAGACGTCGCGCTGGCGGTGGCCCTGGCGATGTTCGCGAGCTGTTCGATCGCGACCCTCGTGGCGATGGCCTTACCGGCCGCCTTACAGCGCCTCGGCCTGGATCCAGCCTTTGGTTCTGGGCCGCTCGCAACCGTCATTCAGGACCTGCTCTCGATCGCCGTTTACCTTGTGATCGTCGTGGCCGTGGTCTGAGCAGCGATGGACGACCGCGAAGAACCCTTCAACGTGGTCATCGCTGGTGGCGGGGTCGCCGCATTGGAAGCGTTGCTCACACTGCGGGCACGGGCGCCCGAGACCGTACGAATTCAGCTGCTCGCGCCCGAACCGGAGTTCGTCCATCGACCGCTGTTCGTGGCGGAACCCTTCGGGATCGGACAGGCTCAGCGCGTCGAACTCGCCGATGTCACCGCTGAACACCGCGCCTCGCTCCGCAAGGGCGCGCTCGCCTCCGTGGACGCCGCCGGCAGGACGGTGACCACCGCTGAGGGGGACCGGATCCGGTTCGACGCGCTGCTGGTGGCTACAGGCACCCGGCCCGTACGGGCGGTGCCGGGAGCGCTCACCTTTGGCGATCCCAGCGAACGAGGGTTCTTCGCCGCGCTCCTCGAACAGCTTGGACGCGATCCCGGTAAGCGGCTGACATTCCTGGTGCCACCAGAGGTGAAATGGTCGCTCGCCGCGTACGAGCTTGCATTGCTGACGGCGTCTCACCTGAAGGCGCGGTCGCCCGCGAGTGCCAAGATCGCGGTGGTCACTCACGAGGCCGAGCCGTTGGAGATGATGGGCGCGGGTCCGGCGCGGGCGCTGCGGGCACTGCTGAGAGATACGCGGGTCGGCGTCGAGACCTCCGCCGTCGTGACCTCGTTCGAAAGCGGAAGGGTTCGGCTCGCCGATGGAGGGTCGATCCGGACCGACCACGCCGTCGCCCTGCCGGCAGCGGAGGTTCCAACGATCACCGGGCTTCCCCAGCGCTGGCGCGGCTTCGTCCCGACCGACACCCGGATGCACGTTGCCGGGCTCGACCGTGTCTGGGCGGCCGGTGACGTGACCTGGTTTCCCATTAAGCAGGGAGGCCTGGCCGCCCAGCAGGCGGAGGTGGCGGCGAAGGCGATTGCCGCCGCGGCCGGCGCCCACGTTGCCGCAGCGGGGTTCCGTCCGCACCTCCGCGCCGCGCTCGTCACGGGCGCGGTTCCGCTCTTGCTCGAGACGGCCGATGTGGACGTCGGGGCGACCTGGTGGGCGCCCGCCAAGGCCGCCGGGCGCTATCTCGGGCCGTACCTGGCCGCGAAACGACGCGAGCGCACACCCATCGAGCGGGAGGAGGCGCCGGAGGACATCAAGGAGGCTGTGGAATCGGAGGCGGAGCACCGCGACGCGGTCGAATTCGCGCTCGCGGTAGCGGACTCAGATGCGCGGCTTGGAAACGTCGCCGGCGCGCTGGAGTGGCTCGATCTGGTCGAAGAGATGAACCTGGTCATCCCGCCGGCATATGCCGAGCGCCGACGCCGATGGAGAGCAGCGGCAGGCTAGCTCCAGGCACCCGCGCGTCAGTCGATCTTCGGGGCTCTGTACGGGTCAAGCGCCAGCGGCTCGGAATGCCACTCGGCCGGAAGCGCGACCTCGACGTCGAGAGACCTTCGCGGCGGCTCGGGCTCTGCGTGAACCTCCCCGTGGTAGAGAAACGGCGCGAGGTAGCGGCCGCTGATCTTGTGCGGTGGCCACCACAGGCAGTCGAGCGAGGCTTCCTCAATGCCCCCGCCACCCCCCACGTCGGCACGAAGGTGAAGCGACTCCTCCCCGGTGAGAAGCTTGCCGCGGAGCACCGGGTGAAACGGCTCCACGGTGATCGCGGCGCCGAGCCGACCTGCGATTTGCGCGGCCGCGGCGTCTGCCTGCTGAGTGCCGAGCCCGCCCTGCTTGATCGGGAAGTTCGTGCCATCGCCGGCCGCGTAGACGTCCTCCACGCCGGCCACCCGCGCGTGTTCGTCGATCGGGATGAAGCCCGCCGAATCCATAGGCAGGCCTTCGATTTCGGGCCCGTCCATCGTCGCCAACGCGATCACCTCATCAGCCTGGATGCGCCGGTCGCCCGGGGCCACGACGAGCTCGCTCCCATCCCAGTGCTGGACGTGAGCGCCGAGCTCGATCTCGATGCCACGCCCAGCGAGTAGCTCCCCAACCGCGGCGCTCGCCGTGGGTCCGAACGGGGCCAGCGGTGCCTCCTCGGGCGTCACGATGACCAGCCCCACCTCATCGCGACCCAGCTCGAGGGCGCGCCGCTGCGTCATCAGCGCAACTTCGTAGATCGGCAGTGCCCAGGTGACTCCGGATGGCACCACGAACGCGATCCGCCGGGGCCCGTCCGGGCCGTTCACGATCTCGTTGATTCGCAGCGGCTCGCCGCCCGACGGAAAAGTTCTCACGCCCTCGAGGGAGGGACGAAAGCGCCCGCCCACACAGACCACCAGAAAGTCGTAGTCCAGCCTCGAGCCGTCGGCGAGCGCCACCGTGTGCTCGTCCGGTTGCACGCTTCGCGCGGCCGTCAGGACCAAGCGAGCACCGAGCTCCTCCGCCAAGGGCGCCAGCGCGTGGTGCTCCGCAGGGCCGAGGTCGAACGGCTCCTCCACCATCAGCGGCTTGTAGACGAAGTCGGGATCGGGCGCCACGAGCGTGATCTCGGCGCGATCCCCGGCCAGATCGTGCAGCGCCATCAACGCCTCCAGGCCGGCCACACCGCCACCCACAATGACCACTCGCCGCGTCATGGAAATCGCTTGCTCACCCGGGTGTGGATCATGCCGAAAGCCCGGCCAGCGGCAGCGGCTCCTCGAGCGTGGCCACGACGGCGTCCGCGCCCGTGACACGCAACTCGTCCGCGCTGTACTCGCCGGTCGCAACGCTGATGATCGAAATCCCGGCACCGTGGGCGGCTTCCACGTCGACCGGCGTGTCGCCCACCGCGACACACCGATCGCGGTCGAGGTGACCGCCGCAGACCCGCTCGGCCCGCTCGAGCGCGCAGCGGGCGACTTCCACGCGCTCGGGAGCGTCCGACCCGTAGCCGCCGAAGCTGAAGAAGCGGTTGAGGTTCGCGCGGGCGAGCTTGATGTGCGCCGCCGCCTCCACGTTGCCGGTGATCAGGCCGCACAGCACGCCCTCGTCGCTCACCGCGGCCAGCGTTGACTCGGCGCCCGGGAGCACTCGATACCCGGTGGAGCTCGCGACCTCCTCGGGCAGGTAGCGCAGCCGAAGCGCCATCAGCCGCGCCATCTCCTCCCCCGTCGGCTCGCGACCGATCGCTCCGCGAAAGCTCGTTACGCCCACCACGGGGTCGGTGACGCCCTTGCCCGTGTAGTCGCCCACGTTGACCTCGACCCCGTACAGCTCAGCAAAGGCGCGGCGCCACGCGCGGTCGCTGGCCCCTCCGGTGGAAATCAGGGTGCCGTCGATGTCGAACAGGACCGCGGCGACTCCGCCGGGATCAGCCACCGCGGCGGGCGCGGTAGCGCCGGATCAGGGCGTTGGTGGAGGTGTCGTGGTGGAGTTCGGGCTCGTCGGCCGCCTGCAGCTCTCCGATGATCCGTTTGGCGAGCACCTTGCCCAGCTCGACCCCCCACTGGTCGAACGAGTTGATACCCCAGACGGTCCCCTGCGTGAAGACGCTGTGCTCGTAGAGGGCGACGAGACTGCCGAGCACTGAGGGCGTCAGCCGCTGAGCGAGGATCACGTTCGATGGCCGGTTGCCCTCGAAGGTCTTGTGCGGGACGAGCTCGTCGGGCGTCCCCTCGGCGCGCACCTCGTCGGCGGTCTTGCCGAACGCCAGCGCCTCGGCCTGCGCGAGGACGTTCGAGATCAGCAGATCGTGGTGATCGCCGAGCGGATTTAGCGTCTCGACGAACCCGATCAGGTCGCAAGGGATCAGCTTCGTGCCCTGGTGGATCAGCTGGTAGAAGGAGTGCTGGCCGTTGGTTCCGGGCTCGCCCCAGAAGATCGCCCCGGTCTCGTAGTCAACGGGGGTCCCCTCCAGCGTGAGGCCCTTTCCGTTCGACTCCATCGTCAGCTGCTGGAGGTAGGCCGGAAACCGCTTCAGGTACTGATCGTACGGCAGCACGGCGACCGTTTGCGCGCGGAGGAAGTCGCCGTACCAAACGCACAGCAGGCCCATCAGCGCCGGCAGGTTGGTCGCGGTTGGGGCCTCGCGGAAGTGCTCGTCGATCGCGTGGAACCCGGCGAGCATCTCCGCGAAGCGCTCGGGGCCCACGGCGATCATCGTTGATAGCCCGATCGCGGAGTCCATCGAGTAGCGCCCGCCGACCCAGTCCCAGAACTCGAACATGTTCTCGGTGTCGATGCCGAACTCGGCCACGCCCTCCGCGTTGGTCGAGAGGGCGACGAAGTGGCGGGCGATCGCGTCCCGGTCGCCCCCGAGGCCCGCCAGCGCCCACTCGCGGGCGGTGTGGGCGTTGGTCATCGTCTCGAGGGTGGTGAAGGTCTTCGAGCAGACCACGAACAGCGTCTCGGCCGGGTCGAGGTCGCGGGTGGCCTCGGCGAAGTCGGTTCCGTCGACGTTGGAGACGAAGCGAAACGTCAGGTCGGGGCGCGAGTAGTGGCGGAGCGCCTCGTAGGCCATCACCGGCCCGAGATCGGACCCGCCGATCCCGATGTTGACGACGTTGCAGATCGGCTTCGAGGTGTGTCCTCGCCACTCGCCCTCCCTCACGCGGGTGGCGAAGGCGCTCATCCGGTCCAGCACCCCGTGCACCTGTGCGACCACGTCGACGCCGTCGACGATCAGCGAGCGCTCCCGGGGCATCCGCAGGGCGACGTGCAGCGCCGGGCGATCCTCCGTGGCGTTGATCCGCTCGCCGCGAAACATGGCCTCGCGACGCTCGGCGAGCCCCGACTCCTCCGCAAGGCGGACGAGCAGCGCGATCGTCTCCTCGGTGATCCGGTTCTTGGAGTAGTCGAGGTACAGTCCCTGGGCCTCGGCGGTCAGGCGCTCACCCCGCGAGGGGTCTGAGGCGAACAGCTCGCGAAGGTGCGTGCCCGCGATCGCGGCTTGGTGGCGCTCCAGGGCGCTCCACGCCGGGCGCTGCCTGAGCGGTTGGAGCTCCCCGCGGGGCACCGAAGGCTAGGCGGCGATCTGCTCGCGCTTGGCCGACACCGAATCCAGCAACTCGCCCCACGAGGCGGCGAAGGCCTCGGCGCCCTCCACCTGAAGGCGCTTGGCGAGCGCGTCCAGGTCGACTCCGGCGGCCTCGAACTCGGCCAGGACCTGCTCGGCGTCTCCGCCGTCGGCCGGAATCGGCTCGCCCACCGGGCCGTGGTCGGCGACGGCGAGCAGCGTCTTCTCCGGCATCGTGTTGATCGTCAGGGGCGCCTGGAGAGCTTCGACGTAGAGCACGTCCGATGCCTCCGGGTCCTTGGTGCCCGTGCTCGCAAAGAGCAGGCGCTGCGGATGAACCCCCTCGTTTTCGAGCCGCTGCCAGCGCTCGGAGTCGAGCAGCTCCCGGTAGGCGCGGTACGCCCACCTGCCGACCGCGATGCCAAGCCGGTTGCGAAGCTCGGCCGGCACCTGGTCGGCGACCGCGACGTCCCACCGGCTCAGGAACACCGAGGCGACCGACGGAACCGACGGGTCAAGGCCCGCCTCGATCCGGCGGTCCACCCCGCGCATGAACGCCTCCGCTGCAGCGAGGTAGTGCTCGGCTGAGAACAGCAGCGTGACGTTGATCGGGACCCCGGCGAAGATCGACTCCTCAATCGCCGTGCGGCCCGCCTCGGTCCCGGGAATCTTGATGAAGACGTTGCAGTCGGCGCGGGCGTGGAGGTCCCGGGCCTGGGCGATGGTGGCTTCGGCATCGTCTGCGAGCAGCGGCGAGACCTCGAGCGACACCCAGCCGTCCACGTCGTCGGTGCGGCGGTTGATCGGCGCGAACAGCTCGGCCGCTCGGCGCAGATCGGTGAGCGCGAGCTCGAAGAAGAGCTGCTCGCGTTCCAATCCGCGCTCGTGCAGCTCGGCGATCTGCTCGTCGTACGCGCCGCCGGCTCCGATTGCCTTGGCGAAGATGGTCGGATTGGAGGTCAGCCCCGTGACCGAGAACTCCGAGATGTAGCGGACCAGGGTTCCGTCGTCGAGCATCGTGCGGCTGATGTTGTCGATCCAGAGGCTCTGGCCGAGCTCGTGCAAGCGGCGTGTCGGGTTCACTGGCCCTCCCCCGCGTTGGCGCGGCTGAGCACGCCGCGCGCGGTTTCGACCACGCGCTCGGGCGTGAAGCCGAACTCGGAGAGCACGTCCTTGAGCGGCGCCGAGGAGCCGAACGCGTGCATCGCGATCATCGTCCCCTGAGTGCCGACGTAACGGTCCCACCCCAGTTCCGACGCCTCCTCGATCCCCACCCGCGCCGGCACCGAGTAGGGCAGCACGCTCTCCCGGTAGTCCTCGGACTGACGGTCGAAGAGATGGAACGAGGGCAGGCTGACGACTCGTGCGCGCACGCCCTCGCCGATCAGCACCTCGTAGGCAGCGACCGCGATCTGAACGTCACTGCCGGTGGCGATCAGGATCACCTCCGGGTCTCCCTCGGGCGGGTCGGCGAGCACGTAGCCACCGCGGCGCAGCCCTTCGGCGGAGGCGTAACGCGAGCGGTCGAGAATCGGCACGTCCTGGCGCGTGAGCACCAGCGCGACCGGGCCGTGGTGGCGGTCCATCGCCACCCGCCAGGCCTCCGCGACCTCGTTTGCGTCGCAGGGGCGGATCACGTTCAAGCCGGGAATGGCCCGCAGCGAGGCGAGGTGCTCGACGGGCTGGTGGGTTGGCCCGTCCTCGCCTAGGCCGATCGAGTCGTGAGTGAAGATGTGGATCACGGGCAGCTCCATCAGAGCGGACAGGCGGATCGCTGGGCGCGCGTAGTCGGAGAAGACGAGGTACGTCGACCACACCGGCCGGAGCTTCGACAGCGAGAGCCCGTTCGAGCTCGCGGCGGACTCGTGCTCGCGGATGCCGTAGTGGATCTGGCGCCCCCCAGGAGTCTCGGGCTCCAGCGGCTCGACGCCGTCGAAGTCGAGCCCCACGGAGGTCGAGCCAGTCAGATCGGCCGAGCCCACGACCAGCCAGGACACACGCGGCGCGATGGCGTTCAGGACGGTGTTTGAGGCCTTGCGGGTTGCCATGCCGTCCGGGTCGGCGTCGAACGACGGGATGTCGTTGTCCCATCCCTCCGGCAGCTCGCGGCGCTGCATCGCCCCGATCTCGTGGGCGAGACTCTCGTGCTCTCGGTGATAGCCGTCGAGCAGCGCCTCCCACTCGGAGTGAAGCGCCCTCCCACGCGCGCCGAAGCCCTCGGCGAAGTGCTCGACGACCTCGTCCGGGACCAGAAACTGCGCGTCCTCGGGCCACCCGTAGGCTCGCTTGGTCTCACGCACCTCCTCCTCTCCCAGGGGCTCACCGTGGACAGCGGCGGTGTCCTGCTTCGGGGAGCCGTAGCCGATGTGGCTGTCGACGATGATCAGGGTCGGCCGGTCGTCGTGGCTTCGAAAGCGGGCGAAGGCGCGGTCGATCAGCTCGAGGTCGTTGGCGTCCCCGACCCGCATCACGTGCCAGCCGTAGCCCATGAACCGGGTGGCGACGTCGTCGGTGTAGGTCAGCCCCGTGTCGCCGTCAATCGAGATGTGGTTGTTGTCGTAGATCCAGCACAGGTTGTCGAGACGCTGGTGGCCGGCGAGCGACGCCGCCTCGTGCGAGACACCCTCCATCAGGTCGCCGTCGCTGCAGATCACGTACACGTCGTAATCGAAGAGCTCGAAGCCGGGACGGTTGAAGTGGGCCCCCTGCCACTTGCCGGCCAGCGCCATCCCGACCGATGTGGCCACACCCTGGCCGAGGGGCCCCGTCGTGGTCTCCACCCCGGAGGTCCAGCGATACTCGGGATGGCCGGCGGCCTTCGAATCGAGCTGGCGAAACGACTTGATGTCCTCGAGGGTCACCGACTGGCGGCCGAGGACCTCGTAGTCGGGGTCAACCGCCCGCACCCCCGTCAGGTACAGCAGCGAGTAGAGCAGCATCGAGGCGTGTCCCGCGGACAGCACGAAGCGGTCGCGGTTCGGCCAGATCGGATCCGCCGGATCGAAGCGCAGGTGGCGCTGCCAGAGGACGTAGGCCACCGGCGCCAGGGCCATCGGCGTTCCGGGATGGCCGGAGTTCGCCTTCTGGATCGCGTCGATGCTGAGCGTGCGGATGGTGTTGACGCTCAGCGTCTCTACGTCCGTCTGAGTGGCGACGGCCTGTTCCATCCTCTACCGATCCTAGATACCACTGAACCGATGCGCTAGTCACGGTCGTGGCCGAGGCGCCGTTCAGACAAGAGGGCCGGCTGTCGCTCGCCCGCGCAATGATCGAAACTGCGCCCTCGATGCCCCGAGCCGACGGCCTTCCCACTCCTTCGTTCTTGTTCGACCTCGACGGGACGCTCGTCGACAGCGTCTACCAGCACGTCGTCGCGTGGCGCGAGGCGCTCGAGCAGGTCGGTGTATCGCTCGCGGTGTGGAAGATCCACAGGCGTATAGGCATGAGCGGCGGCCTCTTCGTCACCGCGCTGCTGCGCGAGCTCGAGACGATTCCCGATCGGGAAACACTCGAGCGGCTGCCGGCGCTGCACGGCGACGTGTACGCCCGCCACCTGCCGGGGGTGCGCCCGCTGCCCGGCGCGACGGAGTTGCTTGCGACCCTCACCGATCACGGCATCCCGTGGGCGATCGCCACCAGCGGCCTGGAACGTTCGGCGCGCCCCGCCCTGGAGCTGCTGGGCCTGCCTCCCGAGACACCCGTGGTCACCCGCGACCTGGTCCGCTACGCGAAGCCGGACCCGGATCTCTTCCTCGCGGCGGCGGAACGCATCGGCGTTGACATCCGCGACAGTTACGTCGTCGGCGACAGCGTCTGGGACCTGATGGCGGGACGACGCGCGCGGGCGCTGGGAATCGGGCTCTTGTCCGGGGGCTACGGCCGGGAAGAGCTCCTGTACGCAGGGGCGTACCGTGTCTACGAGGATCCGAGCGATCTGCTCGCCCACCTCGACGAGGTTGGTGTGAGGCGCCCCCTGTAGGAAGACTCGCCTCGCCCCGAGACTCCGTGGACGCCTCCTCAGACACCGCCGCCGAGAAGAAGCTCGCCGCCGAGCGCGCCGCCGAGCTGGTCGACGACGGCATGGCTGTCGGGCTCGGGACGGGCACGACCGTGGCCGGTCTGCTGCCGGCGCTCGCGGCACGCGAGCTGCGGCTTCGATGTGTCGCGACATCGCCTGAGACCGAAGCCACGGCCCGCGAGCTGGGCCTCCCCGTCGAGCCGTTCGATCAGCTCGATCGCCTCGATATCGCCATCGACGGCGCCGATCAGGTGTCCGCCGACGGGTGGCTGGTCAAGGGCGGCGGCGGGGCGCACACGCGCGAGAAGATCGTGGCGGCGGCCGCCGACCGTTTCGTCGTCATCGTCGACTCGTCGAAGCTGGTTGAGGAGATCGAGCCGCCAATACCGCTCGAGCTCTCGCGCTTTGGACTCGCCTCGACGCTGCGCGAGCTCGGCGCGGCGAGAGTGCGCGACGCACTCCCGAGCCCGGACGGCGGCGTGCTGGCCGACTACATCGGCGAGGTCAACGAACCCGCGCGAGTGGCGAGTTGGCTCGCCGCCGTCCCCGGCGTGATCGAGCACGGGCTGTTCCGTCCGAGCATGGTCAGCGAGGTGCTCGTCGGGCGCGGCGACGGCGTCGAGCGGATCGAGATCTAGCGGGAGCTAGCCGGCCGCGGCGGGATCGCAGATCACCGCAGCGTCTCGAGCCGTCACCCTGCCCGCTGGAATCGAGGGATCCCCGTCCAGCAGTCGCGCCAACGCGTCCCGCTTGTCCGCCCCGGTGACGAGCCACACGATTCGCCGCGCCGCCTCGAGCGCGGCATAGGTGAGGGTCATCCGGCGGCGGCCCTGGTATGAGCCGGCGGTGAGCGCGACGCGGCGGTCGCGGACCTCGAGCACGGGATCGCCGGGAACCAGGGACGCCGTGTGGCCGTCTGGGCCGAGGCCAAGGTGAACCAGGTCCAGTGCGTCCGGGAGCTCCTCCTCATACCGCGCGACGGCCGCGTCCGGATCGGGGTCGAGCACGGGCATCGGCCGCAGGCGCTCGACCGCCGCGGTCGGAAGCGCCGCGAGGATCTGCGTCAGGTTGCGCTCGGGGTCACCGTCGGGAGCGACGCGCTCATCGACCTGGAAGATCGACACCCCTTCGTCGACCAGCGCTTCGGGGTCGAGTTGCTCCAGCATCGGCTTGATGCTGCCGCCGCCGCTGAGGGCGAGCGAGAAGGAGCCGCGGGCGTCCAGCGACGCCGCGGCCGCCTCCGCAAGCAGTTCGGCCGTCCGCGCGAAAGCCGAGTCAGCGTCCGGCAGGACCTCGACCGCCGGCCCGGAGCCGCCGGCGGTCAGCTGGGCTTCTCCTCGTGTCCGCCGAACTGCTTGCGCAGCGCCGAGAGCACCTTGTTGGCGAATTCGTCGAGGTCGCGGGAGGCGAAGCGCGAAGTCAGCGCCGAGCTCAGCACCGGCGCGGGCACGCCCTCCTCGACCGCGGCGATCAGCGTCCAGCGTCCCTCGCCTGAATCCGAGACGCGGCCCCCGAAATCCTCAAGGGTTGGCGACTCATGAAGCGCGGCGGCGGTCAGGTCGAGCAGCCACGAGCCGACGACGCTGCCGCGACGCCACACCTCGGCGACCTCGGCGACGTCGATCTCGTAGCGGTAGTACTCGGGGTGATCCAGCGGGGCAGTCTCGGCGTCGGCCTCGCGCGGATGGGCGCCGGCATCCGCGTGGCGAAGGATGTTGAGGCCCTCGGCGTACGCGGCCATGAGCCCGTACTCGATCCCGTTGTGAACCATCTTCACGAAGTGGCCGGCGCCGGGGGGGCCGCAGTGGAGATAGCCGTGTTCCGCCGGCGAGGGCTCGCCGGTGCGACCCGGCGTCCGGTCCGCCGCGTCAACACCGGGCGCGAGCGAGGCGAATATCGGCTCCAGTCTCTCCACCGCCCCGTCTGGCCCGCCGATCATCAGGCAGTAGCCGCGCTCGAGGCCGAAGACGCCGCCACTGGTACCGCAGTCGACGTAGTCGATGCCGCGTTCGGCCAGCTGTGCCGCCCGACGGATGTCGTCGCGGTAGAAGGAGTTGCCGCCGTCGACGATCGCGTCGCCGGGTTCGAGGCGGTCGGCTAGCTCAGCGACCGTG
The DNA here is from genome assembly GCA_036257465.1 of Solirubrobacterales bacterium. Classification (GTDB taxonomy): domain Bacteria; phylum Actinomycetota; class Thermoleophilia; order Solirubrobacterales; family 70-9; genus DATAFO01. The sequence goes on along the minus strand of DATAFO010000036.1, from coordinate 17,298 downwards.
GACTCGGTGATCTCGCCAGCCGGAACCATCACCCACACCGCGCGTGGCTGCGAGAGCTTGGCGATGAAGTCGTCGAGCGACTCGGCCCCGGTCGCGCCCTCGCCGGCGAGCGCGGCGATGGCCTCCGGGGCGACGTCGTAGACGACGCAGTCATGGCCGTCGCGCATCAGGCGCCGCACGATGTTTGCGCCCATTCGTCCGAGGCCGACCATGCCCAGCTGCACGAGCGGATAGTAAGCGCCTGAGCTTGCATCACTAGATTCCGGGCTGATGGCGGCCAAGGCGGACGTCCTGGTGATCTTCGGGATCACCGGCAACCTCGCTCGCGAGATGACCTTCGAGGCCCTGTACGAGCTCGAGCGTCGTGGCGAGCTGACGTGCCAGGTCGTCGGCGTGGCCCGTCCGCCTTGGACCGAAGAGGAGCTCGACGAATTGGCGCGCTCGGCCATTCAGGCCACCGTTGACGATCCCGATCCGGAGGTGGTCAGGCGGGTTGAGAAGCGCCTCGACTACCTGCGGGGCGAGCTCGACGACGACGCGACCTATGAGCGGCTCGCCCAGAAGCTCTCCGGCAAGCGGCGGCCGCTCTTCTATCTCGCGATCCCTCCCTCGCTGTTCGCCGACATCGTCCGGCGCCTTCACGCCGCCGGGCTCACAGACGGGGCCAGGGTGGCGCTCGAGAAGCCGTTCGGCCACGATCTGGCCTCGGCGCGCGAGCTCAATCGCCAGCTCCTCGAGGTCCTCGACGAGTCGCAGATCCTGCGGGTCGACCACTTCCTCGGCAAGGAGCCGGTAATGGACATCCTCTATCTGAGGTTCGCAAACGCGATCCTCGAGCCGGTCTGGAATCGCCAGTTCGTGGACTCGGTGCAGATCACGATGGCCGAGGACTTCGGGGTCAAGGATCGCGGCAGGTTCTACGACCGGGTGGGGGCGCTGCGCGACGTGGTCCAGAACCACCTGCTCCAGGTGCTTGCGCTCGTCACGATGGAGCCGCCCTCGGCCGGGCCCAGTGACACGGATTCCATTCACGACCGCAAGGCCGACCTCTTCCGGGCGATGCCCAGTGCACGCCCCAATCGCTACGTCCGCGGGCAGTACGCCGGCTACCGCGAAACGGAGGGCGTGGCCCCTGACTCGACCACCGAGACCTTCGTCGCCCTCGAGCTGCGAATCGACAACTGGCGCTGGTCGGGCGTCCCACTGTACCTTCGAGCGGGCAAGGAGCTGCGGGTCACCGCGACGGAGGTTCGAATCATCTTCCAGCGGCCGCCGCGGCTGGGAATCGGGGGACGGATGGTGCCCGACCCGGACGAGTGGGTGCTTCGGCTCAAGCCCGATCCCGGCGCGGAGCTGTGCGTGCTGGCGAAGCGAGGTGGCGCCGAGGAGCTTCATCGGGTTCACCTCGACCTCTTGTTCGAAGAACAGGTCGGCGACCAGCCCGAGCCCTACGAGCGGCTGCTTCGCGATGCGTTGGACGGAGACACGCGCCTGTTCCCCAACCAGGACGCGATCGAGCAGACATGGCGGATCATTCAGCCGCTGATCGAGAACCCGTCCGAGGTGGACGTCTACGAGCCTGGAACCTGGGGGCCCGAGCGCACCGCGGAGCTCCCGGGCAGGCGCGCCGGCTGGCGCGAGCCCTGGCTACCGGGCTAGTTCTCGTCGAAGAGCAGCGTCGCGCCGATCGCACCGCCGAGGTCACCGAGCGCGGCGACGTGAATGGCCGGTGGCCGCTCGTCCATGAACAGGTGCTTGGACATCTGCCTGGCGATTCGGTCACGAAACGGCTGGCCAAGGCGAACCCCCAGGCCGCCGCCGATGATGACCGCCTCGACGTCGAGGAGGTTCACGGCCGAGCCGATGCCCGCGCCAAGCGCCTTCACGGCGCGGTCCAGGAGCCGCTTCGCCATCCTGTCGCTGTCCTTGAGCGCCTCCTCCCAGACGCTGCTCTTGAGCCGGTCATGCCCCTTTCTCTCCATGATCTTGAACAGCTCGGTGTGTTCGCCCGCCTGGTGCCTGCGGCGCGCCTCCTCCTCCATCGGCCGCCGGCCGGCGTATGCCTCCATGCAACCCCGCCGCCCGCACGGACAGCGCGCGCCACCCCGCACCACGACCATGTGCCCGATCTCCCCCGCGGCGCCGCGGCCCAGCCAGTCGCGGCCGTCGAGCACCACGCCGCCGCCCACGCCTGTTCCCCAGAAGACGCCGAACATCGAATCGTAGGGACGGCCCGCGCCCAGGCGAAACTCGGCGTCGGTCGCCACCTGCACGTCGTTGCCGATCCGGATCTGCGTTCCGAGCTCCTGCGCGAGCGTCTCGCCGAGCGGGAACGACCCCTCCCACCCCGGCAGATTGATGGCGTCGGAGACCACGCCCGTGGTGGCATCCACCGCGCCGGGGGAGCCAACTCCGATCCCCTCCAGCGTGGAGGGCTCGACGCCGGCCCGCTCGGCGGCTTCGCGCATCGCCTTCACCATCGCGGCGGCCACGTCGGGTGGCCCGCCGGCCGCTGGGGTGGGCTCGCGGGCCTCGCCCAGGACCTCGTGGCCGGCGTCTATCACCGCGGCCTGGATCTTCGTCCCGCCGAGATCGATGCCGCCCCGGGTTCCCATCCTCCCGGCAAATCTACATCTGGAATCCTGGGATCGCGATGCCACGGAACTCGGACCTGCTGCGCGCGGGTTACGAAGCCTGGAACAGGGACGACTGCGACGCGTGGCTGGCGCTGCTGCATCCGGACGTCGAGATCCACACCTCCGGAGCGTTTCCCGACCTCTCCCCCCTGTACCGGGGCCACGCCCGGGCGAGGACGTTCTGGCGTCAGATGCACGACCCGTGGCGAAGCTTTCGAATCGAGGTCGAGTGGATCGAGGACCAGGGTGACTGCGCGGTGGCGACGATCAGGTTCCGGGCCACGGGTGTCGACAGCGGGGTCGAGGTGGACATGCGGTTCGGCACCGCGACCAGGATCAGCGAGGGCCTCGCGACCGAGCTGGTCAATGGCCGCACGGCGGACGAGGCGTGGCGATCGCTCGAAAAGCTTCCGCGGCGCGATTTGCCTGGCGGCGCCACAGCAGCCAAGCCTCCAGCCCGCGAGGCTACGGGATCTTCGGGTTGATCCCGGGATCCGGTGCCGGCTTGTCCTCGCGCACGCCGTGCTCGAGATGAAGGGGCTCCGGCTCTGGACCGTCAAGCTCATTCGGGGGGTCGGGTACGACGGAATCGCTCAGTCGCTCTAAGTGGCCGGCCCTCTGCCGGCGCAGGAGATCCCAGTAGTCGTCCAACTCGATCCGGATCTCGTGGAGGCGGGCACGCTGCTCAGGTCGAAGGCCTTCCCCCGGCTCGTGTTCAAGGAGCCCCTGCTCCTCCTGGACGAGGGCTTCGATGCGATCTGCAATCCCCGGCTCGATCAGGTCGCCGAAGCTATGGGTGGTCATGGATTTCGATGAGCAGAGCTCCGGTGGCCGGTTTCAAGTGCGGGGTCGCGCTAGTCCGCACGACCCTTTCACAATCCGGCGGCCTTCAGAGCGTCGTTTCGGTCGGAATAGACCTTGAAGCGCACTAGCCGGCCGCCGCTGAACGTGCACTCGTGGGCCGTCCGACGCTCCACCGGGATCCCGCTTCCAACCCCGGTGGCGGTCGCATGAACGAACACGAGGATCCGTTCTCCGTTGACGTCAAAGAAGCGTTCGGGCTCGAACTTCAGGGCCTCCCAGGGCCACTTCGCGGCAACCCGACGCACTCCGTCGACACCTCTCACGGTCGGGCCGTCGGGGTAGGCGTCGCTGAAGTCGAACTCCGTCTCGGGCGTGGCAAACTCCGCAAGCGCGATTAGCAGGTCGGGGTCAAGCAGCAGGGTGCGGCAGTAGATCCCGCGCACGATCTCCAAACTCTCCTCCGGCATCCAGTCCCCAAGTATCCGTGGGGAGAAGACGGCCCGCGTTGTGCGGCTTCGCGAGGGGCGGCCGCGTTCCCGGGCGGGCGGCGACTCACCCCTCCACCGTGACGACGACCTTTCCCCGAGCGCGGCCTTCCTCCAGGTACCTGATGGCGTCTGGGACCTCGGCCAGCGGGTACGTCCTGTCGAGCACGGGGCTCACGGTCCCGGCCTCGACGAGCTCCTTCAGGACGCGCAGGTCCTCCTTGTTGGGCTTCCTAGTGAAGCTGACGAGTCGCTGGCTGACGAACGGTGAGAGCAGGAGAGCCTTGACGACGCGGCCCAGAGGCCCGATCACACGGCCCTCCGAATCGCCGCTGCTGAGAATGAGGGTCCCCGTGGCGGTCAGGGCGCGCCTGCAATCCAACGGTGATTGGGTCCCGCCCAGTTGAAAGATGAGGTCGTAGCGCCCGTGGTCCTGTGTGAAGTCCTCCTTCGTGTAGTCGCTGACGTGGTCAGCGCCGAGCGAGTGGACCATGCTCAGGTTCTTGGTGCTGCACACGCCGGTGACCTCGGCGCCGAAGGACTTGGCGATCTGCACGGCGAACGTGCCGACGCCTCCCGACGCACCGATGATCAGGACCCTCTGACCAGGCTCAATCCGCCCGTGATCGCGGAGGCCCTGCAGGGCCGTCAGCGCCGCCAGGGGGACTGCCGCCGCTTGCTCGAACGTCAGGTTGGCCGGCTTCGGTTCCAGGAGGTCAGCCGACACAGAAGCGCGTTCGGCAAAGGCGCCAAGACCGCGTCCAAATGGGCTTCCGAAAACGTCATCGCCCGGTTGGAGCGTGGTGACGTTGCTGCCAACGGCTTCGACCTGCCCTGCAAGATCGCAGCCCAGGACCCTGTGCTTCGGCTTGCGCATCCCGAAGTCCAGGCGCGCGATCGATGGTTCGCCTCTCATGAAGTGCCAGTCCGCGGCGTTGACGGAGGTGGCGCGAACTCGCACCAGAGCCTGATCGTTCTTGACGACCGGCTCGTCGAGGTCCTTGAGCTCCAGGACGTCGGGTGAGCCGTACCTGTCCATTGCGATCGCCTTCATCGTGTGGCCCGCCTGGATCATGGCGAACGCCCGGCGGCGCGCCCCATCGCGGACACCGGCGCCGGTCCGGTTCACGCCCCGCGATAGCGCGATTAGCACTCCTAATGGAGGTCGACGGCCCGCTCGTTACGATCCACGAAGTGGCGGAGGTAGCGGCGGCGGAGTTGGTCGTGACGCCGGCGGAGGAACGGCGGCGCTGGCTGGCGCTCTACGTGCTCTGCGTCGGGATGCTGATGATCGTCCTCGACGCGACGATCGTCAACGTCGCGCTGCCCACGATTCAGGACGACCTCGGCTTCTCGCAGAACGACCTCGCCTGGGTGGTCAACGCGTACCTGATCGCGTTCGGCGGCCTGCTGCTGTTGTCCGGTCGGATCGGCGACCTGATCGGCCAGCGGCGCATCTTCCTCATCGGCCTCGGGGTATTCACGGGCGCGTCGCTGCTGTGCGCGCTCGCTCAGAGCCAGGGCGTGCTGATCGGCGCGCGGTTCGTACAGGGCGTCGGCGGTGCGCTGACCTCCGCGGTCATCCTGGGGATGATCGTGACGATGTTCCCGGAGCCGCGGGAGCAGGCAAAGGCGATCGGCGCCTACACCTTCGTCGCCGTTGCCGGCGGCTCGATCGGGCTGCTGCTCGGAGGCGTGCTGACGGAGACCATCAACTGGCACTGGATCTTCTTCGTGAACATCCCGATCGGCGTTGCGACCGCGCTGGCGGCGATCAGGTTGGTCGATGACCGCGAGGGGCTCGGCCTCGCTGCGGGCGCCGACCTCCCGGGCGCCGTGCTGCTCACCGGCGGCCTGATGCTCTTCGTCTACACGATTCTGGGCGTCGCCGAGGAGGGCTGGGGGTCGGGCCAGACGCTGCTCTTGGGCGCGATCTCGATCGGCTTGCTGATCGCCTTCGTCGCCCGCCAGGCGCGGGTGGCGAATCCGCTGATGCCGCTGCGCCTGTTTCGCTCGCGGCAGGTCTCCGGCGCGAACCTGGTCCAGGCCCTCATGGTGGTCGGGCTGTTCGGAATGTTCTTCCTCGGCGCCCTCTACATGCAGCAGATCCTGGGCTACGACGCGCTGCAGGTCGGACTCGCGTACCTGCCGCTGACGATCGTCATGGGGACGATGTCCTTCCGGTTCACCGGGGAGCTCAACCTGAAGTACGGGCCGGAGGCGACGCTAATACCGGCGATGGTCTTCATCGCCGCCGGGCTGCTCTGGCTGGCGCGGACGCCCATCGACGCGAACTACGTGGTGGACCTGCTGCCCTCGATGATCCTGCTCGGCCTCGGTACCGGGCTCGGCTTTCCATCGCTGATGACGCTCGCGATGTCGGGCGCCACCGAGAGCGATGCCGGACTGGCCTCAGGGCTGGTCAACACCAGCGTCCAGGTGGGAGGCGCGATCGGCCTCGCCATCCTCGCCACATTTGCGACCGACCGCACCGAGAGCTTGGTCGCCGACGGCGAGCCGGCAGCCGAGGCGCTCAACTCCGGCTACCACCTCGCCTACCTCATCGGCGCCGGGCTGGTAATCGTCGCGATCGTGATCGCGTTCACCGCCCTGCGGGCACGGATTCCAGCGCTCGCTCCCGAGCCGGTGCCTGAACCTGTCGTCGAACCGGTACCAGCGGGTGTCGGCGAACCGGCCCCTGCGGTTGTGGCCGCGACGGCCGAGCGGCCGGCGTTCACGGCCCGCCCGCTGCCGGCCTCCGTGACCAACCCGTGCGAGGAGGCCGGCGTCGGAGTCACGATCGGGTGCGGCGGGGCCGCCGGCACGCCGCCGGAGGTCAGTCCGTGATCATCCTCGGCGATCGGTGGCCAGCAGCAGATCGGTGAGACCGAAGCGGCCGTCGCGCGCCGGCAAGGTGCAAGCGAGCAATCCGCTCGAACCCGGATCCTGAGGCACCGCTACCGGGATTCGAAATGCCGGGTGCGTGGCGTTACAAGCGAAGTCTCGCCCTCCTACCGCGGCTACGCCCGGTGCCCCCTGGTGCGGGCAAAAGTCCGAGAGGGAGGGGGTGATCGAGTGGCTTTCCGACGACCCCAGGAGCGGCGGCTGCAACTCACCCCCGGGCGTCGAGCCGCAGCCAGAGCGCGAGCGGCCTCCGAGCGGGACCACCGAGGTTCACGTTCGGGCAGTTGCTTCGGCAGGAAGCTGCCTGGAAGCCGGAAACACCGGCCCTAGTCGCCGTGGCGGGATACTGAGCGGGCGATGTCGGAGGAGAACGTCGAGCTGGTGCGCGGCGTCTACGCGGACCCGAGCGGGTTGTCGGCCGGAGCATCCGGCAGGATCGCGCAGGATGCGGAGTTTGACCTCACCGAGGTTTTCCCCGACCGGCCGCTGGTGAGGGGCGTCGAGGAGTTCCGCCGCTTTCGCGATCGCGGGCCTTGGAGCGGGTCCCCGATCCACTTCGAGCCGGAGCGGTTCTTCGACGTGGATGACGAGCGGGTGCTCGTCTTCGTGCGAGTGTCGGCCACCGGGCACCAAAGCGGTGCGCCAGTCGAGATCCGAGCCGCCCACGAATTCACGATCCGCGACGAGCTTGTGGTGCGGTTCAAGGCGTACGCCAACCGCGAGCAGGCCCTCGCCTCCGCCGGGCTGTCGGAGTAGCTGATGTTCCAAGAGAACGTCGAGATCGTGCGGCGCGGCTTTCAAGCCTTTGCTGACAACGACCTCGAGGGCTGGTTTGCGGCTGCAACCCCCGACCTCAAGATCTACCCGCGACCCGAGGAGCCCGGGGTTAAGAGTTGCTCGAAGGCTGGACGAGTTGATGGACTATCTCGTCCACTGGTATTCCGGCTGGGACGACTACACCGTGGAGGCCGAGCAGTTCATCGATGCGGGGGAGTACGTCATCGTGGACGTTCGAGAGTCGGCATCGCTTAGCAGAGCGGCGTGCGAGTGGAGGAGAACTTCGCTCACGTCTTCAAGCTCCGCGACGGAAAGATCGTGGAGTGGCGGCAGTTCGGACCGCTGAGGGAGGCCCTCGAAGCCGTCGGGCTGTCGGAGTAGGGCGGTCACGATCCCGGCCAGAGTCGGTCGGGCGGAGAACGATCTCAGGTCCTGGCGCTCGGCCCCTAGCCTCGCGCGCCGTGAAGCGGGGCGTCGACTCGAACTTCGCCGACCTGAAGCGTCGCTTGCTGTCCTCTACCAGGCGGTCTCCCGGATGCCCGCCCGGCGGGAGAGTGGCCGCGAGCTTTTAGGAACGCTGGCGCGGTCCGACGCCCTCTACGTACAACTCGAGGTCCTCGTCAGCGTGCAGCTCTTCCCACCTGGCCATTCGCTGGTTGATGACCCGGAAAATCGCCTCGTTCTTTGCCACCGTAGGTCAATCTAGGCCGCGTCGGCCTTGCGGCGGTCGTTCCAGTTAGTGCGCCAGCCGCCCTTCCTTGGCGTGAGGCGGAAGCGGGTCCACAACCGTTGTCTCCTCGAACCGCGCCGAGAAGCTTTCGGAGCACACCGCGAATGATCCGCGACACCTGCATCTGCGAGACCCCGATCTCCTCGCCGATCTCGTATTGGTTCAGGTTCTCGACGAAGCGCAGGCGCAGCACGTGCCACTCGCACTCGGTGAGGCCCGCCGCTTGAGCCGCGAGGGTCGCCTCGACCGTGTCGTAGCCGCGCTCCTCCGACTCGACTGTCTCCACGGCAGGAACCGAATCGTCCTCGTCCCGACGCCGCGGAGCGTCGAGCGAGAGCGTGCGCCTCGCCTCGTCAGCTCGCATCGCGTCGAGCACGTCCTCCTGCTCGGCGTCGAGCCGCTCGGCGATCTGGGCGACCGTCGGAAAGCGTCCGAACTGCTCGGTGAGCCGGGTGATGGCCTCATCGACGTCGAGGGTTCGCTCCTGGAGGCTGCGGGGAAGGTGGACCGGCCAGACGTGGTCCCGGAAGTGGCGGCGGAGCTCGCCCAGGATGGTCGGGACCGCGTAGGCGGTGAATGGCTTCTTGCGTGCGGGGTCGAACCCGTCGATCGCCTTGACCAGCCCGAGGTTGGCCACCTGCAGGAGATCGTCGAGGGGCTCGCGGCCGCCGCGGTAGCGCAGCGCCAGCGATCGAGCCAGCGGCATGAACCGCTCCAGGAGCTCCTCGCGAACCGCGACGTCTCCGGACTCGGCATAGCGGCGCAGCAGCAGGTGCTCTCTTGCGCGCTGCTGCGGGTGAACGCGTCGTCGACCGCGCTCGGGCTTGCGCCCGGGGGCCTTTCCACTGCTCGCGTTGCGACGGGTTTGGCGACCATCAACCGCCGTCCCGGAGGGAACCATGAGCGGGACTCCTTTCCCTGAAGCTGGCCAATCGAGTACGGCACCTCCTGCTGCTGGCAACTCTAGCAGGTTATGATGAAGTGCTGACGAATATGGTCGGTGTGAGAGCTTTGCGTCGGGCGTGGCCACCGGCCGATTCTCGTCAGTTTATCGTCAGAGATGCCAGGAGGCCCATATGGGCTAGCATCACGGGACGGTGGCTGATGAAGTCGGTGCGAGCCGCGGGGTCTACAGCATCGGTGCGGTTGCTCGCATGACGGAAATTCCGGCCGCAACGATCCGTAACTGGGAGGGGCGCTACGCGACGATCGTCCCAGAGCGGAGCCCCGGCGGGCACCGGCTGTACTCGCGCGATCAGGTCGAGCAGCTCCGGTTCATCGCGACGCAGGTTGCACGCGGGCTCTCGGCGGCCGACGCCCACCGGCTGCTCTCGGACCGGAGGCAGGATCGCCAGCCGTTGCTGAACGACGTTTCGAACGCTCGTTCGCGGCTGCTCGTCCTGCTCGCGGCACGCGATGCTGCGGCCGCCGAGCTAGTGCAGTTCTTCCTGCGCACCGAGGGCTATGAAGTTCAATTGGCACTCGCTGTAGAAGAGGCGGAGCAGCGCTGGCTCGAGAGCCGGCCGCAGCTCGCGATAGTTGAGCTGATGATCTCCGGAGGTCTGGGCACCGAGCTGTGCAGGCGCTTGAAGCGGCACGAGGGCGGAGCGGTGCTTGCCATCTCCGTCCTGGAGGTCCGAGACGAGGCGCTGGCTGCGGGCGCTGACGCCTTTCTGCAGAAACCATTTGACCCGCTCGAGCTCGTCTCAACGGTCAAGGATCTGATCGGGACCAGTGCGCTGGTCGGTCGTCGCGCCCATCAGGGTCAGCAGTGAACGAGCGTCTCAAGAGCGGCGACGGGGGGCTCGACACGATCCTCGGTGGGGGCCTGCCGATGAACGGAATCAATCTAGTCATCGGGCTGCCCGGCTCAGGGAAGACCATGCTGTCCCAGCAGTTCGTCTTCGCGGGCGCGACGGAGGAGCGCCCCGCGATCTACTTCTCCACGGCCTCCGAGCCGTTTGAGAAGATGCTTCGCTACGGTCAGACCCTCAGCTTCTTCGATCGTCAAGCAATCGGCCGGTCCGTTTACTACGAGGAGCTCGACATGGTGGGCAGCGAGACGGGGCTCACCGCTGTAACGGAGCGGATCGGCGCGCTCCTCACCAAGCGGCGTCCGGGGATCATCGCGATCGACAGCTTCAAGGCCTTGGCCGCTTTCGCGGAAGACGCGCAGTCCTTCCGACGCTTCTTGCACGACCTAGCCGCGCTGCTTACGGCATTCCCAGTGACTTCATTTTGGATCGGCGAATACAGCGACGAAGAGACGCGCGCGGCACCCGAGGCCGCCGTGGCGGACGGGATCATTGCGCTCGGGGCGCAGCTTGTGAACGAGCGCACACTGCGCCTGATTCAGGTGGTCAAGCTACGTGGGAGCGAGTTCCGCTCCGGACGTCACGGGTACCGCCTCTCAAGCGATGGCATTACGGTTTTCCCCCGGCTCGCCGATCCCCTCAGGGACGAGGATTATCGACTCAGCGAGGACCGGATCTCGTCCGGAATCCCACCGCTCGACACGATGCTCGCCGAAGGCTACACGGGAGGTAGCTCGACCCTGGTGGCCGGGCCCTCGGGTGCAGGAAAGACGTTGATGGGACTCCACTTCATCTTCAGCGGCGCCACGAGCGGCCAGCCTGGTGTGATCGCAACCCTGCAAGAGAACCCGAGCCAGCTGCAGCGGATGGCCGCCGGTTTCGGGTGGTCGCTGGACGACGAGCGGGTCGCCGTGATGTACAGATCTCCCAATGATGTCTACATCGACGAGTGGGTCTACGAGCTGCTTGACCTCGTCGAGGCCGTCGGGGCGAGGCGCGTGGTGATCGACAGCCTGAGCGACCTTCACTATGCGGCCCCTGATCCAGTGCGCTTTCGCGAGTTCATCTACTCGCTCACGCAACGCCTTTCGCGCGCGGGGATAAGCCCGATCATGACCAGCGAGGTGCCCGACCTATTCCACGTTGACCGCCTGGCCGAGTACGGGATCTCGCATCTCTCCGACAACGTCATCCTGCTGCAGTACCTGCGGGCCGATTCACGCCTCCACCGCACGGTGACCGTCGTCAAGTCGCGCGCGAGCGCGCACGACCCCGAGATCCGAGAGTTCGAGATCACTTCGGGCGGCATCCTGCTCGGCGATCCGATCAGCGACGAGCCCGCCCTCGCCTAGCCGGGGCACGCTGCCGAGCCGTGATCCCCCATCAAGTGGGGTACGAGCAGCGATGCGCGATGCGCAGGCTGGCACACCCACCTTTCGGCCCCCAGCCGAGCAGCTTCCCGGTGTGCCTCGATCAGCCGCGTGAGCCCGATTTGCGTGAGGTCCGAGACCGCGGGCCTGACCCATTTGAGCCGCGCCCGGACGAGCGACGGGACCGGCCGTCGGAACTCGAGCGGCTGCTCTTGCGCTCGGTCTTCCTCTTCACCTTGCCGTCCTCGATCGTTCCGCGCCAGCCGTCCTTGTCGTCCTTGTCGAGTTCGACGTATGCCTTGAACCGGTGCAGATCACCGCGCACGGCACGCTTTGCGAAGCGCATGCCGCGACTCGCCTTGTCGATCAGGTTCGACGGCTGAATGTCGAGCGAGGTGTCGATCCGGGTGAGGTTCTCCGAAAGCGGATGGAAGGTGACGACGCCGGTGTGCGCGTAGCCCTCGGTGACGTTCCACTCGATCCGCTCGTCGGGGCGCTGCTCGACGATGTCCGCCTCGAAGCGCTTGGTGATGCCCCAGATCTTCGCCTGGAACGAGACCGTCGCGTCGTCGACTTGCTCGGCACTTTCGATCCGGTGCATGAACTCGGGCCAGTCCTCGAACTGGGTCCAGTGGTTGTACGCGTCCTTGAGCGGGACGGCGACGTCGATCGACTGCTGGATCGGCATCCGCCGCCCACTGCCGAATCCGGGCGCGGCCCGGCCGCTGTCGTCGCTGTCGTCGTCGGAGTCACCCCCGCCGCCGAACATCCGCTTCAGCGGCCCGCCGCCCAGGAGCTCACTCGGGGAGTCTGGCAATGCGTCCTTGGCCGTGTCCCTGAGCTCGGACTTGGCCTTGTCGGTGACCTGGTTCGCCTTCTCCGAGACCTTTGGACCCGCCACCTTCGCGAGCTTTTCGGCTGCCAACGGGATCGCCGCGACGGCCGCCCCGGCAACGGCCAGGCCGACAGGGCTCTTCAGCGGCCCGTCTCCGTCGGTCACCCGCTTGGCCGCCTTCTTGGCACCCCTGGTCACCTTCTCGATATCTGTGCCTGCCATCTCTCGCTCCTCCTGGATCTCACGTTCACAGCGCCGCTTGGACGGCGCCTCAGCTCTCTTCTGCGCCCCCACGGCGCAGCAATCGATAGACGACCACGCCCGTGACGCCGCCCGCGACCGCGGCGCCGGCGACGGCGCGTAGCGGTCCGGGTCGCTCGCCGCCCAAGCGCTCGACGACAGCGCCGCCAAGCACTCCCTGGGCCTTGTCCTTGACGCTCATCAGCTCTCGTCCTCTCGGACCGGGCGGCCTTCCTCGTGGGTGAGCGGATTGCCGTCCTCGTCCACGAGCACGCGCGCTTCCACGTCGGCGCACGCTAGCCAGCGCACCTCGACGTCGCGGTAGGTGACGCCCGGCTCGACCTCGTCGGGAAGGTTTTTGCGCTCGGTGCGGGAGCCCGAGCTGGGCGCCGAGCCGGGGAACTCGAGCTTGGTCTCGGGCTCGGTCTCGAAGCGAAGCTTCTTCGCCTTCGCCACGGCGCCGACCTCGATGTCGGCGGGCGGAGGCGCCGACCGCTGCGCGTCGTTCTCGTCGTTCATTCCGTGAGCGCCTTCTGGACGTCGCGGAGGGTGACGCGCCCGTCCGCGCCCGTGCCCTCGATCTCCTCGATGTCGAGCCCGGCGTCCCCGGCCTCGCGCATCGCCGCCGCGGTCGCATGATGCTTGTCGGCGCGCTTCTCGCGCCGCTTGTCCCCGAGCTCCATCACCTTCCTGGTGGCGGCGATGCTCAGGTCCTTGGCCTCGTCGGAGGCGACGGCGCCCAGCTGCTTGGCGGCCGCCTTCACCGCTTCCTTCGCCAGCTGCGGCGCGGTCACTCCCTCGAGCCCGCTCCCGCCTCCGTTGCTGCTCGAGTCGCCGCCGGCTCCGGAGTCTCCCTCGCCACCGGAGAGCAGCCCGCCGGCGAGGCCGCCCGCGGCCTGGCCGGCGCTCCCCGCGGCCTGGCCCGCCGCGTCACCGACGCCGCCGACCGCCTGGCCCGCCGCGTCGCCGACTCCCTCGCCGAGCCCGCCGACCGCCTGGCCGGCGCCCTCGCCCACCTGCCCCGCAGCCTGCCCGAGGTTGCCAACAGTCTGATCGAGATTCCCAACGGCCTGGCCGGCGCCCTGGCCGGCGCCCTCGACCGCCTCGCCGGCGCCCTGGCCGACACCTTCCGCGGCCTGCCCGGCGCCTTGGCCGACGCCCTCGACCGCCTGGCCCGCGCCCTGGCCGATCTGACCGACGGCCTCGCCGGCGCCTTGGCCGACACCCTCGACCGCCTGGCCCGCGCCCTCGCCGATCTCACCGACGGCTCCCTTCGCCCCCTCGCCGACGTGCTCGACTCCCTCGCCCGACTCGTCGAGCGTCTCGCCGGCGCCGGAGCCGATGTGCTCAACCGCCGCGCCGAGGTTCTCGACCAGTTCCGGATTGCGGTCGATCGCGGTCAGGACCCTGTCGACGACTGCCGCGACCCGGTCGAGGCGGACCTTCGCGAGCGCTTGCGCCTCCACGCCTTCGATGTCCAGTCGGAGCTTGCCCAGGTGCACGTCCACGCCGACCGTGAGACCGACCAGGTCGAGGACCTTGGCCTTCAGGGCAACAGCCGCGTCGAGCGAATCGAGCTCGAGGTGGATGCGGTCGACCTTGACGACCGGGACGCTGAGCAGCAGGTCGGGCTCGCTCATGCCGTCGTCGGAGGAGACGTACTCGCGGTATTCGCGCTCGGCCGCGCTCATGTCGCCCATGACGTTCTGGGCGAAGCGGTACTTCTCGACCTTCTCGGACGCCGAGCGGCCGTTGCTCCTCGAGTTCTTCGTCGCGGAGGAGCTCTTCGAGTTCGTGCTTCGTCGCCGCTGCGTCTTCGTCGACGAGCCTCCGCTGTTGGATCGCGAGCGCGAGCTCGACGACTTGCTCTTGTTTGACTTCTGTGCCACTGCCTCTCCTCAGCCGCCGCCCTGTTGTTGGTTGCCGCCGTTGGATCCCTGCTTTGCCGGCTGGCCCTGCTGCGCCTGTTGGCCCTCCTGCGCCTGTTGGCCCTGTTGCGCCTGTTGGCCCTGCCCGGCGAGGTTGCCGAGCCCCTGACCGACGCCCTGGCCGGCCTGCCCGACGCCCTGACCGACGCCCTGGCCGGCCTGCGCGACGCCCTGGCCGGCCCCCTGACCGAGCCCGCCCACACCCTGGGCGGCGCCCTGGCCGACATCCTGGAACGCCTGGTTCACCCCCTGCCCGATCTGCGGAAGCGCCATTTCGGCGCCTTCGCCGACGTCCTCCACCGCGTCCCCAGCCGAGCCGAACAGCTCGCCCGTGCCAGCGCCCACGTCCTCGACCCCTCTGCCGATTCCCGCGAGCAGCTCGGGATTTCGATCGAGCGTCAGCGCCACTCGGTCGAGCAGCACCTGCACGTTCTCGAGCCGAGCCTTCAACAGCGCCTGCGCCTCGACGCCCTCGATCTGCAGCTCGACCTTGCCGAGCTCCGCCGAAGCCCCCACGCTCAGGTCGAGGAGCTTGCGAACCCTGGCCTGCACCGCGACCTGGACCTGCAGGTCGTCGACCTCGACCTCGAGGTTGTCGATCTTGGCCACCGGGACGTCGACGAGCACGTCGGGCCCCGGCTCGATCTTCTTCGGGTCGACGATCGCGTAATCCTTGTAGTCGTCGGTGCGGTCGTCGCTGCTCGGCTTCTTCGAGAGCTTCGAATGCTTCTTCCGCCGCTCCTCGTTTCGCTTGCGCCGCTTGATGGTGTTGTCGTCGGCCATTTCGAGTCGCTCAGCGCTTTCCGTTGTTGATCGCGTCGCTTGCCTTTTGCACCTCGGTCGCCACGTCGCCGAGCTGGCGACTGCGCTGCGCGACCGTGCCTGCGGCCTCGCCGAGCCGCTTGAGGGCGTCGTCGGCCTTGATGTGGGGTCGGCTGACCTTCGGCATGCTCGGCATGCTTACGTGCGGCTTCGTCACGCTCGGCTTCGGAACCCGATCGAGGATGCCGCGCTTTTTGTTTCGGTTGAGCGCCATTCCGCCGGCGAGGCCGATGAGAGCGGCGCCCCCGGCAAGCGCCGGGCCCTTGGCCTTCTCGGCCACGGTTCCGATCGTCGACTTGCCGTTTTGCCGGCTGGAGCCGGAGGACTTGGGCGTGCTGGAAGTCCGTTTCGCGCTGCTCTTCCCGTTAGCGCTGCTCCTGGCGTTCGAGGCTCTCTTCGAGCCGCTGGACTTGGTGGCGCTCCCGCGCTTACTGGAGGAGCCCGTCGAACGCTTGCTCGAGGCGTTCGAAGGGCTGCCGTTGGAGCGCTTGCTAGTTGAACTGCTGCGGCTGCGGCTCGACGAACTCGAAGAGCGCGAGCCGCTCGTCTTTGTCTGCGCCATCGCCGGTCTCCTTACCCTGGGTCGCGGGCCGGAATGCCTCCGGCACCTGGTGTGCGCTACTACCCCGGCTGCGAGGCCCCAACCGGTCGCTGCGACTCGACTCCGTCAAGAGCCGCAATTTCGTCCGATGGGTCCGCCTCGGCACCGAACGGTCGTACCTACGGAGCGGGGGCCGATCGTTCGCGGATATCAGCTTGCAAGAAAGCGATCACGAAGGCAGCGCGTGACCGCCCGCGCGCCGCCATCCCGACCGGCGCGCCGCTGGCGAATCGCGCCGTTGGCCTCGATCAACGCCTCGAGGTTCGCGAACCGGTCCGCGCAGCCGAGGCGCTCGGCGCAAGCGACTACCACCCCCAAGGCGACGTACTTGCCTCCTACGGTGGGCACCCGGCTGCGAGCAGATATCGCGACAGCCTGAGGTCGGCGCGCTGGGTAGCGTCCGGCGGCCGTGGAGTGAGGACACCGGTCCCCGCTGAAGCCGAGGGCCCGCCCGTGGCGGACCCTCGACTCGCATCGTGCGCCGGAGCTTCCGGCTAGTGGGGGACGCTGGCGCGCAGCCCTTCGCCCGCAGTAGCGCTGGCCGGGCGAGTGGATGTAGCGCGACCGTCGGTCCGCTCGGTAGCGGCGCTGACAGGCGTTGCTGAGCGTGTGCCGGCTGGCGTCGTCGTCCGCGACGAGTACGACCGCGACGCGGAGTCCGACGACCGCGACCATGGCGATCGCGAGAAGCGGGCGCAGCTGCCCTCAAACGTCGAAGAAGAACAAGCCGAAGCGAACTTCGGTTATCGCCGCCGAGCAGATGACGGGGTGCGCGAGTTGCGCTCGGTTGACCTCTTCGAGATCTCCGTCACTACGAGCCCAGCCAACTCCGCCACGAGGGTGTGGGCTGGAAGTCGGCGGCTCATCCTTCCGCGCTTGCCGAGTTGGACGAGATCCTCGGCCCGTGGAGGCGAATAGACGCGATGAGGCGAGCCGGACTGTTCGACGAGACGCCCGCGCGCAAGTCGGTATCGACTGCCCCGGTCAGAGTCGAGCGCTGCGAGATCGAGTGAGGTCGCTACTCCCGCAGCCCGGCGGCTTCGAGGGCCTCGGAGCGCGTCTTGACATCACGTTTGCGAGCGACCTTGCCATCGCGAAGGGCGTAGACCTCGAACAACCGGTCTTCGAACTCGATCCCGCTCGCCCGGCCGCGGCCCGAGTACCGGACCGCCAGCACGACCTGGTCGCCGGCGTCGATGTACTCCTCGGGAGTCAGCTCGATTCGCTCCCACTCGGCCTCCCAGCGCTTCCACATGGCCAGCACCTCGTCCGGCCGCCGCGCGGGCATCTCCTGGCCGACCTCGTAGACCACGACCGGGGCGAGGTAGGACACCGCCCCGACGTGGTCGCCC
>DATAFO010000034.1:0-1601 GCA_036257465.1 Solirubrobacterales bacterium | reverse complement strand
ATGGCCGTGAACGGGATCTGGCCGTCCAGAAACGCGGCCACCGCGATCTCGTCCGCAGCGTTAAGCACGCACGGCGCGGTGCCTCCGGCCGACCCCGCCTCGCGGGCCAGGCGGAAGCACGGGAACGTGTCGGTGTCGGGGCTCTCGAAGCTGAGCTCGCCCACCGCTGTGAGGTCGAGCTCGGGTACCGGTACGTCCTCGCGCTGACCGCCGTGGAGGGCGTAGGAGATCGGAACCCGCATGTCGGGATGGCCAAGGTGCGCGAGCGAGGCCCCGTCGTTGAGGTTCACGAGGGCGTGCACGATCGACTGTGGGTGGACCACTACCTCGATGCGCTCGTAGGGCACCCCGAACAGGTGATGCGCCTCGATGACCTCGAACCCCTTGTTGATCAGCGTCGCCGAGTCGACGGTGATCCTCCCCCCCATCTCCCAGGTCGGGTGGGCGAGCGCGTCGGAGGGGGTGATTCCTTCGAGGTCGGTGCGACCCCGAAACGGCCCTCCCGACGCGGTCAGGACAAGCCGATCGACGGTGCCCGGAGCGGCGCCGGCCAAGAGCTGGTGCAGTGCCGAATGCTCGGAGTCCACTGGGACGATCCGGGCCCCGGTTGCCTCCGCCAGGGCCGTCACGAGCTCGCCGCCGACGACCAGGCTCTCCTTGTTGGCCAGGGCGACGTCGATGCCTTCGGTGAGCGCGACGATCGTTGGACCCAGCCCGGCCGTGCCCACGATCGCGTTCAGGACCAGGTCGGGCTCGGAGGCGGCGATCAGCTCGCGCACCCCGGCATCGGCCGACAGCACCGTGCCGGCCTTCAGCTGGCCGGCCGCGCTCTCCGCGGCGGCTGGCTCCGAAAGCGCCACGGCGCTGACGCCGGTTGCGCGCGCCTGCGCGACCAGGCGCTCCCAATTCCGCCCGGCCGACAGACCCGCGACCTCGAGCGCCTGCGAGCGCCCGATCACGTCCAGCGCCTGCTCTCCGATCGAGCCGGTGGCACCCAAAATCAGGACTCTCGTGGGCATTCCGGCCAGTGTAGGGAGGCTCCTTCCTTGTGCTGGACTCATATGCTCGCCGCATGAGCGCTTCGCCTGTGCCCTTGGGCGCCCACATCTCGGGCCGCAAGCCTCTCGAGACCGCCGAGGAGCTCGGCGCCGACTGCGTGCAGATCTTCCTCTCCAGCCCGCAGTCGTGGAAGAAGCCACCGCAGCGTCGCGACGCCGCCGAGCTTCGCGAAAGCGATGTCGGGGTCTACGTCCACGCCCCCTACCTGATCAACGTCTGCTCACCGCGCAACAACATCCGCTACGGCTCGCGCAAGATCCTCCAGCAGACCTGCGACGCCGCCGCGGAGATCGGGGCGGAGGCCGTGATCGTGCACCCCGGCCACGCCGAAGACGGGATCTCAGAAGGAGTCGGGCGTTGGCCGCGCACGCTGGAGATGCTCGAGTCCGAGGTCCCGGTGCTGCTCGAGAACACCGCCGGCGGCGACAACGCGGTCGCGCGGCGGTTCGACGCCCTGGCGATGCTGTGGGAGGCCGTCTCGGCCTACGACGGTCCGGTGCCGCTGGGCTTCTGCTTCGACACCTGTCACGCCCACGCCGCAG
>DATAFO010000009.1:0-17141 GCA_036257465.1 Solirubrobacterales bacterium | reverse complement strand
ACGGGCAGGTTCCTCGCCGAGCTCGTCGAGCCCGAGGCGCCGACGGTTCGCCGCAGAACGCGGCGCCGAGAGGCGGTCGCCGCCTGAGCCTAGGTCGTCCCGCCGAGGACTCGGATCAGTTCCCTGAGCGCGTCCTCGGCGTCGCCGTCCGGGACGGTGCAGGGGACCTCGTTGCCCGCGAGCACCAGCGTTGCGTTCTGATTCACCCCGGCGTCGTCCGCACGCATCGAGACCTCCCCGCGCGACCAGCTTGCGAGCTCGCCGGGGTGGATCGTCACGTGCATGACGCTGTGGGGGCTCTCGCCCCGACTATGGGAGTCCGCGCCGAAGGCGAGCACACGGTCCGGGGTCGCGGCGAGGACGAACTTGCGCGGCAGCTCCTTCGCCTTCTTCGGCGCGAGGAGCTTCAGGACGCCGACGCCGATCATCGCCGACGCCATCGACGGAGAATGCCCCTGGCGGACGAGGCACGCCGCCTCCACGTCGGCGAGCCCCCAGCCGGTCGCGAGCGACTCGCGGAAGTCACCGGCTCCTTGGACCGTGATCTTGAGCTTCTCGGTCATGACCCCTGGATCGCCTGGATGAACTCCCGGCCGATCGGGTCGTCCTTCACCCCGATCGGCGCGAGGCTCGCGCTCAGCCCATCGGGCGTCTCGAGGTTCAGCATCGTGACGTTCATCTTCTGCGTCGTGCTCGCACTGAGGCCGGCGCGGTCCCACGCCCCGACCTCTTCGCCCGCGGCCCAGTCGCGGCCGCGGATCTTGAGCTTGAAGGCGTGGAGCTTCGTGGGCGTCAGGGCCAGCATCACTTTGTCGGGCAGCCCGCCCGCCTGTTTCTTGCTGAACAGGGACGAGGCGCCGTAGGCGAGGGCGCCGATCCCGCTCTTGGAGATCGCCATTCGCGTGCTCGCGCCGCCCCGCCGGAAGGCGGCCACGGCCGAGACCGGTTCGCTCAGCTTCGCCTCTGCGTCCTGGCGCAGCTTCGCGCCGAACGCAGCCGCCGTTTCGGCGCTCATCTCGAACATTCCCATGCCGGTCCCCCGATCTTGAGGTTTGCGCCGGGGAATCTACCCGCGTGGGAAGCTTCCGCGGTGGCCGACCCGACGGGATGGCGACTCTGGTGGCTGAAGCGGCGCTGGTACGAGCGCAACCGCACCCTGCGGCGGCGCTGGCGGATCAACGGGCACGCCGCGCGCGGCGGCTTCTACGTCCGCCACCCGGTCGAGGGCGAGCTGCTCGAGGCGCTCGACGAGGGCAGGTTGACCGTGGGGGAGGGGACCCTGTTCGAGCCGGGCTGCTGGATCACGATGTCGCGCGACGCGCGCGTGGCGATCGGGCAGGGTTGCTTCCTGAATCGCGGGGTGATGCTGGCCGCGAACGAGGGGATCGAGATCGGCGACAACGTGATGTTCGCCAACGGCTGCTTCGTCGGCGATGCCGATCACCGCTACGACGACCCCGACGTGCCGATCACCTGGCAGGGGTTCGTCCCGCGCGGCCCGGTGCGCATCGGCGACAACGTCTGGTTCGGCGTGAACTGCGTCGTCACGGGCGGAGTCGAGATCGGCGACCGCGCCGTGATCGGTGCGAACTCGGTGGTGACCCACGACATCCCCGCCGGAACGATCGCGGCGGGCGCGCCGGCCAAGGTGATCCGCGAGATCGAGTTCAAGCGGAAGTCCGGGTAGCTTGCCGCGCGTGTCAAAGGCGATCCTGATCCTGCTCGCGATTGGAGGCCTGCTCCTGGCTGCGTGCGGCGACGATGACGACGAGGAGACGACCGTCACCGAGATCACGTCCCTGGAAGACGCGCCACCCCCGGCCGAGGATTCCGACACACAGGCTCAGAATGGCTCCAGCGGCCCGAGCGAGCGCGACGAGCTCGGGGCGCCCGCTCCGGAGCAGGTGGTGGAGCTGGTGCTCACCACCACCAACCCCGAGGACACCTGCGTTCCGCCCCACGTCACGGAGTCGTACGTCAAGTCGGCATACGGAAGCGCCTCAGGATGCGCCCAGGCGCTGCAGGAGGGAGGCCCGATCGCCAAGAGTGTCATGGTGGAGCCGGTCGACGATTCCGGCGACTCGGCCTCGACGGTCGCCGTCGCGAGCGGCGGCATCTACGACGGCGAGGACATCGAGGTGCGCCTGGTGCGCCAGGGCGAGGGCTGGAGCGTCGAGGCGGTCAAGGTCGACGTGCCCGCCGGGCCGTGAGCGTGCGCCGCGGCACGTACTCGATCGTCGCGCGCGACGCCGCGACCGGTGAGCTGGGCGTGGCGGTGCAGTCGCACTGGTTCTCGGTTGGCTCGATCGTCTCGTGGGCGCGGGCCGGCGTGGGGGCCGTGGCGACCCAGTCCATCGCCGAGCCGGCGTACGGCCCGCAACTGCTCGACGCCCTGGCGGGAAGGGAGGCGCCGGACGGAGCCCTGGCGCGCCTGCTCGCCGCCGACGAGCAAGCGCGCTTCCGCCAGGTGGCCGTTGTCGACTCCACCGGCGCGGTTGCCGTCCACAGCGGTGACGGGTGCATGCCCTACGCGGGAGACGCGACGGGCGACGGCTTCAGCACGCAGGCGAATCTGATGGCGTCGCCCGACGTGTGGCCGGCCATGGCCGAGGCGTTCGAGGGCGCCGACGGCCCGCTGTCTCGCCGGTTGGTGGCAGCGCTCGAGGCTGGTGAAAAAGCCGGCGGGGACGTCCGCGGTCGTCAGTCTGCCGCGTTACTCGTGGTCTCCGCGGAAGGGGAGCCGTGGCAGCGCTCGGTCGAGCTCCGTGTTGAAGACCATCCCGATCCGCTCACCGAGCTCGGGCGGCTGCTGGGCTTGCACGAGGCGTATGGGTTCGCCGACCAGGGCGACGAGCTGGCGGGGGAGGGACGGCACGCGGAGGCCGCGGAGTTGTACGCGCGCGCCGCCGCGCTCGCCCCCGGCAACCCGGAGCTGAGCTTTTGGGCAGGGCTTGGGATCGCGCACGGGGGCGACCTCGAGGGCGGGGTCGAGCGAGTCCGGGCCGCCCTCGCCGCGCACGATGGCTGGCGGGAGCTGCTCGCCCGCCTCGATACCGAGATCGCGCCCGCGGCAGACGCCGTGGCCGAGGCGCTCTGCGTAGAGCGCACGGCCTGACTCGCCAATCGCACGTTGACCCCGATAGTCGGGGCTAACTATGCGGCGCGACGCTAGTCGATCACCTGCACGACGACCGTGCGCTCGCGGGGGCGGTCGTCGAAGTCGATCAACACGAGCTGCTGCCAGGTGCCGAGACCGAGACGGCCGCTCTGGACGGGAACGAGCTCGGATGGGCCGACGATCGAGGCGCGCTGGTGCGCATGCGAGTTCGTATCGTGGTTGAGCCTGTTGTGCTCGTAGTCGCCGTGGGTGGGGATCAGACGCTCGAGCAGCGCGCGCAGGTCGTGGACTCCGCCGGGCTCGAATTCCATCGTGGTGATAGCGGCCGTCGATCCGCGCACGAAGGCGCTTGCCTGGCCCTCGGTGATTCCGCTGGCGTCCACGGCGGCCTGGACCTGGCCGGTCACTTCGATGATGTCGCTGTCACCCCGCGTCTTCAGCCGGATCTCAGACGTGTTAACGGCCACGTCCGAAACGTAGCGGGCCGGGCGCAATGCCCGGCCCGCTGGCCTCCACCCGGCGGTGTCTGGCGGGGGCCCGCATGAGTCTCGGCTCGGCTAGACGCTAGACGCCGCGCGGGTGCGGTCCTCGGCCGAGATGGAACGCCTCCATCAGCCGCGGGAGCCACACCAGGCCGGCGACGCCGACGACGACGTAGATCACGTTCGTCAGCGTTCCGGTGCCGAAGATCTCGGAGAGCACGTTGGTCTCCCCATCCGTGATCCCGAGGACGCCCCAGTTGAGTGCGCCGATGATCATCACCAGCAGCGCGAGGGGCTGAAGCCTCTTCAGCATCTCCATTTTCGTTACCTCCGCCTTTCTGCGAAGCCTGCCCGTACGTCTGTTCGTACGGATCGTTACAACCGTTTACACCGCGCGATTCGCTGGGTTACCAGGCCTTTCTTTGCTCGCAAGCCGTCGCCCGGGCTAGCGACGAAGTCGCGGTCGCCACAAAGGTGCCTGCCGGTCAGGCCCAGGCACTCGCCCGCCGACCCCCGAGCCTGAGGCGAGGATGTCGGCGGAGTTATTCCTAGATTTCTGTGGCGGACCAATCCCAGTCGGCGTCGACCAGCGTCTCCTGGTCGAGGTAGCGCCGAAATGCCGCGAGCTCCTCGGCGTCGATCGCGTATGTGTGCTCCGGGGCTGGGAACGCCCGCGAGCGGACCTCCTCCACGTAGGCGCTCACCCCGCGCACCATCTCCTCGCGCACGTCCGCGTAGCGCTTGACGAACTTCGGCGCGTGACCGCCGAAGATCCCGAGCAGGTCGTGGAACACCAGCACCTGGCCATCGCTCTCGGGGCCGGCGCCGATGCCGATCACGGCCGCGGTGTCCATTCGCGGCATCAGCGCAGAGGTGACGTCCGCCGGGATCGCCTCGAAGACAATCGAGAAACAGCCAATCGCCTGGAGCGCCAGTGCGTCCTCGGCGATCTGCGCCGCTCGGCCCGCGGTCTTTCCCTGGGCCTTGAAGCCGCCCAGCGCTGTGGCCGTTTGGGGCGTTAGGCCGACGTGGCCCATGACTGGGATACCAGCGCGGATGATGGCGCGGGCGCGGTCGACGGAGGCGCCGCCGCGCTCGAGCTTGACCGCATCGCAGCCCGCCTCCTTGATGAAGCGCTGCGCGTTGGCGACCGCCTCCTCGTTGGACCGCTCGTAGGAGCCGAACGGCATGTCACCGACCAGCAACGGCGTGCGCAAGCCGCGGCGCACCGCGGCGGCGAGCATCACCATCTCGTCCATCCCGACCGGGACCGTGGAGTCGTACCCGAGCACGGTCATCGCCGCCGAGTCGCCGACGAGCACGATGTCGACTCCGGCCGCCTCGGCCACCTGCGCCGACGGATGGTCGTAGGCGGTGACCATCACGATCGGCTCGGCGTTGAGCTTCATCTCCGCAAGGCGCTGGAGGGTTATCGCGCTGCGCTCCTCTGGATGGGCGCTCATCGGACCGCCTCCGAGGCGAGGGGCGAGTCGAGCAGCACCTCTGCGGCGCGCATCAGCACGGGGTCGAGCGTGCTCGATCCAACGTAGTCCGGGTCGCAGGCGGTCACCGTCGCCCGGTGGACCTTCGACTTCAGCATCTGTCTGTGCACTATTGGTTCTCCTGGGTCAGCCCGGCTGGTCGCCGGTTCCGATCACAACGTTGTCAATCAGGCGAGCCCTGCCGACCTGCGCGGCAACGGCCACCATCACCGGCCGCTCGTTGAAGCTCTCGACCGGCTCGAGGCCTCTGGCGTCGCGCGCCTCGAGGTACTCCGGCTCGATCCCGGCGGCTGCCAGCTCCGCCCGCGCAGCGTCCAGGGCCGCGGCCGTCGACGTCTCCCCGGAGGTGGCGACGGCCTCGGCCGCCCGCAGGGCACGGCTCAGTGCGGCGGCGCGCTCGCGCTCGTCCGGGCTGAGGTATGCGTTGCGCGAGCTGAGCGCGAGCCCGTCGGCCTCACGCACCGTTGGCAGGAGGACGATCTCGACCGGGAAGTCGAGGTCGCGAACCATGCGGCGGATCGCGATCCCCTGCTGACCATCCTTCTGGCCGAAGAAGGCGACCTGGGGCTGCACGGTGTTGAAGAGCTTCGCCACGATGGTGGTCACCCCGCGGAAGTGCTCCGGCCCCCGGTGCGCAGGATCGCCGTCGAGAACGTCCGTTAGGCCGCCTCCGACCTCGACCGTGGTCGCAAAGCCCGCCGGATAGACCTCCTCTGTCGCCGGTGCGTAGATCAGGTCAACGCCTTCGGCTTTGGCCAGCTCGGCGTCGCGCGCCTCGTCGCGAGGGTAGCTGCCGAGGTCCTCGTCCGATCGGAACTGGGTGGGGTTGACGAACAGGCTCATCACCACGACGTTGCAACGCTCGCGGGCGGGGCGCAGCAACGAGAGATGTCCGTCGTGCAGCGCGCCCATGGTGGGCACGAGGCCGATTGTCTCCCCGGCACGGCGAGTGGGGGCTAGCTCCTCGCGCAGCTCGCGCTTGGTGCGCACGATCCTCATCGCAGCTCCCGGGTGCGCTCGGCGAGCGCCTCGTACAGGGGCACCAGCTCGGGTGCGTGGTCGCGCAGCGCCGCGACGTGTCGGCCGACGGTGTCCTCGTCGCCACGCGCGATCGGCCCGGTGAGTGCGTCGCGGCCCCGGTCGGCCCAGTTAGCCGCCGTGGTGAGGACGAGCGGTGCCAGCAGCTTGCGGGCGTCCTCGATCCCGATCCGCTCCAGCAGATCCGTTGCGGACTCCTCGAGGGCGACGAGGAAGTTGGAGGCAATCGAGGCGGCAGCGTGGTAGGCGGCCCGGCGCTCCTCCGGGACGGCGAAGGGCCGCATCCCGAGACGCTCGGCGAGCCGCGCTGCGAACCGTTGCGCCTCAGGTGTCGAGCCGGTGACCGCACAGGCGGCGCCCAC
This sequence comes from Solirubrobacterales bacterium, assembly GCA_036257465.1. Taxonomy (GTDB): domain Bacteria; phylum Actinomycetota; class Thermoleophilia; order Solirubrobacterales; family 70-9; genus DATAFO01. The sequence goes on along the minus strand of DATAFO010000009.1, from coordinate 10,639 downwards.
CAACTCGGCATCCGGGCCGGGGACCGTCTGCAGAGGATGAAGGGAGTACACGGCGGCGCCCCGGTCGGCCGCCGGAGCCAGCGCCTCGAGCGAGGTGGCCCCGCTCGAATGGCCGACGAGCCGCAGCGGCGGGATCGCCTCGGCGATGGTGGCGGCAACGTCGCGGATGGCGCCGTCGGGGACGCACAGCAGCGCGGCCTCCGACCCGCGGGCCGCTTCCAGTGCCAGCTCGCGGCCAGCGAGGGCCACCTCGAGGCCCTCCTCTCGGGCCGCCTTGGCAAGCGCGCCTCCCATTCGGCCTGCGCCGACGATGGCCAGGGCCGGCAGCGCGTCACGCGCGGATACGGAGGTTTCCGCGTCGGTCGGGAGATCCCGTTCCAGTTCCCGCATCGAGATACCAGACGGCTTTCGTGTCGTGTCGGTGGCGAATGCCGGCTGCGGCCGGCGGTGTCCACGCCTCTCCTGAGGTCGCGGCGCAGGCAAGTATAGGGAGGGCGTCCGGCCTGCCCGCCAGGTGCCGAGCGTCGAACAACAACGGATGGTCCGTGGAAATCAGACGTTCGGCGCGCGCAGGAAACGCTGACCCCACGACTACTCTTGGGGAACTATGGCGATCTACGAGTTCCGCTGCGAGCAGTGCGCAGCCGAGTTCGAGGAGCTCGTCGCGGTGGGGACCCCGGTCGCGTCGTGGCGCAACGCGCAGCTGCGGCAGAACACGAGAGCCCACTTCGGGGGGCGTCAGCGGGCTCGTGCGCGCGACTCCGGAGGACGGCAATGAGCGTCGACGCGGAACAGCGGCGAGAACGGCTTGTAGAGCTCTACCGCCAGGCCTCCGTATGCACTCGCTGCCCGCTGGCCAATGGCCGCACGCAGGTCGTGTTCGGCAACGGCAACGCCGATGCGGGCCTGATGTTCGTCGGGGAGGCGCCCGGCGCGGAGGAGGATCGTCACGGGCTCCCGTTCGTCGGTCGCGCGGGCAAGCTTCTCGACGAGCTGCTCGCCGGCATCGAACTGACCCGAAGCGACGTCTTTGTGGCGAACGTATTGAAGTGCCGCCCGCCGGGAAACCGCGATCCCCAGCCGGATGAGATCGAGACCTGCCGCCCTTACCTCGAGCAACAGATCGCGCTGATCGAGCCGCGAGTGATCGCGACGCTGGGGAACTTCGCGACCAAGCTGCTGACTCAGAGCAACGTCGGCATCACACGGGTGCGCGGGACCCCGCAGGTCCACACGCTCGGCGGGCGAACGCTGTTCGTAATGCCGCTGCTGCATCCGGCGGCCGCGCTTCGCACTCCCTCGCTGGTCGACACCCTGCGCGAGGACTTCGCGAAGCTGCCGGAGCTGATCGCCACGCCCGTGCCCGGAGTCGACGGGGCGCCCGAGCCGGTCGGGGCGCAGGCCAGCGCGACCGACCAGCTCGATCTGTTCGGTTGACGACCGAGGTCACGGACGGTCCCGCGGCCACCGAGGTGCTGGGCGAGCGCCTCGCTCAGGGCCTGCGCCCGGGCGACGTGGTGCTGGTCGTGGGGGAGCTGGGAAGCGGCAAGACGACTCTGATTCGCGGCGCCGCCCGCGGCCTGGGCGTCGCTGAACCCGTCGTCTCGCCGACCTTCACGATCGGCCGTCGATACCGCGGGCGGGTGCCCATCTCGCACCTCGACCTCTACCGCCTCGACGATCCGGGAGCGGAGGAGCCCGGCCTGCTCGACGACTACCTGACTCCGGACGCGATCGCGTTCATCGAATGGCCCGGCGCAGCCTCCGTCGAGGACCTGGAGCGCGACGGGGTTCGGGTGGCGCTACGGGTTGAGCTGTCACACGCGGGCGAGGACCGGCGCGAGATCCGGGTCTCGACACCGGGCCGTTCGGATCAGTAGCCGGCGTCTTCGAGCGCCTGCTCGGCTTCCTCCTGAGCTTCCTCGGCCTTCTTTTGAGCTTTGTCGGCCGCCCCCTCCACGTCGGCGTCGTCGATCGCGTCCTCGGCCTGTTGCTGGGCTTCTTCGGCCTGCTGCTGAGCATCCTCTTGAAGCTCGTCGGCTTCCTGTTGGGCCTCGTCGATGATCTCGTTCGCGGTGTCCTGTGCCTCGTCGGCGTCGTCGTCACCGCAGCCCGACCAAGCCGCGCCCGCAACGCCGATCGCTGCCACGCCGATCCCGGTCAGGATCCGCTGGCGAAGCCTCCTCCGCTTGTTCACTGCTGCTCCCCTCGATCGTGGTCTGACGCGTGCAGAACCTTAGAGGCTGCTTCGACGGGCCTAGTGTTCTCGGCGATGGCCCGGCCGACCAGCTCGGGGATTCTCGGTCTCGACACCGCCACCGACGACGTTGCGGTGGCGGCCACGATCGACGGCAGGGTGGTGGCCGAGAGCACGACCAACGCGCGCCGTGGCGCGCAGCCTCGCCACGCCAGCGCCCTCCTCCGAGAGGTGGAGGCTGCGGTGAACGCGGCCGGCGGTTGGGAGCGGATCGGGTTGATCTCCGTCGGCATTGGCCCAGGGTCGTTCACCGGTCTGCGGGTGGGGGTGGCGACGGCGCGTGCCCTGGCGCAGGGGAGTGGGATCCCAATCGCCGGAGTGTCCTCCCTGGAGGCGCTCTCCAGGGCGATCGGCGAGTGTCAGCCCGATCGATACCGGCTGGCGGTCATCGACGCCCGCCGGAAGGAGGTGTTCGTCGCGCTCCACGGGACCGGCGCCGAACAGATCTGGCCGCCGGCGGTCACTGGCCCCGATGCCCTCGCTAAGCGAATCGCCGGGCTCGAGGCTCCACCGGTTGCCGCCGGCGACGGCTCGGTACGATTTCGTTCGCAGCTCGAAGCCGCGGGCGCGGAGGTCCTCCCCGACGCGGATCCGACCCACCACATCTCCGCTCGGCACATTTGCGCGCTGGGCGAGGGAGCGACACCCGCCAGACCCGAGCAGATCGAGCCGATGTATCTGAGACGACCCGACGCGGAGCTTTGGCGTGAGCGAGATCCTGGCAGCCGACCGCGGAGCTGACGCTCTGAAGGCGCCGGTGCGCCAGCGCCGGCTCGCCTACACGGACCTGCCCGCCGTGCTGGCGATCGAGCGGCGCTCGTTCCAGACCCCGTGGTCGCTGGCGATGTTCGTCCTCGAGCTCTCCAAGCCGTCGGGCATCTGCCTCGCGGCCACCAGCGAGGACGGGCTGGTGGGGTACCTGATCTGCTCGCGTTACGCCGACGTTTGGCACCTGATGAACGTCGCCGTCGAGCCGAGTCGCCGCCGCACGGGCATCGCCACCATGCTCATGGAACGGCTGTTCGAGGAGGCGGGGCGAGACGCGCGCTACACCCTGGAGGTCAGGACCTCCAACAGCGTGGCCATCGCCATGTACGAGCGCTTCGGTTTCCGCGCCGCCGGCCACCGGCGCCGCTACTACCACGACAACGGCGAGGACGCGCTCATCATGTGGCTCGGTCCCGCCGGCGTGGGCGCGTAGCTCGGCCTCTGTGACGATCCTCGCCCTCGAGACCTCCTGCGACGACACCTGCGCGGCCGTTGTCGAGAAGGCAGTGATCCGTTCCAACGTGATCTCCTCGCAGGCCGCGGCTCACGAGCGGTTCGGAGGCGTCGTTCCCGAGGTCGCGTCGCGGCATCACCTCGAGCTCGTCAATCCGGTGGTGGATGCGGCGCTCGCCGACGCGGGGATTGGGCTGGATCAGGTCGATGCGCTCGCGGTGACCCAGGGCCCGGGGCTGATCGGGGCATTGCTGGTTGGGGTCAGCACCGCGAAGGCGTTGGCGGCCGCCACCCGAAAGCCGCTCGCCGGCGTCGACCATCTGCACGGACATGTCGCGGCCAACTTTCTCGAGCCCGATCCGCTCGAGCCGCCCTTCCTGTGCCTGGTCGCCAGCGGGGGACACACGCTGCTCGCCGGGGTGCGCGAGCACCCGTCCTACAACGTGCTCGGGCAGACGCTCGACGACGCGGCCGGTGAGGCGTTGGACAAGGGCGCCCGCCTGCTGGGGCTCGGTTATCCCGGCGGCCCTGCGATCGAGCGCGAGGCCGCGGGCGGAGACCCGGACGTGTTCCCGTTCCCGATGGCGATGGCGCACGGGCCCGGGCTCGATTTCAGCTTCAGCGGCCTCAAGACCGCCCTGCTCTATACCGTCCGCGACCTCGGCGCCGAGGCTGTTGCAGAGCGCCGGGCGGACCTCGCCGCGAGCTTTCAGGCCGCGGTGGTTGACCAGCTCGTCGCCAGGCTGGAGCGCGCACTGTCCAGTGGGGACTGGACGGCGGTCGCTCTCGGTGGAGGAGTCGCCGCGAACGGTCTGCTGCGCCTGCGCACTGAGGGCTTGTGCCGATCGCGGGGGCTGCGGCTGAAGCTGGTGCCGCCCGAGCTCTGCACCGACAACGCGGCGATGATCGCGTCGGCGGCCCGCTTTCTCGAGCCCGCGCCGTTTCCTGACTATCTCGACTGGGACGTCCGGGCATGAGGGCGGGCTGGTGATCGTCACCCTGTACGGCCGACCCGAGTGCCACCTCTGCGACGACGCCCGGGCCGCGATCCTGGCACTCGCGGATGAGGGCGACCGGGTGGAGTTGCGCGAGGTCAACATCGAGGACGACGACACTCTCTTCGCTCGCTACCTCGAGCGCATCCCGGTTGTCGAGGTGGACGGCGAGGTCGTCTCCGAGCTCGTGTTCGATCCGCACGAACTTCTCAGCCGCCTTCATACTGTCGATCCGTGAGCCCGGAGACGACCCAGGAGACGGTGGCCGAGGCCGCCACTTCCGAGCAAGGGCTCGGCGACGGTGAGCGCCTCTCGCTGGGCGTGGCGGCCCGGCTCTCGCGCTACTTGCAGGTGCTGACCCAGGCTCGCAAGATGGGCAAGGAGACCATCTCCTCCCAGGAGCTGGCGGACTACACACACGTCAACTCGACCCAGATCCGCCGAGATTTGTCGGGCTTCGGGAAGTTCGGCAAACGCGGGGTCGGCTACCGGGTCGAGTCGCTGGTATCGGAGATCCGCAAGATCCTCCGCACCGCGGGCCAACACAACATCGCGCTGTTCGGGGCGGGCCACCTCGGCCAGGCGATCGCCAGCTCGGACATCTTCGCCGACCACGGCTTTCGGATCGTCGCGATCTTCGACGTGGACCCGAAGCTGGTGGGCAAGGACCTTGGCGGCGTTCCGGTGCGCTCGTTCGACCAGATCGATCAGGTGGTCGCCGACGAGGACGTCGTCGTGGGGGTGCTCGCGGTTCCCGCTGATGCCGCCCAGCAGGTGGCGGACCGCCTCGTCGAGGCGGGCGTGAGGATCATCTTCAACTACTCCGAGCAGCTGCTGCAGGTGCCCCCGGAGGTCACCGTGCACACCTCGAGCCCGGCCGTCGACCTGCTCTACGCGCTCTACTTCTACCTGACTTAGAGACCAACCGACGGCACATGGATCAAAGCCTCGACCTCGAGCGGGCTCGGGAGCTGTTCGAGTCCTCGACGGACTTCACCGTGGGCCTCGAGGAGGAGTTCGCGCTCATCGATCCCTCCACGCTGGATCTGACCCACCGCTTTGAGGAGCTGCGCGACGCTTGTTTGGAGGACGCGCTGCTCGCCGAATCGGTGGCGGGGGAGCTGATCGACACCGAGATCGAGATTCGCTCGGGCCGCGGACAGAGCTTTGCCGAGGCGGTGGAGCTGCAGCGCGAGCGCCGCGCCAGGCTGTTCCGGATCGCCGAGGGCATGGGGATCGGGCTGGCCGCGATGGGCACTCACCCGTGGGCCAACTACCTCGATCAGCGCATCATCGACACCCCGCACTACATGCGGCTGCGGGAGGAGCTCCGCTGGGTCGCTCAGCGCAACAACACCTGGAGCCTTCACGTCCACGTCGGGATCCGCGGTGCGGAGCGGGCGGTCGTGCTCTGCGACCACCTCCGGGGCGTGCTCCCAACCCTGCTGGCCGCGGCCGCCAACTCGCCCTTCCTCGACGGCCACGACACTGGGCTGCACTCGGTACGCACCGAGATCTTCACCCGCACCTTTCCGCGCTGTGGAGTGCACGAGCCGTTCGGCGACTGGGCGACCTACGCGGACTTCCTCGACCTGCTGATCCGCACGAGCACGATCGTGGAGGCAACTCAGCTGTGGTGGAGCGTGCGTCCGCACCACTCCTTCGGCACGGTTGAGCTGCGGATCTGCGACGCCCAAAGCCGTGGCGAGGAGTCGTTCGCGCTCGCCGCGCTGATCACGGCCTGCATCGCGCAGACGGCTCTCGACTACGACGACGGTCGACTCGGAGAGCCGTTGCGCCAGCGCGAGATCGAGGAAAACCTGTGGCGCGCGATCCGCTACGGGCTCGACGGCAAGCTGATCGATTTCACCAAGCGAGAGGAGGTGCCGACGCGGGCCGCTGTCGAGCGCCTGCTCGACTGGACGGCTCCCGCCCGCGAGGCCCTCGGGCTTCGCCCCGAGCTCCCGGACCTCAACGGCGCCCAGCGGGCGCGGCAGGCGCTCGAAGCGGAGGCGACGATCGCCGACGTCTATCGGCAGATCGTCGGGGAGACGAGGCGCACCTACGCGCCCGAGCGCGTTGTCGGCTGACAACCACTAGATTCGCTGCCGATGGCCGACCAAGAGCAGCCCGACGCATCCGCCTCGGAGCAGCCGAGCCAGGAGGAGCTGCGCGCGCAACTGGAAGAGCAGCTGCGGAAGGTGCGGGTGCAGGACGTGCTGCTTGAGAGCGTGGCGAGCATTCTCAACCTCTCGGCGCGCCGGATCGCAAAGGAGGACGAGCGCGATCTCGACCAGGCCAGGCTGGGAATCGACGCCGTTCGCGCTGTGGTGGACCTACTCCCGCCCGAGCCGCGCGAGCAGGTCCGAAGCGCGCTCTCGGAGTTGCAGATGCTTTACGCCCGGGCGGCGGGCGGGGGCGAGCCGGAGCCGCAGGAACCAGGCTCAGAACCTGGCGGCGGGACGGGCGAAACCCCGCCCCCCAAGCGGGAATCGGGCCTCTGGACGCCGCCCGGAGCGGCGTGATTCCGACCGCATAGGTAGACTCGCGCCCGCCTCGCGGCCGGAACATCCCCGGCCGCTTCTGACTGAAAAGCCCCAAACGGAAGACCTGCCTTGACCGACTTCCTGACCGATTACGGCGTCGTGATCGCGCTCGTCTGCGCCGGCGCCGCGGTCCTCTACGGAGCGCTCGTTACCCAACGCCTGCTCAAGCGCTCGGCCGGGAACGAGCGGATGCAGGAGATCTCGGGCGCCGTGCAGGAAGGCGCCAAGGCCTACCTCAAGCGCCAGTACACGATCATCGCGATCGTCGCGATCCCTCTCGCGGTGGTGTTGCTGATCCTCCAGGACCTCACGGTTGCGATCGGCTTCCTGATCGGAGGTGCGCTGTCGGGTGCGGCCGGCTTCATCGGCATGAACCTGTCTGTTCGGGCCAACGCCCGGGTCGCGGAGGCTGCGCGCGGCGGCGTGCCCCCGGCGCTCGACGTCGCCTTCAAGGGCGGCTCGGTGACGGGGCTGTTGGTGGTCGGCCTGGCGCTGCTGGGCGTGGCTGGCTACTACGGCGTGCTCCTGCTGCTCGACAAGAGCGACAAGGAAGCCGTCGACGCCCTGATCGGCCTGGGGTTCGGGGGCTCGCTGATTTCGGTGTTCGCGCGACTCGGCGGCGGGATCTTCACCAAGGCGGCCGACGTGGGCGCCGATCTCGTGGGCAAGGTCGAGGCCGGAATCCCCGAGGACGACCCGCGCAACCCGGCCGTGATCGCCGACAACGTGGGCGACAACGTGGGCGACTGCGCGGGGATGGCGGCCGACCTGTTCGAGACCTACGCCGTGACCTCGGTCGCGGTGATGCTGCTGGGGGTGCTGACGTTCCCGGAGTTCTCCCGCGAGGTTGCGATCTACCCACTGGTGCTCGGCGCGGTGGCGATCGTGGCCTCGATCATCGGCGCGCTGATGGTTCGCACCACGACGGATCGGGTGGAGGGTGCGCTTTACCGGGGCCTCATCGTCTCGGGCGTGCTCTCGGCCGCGGCGTTCTACCCGATCACCGAGTGGCTGATGGACGAGCCGCTGCGGCTTGGCTTCGGCGAGGCCGGCGCGGCGGCCGTCAGCGTCACCGACCTTTGGCTGTGCGGGTTGATCGGCATCGCCGTGACCGCGGGCCTGTTCATCATCACCGACTACTACACGTCCACGCGATTCCGGCCGGTGAAGACGATCAGCCAGGCCTCGGTCACCGGGCACGCGACCAACATCATCCAAGGACTGGCGCAGGGATTTCAGTCCACAGCCGCGCCAGCGCTGCTGATCGCGCTGGCGATCCTGGGCGCTAACGAGCTGGGGGGCATCTACGGCATCGGCATCGCCGTGATGGCACAGCTGTCATTGACCGGCCTGATCGTCGCGCTCGATGCCTTCGGCCCGATCACGGACAACGCGGGCGGGATCGCGGAAATGGCGGACCTTCCCGAGGACGTCCGCAATGTCACCGACCCGCTCGATGCTGTTGGCAATACGACCAAGGCTGTGACCAAGGGGTACGCGATCGGCTCCGCGGCCCTGGCCGCGCTGGTGCTGTTCGCCGCCTTCAAGATCGAGCTTGCCGAGGAGGCCCCTGAGGGCTTCAACCTGGGCACGCTCTTCAACCTCTCCTCGCCAGACGTGCTGATCGGGCTGCTGATCGGCGGGATCATGGTCTACCTGTTCGCCGCGCTGGCGATCGAGGCCGTCGGACGTGCCGGAGGCCAGGTGGTCGAGGAGGTCCGCCGCCAGTTCCGCGAGAACCCGGGGATCATGGCGGGGACCTCCAAGCCCGAGTACGGCGGCACGGTGGCGATCGTCACCGCGGCGGCCCAGCGGGAGATGATCCTGCCGTCGCTGATCCCGATCGTCGTCCCGGTGATCGTCGGCCTGCTCAGCGTCGACGCGCTCGGCGGGTTGCTGATCGGCGTGATCGTGGTCGGCCTGTTCGCCGCGATCTCGATGACCGCCGGCGGCGGGGCTTGGGACAACGCCAAGAAGCTGATCGAGGACGGCGCGTTCGGCGGCAAGGGCTCCGAGGCCCATGCCGCGGCGGTCACCGGCGATACGGTCGGCGACCCCTACAAGGACACCGCCGGCCCGGCGATCAACCCCATGATCAAGGTCGCGAACATCGTCGCGATCCTGATCATCCCGATCGTCAGCTTCTAGCACTCCGTACCGCGACTTGGACGGGAACGAGATCGGCTTCGGCGGCGCACCGCTCGAGGGCTCAGCCGCCTAGCCGGGGCTCGAGGTCGGCCGGATCTCAGGCCTTCTCAAGTACTTCGATTCTGTACCCGTCCGGGTCGCGCACGAAGCAGATCCGGGGGCCCTCCGTGCGGCCGCCGGGGCGGTAGGGCGGCTTCTCGGGCTTGATGCCCTCGTCGGCGAGGCGCTCCAGGGTCGCGTCGAGGTCGTCGACGGTGATCGCGATGTGGCCGTAGCCGGTGCCGACCTCATACGGCTCGGTGACGCCGTGGTTGTAGGTGAGCTCGAGGCGGGCACCGTCGCCGGGCAGGCCCATGAAGCAGTTGGTCGCCTCGTCGCCGATCGGCATTCGGTGCAGGTCCTCGAAGCCGAGCTTCTCGTAGAAGGCGACGGAGCGGTCGAGGTCGAGGACGCGGTAGCACGTGTGGATCAACTCGCTGATAGGGCCAGGCTAGAGGGGTAGGCTCGCGCGCGTCGTGAGCGAGTTGAGCCAGCCGATAAACGTGGCCGACTACGAGCGGCTTGCGGCCGAGCGGCTCGAGCCGGGCGTGCTCGGCTACTTCGCCGGCGGGGCGGGGGACGAACGGACTCTGCGCGACAACGTGGAGGCGTTCGGGCGCTGGCAGCTGCGTCCGCGGGTGCTGGTCGACGTTGGGGAGGCCAGCGCGCGCGCCTCTGTGCTCGGGACCGAGCTCTCGATGCCGCTGATCGTCGCGCCCGTTGCGTTCCAGCGGTTGGCCAGCCCTGAGGGGGAGCCCGGAATGGCGAGGGCCGCCGCCGCGGCGGACACGGCGATCTGCCTGTCGAGCCTGGCCTCGGCCACCCCGCGGGAGGTCGCCGAGGCAGCGCCCGAGGGCGTGCGGTGGCTGCAGCTGTACTGCTTTAGGGACCGCGGCGTGACCAGGGCGCTGATCGACGAGGCCATGGAGTGCGGCTTCAGCGCAATCGCGCTCACCGTCGACGCCCCGCGCGCGGGGCGTCGCGAGCGCGACTTCCGCACCGGGTTCGAGGTTCCGGCCGAGGTTTCGGTTCCCGCGATCGAGGCGGCGGTGGGCTCCAGCAGGGCGATGACCACCGAGGAGGTGTTCGCCCTCGTGGACCCGACGCTCACGTGGGAGGACCTCTCCACACTGGCTCGCGAGTGCTCGCTGCCGATCCTGGTCAAGGGGATCCACACGGCCGACGACGCGCGGCTCGCGGTGGAGCACGGTGCGGCCGGGGTGGTTGTGTCCAACCACGGTGGGCGCCAACTCGACACGGTGCCGGCCAGCCTCGACATGCTGCCCGAGGTCGCGGAGGCTCTGGAGGGCGGGGCGGAGGTGTTGGTGGACGGAGGGATCCGGCGCGGCACGGACGTGGTCATGGCGCTCGCACTTGGCGCCCGGGCAGTCCTGGCTGGGCGAGCGCCGCTCTGGGGGCTCGCGGTTGGGGGC
>DATAFO010000074.1:0-1614 GCA_036257465.1 Solirubrobacterales bacterium | reverse complement strand
GAGCTCGCGCTCGAGGACATCGACCTGCTCGTGATCGAGAACGTCGGCAACCTCGTCTGCCCGGCGGAGTTCACCGTGGGCGAAGACGCTCGCGCGATGGTCGCCTCGGTTGCGGAGGGGGAGGACAAGCCGCTCAAGTACCCGCTCATGTTCCGCACCTGCGAGCTCGTAATCGTCAACAAGATCGATCTGCTGCCCCACCTCGACTTCGACCTCGACCTCTTCCTGCACAACCTCGACTCGGTGCATCCCGGTGTCCGGCACGCGCTCGTCAGCGCCCGCACGGGTGAGGGGGTAGAGCGGTTCCGGGACTGGCTTCTGGGGATCGCCGACCGCGAGGTGGCCCCGGCATGAGCGCAGCGCTCGCCTCGGCGACGCGCGTCGACGAGCTGCTGGGTCGGCGGACCGAGGCCAACGAGCGCTTCTTCACGGCCGAGGCAGAACGGCTGGCGCGGCTCTGCCATCGGATGGCCGAGCGCTTCGCACGCGGCGGCCGCCTAGTGGCGCTGGGAGAGACGCCGCAGGCACGCTCGGACGTGCGCCATGTGGCGGTGGAGTTCGTCCACCCAGTGATCGTGGGCAAGCGGGCGCTGCCCGCGATCGGCCTGTCGCGCGAGGGGGGCGGGCTCGCGGAACAGGTGCAGCTGGTGGCCGAGCCGGACGACATCGCGATCGCCTTCGGCCCGGGCACTGCAGAGGCCCTGGCGGTGGCCGCCGGGCGCGGTTGCCTCACCGTGGCTTTCGAACCGGCGGGCGCCGAATGGGAGCTCGTCCCGCAGGCGCAGGACCCCTTCGTTGCCCAGGAGGTCGCCGAGACCGCCTACCACCTGCTCTGGGAGCTGGTTCACGTCTTCTTCGAGCACCGGGGCCTGCTCGAGGGCCGTGAGGCGCGCGCGGTGCATGACACCGGCGCGTCGAGCTTCCTCTATCCGTTCCTCGCCGAGGGGGAGACGGACCTGGAGGCGGTCGTCGAGGATGTGCGTCGCTCCGTGCTGATGAAGGCGGAGGACGTGGGCGCACTGCGCGTGCAGACGCTCGGCGAGGGGCGCGCGCCTCTCGTCGCCGCCGCCGCGGGGCTCCGGAGCGCGTTCGAGGCCGGAGGGAGGCTGCTTGCGCTCGGCAACGGTGGCTCAGCCACCGACGCGATGGATGCCGTGGCCGATTTCCGCCACCCGCCGGCCGGGTGGCCCTCACGCCCGGCGCTCGATCTCACCGAGGACACGGCGATACTGACCGCGATCGCCAACGACGTAGGCGTCGAGGCGATCTTCGCCCGCCAGGTGATCGCGCACGGGCGCCCCGAGGACCTCGTCCTCGTCCTCTCGACGAGCGGAAACTCGGCCAACGTGATCGAGGCTCTGGCCGAGGCGCGCCGGCGGGAGATGGGGACGATCGCGATGGTCGGCTACGACGGCGGGCGGGTTGCGGCCGAGGGGCTCGCCGACCACGTTGTGGTAACGCGCTCGGAGCACGTCCCGCGGATCCAGGAGGCCCAGGCGAGCGCGTACCACGTGCTGCGCGAGCTGGTGGAGGTTGCGGGGTGAGCGTCGAGTCGCCTGGCGAGGTGGCTCACGCCGGCCTGCGCGGGGCGATCGCCGCCATGGCGATGACGGG
>DATAFO010000075.1:0-95322 GCA_036257465.1 Solirubrobacterales bacterium | reverse complement strand
GAGCAAACGGGATGGTCGAGCTGCGCTACGCAATCAGGAACTGACAGGCGGCGCGCTAGAAGATCTCCGCGCACCACGATTGTAGGCCGTGGTGAAGCTCGAGTCTGCAATTGCAAACGCGACACGGCCTCCCGCCCCGGCGCTCGGAGGCGAGGGTCGTGACTATGCTCGTCCCGTGCGCGACGACATACCTCCCGGCGAGTTCATCTACCGCCTTATTGTCGACGGCCGCCTCGCTAGCCCCCACCTGATCTTTCGAGGCCCATTGCGTGTCGGTGATCCGTTCTCCCTTTCTGAGGGCGGCGGGTACGTGACGGATCGTCAGGGATGGCGACGACGGCTCCTACGAGATCCACGTCACGCCGATCGCTTAGAGCCCTTAGGGAGCGCGTGCAAAACCACGACATCCGTGCGCGAGTACTGCCACGGCGGGGATCGGGGCCGTTCACCCGCATCGGCGCGGCCTGGGAGCCCCTCACGGCGGCCCCTCGCGCACGTATTTGGCTCGGCGGAGACTCGCTCCTGACGGAAGGCGGGCGCGAGTTCGGCGCCGATGCAGACGACTGCGTTTCGTCCAACGCAGGAGCGAACGACGGGAGCCGGAGAGGCCTCCTTAGCATGGAGAGCAGCGGCGGCGGCTGTCAGGAGCGGCCGGTGGAGCGATCATTGCTGCACCCGCCAGCGAGGGTATAGCGACCCCTGAGTCGTACGGACGGGTGTCCCACCCTCCTCACTGCCGCTCTTCCCCGACCCGACCCCACAGCCTCAGCCGAACACTCGCTCCGGGTCGTACTTCTCCTTTACGCGCCGCACGCGCTCGAGGTTGGCGCCCCAGTAAGCGCGGTGCTCGTCGGGTAGGTCCGTATCGGGGAAGTTCGCGTACACGCCGCCCGAGCCGGAGGGGTGCACGAGCTCCCACGAGTCCGACAGCCAGGCGCGCGCGGCCTCGGTCGCGGCGGCGTCGAAGCCGGCTGGGACGACGACCGAGTGCTCGAGCAGGAAGAGCTCCTCGCGGTGTGGGAACGCGGTGGCATCCGCAGGCACGCGGTTGTAGGCGCCGCCCCAGGGCATGAAGTCGAGCTTCCGCGCCTCCCCAGGCCGGCGTCCCCGGACGAAGAGATCCACGAGCGCATCGACCCCGCCGGCCGGCAGCGGCTCGCGGAAGAACTCCGACTTCATGTACGGTCGGCCGCTCTCGTCCTCCTGGTCGCCCGGGCTTCGCTCCGCGAGGTAGTTCTTCAGCGAGCCGTAGCGCATGTGCGCGCGCTCCGAGGAGGCGGCGTCCGCGCCGGCGGCCGCCACGAACTCGTCGAGCAGCGCCGCGGTCTCGGTCTCGCTGCCGATCATCGAGCCGAACAGGTGGACCACAACGTCGGCGCCGGCGTCCCCGCCGACGGTGACGAGCAGGCTCGCCGCGAATTCGTCCGGCCCCGTCGGCGACCACTCCTGCCAGGCGGCGATTAGCGCCGATGCGCGCTCGTAGGGCCACTTGAGGTGGAACGAGGTGGCGGCGGGCTCGGGCACCGTGCGAAGCGTCAGGCGCGTGACCACGCCGAGGCCCTGGGCGCCCGCGCCGCGCAGCGCCCAGAACAGGTCCTCGTCGCGCTGCTCGTCGCACTCCACCACCCGCCCATCGGCCAGCACCACTTCTGCCGCGACTAGCTGGTCCGACGTGAGCCCCCGGCTGCGGCCGAGCAGGCCAAGCCCGCCGCCGAGCGCCTGGCCGCCGATCCCGACCGTGGCGCCGCAGCCACCCGGGATCGCGACTTCGTACTGGGCCAAGGCAGCGTAGAGGTCGCCGAGCCGGAGGCCGGGCCCCACGGTGGCCAGGCCGTCCGAGACCTCCAGGGAATGCATCGGCGTGAGGTCCAGCACCATCCCGGGGCCAGACGAGCGCCCGGCGAAGTCGTGCCCTCCGCTCCGCACCGCGACCTCGATACCCGAGCGACGCGCGAACGCGATCGCCCCGACCACGTCCTCGGGCGTCCGGCACAGCACCACGGCCTGCGGGCGCACGCCGTGAAAGCGCGGGATCTGCGGCCTGCGAACCTCGTCGTATCGCTCGGAGCCGGGGAGGACGACCTCGCCCTCAATAGCCGCCCTCAGGTCCCGCCAAGCGGTCTCGATGGTGGCCATGTCATGCCTCCTGCGAAGCGATCACGAGCTGACGCCCGGTTCATAGCCGTCACGCTCGCTCATATCTTCTCCTCTCTGTCGTCTAGAGAGTGTGACCGACCGGCACTGCCGGACTATTCCTCTGCGACCCTGTCGTGCGCCGCGTCGCGGATCTCCAGACCGGCTATGAATGCTTCATGCCGCAAGCAATCACGCCGCGGATTCGGTGGCGCGTGACTGCTTCGGACGAGACGCGAGCGTGTGACCCGCTCAATAGTGCGCTCCTCCTCTGCGCGACAAGGAGAAGCGCCAGCATTCGCACCGCATTCCACGCAAATGGGCAGCTCCATCTCGGAAGGCCCCGCTCGGGCTGAAAGTTCCTCATAGGTGGGGCCACGCAGTGAGGTGCTCCCGCCATTGCAATACTCGAGGCGATGGAGATCCTCGATGGCTCGCTATGCGCCTGGCTCGAAGATCTGGAACCAAGAGCCGAACGCGGGGCCGGCTAGCGTCGATGCCAGCGAGGACGGTAGGCGTGATCGGCGTACCGACCAGCGCCGGCGCGTTCGCTCCGGACCAGGAGCAGGCCCCGCAGGCCTTGCGCGAGGCCGGCCTGCTTGACCGTCTGGCGGCGGCAGGGGCCGACGTCCACGATCACGGCGACCGCGAAGTGTGGCGCTGGCGACCGGATCGAGAGAATCGGCGCGCGCAGAACACCGCCAAGGTCGTCGAGATCGTGCAGGACACTGCCCGCCGGGTCGAATACGCGATCGGCGACGACGAGGTCACGCTTGTGCTGGGCGGCGATTGCACGGTCGGTATTGGCACCGTCGCCGGCCACGTTGCCACCCGGGAGCGCGCCGGGGTCATCTACTTCGATTCTCACGCGGATCTCAACGTGCCCGACAGCGTCCACGAGGGCGCACTCGATTGGATGGGACTCGCCCACATGCTCGGCGAGCCGGGCGGGGTGGCTGCGCTGACCGGTGCCGGCGGGCGCATGCCGCTGTTGGAACCCGAGCAGGTTCTGTGCTTCGGATGGGGACCCGAGCAGGCTACCCACTTCGAGCGCGACGTCATCGAACGGCGCTCGATCGAAGTGCTTCCCGTCGCTGACGTTGCGGTCGATCCCGATGGCGCGGCGACGAGCGCTCGGCGGTCGATGGAGAGTCGCTGTGACCGCCTGCTCGTGCATTTCGACGTCGATGTCATTGACTTCACCGACGTGCCTCTGTCCGAGAACTGGGGACGCAACGAGGGCCTGTTCCTACGAGCACGCGCTACGCGCGCTGACCTCACTCGTCTCCTCGCCGTGCCTGGCCGGTCTGACGATCACCGAGCTCAACCCCGATCACGCGGAGCGCGGGGCTGGTTCAATCGAACGCTTCACCGCGGACGTGGCAAAGAGCGTCGCAGGTGCTCTGAGTCCTGACCGCCCGGGCGGCTGAACGCACCTCCCGCGGGCGCGAGCCGGTGGGCCCTCATCCTGCGGGCATTTTGGATATCGAGCGTTTCCGCGGAAACGCGGACCGGCGCTGGCGACTTCCGCTTCAGCGCGCAAAGTAGGAGCGCACAAAGGAGGAGCGTGCCAACCGAACAGACAGACGCTCGCAACTTGTCCAACTCGACAGTCTCAGCCGCATCGACCTGCCCCTCTGAGACGCTCCCACTCGTTCGCGGAGCGGGAGCGCGGCCCGGGACGACATCACGCTCTCGGAGTGAGTGGCCGGGTGAGGTAGTTTTGGAAGGTCGGAGCGATCGCTTCGATGAGCGCTTCGGGAGCCATCGAGGCGAGCGGCTCGACGCGAAGGATGTAGCGGGCCATAGCGATCCCGATGCCCTGCGAGGAAATCAGGCTCGCGCGCAGGGGCGCGTCGTCGACGCCCAGACTCTCGGAGATCGCGTCACTCTGAGTTCCGGCGCGCCGGTCAGTGGGACTGTAATTTCGACAAAAGCTCGAAAACGTTGACAGGAACTAAAAGAAGCTAGGGACAAGTGTGGCCGTTTTTTCCACAGTGGAGCTTCCGCTTGGCATTCTTGGGTCATGCTCGAAGCGCCCGCCCGGCTTGGAGGCCTGGCGAAGCGGGAACGTCCTGAGTACGGCCCCCGGCCGACCTGGCTCTTCGTTGCCGCCTTTTCACTCACGATCGCGTGGATCGCGCTCGTGGTCTACCTCTCGGATCCATGGCGGTCGGATCTCGAGGACGCCATTGGCCCGATCGCTGCGTGGGTAATCCCGACCCTACTCGCCTACATCCCCGCCCTGATCGTCGGCTTCCTCGCCTTCACCCTGATCCTGAGTCCCTACCGCTTTCCGTTGTTGGCGGCGCCCAAGGGTGCCTGGCCGGAGGGCGAGTGGCCGCCGGTGACGATCGTCATCGCAGCGTGGAATGAAGAGGATGTGATCGGTCAGACACTGGCGCGGATCGCGCGCCTCTCCTACCCCGGCTCGATCGAGGTGGTGTTGGCGGACAACAACTCGACGGACCAGACAGCGGAGCTAGCAGAACAAGAAGCGCAGCGTCACGGTCTTCGCTACCGGCGTGTGTTCGAGGCGAAGACGGGCAAGTACCGAGCGCTCAATGCCGCCCTGGCCACGGTGAGCACCCCTCTCGTCGTAAGTGTCGACGCGGACACCCAACTGCACCGGGACTCGCTTAGTTACCTGATCGCTCGCGTCGGGAGTCGCCCGCAGGGCCAGCACACGTGCGCGTGCGCCGGCGCCGTCGTGGCAGGGAACCCCACGGCCAACCTGCTGACGAGGATGCAGGGTTGGGACTATCGCCTCGGCATCAACGGGATCAAGCGGATGCAGTCGGCGTACAACAGCGCGCTGGTGGCGCAGGGCGCGTTCTCGGCGTACTGGACCGAGGACCTTCGCGCCGTCGGCGGATGGCCCGATGCGATCGGGGAGGACATCGTGCTCACCTGGACGCTTATGAACGAGCGCGGGATCGTTGGGTACGAGCCGATCGCGCTCAGCTTCACGTTCGTCCCCGAGCGCGTTCGCCGGTTCATGAGCCAGCGCTCGCGCTGGGCTCGCGGCATGGTCGAGGGAATCCGGACCAACCCGCCGCAGAACCAACCGCGGGTCCTGGCGAAGTTCGTCGCCGGAATCGACTACCTCGTGCCGCTGCTCGACATCGGCTATGTGTTCTTCTGGGTGCCAGGTGCGATCCTGTTCATCTTCGGCTACCCGCTGCTCGTCTCGTGGTGGTCGATGCTCGTGATTCCGATAACCCTGCTCGTCTATGGCCTGCTGCGGCGATGGCAGGAGCGGTGGGTCTTCAGCCGCTTGGAGGTCGACGTCGACCCGGACAGGCGGGGCTTCTTCAGCTACCTGTTCGCATACCAGGCGCTGACTTCGACGGCCGCGCTTCGCGGATATGCCCAGTACGTCGCCGGAGCCGCTTGGCGCTGGCGCTGAACGCGCTGATGGAGACCACTTTCCCGGGGGAGCTAGGCCGACCGCATGAGCCTGATCGAGCGTGTTCGAGCCCTGTGCGTCGGTCTGCCTGAAGCAGTCGAGCGCGAGACCTGGGACCACCCGACGTTCAGAGTCGGGACCGGGCGCGGCAGGATCTTCTGCACCGCAGCACCGGACGGCTCGACGATCACCGTGAAGGCGGATCCGGTCGAGCGGGAGGCGCTGCTCCAGGAAGGCGATCCTTACTTCATCCCCGCCTACGTGGGCGACAAGGGCTGGCTGGGGATACGTCTGGACGATGCTGGCACCGACTGGGGAGAACTTGCCGAACTGATCGCCACCAGCTACTGCTTGATCGCACCGAAGCGCCTCACCAAACAGGTCACGAGCCCGCCGTCGCTCGACTGCTGACGCAACGCGTGGCGCGAACGCACGCTCCTGATCTCGTGACGGGGCCGGTGTCCCCGCGACTTGTTCGGCCGCTCTCGCAAGGGACGATCGGGAGTCTCAGCCGCGAGCCGTGCCCCCTCTTGCCTCGACCGTCCGAGTGGCTACCCCTTCTTGTCCAACGCGGTAGCCACCCGGCGGCTCCCCGCTGAGCCGACGCTTTGCTTCCACACGGAGGCAGAAGCTTCGCCACGAGCACGGATAATCCGTCACGACGTAAATGGCCGAGCTGACCGGCATCGATCTCGCTCGCGTGCGAGAGCTCCAGATAGCGGAGAACGCTCGCTTTATTGCCGAACGACCCAGGTCGATCGCGCTCCAGGAGCGGGCGCGCCGCTCGATGCCGCGTGGCGTGCCGATGGCGTGGATGGACGACCTCTACGACCACCCACCGATCTGGGTGTTTGGCGGCGAGGGCTCCAGCTTCACCGACGTCGACGGGCACACCTACCTCGATTTCTACGTGGCCGACATGAGCGCCTTCTGCGGCCATGCACCGCGCCCCGTCATCGATGCCGTCTCCAGTCGGATGAAGCTCGGCAACCAGTTTCTGCTGCCCGGCAACGACGCGATCGCCGTCGCCGAGCACCTTGCGGACCGCTACGGGCTACCGAAGTGGCAGTCACCTTCTCGGCCACGCAGGCGAACACCGAGGTGATCCGCCTTGCGCGTGAGCTGACGGGACGGGAGATCGTGCTCGTGTTCGACGGCAAGTACCACGGCGAAGGCGACGCGACGCTCGTGGTCCAGGAGGGCGCAGAGGTTGTTGCCGAGAGCCGTGGTCTACCTCCGGGAATCGGCGCGCAGGCACGCATCGTCCAGTTCAACGACCTCGCCGCGCTCGAGCCCGCGCTCCAGCTCGGCGACGTGGCCCTCGTACTGGCAGAGCCCGCGATGACCAACGCCGGGTTCCTTCTCCCCCAACCCGGATACCACGAGGAGCTCCGTCGGGTGACTCGCGAGACCGGCACTCTGCTCGCGATCGACGAGACCCACACGCTCGTGTGCGCCTACGGCGGCCTCGCCGGGGACTGGGGGCTGGAGCCGGACTTCCTGACGCTCGGCAAGGCCCTTGCCGCCGGTGTCCCTCTCGCCGCCTACGGAATGCGCGACGAAATCGCCTCGCTGATCGCGCCCCCGGAGGAGCCCCGGACGGTATCAGGGGTTTTCGTGGACGAGGTCGCGACCGGGGGCACGCTGTTTGCGAACGCCCTGTCGATGGCGGCCGGGCGCGCTGCTCTCCTCAACGTCCTCACCGAGGAGGCGTTTGAGCGCACGGCCTCGCTCGGCGAGCGGATGGCAGCCGGGCTGAGGATGGCAATCGGGAGAGCGGGATTGCGATGGAGCGTGGCGCAGTACGGCGCTCACGCCTCCTACTTCTTCAGGCCCGAGCCGCCCAGCGACGGCGCCCGCTCGCGCGCTGCCGACGACCCCGGCCTGCGGGCGCTGATCCGCGTGTTCATGGCAAACCGCGGCGTTTGGGAGTCGGGGTGGTGGTTGGGGCCCACGGTCTCGGTTGCCCACAGCGCCGAGGACATCGAGCGCTATGTCGAACTGTGCGAGGAGTTCCTCGGCGAGGTGACGTGAGCAAGTCCGCCGAGCCACTGGATGCCCGCCTTTCGCGTTCCCATTCACGCGGGAAGGGGAGGGACTGTAAGACAGCCGCTTGCTCTGATAATCGGGTGCCCCGCGGTACGCTGGAGGCGGTGCTGGCCAGCTTCCAGATGCTGCCGGAGCAGCCAGCCGACGAGCTTCTGGAGTCGATCGAGCTCGCCGATGAGCTGGGCTACTACGCCTGCTATAGCGCAGACGAGATCTACCACAAGGACGCGTGGATGCTGCTCGCCGCCGCGGCGCGTCGTACGGAGCGAGTAAAGCTGGGACCCTGCGTCGCGCCGATCTTCATGCGCGACCCGACTTACGTCGCGCAGCTCGCCGCGACCCTGGATGAGCTAAGCGACGGACGGGCCGAGGTCGTCTTCGGGATCGGGAACATCGCCATGCTCGAGCAATACGGCGTCAGGTGGCGGGGGACACGGCCCCTCGCCCGCCTCCGCGAGGCGCACCGGATCATGCGCACGGTCCTCGATGATGGCTCGATTGACTTCGCCGGAGACTTCTACGCCTACTCCGGTGTCACCACTGCCGCCCGACCGGTTCAGGAGCACCTCCCCCTGAAGATCGGCGCCATGGGCGGACCGAAGTCAATGGAACTCGCGGGCGAGATCGCTGATGGGCTCCACACCGCGACCGCATACTCCCCGGACGCGCTGAGCTATGCGGTGCAGTGCTTCGAGGCGGGCCTGAGAGGCGCCGCGCGGCGCCGGGAGGAGCTCGACCTCGGCGACTCGCTGCTCGGCGCGATCGCGGCCGACCGCGACGTCGCGAGGAGGGCCGGGCGCATCCTCGCCGCCTTCTACATCCCCTCGATGCCGCCGGCCCTCTTGGAGCGCCATGGGATCGATCCGAGCGAGGTCAGCCCGGTCAACGAGGCCTTTGCCGCTGGCGACGTGAAGCGGGCTCTCGCGGCCATCCCGGACGAGATTTGCGACGGCCTCGTTGTCGCCGGGACGCCGGAAGACTGGACACAGTGGCTTACTGAGACGTACTTCCCAGCCGGCTACGACCACGCCCTCGTCTCGTTCGCCGACCCGTTTACGCTGCGCTCTTGGGCCGGCATCGAGGTCGACGGCCTGCCGAGCCTGTGTGAGCAGGTCAGGCTATTTGGCGAGCGCGTCCTGCCAGAACTCAACTGACACATCCCTGCTTGCCATGCAAAGCGGGTAGCCGGCGCCCTACTCCCCGCAGCCCGGCGGCTTCGAGGGCAGAGGCGAACGATCTTCGTGTCGCGGAGGGTCCAGACGCGGAATCAGAGACAGGTTGGCTAGCTCACCGCGTCCCGCGCGCGCGCCGTGTCGCCGAAGAATTCGGCGCTCATCAGCTTGCCGCCCTTCACCTTGTACAGCCATACCGAGCGACCGGTGAGCTCGTTCCCGGACTTGGTCTTGCCTACGCCCTCGACCGTGACTATGACCGTCTCGCCGTCGTCGGCCTCGAGGAAGGCCGTGGGCTGTGGGTTGACCGAGTCGAAGTTGGACAGGAACTTCTGGATCATCTCCTTGAATCCCTCTGGCCCCGTGTAGGTGCCGCCCCAGGGCAGCGTCTCCGGCATGGTGATCTCGGCGTTCTCATCCGTGGTGGAGACGGCACCATCCAGATCGCCCTTGCCGAAGTCGTCCCAACGAGCCTTGACAGCGTCGGCGTTCTCTCCCATGTTGATCTCCTTCTGTTTGGCTTCCGGCCTATCCGCGACGTTACTCCCGCTGTCTCATCCGCGCGATGTCGATTCCCCTCCGGACGCCCAAGCTTCCTGCTGCACGATCTCGACGTTGTCCTGGGACATCGCCTACTCCTGAAGCCCGGCGGCTTCGAGGGCCTCGGTACGGTCGCGGTAGCTCCGGTGGGCGAGTGACCTTGCCGTCACGCAGGGTGAAGACGTGGAAGGTCGGGAGCCTCACTTCTACGCCGCTGCCTCGGCCGCGGCCGGTCTGCATGCCGCCTACGACCACGTGGTCTCCGTGGTGGAGCACTTCCTCGGGCTCAAATCTGTGCGTATCCCATGCTCCGAGCCACTCGGCAAACCCCCTCTGGACCTCGTCGCGGCCACGGTAGACCTCCCGGCCGATAGCGATCCCGGGAGGTACCTGCCACTCGATTTCAGGGTCAAGCGCCTCGAGCGCGGCCTCATAATCGGCGCGGTCATACGCACTGAGCAGCGTACGCACGATCTCGACGTTCTCCTGCGACATCGCCTACTCCCGCAGCTCGGCGGCTTCGAGAGCCTCGGCCTCAGCACGAAAGACCTGCCACCAGACGCACTTGCCACGTCGCCAGCGGGAGGCCAGCCAAACGTTGTCTTCGAAGGGCAAGTCGCTCCCCGCGCCGTGGCCGACTGCGCTGAGGGTCGCGATGGTCACGTCACCCAGGTCACGCATCCCGATCACCTCAATCGTGTAGTCGGGGAAGCTCTCGAACCAGTTGTTCCACCAGTGGCGGATGCCGTCATGCCCGCGGAGGCCTCCCTCGACGGCGACGATGCGGGAGACAGCCTCGACGTCCGTATCCATGAGCGCTAGAAACGCCTCCAGATCGCGCCGGTTGACGGCCGCAATGGACCGGTAGTGCAGCTCCACATTCACCTCGGACATCGCCGCCCAGTATCTCGCCATGATGGCGGCTACGGCTCCTCGTCTCTGTGAAGAAGGGCCGGCTGTCAACTAGCGGTCGCCCAACGGGTTCGTGACCGTCGGAGTGGCTTGCCGCGCGTGGCGCCGTCAGCTAAGCGCCCATATCGCCGCCGCGGCGTTGTCGTACGCCGGCAGCTCGCCGCCGGCGGTAAACAGCTTGAGATGACGGGCAAGCCGTGATCCCGGAAACAGCACCAAGGTCACCCCCCGTCCGCCGCGAGACTTCAGCGTTTGTGAGGCGGCTAGCATCGCAGCGAGGCAATGGGAATCCATTAGCCGACAGCCACGCAGATCGACGGCGATCCCCCTTGCGCCTCCCTCGATAACGCCGCGCAGCAGCCCGACCCAGCGCTTTACGGCAGTCCTGCCCAGCTCCCCCTCGACGTCAACCAACCTAAGAGACTCATCGTGTCTCGGCGCTGGTGACAAGTGCAGAACCGCCTCCCCCGACTTGGATTCCATCCGGACTCCTTCCACGGCGCTTCGGTTGGTCAGAGCCCAGGTGGCGAGAAGCGTCGGCGAAGCCGTCAGGTGGACCGCTGCCGCCATTGTACTCGCACCCCTGAAGCGAGCCTTTCGCGCCCGGTCGCTGCGCGCGGGGGTGAGCGGCTACCGCCTCTCGCAAAGCCGAACCTTGTTTAGCGCGGCAGCATCTGCCCACCAGCCTAAACCCAGCGTTAGCGGTCTCCGGTTCCTGTCGTCGGCAGAATGATCGGACGATGGGTGCCGCCGTCAGCTCCCGCCTGCCGACGGGCTGGGCCCTTCGCGGGGACCCGCTGCCAGCAATCAGGCGGGGCTTTCTGGTGGCGGTCCCGGTCGCCGCCTCCCTGCTCACCGAGCTCGAACTTGACGACGCGGTCGCTGGGGCGGTCGCCACCGCGGCAATGATCTGCGGCTTCATCACCTTCGACGCCCCAGCTCGGGTGCGGGTGCGCTGGCAGCTCTGCTGCGGGCCAGCGGTGGGAATCCTGGCGGCGCTCGGGGTGCTCACGAGCCAGACGGTGCCGACGGCGATCCTCGGCATGGCAGGCGTGGCGACGCTCGGCCCTGGTGCTCGCCTTCTTGGTCGCCCAGGGGCTGTGGCTGGAGCCGCACCAGGCGTGGGAGGCGCTCGCGATCGGCACCGGTGGCGGCCTCGCTCAGGCCGCCTGGGCGGTCGCCGATCGCGGGCCCGAGCGGCCGTTCGACTTCGGCCGAGCGACGGCGAAGCTGCGCGCCCACCTCGACCCTCCAGGATGCGACGATGCGGCACGCGCTCCGCTTCGGTGGGGCGTTGGCGTTGGGGGTCGCGATTTACCGGCTGGTGGGCTTTCACGATCACGGCTACTGGGTCCCCTTGACGATCCTCTTCGTTTTCAAGCCCGCCGTCGGCCAGACCTCCGAGCGGATCGCGATGCGCGCGGCCGGGACCGTGATCGGCCTCGTGCTGGCCACCGCCCTGGCCGAGGTTCTGAGCGACGCGGTTATCCCGAGTACGATCGTGCTCACGATCGCGGCGGCCCTCTCCTTCGCGCTGCTGGCGATCGAATACGCGCTCTTTACGACCGCGATCACCGTTCACGTCGTGTTGTTGACCGACACGCTGGGCTCCTCGGCTTTCGACTCCGCCGGCGAGCGTGCCCTCGGCACGGCGGTTGGGATCCTGGTGGCGGCGCTGGCGTTTCGGGTCTTCGGCGAAACCGAGCGCGGAGGGTGCGGCCGGGAATGTGTGCGCCGGGCGCGGTGGAGAGTTCCATCCCCCACAACCCCGCCACGTTCTCACGCTCGCAGCTCACTCGTGCAGGGCGCGAGCCGCTCGGCACGTACCGGGCCTGCACACCTTCGCTTGAGCGCCCGGCCGGAAGCTACCCTGATGGCATGGCCGGTGAACCGAGCTGGTTCGAGATTGGGGTCGGCGACGTAGAACGCGCGAAAAATTTCTACGGCACCCTGTTCGGCTGGCAGTTCGAGCACACAGAGACCGGTCAGGGGGCGGTGATCAGGACTCCCACCGTCCCCGGCGGACTCCATGGCGGTGACGAAGGCGCCAGCCCATACGTGTTCTTCACCGTGCCCGACATCGAGGCGGCGATCGCCCAGGTCCGAGAGCTCGGCGGAGCCGTTGAAGAGCTCGAGGGCCACGAGCGCGCCGAGCCGACCCAGTGGGGACGCTTCGCGCTCTGCCGCGACGACCAAGGCTCGGCCTTCGGGCTGCACCAACCGCCCGCCGCCGACTGACCGCCGGGCCGGGTCAGTTCGGCCAGAGATCGCCGTCGGCGATCTCCAAGAGGTTGCCCGCCGGATCGAAGAAGTAGAACGACCGGCGGCCGCTGGGCCATTTTTGCTCGTGCGTGATCTCGACGCCGCCCGCTTCCAGCCGCTGCTTCCAAGCGTCGTATCCGCCTTCCGAGGCGACGAGGCAAGCGTGGCCGGGGCCGCTGGAACCGTGCGCTGCGATCGGGCCGTCCCGCTTGGCGACACCCTCGCGGTCGAAGAGCAACAGCACTCCGGCCCCAACGCGGTACGCGATCCCGTCCGGCCAGCTGGAGACCCGGCGCAGGCCGAGGGTCTCCCCATAGAAGCTCTCCATCGCCCCGCGCTCGGAGCTGGCGTGGTAGAGCGACGTTTCGAGCACGCTCTCGACGCTCGCGGGGACATCGGCCATTTCCGGCACGGTACTGCCGCTTGGCGAACGAAGGGGCCGGCGGGCTAGCTGCGGGGTGTCCCGGGGTTACCTCGCAGCGCCTGCCCCAGGTCCTGGTGCGCCCCGGTCGCGCGGCTTGGGGCGGGCAGGCTGCCCCGAACCGGCGGCGGTCGCCGCACTCGGCAAGCTACGGACGGCGGCGGCGGAACCGCCAGAAGCACTGTGCGGTCCAAGTGGCAAAGAAATGCGATCCGGGGGTAACTCGTTTTACCTGCCCCGTGCGTAGCCTTCGCACGAACAAAGCTCTGCGAGTTACCTTTGAGAGGTGTCTGCCGCTTGGCTTTCGCGGCGCTGTCCTCTCTCCCGAATCGCGCAGGCGACACTAATTGAGAGCTCGTCGGCCTGCAAGACGTTACCCCGCAATTTCCGGAGAATTTCGCCCTGAGGGTTCTAGCCGCGCGGGGCTCCCGCTGGGCGAGCTCGCGCAGGTTGCGGGCGGCACGGCCGACCAACAGCGTCAGCATCACGGCCGCGATCGCCAGCCCGATGACGTCGAAGACGGTGAGCTCGATGTCGGCGACGACGAAGTCGAGCCGGGCGCCGAGCGCGACGACCGTATTGAGCGCGATTAGGATCAGCCGCACCTCGGTGGGGCCGATCAGGCCGTAGCCGATCGAAAAGCGCCCGAAGGCGAAGCTCTCCAGGTACACGTTGATCGAGAGGATCAGGTAGGCAACCACGATCAACATCCCGATCGACAGCAGCATCAGCGGCGACAGGCCCAGCCCGATCCCAATCGCCGCGGTGGCGATCGCGTCGACGAGATGGTCGAGGTAGTAGCCGTAGGTGGGACGCTCGATCTTGCGGACCCGCGCCAGCGTGCCGTCGAGCGAGTCGCCGAGCCACTGCACCACCAGCAGCGCGCTTGCGAGCCACAGCCAGCCGATGCTGCCGTTTGAGAGTTGGTAGGCAGCGCAAACGCCCAGGGCGGCGAGCGCGCCGAGCGCGGTGAAGTCGTCAGGGAGCAAGTAGCGAGGCACGCGGGTGGCGATCCAGGCGAGGGGTCGCTTCTCCGGCTTTGCAAGGAGGAAGCTCGGCTCCCGCGTGGCCTCGACCGCCTTGGTCGGCGTCGGCTGCCCCATGCCCTGACCTACCCGGCGCCGTCGGGCCGGTTTCGTCAGCAGATGCGGTCAAACATCGCCGGACCGGAATCGGCCGGGGTTCCGCAGCCGCCGGTCTACCATCTCGAAACCAAATGAGGATCAATCAGCTTTTGGCCACGAAGCGACCAGTGTTCTCGGTCGAGTTCTTCCCTCCCAAGACGCCGGAGGGCGTGAAGCAGCTGTTCGAGACCGTGGAGGCGCTCCAGCCGCTGGAGCCCGACTACGTCTCGGTGACCTACGGCGCCGGCGGCGCCACGCGCGACGGGACGGTTGAAATTTCCTCGCAGATCAAGCAGGAACACGGCCTGGAGGTGATGGCGCACCTGAGCTGCGTCGGTGAGACGCGCGAGGGCCTGGCGGAGATCCTCGGCCGCTTTGCGGAAGCCGGGATCGAGAACGTGCTTGCTCTGCGCGGCGATCCCCCGCGCGGGGAGTCGTCGTTTCAGGCGCCCGAGGGTGGGCTGACCAGCGCGGCCGAGCTCGCGGGCTTCATCGCCGAGAGATACGAGTTCACGATCGGTGGGGCTTGCTTTCCCGAGGTCCACCCCGAGGCGCCGAGCCTCGACGCCGATCTCGCCTACCTGAAGACCAAGGTGGACGCGGGCGCCAGCTTCCTGATCACGCAGCTGTTCTTCGACAACCGCGCCTACTTCGACTTCGTGGCAGCCGCCCGCGAACGCGGGATCGACATCCCGATCATCGCGGGCGTGATCCCGATCGCCAGCTACGCGCAGGTGGCGCGAATCTGCGACCTGTGCGACGCATCGATCCCTCCCCACCTGGCGGCCTCGATGGAGGCGCTGGGGGGCGATCCCGAGGCCGAGGCCCTGCTCGGCGTGGCCTACGCGGCACGCCAGTGCGAGGAGCTCTTGGCCGCGGGCGCACCTGGAATCCACTTCTACGCGCTCAATCGCGCTCCCGGCACCCGCGCGGTGCTCAGCGCCCTGCGCAGCTCCCGCCCTTGGGAGCGCGCCCGCGGCGACGAGCTCACGGCAGCCCCGACGAAGGTGGACTCGAGAGGATGACTCGGCGCGAGGGGTCGTTTCGCTTTCAGGACAACAGGATCGCCTACGAGATCCACGGCGAGGGCGAGCGCACGCTCGTGCTCGTCCACGGGCTGCTGATGAACCGGCACATGTACGACCACCTCGCGCCCGAGCTCGCGGGGCGCGGGTTTCGGGTCGTGACCGTGGACATGCTGGGCCACGGCGCATCCGATCTCCCGGTCGACATGCGCGCGTACAGCATCGGCACGTTCGCCGAACAGCTCGCGGCGCTGAGCGACCACCTCGAGCTGGATCGCCCCGTCGTCGGTGGCACCTCGCTGGGGGCGAACGTCTCGCTGGAGATGGCCACCCGCCACCCAGGGAAGGCGAGGGGACTGTTCATCGAGATGCCGGTGCTCGAGAACGCGTTGGTGGCGGCAGGCGTGATCTTCCTGCCGATCCTGGTCGCCCTGCGCTTCGGCCGCCCGCTGATCTCGGCAGTGGCGGCAATCACCAACCGAGTTCCACGCAGCCACTACCTCGTCGACATCCTGCTCGACTGGACCCGGCGCGAGCCCGAAGGCTCCGAAGCGGTGCTCGAAGGCCTCCTCTTCGGCCGCACGGCGCCCCCGCGCGAGGAGCGGGAGCGAATCGACATCCCGACCCTCGTGATCGGCCACCGGGCTGATCCCCTGCACCCCTTCTCGGACTCGGACACGCTCGTCGAGGAGCTCCCGAACGCCCGCCTGGTCAACGCGGAGTCGATCTTCGAGTGGCGCCTGAAGCCCGGACGGCTCGACGACGAACTCGCCGCCTTTCTCGGCGAGGTCTACTCCGACGAAACCGGCTCCGAGATCCCCCAGGCCCGCGCCGCCAGCAGCTAGCGATGGCGCGGCCCCGCGTGCTCCGCCCCTTGCGGGAGCGCGACTTTGCGCTCCTTTACACGGGCGTGGCCGTGTCGCTGCTGGGCGACGGGATCTCACTGGTGGCGATCGCCTGGCAGGTCTACGACATCTCCAACGTGCCCACGGCGCTGTCGCTGGTCGGCTTCGCTTGGACGCTGCCGATGGTCCTGTTTCTCCTGGTCGGCGGAGTGCTCGCCGACCGCTTCGAGCGTCGGCGCCTGCTGTTCGCCTCCGACCTGATCCGCGGTTTCGCGATGGCGGCGATCGGCGTGATCTCGCTCACCGGCGGGATCGAGCTCTGGCACATGGTCGCGCTGGCGGCCGTCTACGGCGTGGGGCAGGCCGTGTTTGCGCCGGCGTACGACGCGACGATTCCTGAAATCGTGCCGAGGCCGCTGCTCGTGCAGGCCAACTCCCTGTATGAGCTCACTGAGCCGGTCGCCTACCGCTTCGCCGGGCCAGCGCTGGGGGGATTGCTCGTCGCAGGGCTGGGGCCGGGACCGGCGTTCCTTGCCGACGCGGCCACGTTCGGGTTCTCCGCCGCCTGCGTGAGCCTGATGAGCTCGCGAGGCGGCCTTCGCGCCGAGGCGCCGAGGCTGAGCCAGATGCGAAGCGAAATCGGCGAGGGCATCGCCTTCGTGCGATCGCAGACCTGGCTGTGGGCCACTCTGCTCTCGGCGGCGGCTGCGCTGCTCTTGTTCATGGGGCCGTTCGAGGTGCTCCTCCCGTACGTCGTGCGCAACGAGTTCGGCGGTGGGGCGGCCGCGCTCGGACTCGTTTTCGCTGCCGCTGGTGTGGGCGCGATCGCCGCCTCGCTGGTCATCGCGCAGCGCGGTCTGCCGCGCAGGCAGGTGCTGTGGATGTACGTGGGCTGGACGGTGGCGATAGGCAGCCTCGCGGGCTACGCGCTCGCGACCGCCACGTGGCAGGCGATGCTGATCGGGGTAGTAGAGGGCGCGTTCTTCGCGCTCGCCGCCATCACCTGGGTGACGCTGGTGCAGACCTACGTGCCAAACGAGATGCTCGGTCGCGTCAGTTCGCTCGATTGGCTCGTCTCGTTCGGCCTGACCCCGGTCTCGTTCGCGCTCGCCGGCCCCGCCGCGGACGCGCTCGGAGTCGAGACGACGATGATCCTCGCCGGAGCCGCGGGGGCCGCGCTGACCGCTGCCTTCCTGCTCGTTCCGGGGATCCGCGATCCTGAGAGCTGGGCGCAATCCGAAGCCGAACTTAGGCCGGATTGAAGCCCGTCCGCTAGCTTTTCCCGCCGCATGCCTACCCGCAAGGAGGATCGAGAACGCCGCCGGGCGGAGCGCCTGGCTGCCGAGCGCGCGCAGGCTTCGGCCGAGCGCAGACGCCTGATCCTGGGCTACGTCGTGGCCGGGGTGCTCGGCGCGGCCGTCTTAGCGGGAATCGTGATCGCGATCGCCGGAAGCGGGGCTGGCAGCAACGGCGAAGACACCGGTGACTTTCCCGACGCCGCACACATCGAGGCACGGAGTGGCTTCGTGCACGGGGTCGAGCCCGACGGTCGCGAGGGCACCGAGCCTCCGCCGATCGAGCAGGGCGATCTGGAGCGGGCGGCGGCCGTGGCGAACTGCGAGCTGCAGTTGGAGCTTCCCGACGAGGGCAACACGCACGTCGAGGATCAGACGGTCAACTACAAGACGAACCCGCCCACCTCGGGGAACCACAACGCGGAACAGCAGGCTGACGGCGCTTACAGCGAGATGCCGCTCCCCGTACACACGGTCCACACGCTCGAGCACGGACGGATCGAGATCCAGTACTCGCCCGACCTCCCCGAGGATGGCCAGTTGGAGCTGAAGGGCGTGTTCGACGAGAGCCCGGAGGGAATGCTCTTCTTTCCCAACCCGGACATGCCCTATGACGTCGCCGTGACGGCGTGGACCAACATGCTGAGGTGCGAACGGTACGAGGGAGCCGCGACGCTCGACGCGATTCGCGACTTCCGCGACATCTACCGCGGCGCGGGGCCCGAGCAGATCATCCCGATCTTCTTCGGCTAGGGCCTCCGGGGCGCCAAACCCCTGCAAATCTGACACCCTGGGAGTCGGATGCAGGCTCGCGTGCGGGCGCGGGCATCCGCATGGCGGAAGCGAATCCCTGTGCGACGGGATGTGTTCGGTGGGGCACGAGACCTGTTTCGGTTAGGCGTGCAAAGAGCTCTCAAACACCTGGTGATCCTCGCGGCGGTGGCGGGCGTCGCGTGGCTCGCCGCGCCAGCGCTGTCGCTGGACCCGTACCGTCCGGCCGCGTCAGACTTCGAGCAGCGCATGCCCGCTGTCGAGCGGATCGACGCGCCGGCGACAAGAGAGCTTGCGTCCGCCTCCGGCCACGAGCATCCCGGCCCTGTCACGCACCTCTCCGACGCGATCGCGGCACCCGGCCGGTTCGACCTGGCCGGGATCGCCGGCGAGATTCGCGCCTACGAGATCCGAGCCCGTGACGACGGCGGCGAGTGGAGCGAATGGATCGAGACAGCCAATGGCGATCCGGTCTACTTCGGAGGAGCCGACGAGCTTCAGCTTCGCGCCCGCGGCTGGAGGCCCGCGGGTCGGCTCCACTACGTCAACGTCAGCGGCACGACCAACCCCACCGATTCGCTGCTGAACGGCGCCCGGTCGGCGATCAACGACGCCTTCATCTCGGTCGCCTCGCTCCTGCAGCCGGCCGCGGAGGCCGCCCCGCTGCGGCCCGACTTCGTTAGGCGAGGCGAATGGGGCGCCAAGGGCCAGGGCGGGTGCCATCCTCGCGACACTCCCGCCGAGGGCAAGGTCAAAGCCGCGGTGGTCCACCACACGGTGACCTCCGGCACCTACACGCCGGAGGAGGCGCCAGGGATCGTGCTGGGGATCTGCCGCTTCCATCGCAACGGCAACGGCTGGAACGACATCGGCTACAACGCCCTGATCGATCGGTACGGCACCATATACATGGGCCGCGCGGGCGGGCTCGGCAAGGCGATCGTCGGCGCCCACGCCCAGGGCTACAACTCCCTGACCACTGGCGTCGCGGCGATCGGCACTCACACCAAGAAGCCGATCAGCGAGGCCTCTCTGCAGTCGTTCGCCGAGCTGCTCGCGTGGAAGCTCACCCACCACGATCGGTCCGTTCGGGGCAAGACGCGCCTGCGGTCGGCCGGCGGTTCTTCTAACCGCTACAAGGCCGGAAAGCGAGTTCGCGCGAAGCGGATCGGGGGGCATCTGAAACTCAACCTCACCGCCTGTCCCGGCGGGGCCCTGAAGACGCAGATCAAGGAGATTCGCGCGCGGGCTGCTGCGATCGTCGGCGACAAGGTGCCCAAGCCACCACCGAAGGAGCCACCGGGAGGGGACAGCGGCGGGGTCGGAGGCGGCTAGTCCGCGCGGTAGGCGGGGAAGAACGGGCCCTGCGGCCGGCTCTCGCAAAGCCGCTCGTACTCCGCGTGGTCACAGACGATCTCATGGGTCCGAAATGGAAGCTCGCTGTTGGCGAAGCCGCGCTTGAACGCCTCGAGACCATCGCCCGGACGGACGCCGCCACCAAGATTGAGCGGAAGGCCAAGCTCGTCGGCCAGCCGCACCAAGCCGTCGACCACATTCTTGAACGGCGAGTCCGCGAGGTGCTCCTCCGCCGTGCCGCCGAGGAAGTAGTGGAGCATCGCGTCACTGGTGGCTGCGAGAGCCGCTGCGCCGACCTCGCCGTCGGCCGAGAGGGCCACCAGCAGCCATCCGTGAGCGTACCCGAGCACGGAGTCGAAGTAGGCACTGGAGAAGAAGTAGCGCTCTGCAGCCTCGGTGCGCCGCATGGTCTGCTCGTACGCATGCTCGAACGCTGCCCGCTGGTCCGCCGTCACCTCCGGCGCCGGGATTCGCTCCACCCGCCAGCCTCGGCGCTCGTTGCTGCGAATCTGCTCGGCCAGCCTTGGGCGCAGGCGTCGGGGGCGGCGCGGGTCGTGGATGAGCACCGCTGAGCGCTCGCGCGCGCCGGCGAGCCACGGCTGCGCCCCGAGCCGCTCGCGCGCGAACAGGCTCACCAGGCCGGTGCCCGACCAGTTGACGCTCTCCGGATCGATCGAGCCGTCGCCCTCCACCACGCCTCCCGGATATCCGTAGGGCGAGGTTGCGTCGACACGCTCGGAACCGGGGACGTCCCGCACGATCACCGGCACCAAGGACGTTATGCCTGGAGAGGCGACGCGCAGGGCGTGCGTGACGCCTTCGGCGTCGTAGAACTCGCGCGAGCGGAAGAAGTCGTCGCTCGAGGCCGCCTGGCCGCAGTCAGCGATCAGCTCGGCGGTACCGTCACCCATCTAGGAGGACCGGCCGGTGAAGTCCTCCGGCAGCAGGCCCCAGACCTCGTTGTCAACGGGCCCGTCCGGCCGCGGGATCGCTCGCCGCATCACGCCCTCGCGCTGAAAGCCGAGAAATGTCACGACCTTCTGGGCCGCCTTGTTGGTCGCCGGGATCTCCGCGTGGATGCGGTGCGCCGAGTAGTCGTCGAAGGCGTGGATGCAGGCCTGGCGCTCTGCCTCGCGGGCGACGCCCTTACCCCAGGCGTCAGGGTCGCCCACGAGCACCGCCAACTCCGGTCCGGTCTCACGGTCGAGGCCGAAGAGAGCCACGAAGCCCACCGCGAGGTCGCTCCCATCGATCGTGATCGCCCACTTGCGGTCGCGACTCGTGTCCACCGCCCGCTCCACCCAGCCGCGGGCGTCGTCGAGACTGAACGAGTCCCTGCTGCCGACCAGGTTGGCCGTGACCCGCTCGTCGTTGAACCAGCGGTGGACCGCCTCAGCGTCGTCCGGGCGAAAATCGCGGAGCTTGACGTCTGCGGCCATCGCGGCGTGACCCTACTCGCCGTGGCCGGCCAGCGACTTCAGAAAGCGCTGCGACGCAGGCTCGAAACCCAGGCTGCTGTAGAACGCGTGCGCATCGGCGCGTCGCCGGGCTGACGTCAACTCGAGCCGCTCGCAACCGCGCGCGCGAGCCTCTGACTCGACCCGCTCCATCAGAGCCCGGCCAACGCCCGCTCCGCGGTGGGACGCGGCGACCACGATCGCGCTCAAGCGGGCGAGCGGTTCTCGCTCGATCAGCGACATCACCTGCATGGAGGCCAGACCAAGGATGTGGCCACCCTCCTCCGCCACCAGAACGAGAGCGCCGTCGTCCGCCAAGAGCGCATCGAGACGGCGCTTCAGTCCTGCGTTATCCGTCGGGTACCCGAGTTCGGCGAGCAGCGGGAGCAGGACCGGCACGTCGTCGCTGGTCGCCTCCCTGAGCGTGAGCCCGGTTGACGCTTTCGACGCTCTCATCCGTAAAGCCCCTGGCCAGTGACGAGCAGGCGGAACGTGCGGGCGAGGATCCGCAGGTCGAGCCAGGGTGAGCGGTGGTCGACATACCAGACGTCGAGCTCAATCCGCTCTTCCCACGGGATGCCGGCGCGGCCGTTCACCTGAGCCCAGCCGGTCAGGCCCGGCTTGACCTCGAGCCGGCGACGCTGGTGGGGCGTATATCGCTCCACTTGTGCCTGGAGCGTGGGCCGCGGCCCGACGACCGCAAGCTCGCCCCGGACCACGTTGAGCAGGTTGGGGAGCTCGTCGAGCGACAGCCGGCGCAAGAAGTGGCCAACGCGAGTCACGCGCGCGTCGCCCGCGTACACTGGCGTCCCCACCCCTACCGGGTCGTGGCCCGGGTGCATCGTCCGGAGCTTGTAGAGATCGAACGGACGCCCGTCCTTGCCAGCGCGGCGAGACCGATACGCCACCGGCCCGTGCGAGTCGAGCTTGATCGCGATCGCTGCGGCCAGCAGCACAGGGGACGTGAGCACCAGCGCCAGTGAGGCCAGTGTGACGTCCACCCAGCGCGGGAGTCCGCGACGCGGCTTCCTCACCGCGTGCCCTCGGCCTTCTGCCAGGTAACAGGGACACCTCGCCGCAGGTAGTCCCAGAGGCCCAGGGCGCTCGCCGCGGTCACCGAGAGGTAGTAGCGGGCGACTCTGAACGGCCACAGCGGCACCAACGGGGCGAGCAGAGCGACGGCGAGCAGCGCCAGCTGGGCCGCCAGGGTCGCGATGTAGATCCACCCCTCGCCGAGCAGGAAGAGGTTCGTCACGAGGGCGGCCAGGTGGAGGAACGGTGAGGCGTAGCGCAGCAACCGGTGGGAGGCGATCTCCAACCAGTACATCGGATCGTAGCCGCGGGGCGAGAGCATCCCCCCGTCGAGCATCGTGGCCCACGCGCCGGCGTGCATCCGCCGCTTCCGGGTGAACTCGTCGCCGAGCGTGGGGGCCAGCCGCTCCCGGGCGACGGCCTTCGGCTCATAGACCGGGCGTCGGCCCGCCTTGACCGTTCGAAACGGGACCGTGATGTCCTGGCCTCGTTCGGGCTCCAGAAAGAGGTAGTCCTCCCGTCGCACGGCGTTGATCGCACCGTTGCCGCCGGTGATCCCGGCGAGGTCTGACTCAAGCGCCCTCACGCTCATCTCGTAGCGCCAATACAGGCCCTCCTGGTTCTCCGACTCCTGGCCCGAGAAGCCCACCTGGCCGCAGACGTAGCCGATCTCGTCGTTCGACAGCAGGCGTTCCGTCAGGCGCCGGGCGGCGTCTGGCTCCCAGGCGCTGTTTGCGTCCGAGAACGCGAGCACGTCGCCGCCGGCCCGCTCGACCCCCGCGTTCAGGGCCGCGACCTTGCCCTCGCGCGGCAGCTCGAGGACCACGTCGGCGCCGGCTTCGCGGGCGAGCTCCGCAGTGCGATCGGACGAGCCGTCGGACGCGACGATCACCTCCAGCCGCTCGCGCGGGTAGTCGAGCGCGAGCGCGTTCTGCACCCTGGCGGCAATCACGGTCTCCTCGTCGTGGGCGGCGACGATCAGTGACAGGCGAGGCAAATCGGCGTCTGCGAGCGGCGGTGGCGTTGCCTGGGACCTCCCGCGCAGCGCGACGAGCGCGCGCAGCAGCAGCGGGTACCCGACGTGCGTGTAGACCAGCAGGCCAACCGCGAGCCAGAAAACGATCTCGAGCACGTCGGGGAATGTAGGTGGTCAGTTGCCGAGCAGCTCGCGGTAGAGGGCGAGGTGCTGCCGGGCGATCGCGTCCCAGGAGTACGGGCCAGCGGCCGCGGCACGTGCCGCCGCCCCCAATCGGTCTCGCTCTGAGGGGTCGTCGAGGAGGTCGGCGATCGCCGTTGCCAGGGCATCCCGGTCCTCTGGAGGCACGAGCCGACCGATTCCCTGCGCCGCCATCTCCCCGAATCCCCCCACGTCGGTCATCACGATCGGCTTGCCGAAGGCGAGCGCCGTGAACAGCACACCCGACTGCTCGGCATCGCGATGGGGCAGCACGACCAGGTCGGCGCGTCGGAAGAGGGCCGGGATCTCCTCGTCGTCGACGAACCGGGTGACAAACCGGACGGTCGACCGGGACGACTCCGCCAGGCCAGTCAGCTCTGAGAGCTCGACTCCCAGCGGCCGGCCGACGATCCACAGCTCGGCGCCCTCGAGCTCGCTGAAGGCCCGCAGCAGCACGTCCACGGCCTTGTAGGGGCGGATCAGCCCAAAGAACAGCACCACGGGGCCTTCCACCGCCGCGAGCTCGGGCGGCAGCGCCGCCTCCTCCGGAAGCTGGGTGAGATAGTCGAAGGCGCCGTGCGGAATCACCCGCACGCGATCGGCCGGCACGCCCGCGAGCTCCCGCGCGACGTCCGCGCCGTAATCGGAGAGCGCCACGATCGCGTCCATTCTTCGGAGCAGCCGCGCGAACGGTCGTCCCTCGGACCACGCCTCCTCGCGCAAGAGCCCGTGTGGCGTCTGGACCAGCGGCACCCCGGTCGGCAACAGGTGGGCGTCCAGCCGAGGGAACGTGAGCCACTGAAAGTGGGAGACGTCTGCGCGGTCGGAGGTCCTGTGTCGGTAGCGCAGCATGTCCGTGAGGTGCTCCGCCGCGGCCAGTGGCCGGCGGCCACGCGAGCGCGGGGAGAGGCGCGAGGCGCGCCTGTAGAACATCTCGCGGACCTCATAGCCGTTGGCCTCCGGCACGTTCCCCCATCTGAAGGGACTCGTGACCAGCTCCACATCCGCCCCCACACGCGCCAGGGCTTCGCACAGCGAACGGTCGTACGGGGGCGTGTAAGCAGGAGGATCGACGATCTGAAGGCGCATGGTCGGCACGGCCCGCGGCGGCCGGTGGCTTAGATTCTCGCCGGTGGAGCTCTCCTACTGCGTCGTCAACACAAACGGGCGCGAGGACCTGATCGCCTGCCTGGAGGCGATCGGTCGCACCCATCCGAGCGGGGTCTCACATGAGCTCCTGGTGCTCGACAACGCCTCAGACGACGGCTCCGCGGACGCAGCACGCCAGTGGGCGGCGCGCTCCGCGGAGGCCGGCGGCGCCCTGCGGCTGATCGAACGCGATCGCCGGGCGGGCAAAGCCGAGAACGACAGCCTGCTGCTTCGCGAGGCCAAGGGCGAGCACTGCTTCCTCTTGAACGAGGACACCGAGCTCCAGGACGGCGCTACGGCGGCGCTGCTCGAAGCGCTGAGAGCGGACCCCGACGCTGCGGCCGCGGGCGCCCAACTGCTCGACGCCGCCGGCCGCCCGCTCGCGTGCGCCTGGCGGTTGCCCGGGCTCGGGACGGCGGTGGCGAGCGCGCTCTTCCTGCATCGGCCGCTGGTCACCCAGAGCGGGGGTACTGAGACGAGGGAGGTGGGCTGGGTCCAGTCCGCCGCAATGCTCGTTCGGCGTGTGGCCGCCGAAACCGTCTCCTACTTCGACCCGAAGTTCTTCGTCTACTCCGATGAGACCGACTTCTGCAAGCGGCTCCGTGACGCCGGCTGGCGGATCCTCCACGTCCCCGCGGCGACCGTTCTTCACCACGAGCAATTGGCCACCGACCGATCGGCCGGCGAGCGGCGCGTGGTCGAGTTTCACCGGGGGCGCGACCTGTACATGCACAAGCACGCCGGGCCGGTGCGGGCGGCGCTCTACCGGCTGCTCAGCTCGTGGTCGTACGTGCCGCGAGCGCTCGCGGCCCTCGTGCTGCCCGGCCACAACTCGGCCTGGTACTGGCTGCACGCTCGTCGCGCGCTGCGACCGTGGCACGGCGAGGGGCTGGCGGAGGCGGCCGAGGCGTACAACCGCCGCCACCTCGCCGGCTCACCGCGGACGGATCAACCGAGCGCGTCCGCGTAACGGTGGCGTCAGACCGCGCCGCGGTCCTGGTCGCGGATCGCCTGCTCGTAGGTCTCGGTGGCCCCTCCGCTCGCCTCAGCGGAAGCGGGCTCGCTCGGGGCAGGGGCTGCCCGCAGCGCCTGCAGTCGCTCGCGCACGGCGGCCGGGGACAGCATCGCGCGCAGCCGGAGGCGCTCCTCGGCGGTGAGGAACCCCGCCGCAAGGAGCAGCAGCGGCAGCGCCAGCCACAGCGCGGTCCGGGTGGCTGCGGCGACCACCCCCTCGGTCGGAAGCAGGGCCTCCCCCGCGCCGATTGTGGCCGCGGTCACGAGCACCAGCAGCGCGAGTCGCCTCCACTCATACGGCACGGGGAAAAGCCGCTGGGTGAAGGCGTACATCAGCACCAGCACAATCACGTAGGAACCGACCAGCGCCAAGCCGGCGCCGACGATCCCCAGCGGGGGGATCAGGACCAGGTTGAGAACGACGTTGGCCGCCGTGCCCGCCGCGGTGGCCGGGAAGTTGAACTCGGTGCGCCCGGTGCGGCCGAGGATCACCACCAGGGCGAGGTAGAGCGCGTACAGCGCGACCCCGGTCGCCAGCAGGCCGATCGCCTCGTGAGCCTCGGCGAACTCCTCGGCCGCGAGCACGTCCACGAGCGAGCGCGACAGCAGCCACAGGCCGGCAACGCCAAACGCACACACGGCCGCGAACCAGGTGAAGAGCAGGCTGTAGGCGCGCCGCGCCTCCTCGTCGTCGGCGATCGAGTAAGCCAACGGTGGGAACGCGAGCTGGAAGCCCCGCGACAGCACCTGCATGCCGTTCGCGAACTTGATCGCCAGTGCGTACAGGCCCGCCTCGGCGAGGCCCGCAAGCCGCACGAGCAGGATCCGGTCGATGAAGTTGAGCGAGTACAGCGTCAGCTCCGCGGGCATCGTGGGCAACCCGAAGCGCACCATTCGCCGCAGCAGCGCGCTGTCGGGAACGAAGCTGAGCCGGCGGCGTTCCTCCCACAGCCGCCAGAGCAGGAAGAAGACACCCGTCCCGAAGGTGCCGAGCAGGATCGCGTCGGCGCCGAGATCCGCCTCGACGACCAGGTAGACGGTGACCGGAATCGTCACCACCACGTTGATCACCGTAAGCACGAAGTAGAGGCGGGGGCGTTCGTCCAGCCGCAGCAGGGTCAGGACGAACTCCCACAGCGTCAGCGTCCAGAGCCCGAGGATCGCGAGCCTGGCGAGGCCTGCGTCCTCGTACTCGAGCAGGAACTCGGAGATCGGCCCCGCCAGCGCCAGCGCGATCGCGGCCCCGGCGGTGGTGGCCCAGAGCAGGGCCGCGAAGCCGGTGGAGACCACCGCCCGCCGATCCTCGTCGGCGACGTAGTAGAAGCGCAGAATAGCCTCGATCACCCCGAAACGAACGACGATGCTGGCGGCGATGACCGAGGCCAGCATCACCTCGGCCGCCCCATAGTCGCTGGGCGACAGGTAGGCCGTGTAGACCGGCAGCAGGAAGACGGCGATCAGCTTCGAGAGCACGCTCGAGGCGGTGTAGGCGGCTCCGGTGGTGGCGAGGCGGCGGAGGTACTCGAACACGCTTGCTCCTAGGTCGCGCGCGCGCGAAGCACGACCCCCAGGGCAAGCAGAGTCCAGGTTGCGGGATCGATCGCGAAGGCGGCGTAGCCGAGGCTGTGCACGAGCATGGTGACGAAGCAGGCGGCGACCGCACTGCGTTCGAACGAGCGACCCGGGTTCGCGCCCAGCATGACGACTAGCGCGAGCACGACCAGGGCGACATAGACGACGAGCCCGACCACCCCCTGCTCGGACGCCACCGACACCGGCTCCGCGTGGGAGGAGACGTTGGTCTTTGCGGTGCGCTCGACCTGCTCGTAGAACGCGGCCCCGAACGAGCCCGAGCCCCAGCCCGCGAAGGGCCGATCCTCGAACAGGTCGACGCCGCCCTCGAACAGCGGCACGTGGCCGCCCTCGATGTCACGACCCGGGAACTCGCTCTTGGGCGCGCCACCGAGCGCCAGCAGCACCACGAGCGCGACGGCTCCCATCGCACCCGCGATGAGCGCGCCTCGCCACCACCAGCGCAGAAGCGCCAGCGTGCCCAGTCCCGCAAGCACGGCCGCAAAGCTCGAGATCGAGAAGCTGAACGCGAGGCCGCACAGCGACACCCCCGCGGCGAGAGTGGCCAGGCCCAGCAACCGTCGATCGGTGCCCCACGCCAGGTACGCGGCGAGCGCCACGATCGCCAGCGCCAGGTAGCGGCCGAGGACGTTGGGGTCATAGAACAGGGAGTTGACCCGGAAATAGATGTGGAGCTGGTTTGAGTCGAACAGGTCGTCGTTGAAGAACAGGTCACGGGCGACGTACTGGTAGATGGCGATCGCTGCGAACAACGCGCCCATCCCCGCGACTGCCACCAGCACCTGCGCGAGCAGCCGGCGCGTCCACTGCACCTCGACCAGCAGCGTGAACAGGATCGCGAACGGGATCAGGAAAAAGCCCGCGTTCTCAATCGCGTTCGAGACGTCCTCGGAATAGGAGCTCTGGACCGCGTATAGGACCAGCGTTGCGGCCAACGCCCAGCGCAGCCACGTCACGCTCCCCTGCTCTTCGGCAGCACGCCGCGCGGATGGCGTGAGGACCCACGTCACAGCCCCCGCGGCGATGACCACGTAGAGCGGGATCAGGAGGTTGGCGGTCTCGCCCCCGATCTCAACCGGCACTCGAAGCGGGAGCAGGGCGATGGCGAGGATCGGAAACGCGGTGGGCCACCGCCGGAAGGCGATCGCGAGCGCCGCGACGGCGAGGGCGACGGCGAGACCGGCGGCAGCCACAACGCCCGGGTCGTCGCGGAAGCTGACCACGCGGTCCTCGTTCCAGACGTCGCCTGCCACCAACGTCGGCGCCACGAGCAACGCAACCACGACCGCTGCCCGGCGCAGCCGGGGGTCGGGAATGACGATCGCGGTAGCCGCCGCGCCACAGCCGGCGAGCATCCCCGCCAGCTCCAGCGCCGACGCGTTCATTCGGCGGCCTGCACGTCAGGGTCGGAGGCCGGCAGGACCCTGATGCGCCGCGGCCAGACCATGTCCCGGTCGCGGCTGGGGAGG
This sequence comes from Solirubrobacterales bacterium, assembly GCA_036257465.1. Lineage (GTDB taxonomy): Bacteria > Actinomycetota > Thermoleophilia > Solirubrobacterales > 70-9 > DATAFO01. The sequence goes on along the minus strand of DATAFO010000075.1, from coordinate 67,117 downwards.
TCGACGCGAAGGAAGTAGCTCTCCGGCGCCACGATCGCTCCGGTGTCGTCCGTGCCGTCCCAGCTGTACGCGACCTCGTCGCCCTCCTCCAGCTCGGCGTCCGAATCGAGAGTTCGCACCGGATCACCTTCCTCGTCGACGATGCCCACGAAGGCGTCCGGCTCGCTCTCGCGCACGAGGAACTCGATCCCGATCGGGCCTTCGTCGGGGTCGAACTCCCGCGCGACGCGCGACGCCTCGAGCGCAAGGTCCGGGTCCCGCGCGCGAACCACCAGCACTGCCGTCGCGAGCGTCACCGCCAGCACTACGAGGAAGAGCGTGGCGCCGAGCGACAACCTGCTGCTCAAGAGCGGGCCCTGTCCTCGCCTGCGATCACGACCACGTCCGGATCCAACCCCGCCACGGCGCGGCGGCTCTCGGCGTTGATTGCCTGCACCGCGGTCACGTCGAGCTCGCGCGCGACCTTTCGCGCCGCCCGCTCGTTGCCGGGCGCGAACATGACGACTGTCTGGTCAAAACTCGACCGCGCGTTGGTGATGCCGCCCTCGGGGATGTTGTAGTCCTTCGCCCGCAGGTCGTCGGCCACGAGCCCGGCAAGGCCCTCGGCCGTGGTGCCGTTGAGGACGACGACGTTCACGTCCTCGGGGTTGACCGCCCCGGCCTTCGCCGGCTTGCCGTTCTCGTCGACACTGAGCAGGCGCTCGGATGCAAAGATCGCGCCGATGCCGACCAGCAGTCCCACAATGCCGATCGTCGCCAGCACGCGCGGTTGGGTCACGCGGGCTGCGAAGCGGCGCCAGCGCGGGTGCGGCTCCAGCGCTGCGCGCTCCATCGTGATCCGCTCCAGCGCCGGCCGTTCGCTGGTTACCCGCGTGGCGGCGGGGATCGGCGTGGCCGGTGTGGACGGCGGGGGTTGGACCTCCGCCGCGCCCGGAGCCGCGGCCGGGGTCGCACCGGTCAGCTCCTCGAGCTCGGCCTCGGCGCGGTCGAGAAGGGCCTCGCTGGCGGCGATGTCCTCAACCGGGTGGCTCGGCTCTCGCTCCATCCACGTCCGCAGGCGGTGAACGTCGCGGCGCTGTGACAGATACAGCGGCAGCGCCAACAGCAGGCCGATGACCGCCGCGACTGCGACGAGCCCGCCAGCGAGATCGAAGTCGATGACGTCCATCGGCCTAGAACTCTGCGTCGTCCAGACCGATCACGAGCGCCAGGTCGGCTCCTCCCACCAGATCGCGCACCTCCTGGATCATCGGCTCCACTGCGGTCGGCCCGAGCTCGGGTTCCACGGCGGCAGCCAGCTCGCTCGCCTCTTCCTCGTTCCCGGGCTCGAACATGACCACCGTCTCGGGGAAGCCCGAGGCGGCGTTGTCCCTGCGACCGACCTCATACCCGCCGGGCTCCACCACTTGCGCCGCAACCTTGTCGGCGAGGCCAGCCACACCCTGGATCGGATTCCCGAGTGAGTCCTCGGTCTGGGTCGCGTTCAGCACCGCGACCTCTGGCGTGCCCTGCTGTTGTCCCTGGCCCTGCCTCTGTCCCTGCTTGCGCCCCTCCTTGGCCGGGGTGTCGTCGCCGCCGAACACCCCGAAGCCGCTGGTCACCACGCCCGCCGCGATCAGCCCAGCGGCAAGCACGATCAGGATGTAGCGAGGGTGGATGGGGCTGCGGCGATCGAGCGCGCGCCAGCCGGCCTCGACACGGCTGACGATTGCGTCGCGCCAGGACCGCAGGCGACCCGGCTCGCCTTCGCCATCCGTTGCGGCCTCGCCCCTCGCCTCCGCAGCGGCAAGCGAAGCCTGCGCAGCCTCTTCGGCACGCTCGGGGGCCCGGCCGGCCCACTCGCGCAGGCGGCGGATCTCGCGCGCCTGCTGAAAGATCAGGAAGACGAGGATGGCGAGCCCGAAGAGCGCGACGACGCCGACGACGGGCCCGATCCTCTCGATCAGGTCGATCATGGCAAGGGGCGCATCTTATGGACGGTCAGAGGCGCTCGGAGGCCGCCGCGGCTAGAGATCGAGCTCGATCGGAGCCGTGTCGGTCTGCTCTGTGACGAGCTCCACGACGCGCTGTGCCAGCCCCGACTCGTCGCCCGACCCGACCATTGCGGCAAGCTGCTCGACTGTGCGCTCGACCCAATCGGGGTCCAGCGGCCGTGCCCGCACCGCCCGCACGATCCGCTCCGCCGCCGTCGCCTGGGAGCGCTCGTCAGGGTTGAATAGCTCCTCGTGGATCTTCTCGCCGGGGCGGGTGCCGGTGAACTCGATCGCGATGTCGACGTCCGGCTCGTAGCCGGCAAGGCGGATCATGTTGCGAGCCAGGTCGACGATCCGCACCGGCTCGCCCATCTCGAGCACGAACACCTCTCCGGAGGCACCCCCGAGATCCGCCGCCTGAATCACGAGCTGCACGGCCTCCGGGATCGTCATGAAGTACCGGGTCATGTCGGGATGCGTGACGGTCACCGGGCCGCCGTGCTCGATCTGGGAGCGGAAGATCGGCACCACGCTGCCCGATGAGGCGAGCACGTTGCCGAACCGGACGGTCACGAACCGGGTCGCCGGATTGCGCTGTCCGGCGGCTTGGACGATCCACTCCGCCATCGCCTTCGACGCGCCCATGACCGTGCGCGGGTTCACCGCCTTGTCGGTCGAGACCAGGACGAACCGCTCCGCGCCTGCCGCGGCCGCGGTCTTCGCCGTGACCTGTGTGGCGATCGCGTTGTTTCGCACGGCCTCCAGGGGGTTTGCCTCCATCAGCGGCACGTGCTTGTAGGCCGCGGCGTGGAAGGCGACGTGCGGCCGGAAGCGCTGCATCACCTCGAGCATCCGCTCGCCCTCGCGGCAGTCCGCCAGCACCGATTCGGCGCCGGTGAAGTGCCAGCGTTCGGTCATCTCGCGATCGATCTCGAACAGGTTGTCCTCGGCGTGGTCGAGGAGCACCAACAGCTTGGGGCGCACCCGCGCGATCTGGCGCGAGAGCTCCGCACCGATCGACCCTCCAGCGCCGGTGACGAGTACCACCTTGTCCTCGAGGTAGGCGCCGACCCGGTCCAGCTCCATCCGCACCGAGTCGCGACCCAGCACGTCCTCGACCTGGACCTCGCGCAGCTGCTTGGTCAGCTGCACGCCACCGCGCAGGAGCTCGAACACCGTGGGTAGCGTGCGGACCGGGATGTCGCGCTCGCGGCACGCAGCAACCACCTTGGCGCGCAGCACACCCGGAGCCGACGGGATCGCGATCACGACCTCGCCGGGAGAGGTGCGATCGAGGATCGAGCCGATCTCGTCGGTCGAGCCAAGCACCCGCAGGCCGAGGTTCTGCATGCCGCGCTTGCGCGGGTCGTCGTCGACAAAGCCGATCGCGCGTGCGCCGAGGTTCGGGTTGAGCTGAAGCTCGCGCACGACCATCTGCCCGCCCGAGCCGGCTCCGACAACCAACACGTCGTGGCCGCGGCGGCGCTGGGCCACGCGGCCGGGGCGCTCGGCGATCGATCGCCGGGCCAGCCGCGCGCCGCCGAGCATGAGGATCAGCAGCAGGAAGTCGAAGATCGCCACCGAGCGCGGGAGGTCGTCCGGATAGGGCTGGGCGACCGCGAAGACCACGACCAGCAGGCCCACCGCGACGGCGGCGGCCCGGATCAGCGGCCACAGGTCGGGCAGCCGGAAGTACCGCCACCACTGCTGGTGCTGTCCGAGGATCTCGAACACGAGCGCCTGGCCCAGCGCCACGAACACGATCGAGCCGGCGAGCATGGTCTCGTAGCGCTCCGGAATCCCTCCGGAGACGTCGAGGAAGCGGAGCTTGAACGCGAGCGCGTAGGCGGCGGCAGACAGCACCGCGTCGGCCCCGAACGCCAGCACCCGCCGCCGGTACACGGGGTCATTCAGGCGGGACATCGCAGGCGAGTGTAAATGCAGGTCCCGAGGCGGGGATAGCTAACGTGTCCCGGCCGCATGACGGACTTCATCGTCGATCCCATCGTCGACGCGGCCGTGGACGTCATCGACGCCCTCGGGTACGCCGGCGTCTTCTTTCTGATGCTGCTCGAGAGCGCCTGTATCCCGGTTCCGAGCGAGGCGATCATGCTGTTCGCCGGGTTCAACGTTCACGAGGGCAACATGACCCTGTTCGGGATCGTCGCCGCAGGCGTGCTGGGAAACGTCGTCGGATCGTGGGCCGCCTACGCGGCGGGCTATTACGGCCGCCTCGAGCTGCTCGACAAGAACCGCTTCATCCACATCAATCGCAGGCACCTAGAGTGGGCCGACAACTGGTTTCAGCGCCACGGGGACGCGACCGTGTTCTTCACCCGGATGCTGCCGATCATCCGCACCTTCATCTCGCTGCCCGCCGGGGTCGCGAAGATGCCGTTCTGGCGCTTCACGGTGCTGACCCTTGCAGGCTGCATCCCGTGGGTGCTGATGCTGGGCTTCATCGGCCGCGAGGTGGGATCCCGGTGGGAGGAGTGGCGCGACTATCTGCACTACGCCGACTACGTGGTGCTCGCGGCGATCGTCGGCGGAATCGCATACCTGCTGATCCGCAGGCGCCGCGAACGTACTCGCGCAGCCGAGGCCGGGCCATAGCCGCGCTCAGCCCTGGGCGCGCCGCCCTCGTGGGCGCAGTCCAGGGACCAAGCGAGCTGCTGCCGGTCTCAAGCTCGGCCCACATCGCGCTCATTCCCTGGTTCGCCGGCTGGGACTGGCAGCGCGCGGATCCCGAATCGCGAAAGAGCTTCGAGGTGGCGCTCCACGCCGGCGCCGCCGGAGCGCTGCTGATCGGGCAGCGCCAAACGATCGCCGCGGAGCTCGAGGCGTTCGATCTCCGCCGGGCGGCCGTGGTGGCGCTGTCGTTCATCCCTCCGGCGATCCTCGGCTACACGCTCGAGCGGCCAATCGAGCGCCGGCTCGGCGGACCGGGCAGCATCGCCGTCGGGCTGATCGGCGGCGCGCTTGCGATGGTCCTTGCCGACCGCCGGCCCCAGCGGCGCGGGCCGGGCGATGCCACCGCCATCGACGGGCTCGCGCTCGGCCTCGCGCAGGCTGCCGCTCTGATGCCGGGCGTGTCGCGCAACGGTGCGACGCTCGCGGCCGCACGCTGGCGGGGGTTCTCGCGCGAGCACGCAAACCTGCTCTCGCGCACGGTCGCGCTGCCCGTGATCGTTGGCGCCACCGTGCTCAAGGCGGTGCGCCTGCGCCGTCGGGGCGTCGCGCCCGAGTTGAAGGCCGCGATGGCGGCAGGAGTCGCCGCGTCGTTCGCCTCGACGCTCGCTTCGCAGCGACTCATCGACTTGGTCGAGCGCGACCGTGCCCTGTGGCCGTACGCGGCATACCGCATCGGCCTCGCGTGCTCCATTGTGGCAAGAATGAGGCGATGAGCGAACAGGACGCCTACGTCCGCGCGGGGGTCAACCAGCCCCACGCCGACGCTTCTGTCGCGGCGCTAGTCGCGCACCTGAGCCAGATCGACCCGGGCCGACCGTCCCGCGTCGTCCCGCTCCCCGGTCACTACGCGAGCGTGATTCGCGTCGACGAGTGGCTCGGGGTGGCGATGACAACCGACGGCGTCGGCACCAAGATGGTGGTCGCCGAGCGACTGGGGCGCTTCGACGCGATCGGAATCGACTGCATCGCAATGAACGTCAACGACGTGGTCTGCGTCGGCGCCGAGCCGATCGCGATGCTGGACTTCATCCTCTGCAGCGAGGCGAACCCGGAGGTCTGCGACATGATCGGCGCCGGACTGCGGAAAGGCGCCGAGGCGGCGGGCATCGAGATCCCCGGTGGCGAAATCGCTCAGGTGGGTGACATCGTCTCGGGCTGGGAGCTCTCGGGAAGCGCGATCGGCTTCGTCGCCCTCGACTCGATCGTGACCGGCGACGCCGTCGAGCCCGGCGATCCGGTGATCGGCCTGCCCTCGTCAGGCTTGCATTCGAACGGCTACACGCTGGCGCGCATGGTTGTCGCCGACGTGCCGCTCGAAGACGAGCGGCTCGGGCGGCCGCTGGGCGATGTGCTGCTGGAGCCAACCGAGATCTACGTTCCGGCTGTGCTGGAACTGCTCGAGTCGCCGGTTGAGGTTCGCGGCCTGGCACACATCACGGGCGACGGCGTCAACAACCTGCTCCGGCTGGGGACGGGCGTGGGCTACGAGATCGACGATCCCCTGCCGGTGCCGCCGGTGTTCGGGCTGATCCAGGAGCTCGGCGAGGTCTCCGACCAGGAGATGTACGAGGTCTTCAACATGGGCTGCGGCTTCTGCTGCATCGTCTCGGCAGGGGACGAGGCCGCGGCCCTGGACGTGCTTCGTTCCCACTACCCGGACGCCAAGCGCATCGGTAGCGCAACCGATCGGCCCGGCGAGGTGCGGAGGGTACGCACGTGAAGATCGCGATCCTGATCTTCGACAAGCTCACGGCACTCGACGCCGTCGGCCCGTACGAGGTGCTGTCGCGCGTGCCGAACGCCGAGTTGCGCTTCGTCGCCAAGGAGGCGGGCCCGAAGCGAACCGACACCGGCGCCCTGGAGCTGACCGCCGACGCGCCTATTTCAGAGCTTGCGGACCCCGACATCGTGCTCGTGCCGGGCGGCGAGGGCAACCGGCCGCTGATGAAGGACCCCGAGGTGCTCGACTGGCTGCGCACGGCCCACGAAGGCACAACGTGGACGACGTCCGTGTGCACGGGCTCGCTCGTGCTGGGCGCAGCCGGGATTCTCGAGGGTAAGCGCGCGACCAGCCACTGGGCATATCGCGAGCGCCTGCGTGAGTTCGGCGCCGAGCCGGTCGCCGCCCGCTACGTCGAAGACGGCAAGGTGATCACGGCCGCAGGGGTAGCGGCCGGCATCGACATGGCGCTGCACCTCACGGCCCGCGACGTGAGCGACGAGTTCGCCCAGGCGGTGCAACTCGGGATCGAGTACGACCCGGAGCCCCCGTTCGACACCGGCTCGCCGGAGAAGGCACCGCCCGAGATCGTCGAAGCAGTGCGCCGCGCCGAAACCGGCTAGATGATCGATCCCGACGCCTTCAACGCCTTCGAGGTGGCTGGCTGGGAGGACAAGGCTGCGGGTTACGACCGGTTCTTCGGCCGGATCACCGGCCGGCTTGTTGAGCCGCTGCTAGACGCGGCGGCAGTGGGGCCGTCAACGCGTACGCTCGATGTCGCCACCGGCCCGGGCTACGTCGCCGCCCGCGCAGCGGAGAGGGGTGCCTCCGTCATCGGGATCGACGTCGCCGAGGCGATGGTCTCGCTCGCCAAGCGGCTGCATCCGGGGCTGGAGTTCCGTCAAGCCGACGCGCAGGGGCTCCCGTTCGACGACGCCTCCTTTGACGCGGTCGTCGGCAACTTCCTGATCCTCCACCTCGGGCGCCCTGAGCGGGCGACGGCCGAGTTCGCGCGAGTGCTGCGCCCGGACGGACGGCTCGCGCTGACGGCCTGGGACCTCCCCGAGCACGCTCGGTTTCTGGGTGTGTTCCGAGACGCGGTGGCCGAGGCCAGAGCGCAAGCTCCCGACGACGTACCGGTCGGGCCGGACTTCTTCCGCTTCTCGGTGGACGGGGAGTTCGACGCGCTCCTGCGCGAGGCCGGTCTGGAGGACCGGACAGTGCAAACGATCGCCTTCACGCATGGGGTCGCGAACGCCGACGAGCTGTGGGACGGCCTGCTTGGAGGAACGGTGCGAACCTCGGCGCTCATCCTCCACCAGCCGGAGGAGACCCAGCAGCGCATCCGAACCGCCTTCGACGAACTCGTCGCGAGCTACCGGCGAGGCGACGCCTTGGAGCTCCCCGTCTCGGTCAAGCTTGCGGCGGGGCGCAAGCCAAGCGCTGGCTAGCCCTTGGCTCCCGCTGCTTCGACTCAAACGCGAGACCCGACCCGCGAACCGATTTCGCAGATGAGGGTCATGGGAGCTCCCAGAGCGTCCCGGTCAGGGCCGGCACCGAACTCAGCCGCCAATCGCGCGCGAGCGCCCACAGCTCAGCCTCGACCACCGGCCTCGGGCGGCCCGTGAGCTCCTCGATCTCCCGGGTCGCACAGCGGCCGAAGCGCTGGATCGCCTCCATCGGCGCGGGCCGTCGGTCCTGGGTCGGGGCTGCGCCCGCGGTGAGCGCCGCCTTCCGGTACTCCTCGTACGGCCGCCATCCCCACACTCCGACGCTCTCTCCGTCGGCGCCGACGAACAGGGCGGATGGAAAGGCGACGCGCTCGCGTCCTTCGGTAGTCCTCGTGCTGCCCCCGACGCGCGCTTCCGCAGGGATGTCACGTACCTCCTCGAGGTCGGCCGCGAACGCCTCGATGATCGCGTTCGATTCCAGGTCGATCCGGAACCGATCCAGGTGCAGCCCCGCGGGACCAGCTTCCGCGACGAGCGCCTCGACGTGGTCGAGCTTCCTTCGCTCAACCATCAGCGCCTCGCGAACGCGGCGTAGGTAGGTCAGGCCCGCCTGCTCTCCCTGCTCCTGGGCAGCCTTGACAGCCATGCAGACGGGATGGCTGGACGAGATCGGGTTTTGCGTCCACAGGCGCGGGTCGCTCGGCATCTGAGTGCGGGCGGCGACGTCCAGCCAGTGCGCCATCAGGTCGGCGAAGCAGTCGGGCCCGGACCCGATTGAGCCCTCCTCATCGTGGTAGTCGGGACCGTAGACCCGCGCCAAGCCACCCATCACTGGGCGCCAGCGCAGGGAGTCTCCGAACTCCCAGGACAGCCGGCGCAAGGTGGGCTCGGCGCCCCACGACCACGTGCAGGCCGGATCGGTGTAGTAGCGGACCTCGATGGTCATCATGCAAAGAGGGACTTGCGAAGCGGGATAGTCCGGCGAGGGTTGAAAATAACGACGAGATGAGTGAGGCGACGACAGGGCCGGCTGGAGCCCTCACTGGGACGGTGCTCTCGGGGCGTTACCGCCTCGAGACCAAGCTCGGCAGCGGCGGCATGTCCACGGTCTACCTGGCCAGGGACGAGACGCTTGAGCGCTGGGTGGCCGTCAAGGTGCTGCATCGCGAGATCTCGGACCAACCCGACCAGATCGAGCGCTTTCGCCGCGAGGCCCGGGCAGTGGCACAGGTGTCCCATCCGAACGTCGTCGCCGTCATCGACGCGGGCGAGGACGGCGGCCGCCCGTACATCGTCTTCGAGCACGTGGAGGGCGAGACCCTCAAGCAGCGGATCGACGCGCTCGGCGGCCTCCCGCTCGACGAGTCCCCCGCGTACGCGATCGAGATCGGGCGTGGCCTCGCCGCGGCTCACGCGCGGATGCTCGTCCATCGCGACGTGAAGCCTCAGAACGTGCTCATCGATCCGGAGGGACGCGCCAAGGTGACCGACTTCGGGATCGCGCGCGAGCTCGAGACCGACGGTCTCACGAAGACCGGGCGCGTGCTCGGCACAACCGACTACGTCTCACCCGAGCAGGCGATGGGGCAGCAGGTGGACGCCCGCTCGGACATCTATTCGCTCGGGATCGTGCTCTACGAGATGCTGACCGGAGAGGTGCCGTTCCAGGCCGAGACGCTCGTCGGCGTGGCGATGAAACACGTCAACGAGCCGATGCCCGACGTGCAGAAGCGCCGCCGCGACGTCTCTTCCGCGCTCGCCGCGGTGATCGACAAGTCAACGGCGAAGGAGCCCAAGAAGCGCTACCCCGACATGGGCGCGATGCTCGACGACCTCGAGGGCGCACTCGAAGTCGAGGTTGCGCGGGCCGGGACGGCACACGGCGAGGCGACGACGGTGCTCGACTCGGTGCCCGAGGCCCGGCGCCGTCTCTCGGCGCCGTCGCGGCGCGCTTCGATCGCCGGTGTCCTGGTCGTGCTGGCCGCAACCGGAATCGCGCTTGGGATCGCAGCGTTGACCGGGGATGACGAGCGCGGAGGAGGAGGCGGAGGAGGAGGCGGCGGGACGCCCGGCGCTCAGATCCAGCTCGTCGGCGCGCAGGCATTCGACCCGCCACCGGAGGACGGAGGCAACGGCGACGGCCAGGAACACAGTGAGGACGCTGAGCTGGTCCTCGACGGCGACGCTGACGCGGGCTGGTCGACCGAGAGCTACACCACCGCCGCCGACCTTGAGACAGCCGCCGCGAAGCCGGGCGTCGGCCTGATCGTCGACGCGGGTGAGCCGGTCGCTGCCTCGCAGCTTGAGGTGACGACCCCCGAGCCCGGCTGGACCTTCCAGGTCTACGGCGCCGCCGAGGGGCCGCCGGAAACGCTCGAGGGCTGGGGCGAGCCGATCAGCGAGGCGGTCACGGTCGGCAACGAAACACAGACTGTGCAACTGAACGCTCTCAACGAATCGCGCTACTACCTGATCTGGGTCACGGAGCTCGCGGGGGCGCCGGGTGACTACAACGTCGAGATCGGCAGCGTCGAGCTCAGCACCTAGAACCGGTACCCCCGCTCCCGCTCCTGACGCTCGATTGCGAGTCGCACAAGGCGATCGCACAGCTCCGGGTAGCTCACGCCGCTCGCCTCCCAGAGCTTTCCGAACACGCTTGTCGAGGTGAAACCGGGGATCGTGTTGATCTCGTTCACGAGCACGTCGTGGTCGTCGACGACGAAGAAGTCGCAGCGCGCAAGACCGGTGCCGCCGATGGCGCGGAAGACCCGGGCGGCGAGCTCGCGCACTCGGGCCGTCGTTGGCTCATCGAGCGGGGCCGGCACCCCGAGCTCCATTCCGCCCTCCGCGTACTTGGCCTCGAAGTCGTACCAATCGGAGGCCCGTATGAGGATCTCCCCGGGGAGCGAGGTCTCGATCCCGTCGTCCGTGCCGATGCCAGCGTTGCCGGTGACCGAGCACTCGACCTCCCTGCCGCCCGCGTCCGCCTCCACGATCACCCGGGGGTCGTGCTTGGCCGCCGTCTCGATCGCATCGTCCAGCTCGGCCTCGGGGTTACTCACCCTGGAGATCCCAACGCTGGAGCCAAGCCGCGAGGGCTTTACCCACAGTGGCTTGCCCATCCCGGCCACGCGCTCGCGCCAACCGTGCTCCCCTACCTCGCAGAACTCCACCTGCGGCAAGCCGTGGAAGGCCAGGAGGCGCTTGCAGATGAGCTTGTCCATCGCCACCGCCGCGGCCAGCACGCTCGGACCCGCGTAGGCGACGTCGAGGATCTCGAGGGTCCCCTGAACGGTCCCGTCCTCGCCGAAGGGGCCGTGGAGCACCGGGAACGCGACGTCTGCGCCCAGCAGGCCGCCTGCGGCACGCATCTCCACCTCACTCCCGTCGGCGAGCCAGCGGCCGTCGCGCTGAATCAGCACCTCCACGACCTCGTGCCCGGCGTCGCGCACCCCTCGGGCAACCGAGGCGCCGGACTGAAGCGAGATCTCATGCTCGCTCGAGCGCCCGCCGTAGATGACTGCGACCTTCATCGCAGGCGCAAGTCTTCCGTATGCGTCAGGGCGTCTCCAGGTCGGGGGCTTCCGGGGTTGTCGTGGTCGGCTCGGGCTCCGGCGGCTCGACGAACCTGCCCACGAAGATCGTTACGCGCTGGCCGGCGGGCTGCCGGGTGCCTTGCGGCGGTGCCTGGTCAGTGACGCGGCCATCATCACTTTCCACGTCGGTCGTCTGGCGCACGACGCGGATGTTGGTGAACCCGGTCCCTCGGAGGATGTCGATCGCCGCGTCCTCGGGCTGGCCCACGACGTTGGGCATCACGACCGAACCGGCGCCTGTCGAGACGATCAGCGTCACCCTGGTGCCCTTCCTGAGCCTGCTCCCCTCGCCCGGATCCTGTCCGATCACGGTTCCCTCGGGCTGGTCCGCGTTCCGCGTCTCGATGTCCGGGATCAAGCCCAGACGCTCGAGCTCAGCTCGCGCTTCCTCGACCCGTTGACCGAGGTAGTTGCCAAGCGTGACCAGCTTCGCCCCCCTCGATACAACCAGGGTGACCTCGGACTCGCACTCGACCGATGTCCCGGCCGGCGGGTCGGTGCCGATCGCCCTATTCGCCTTCACGCTGTCCGACGAACGCGCCTGGGTGCTGACCAGCAGGTTCTCCCTCTCGAGCCTTTGCCTGGCCTTGGTCGCCTCTATCCCCTCCACCGACGGCACCCGCACGCTGAGTCCACGGCTGACGGTCAGCGTGACCGTCGAGCCCTCATCGGCCTCCGAGCCCGATGGCGGGTCCTGTTCCGTGACCGTGTTGGGCTCGTTGCACGAGGGCACGAAGCGCGGGGTGACGTCGAAGCCGCGCTCCTCGAGCTTGCCCTCGGCCACGCTGAGGGGATCGCCGATCACGGTCGGCACCGTGACCTTCTCCGGGCGCGTGAGCGCGAAGATCGCCAGCCCGATGGCGGCCAGTGCGATCACCCCCAGGATGATCGCCCGCCGGCGTGTGAGCCAGCCGCCCCTGGTCGGGTGCTCGCCTGTCTCGGCAGCGCGCTCGGCCGCGGCCGCCTCCTCTGGGGTCATCGCAGCGGCAGCCGCCGCACCGCCGGCCGCTCCTACAGCTGCGGCCGCACCCACCGCGGCGTAACTGGCGGTGTCGCCAAGGGCGCCGCCCGATGGGTCGGCCTCAGCGGCATCGAGGGCGCGTAGGAACTCGTCTGCCGAGGTGAAGCGATTCGCCGGGTCCTTGGCCAGTGCCTTCAACACCACGGCGTCGAGAGCCGGCGAGACGTTCGGGTTGAGCTCGCTCGGCGGCCGCGGTTGCTCGGAGACCTGCTTGAGCGCCACGGCCACCGGGCTGTCGCCCTCAAACGGCACGCGCCCGGTCAGCGCCTCGTACAGCATCACCCCGATCGAGTAGAGGTCCGACGCGGCGGTCGTCTCCATCCCCTGCGCCTGCTCGGGCGACAGGTACTGCGCGGTGCCCAGCACCGAACCCGTTTGCGTGATCTCGGAGGCCCCAGCGCGAGCGATCCCGAAGTCGGCGACCCTCGCCCTGCCCTCGGAGTCGACGAGCACGTTGTGGGGCTTGAGGTCGCGGTGGATGATTCCGCGGTCGTGCGCGAACTTTGCGCCGGCCAGGACCTGACGGAGGATCTCCAACGCCTCGCCGATGGAAAGGCCGCGCTGGATCAGATCCTTGAGCGAGGCCCCCTCCACGTACTCCATCGCGATCCACGGGCGTCCCTCCCACTCGCCGCGGTCATAGACGCCCACAACGTTCGCGTGCTGGAGTCCGGCGGCGGCCTGCGCCTCGCGGCGAAAGCGCTCGACGAATTGCTGGTCCTGCGCGAAGCGCTCGTGCAGGAACTTCATCGCAACGTTGCGATCGAGCATCAGGTCCTCAGCGAGCCAGACGTCGGCCATGCCGCCGGACCCCAGGCGTTCGATCAGCCGATAGCGGCCGTCGACGACCTGCCCCCGTTCAAGCCTCATCGCAGGCGGCTCACTCGAGCAGGCTCTCCATCACCGCCGTGGCGATCGGCCCGGCGACTTCGCCACCGAAGCACCCGGTGCACCGCTCGATCGTTGCGGCAACCGCGATCTGCGGGTCCTGGGTCGGGGCGAAGCCGATGAACCAGGGCTGGTTGAGCCGGTCCTCGATGTTGATCTCGGCCGTGCCCGTCTTGCCGGCGAACTCGTCGGCACCGGCGACGCTGAGCCCGGACGCCGTTCCCTCCTGGGTGACGCGGGTCATCATGTCGGTGAGCTGGCTAGCGGCCTCCTCGCTGATCACCCGGTTCTGCTCGTCGGGGTCGAGCTCCTCGATCGTGCGCCCGTCAGGGTCCTTGGCCTCCTGAAGAAAGGTGGGCTCCATGAGCAAGCCGCCGTTGGCGACCGTTCCTGCCACCTGGGCCATCTGCATCGCGGTCGCGAGGGCCTGGCCCTCCTCTCCGCCCTGGCCGATCGCCACGCGGCCGACGTCGAAGCCGTCCTCCACCAGCTCGCCTTCACTGTTGATCGCGCCGCTCGGCGCCATCTGCTCGTTCGGGTAGTCGAGCTCCGGGTCGGAGTAGAACCCGAAGCGCTTCATGTACTCGACCATCGTGTCCGTGCCAAGCCGCTCGCCCACCTGGGCCCAGTAGGTGTTGACAGAGAAGGTCAGCGCGTCGGTGGCGGGGATGTCCCCAAAGCTCTGTCCGCCCGAGTTCTCCAGCGGAACCCCGCTGATCTCCTTCGGAGAGTCGGCGTTGATGACCGTGTCCGGCTCGATCTCCCCCGAGTCGAGCCCGGCGGCGGCTGTCACCACCTTCATCGTCGAGCCCGGGGGGTAGACGCTCTGGGTAGGGCGGTTGACCAGAGGCGCGCCTTGCGCGTCGTTCAGCCGCGAGAACTCACCCGGGGCTTCGACCGTGTTGGGGTCGTAGCCGGGCGACGACGCCATCGCGCGCACCGCACCGGTGTCGGGCTCGATGGCGACAACCGCCCCGCCGATTCCGGGTGTCGGTGCGTTGGCAGCGATCGCGTTTTCGAGCCCTTGCGTCGCGATCCGCTGTGCCTCGGAGTCGATCGTCAGGGAGATGTCCGCGCCCTCCTGGGGCACGTCGCGGAGCTGGTCGATGATCGTCTCGAACTCGTTCTCCTCGCCGACCAGAAGGTCGTTCTCTGAGAGCTCGATCTCGCTGCGGCCGACGTCGACGAAGCTGTAGCCAACGGGATGGCCGAACAGCGACCCCTGCGGGTAGCGGCGGATGAACACGGGGTTCCGCCCGCCCTCGGGCAGGCTCTCGGCGACCAGCATCCCGTCGGCGGTCCTGATGTCCCCCCGCGGGATCTGCTGCTCCTCGATCAGCGGCCGGCGGTTCTGGGTCTTCTCCTCGAGCGCTTCGGCATCGAACACCGACCACTTCGACGTGAAGTAGACGAGCGACCCGAACAGCAGCAGTAGCAGCGCGAAGATGCGGACGATCGGCGTGTTCACGAGGTCACCACCGGGGAGGCTTCGGGGCCGGTCGGTCGGGGCCGCCGGGCACGGTCGGACACGAGCAACAGCAAGGCGATCAGGATCAGGTTCGCGACCACGGAGCTGCCGCCGTAGGAGACGAACGGAAGCGTGACGCCGGTGAGCGGGATCACCTTCGTCACCCCGCCGATGATCACGAACGCCTGGAGGGCGAACACGGCCGTCAGCCCCGCGGCCAGCAGCTTGGAGAAGCCGTCCGGCGCCATCACGGCGGTCTTGAACCCGCGCGCGGCGATCAGGGCGTAGATCAGGATCAGCGCGCAGCCCCCGAACAGGCCCAGCTCGGACACGATCACCGCGTAGATGAAGTCGGTGTGCGGCTCAGGAAGAATGCTTCCGCAGTACGGGAAGGGCTCGCTGCAGCTCTCCGGGAAGAACGGCCCGGGCAGCCGCAACAGCGACTCCCCGAGGCCGGTGCCGAACAGGCCACCGTCGGCCTGCGCGAACAGCGACTGCTGAATCTGGCCGGCGCCCTCGGGCGCGTTGGTCGCGAACGGGTCTAGCCAGATGTCCACGCGGTCCTGCACGTGCGGCACCGTGGAGGAGAAGAACGCGGCGCCGAGGACGAACATGACGGCTCCGACGAGGACGTAGGAGATTCGTGCCGTGGCGACGTAGAGCACCGCCAGGAACGCGCCGAAGAACATCAGGGAGCTGCCGAGGTCGCGGATGAAGACCAGCATCACCATCGCCGCGCCCCAGACCACGAGCAGGGGTCCGAAGTGCTTCAGCGGCGGGATGGTTAGGCCCGCCACGCGCCGCGCGGCGACCGACAGCAACTCGCGCCGCTCCGCCAGGTAGCTGGCAAGGAAGACGACCACCCCGATCTTCGCCAGCTCGGCCGGCTGGAACGAGAGCGGGCCGAAGTCCAGGCTGAGGTAAGCGCCGTTTGTCGCCTGGCCGCCGATTCCCGGCAGCAGCGGCGCCATCAGCAGCGCGATCGAGCCAAGCGCGATCAGGTAGCGGTAGCGCTCGAGCACGTGGTAGTCGCGGAGGAAGATGATCGTCAGCGCGAACAGGACCAGGCCGAGCAGGAAGACCGTCGCCTGCTTGCCCGCGAGCGCGTCGTCGATCCGGTACAGCACCACCAGGCCGACTGCCGCCAGCAGCGCGCAGAGCGGGAACAGGTAGGGGTCGGCGTTCGGAAGCCGGATCCGCAGCAGGATGTGGGCGGCGAGGCAGAGCGCGAGAAAGTAGCCGCCGTAGATCAGGCTCAGGTCGCCGATCTCGTCCGAGCGCACGACGAACACCGCCGTGAATCCGGCCACCAGCAGGATGGCCACCGGGATCAGCGCGAACAGCTCGCGGTTTCGTGCGCTCATCAGCGGCTGGACTCGCGGTTCCTTTGGCCTGGACGCCTCCCCTGTTGTCTCTCCCCGCCTTGACCGCCCTGCTGGCCCTGCTGGCGATTGCCTTGCTGCCCCTGCTGGCGATTGCCTTGCTGCCCCTGCCCCTGTGCCTCGGACTCGGACGCCTCCGTGGCTGCGGCTTCAAGATCCGTCAGCAGCGAGACCGCGTCGTCGTGGGAGCGCAGCTCGTGGTCGGTGACGCTGTCGTGGCGGTCGGATGGCACGGCGGCGAGCGTGACCGGCGCGGAGTAGATCTCCGAGTAGAGCTCGATCCCGAACGGCAGCTCGTAGGGAAGGCCGCGATACAGGGCCACCCGACCGCCCTCGTCGGTGCCGAGGAAATAGACCTGCCGCGCTCCGTACACCGCGGCCGCGCCGATCCCGGCAATGACGATCAGCACCGCGAGGACCTTGGCGGCGGTGCGGAGGCGGCGGCGCGTGGGGGCAGCCCCGCGAGTTGGTGGCCCCGGGCGCGCGGGCACCGCCTCAGAGTCCTGGGTCTCCGCCGCTCCGACCGTGGCTGCAGTCATCCCGGCCTCCTCCGCCGACGGCCCGATCAGGGTCGGCTGCTCGACCTCGGCTCCCTCAACCGCCTCCTCGAGACGGAACGCGACCACGGTGATGTTGTCGCGCCCCCCTCCCTCGTTGGCCTCTCGAACCAGCTGCTCGACAGCTGTGTCGAGGTGGCGCGCGGACGACAGCACCTCCGCGATGCGGTCCTCCCTGACCATCGTCGTCAACCCGTCGGAGCACAGCAGGTAGATGTCGCCGGGCCGGGCGCTCTGGGTCATCGTGTCCACCTCGACCTCCGACTCGGGCCCCAGAGCTCTGGTGATGATCGAACGCTGGGGGTGGTCCTCGGCCTGCTCGTCCGTGAGCCTGCCCTGCCGGCGCAGCTCCTCCACCAGCGAATGATCCGAGGTGAGCAGCTTCAGCTCGCCGTCGCGAAAGAGGTAGGCACGGCTGTCGCCCACGTGAGCGAGCGTCACCTCGTGGCCCTCCAGCATCGCCGCGGTCAAGGTCGTGCCCATGCCCGAGACGGTCGAGTC
This sequence comes from Solirubrobacterales bacterium, assembly GCA_036257465.1. GTDB lineage: Bacteria > Actinomycetota > Thermoleophilia > Solirubrobacterales > 70-9 > DATAFO01. Next base: position 49,869 of record DATAFO010000075.1, on the reverse strand, counting down.
CTGTTGCGAGAGGTTGTGGATGCGCTCGTTCGCGGTCTCGGCGATCGAACGCAGGAACGCCTCCGGCGACTCTTCGCCCCGCTTGGTGGGCTCGAAGGACTCGGCGGCGAGGCGTGATGCCACCTCCCCGGCCTGAGCGCCGCCCATGCCGTCGGCCACGGCGAAGAGGGGCGGGCGGGCGTAGTAGGAGTCCTCGTTGGCCGTCCGCTGGCGCCCGGGGTCGGAGCGAAACGCTGCCTCGGCTACCCGGAGCACTACTGCCCTCCCGGCACCTGAAGCTCGAACCTCAACTCGGTGTCGCCAATCCGGATTTCGTCGAGGTCGGTGAGCTCGGCCTCGCCCTCGAGCTTGGCACCGTTGAGGAAGGTGCCGTTGGTCGAGTTCATGTCTTCAACGTAGTAGCTGGCTCCACGGGAATAGAGACGCGCGTGGACCGACGACGCGTAGCGGTCCTCGATTCGCACGTCGGCGTCCGGCGAGCGCCCGATCGACAGCCCTCCGAAGAGGTCGAACCGCTCGCCGGGGTCGAGCCCCCCGCCCTTGACCGCGACCAGCCAGGCGTCGGTTGCGGCGGCCCTGCCGCCTGGACCGATGGGGTGAAAGCCGGTTGCCTCCGGGGCGGGCTCGGTGGTTCGCCGCAGCTCGCGGAGGGCGCTGCGAGACACCCAGAACAGGAACAGGTAGAGCACGGCGAGAAAGCCGAACTTGAGCGCTACCGCTATCGGCTCGGTATCCAAGAGCTAGTGCTCGATATCGAACGTGAACCTCGTGGTGCCCAAAACGACCTCGTCGCCCGGTGACAGGCGTGAGGTGTCGACGAGACGGCCGTTCACCTTGACCCCGTTGGTCGACCCAAGGTCGACGATCTGCCAGTCGCCTGTTGGCCCGCGGCGCAGTTCCGCGTGGCGACGGGAGACGTTTGGATCGGCGAGCACGCAGTCGCACTCGCGCGAACGCCCGAGTGCCGCCGTCGGGCCGTCCAGCACGTAGCGACGGTCGTCGAGCGAGACGATCGCCTTGGTCTCGGTCAGGTGTGCCGCCGGCTGACGCTTGCGCGACTTCGTCTGCTTCGGCGGCACCGTGTAGACCATCGTCTGGCCCTCCTCGCCCTGCGACGGCTGCTCGCCCTGGCGCGCGGGTGGCTTGACCAGCCGCGTCTGGATCCCAAACTCCCCGAGGCGAAGGCGTTCGTCGGTCTCCAGGCTGACCGCCGGCCGTGTCAGCAGCGCGTAGTCGTGCCGTCGGGCGTGCTCGAGCAGGTAGGCCGACAGCTCCTGCTCCAGCGAGCGCTCGTAGCCCTCCAGGCGTTTTCGGTCCTCACCCGACAGCCACACCGTGTACTCGTTGGGCACGTAGACCCGCGACACCGACGCGGTGCGGTGCGCGTCCATCTCCTTCGCCAACTTGCGCGCGATCTCCACCGGCTGCACCTGCGAGGAGAAGGCACGGCTGAACACCCCTTCGACGAGGTTCTCCAGTCGGGCTTCGAGGTTGCGCAGGACGCTGATGGCTGAACTCTCTCGATGGCGCGGGATCCGGCGTGCGCGCGCCTATCCGGCGCGCTACGGGAACGAAATCCTACGGTCCTGCGAGGCTGCGAGGGTCCTGGCGAGCCGCGGCGCGCGGCGCACGCCCTCGAGCGCGAGCGCGATCCCAGCGCCGAGCGCGAGCAGGAGCGGGCGCTCACCGAGCTCTCCGTTACCCACGGCGCCGAGGGCTGCGCCCAGCGCGGCGGCCCAAAGCAGGCCCCCGAGCGCCGCCACGGCCAGGTGGCGCGCGGTGAGAATCCAGCCCAACGCCACAGCCCCGAGGGCAAACGACGCCAGGCCCAGGAGTGCGGCGGGTTCGGTCATCGGGCCGAGGACGGAGGCGGCTGCCTCACCGGCCGAAGACTCCCAACCCTCGGACGCCCGGGGCGCGATCCCAAGCCGGGGACCAGCGCCCAGCGCCACCGCCGTCGCGAGGCTCCAGCACCACGTCAGCGCTCCGGCGACCGCCCTGCTTCCCGGCGAATCGGCCGCCGCTCCGGCTATCGCCGGGCACGCCCCCGCCAGCGACAGCGACCCGAGCAACCCGCCGGTCGGGGTGATCGCGGCAACGCGTGCCGGCAGCAGGATCACGGCGGGCAGTACGAGCGCCGCGAGCACCAGCGCGAGGCCCGGCAGCTCGGCCGGTCCGGCTAGGAGCGCGAGAGCGCCTGCGAGCGCAACGACGGCGACGACTCTTCTCAGACCGAGCGCAACCCCGATCGCCTCTGAGCCGCGATCCTCGCCCGCGGGCAGGGGTACCGATCGGCTGGCGTCGAGCGCGGGGATCGAGGCCTCGAGGGTGGCGCCAAGCTCAAGCGGTGACGGGCGCCGCGCCGGCTCCGCGTCGAGGCAGGCGTCGACGGTCTCCGCCAAAGTGTCGGGCAAGTCCGGGCGGTACTCGGACAGGCGCGGATGGGGCTCGCCGATCCGCCGCGCGGTCTCTGCCGGAGTCGCGGCGGCGACGGGATTCGCTCCCGCCCAGCACTCCAACAGCGTCAGCCCCAGCGAGTACCCGTCTGACTCCGGTCCCGCGACCAGTCCCTCTGCCTGCTCGGGAGACATGTACGCAAGCGTTCCGACCACCTCCCCGCTGGCCGTCAGCGTCGGCACGCCAGCCACCCGCGCGATACCGAAGTCCATCAGCTTGGCTCGGCGGCCCGCGCCGTCGTCGTCGCGGACGATCACGTTCTCTGGCTTGATGTCGCGGTGGACCACGCCGTGGGCGTGCGCGTGGGCCAGGGCCTCGCAGAGGTCAACGCCGATCTCGGCCACGTCGCGATCGCTGAGCTCTCCGGAGCTGCGCAGGGTCCTGAGGGTGTCGCCCGGGACCAGCTCGCTGACCAGCAAGGCGCGGCCGCCGCGCTCGCCGAGCTCGTAGACGGTGACGATTCCCGGGTGGTTCAGGCGCGCGGCCGCCTGGGCCTCGCGCAGAACCCGCTCCGGATCGGCGACCGGAATCTCCTTCACCGCTACGTGGCGCTGAAGGCGCTCGTCGAACGCGCGGTGGACCACGCCCATGCCGCCCGAGCCGATGCGTTCGAGCAGGCGGAACCGCTCCATGACCAGCTCGCCGGACATCTACTAAGACCTTCGCGGGGAAAGGCCCGGCTCCTGCCACGCTGCGTGAGCCGTGCCGGAATGCGTAGGGTGGCCTCCGCGGCAGGGTTCATACTCTCCCCGCACAAGGCCCCCAAACCCACCTAGGGCTCAGCTTTGGCATTCCTCGACGAGGACGAACTGGCCCCGGCAGAGCCGGGCTCGCGTAGATACGGCGCGGATCGTCAGCGGCAATACCTGGTCCGTCGATTCATCGCGCTGGGCGTCGGCGTGGTGATCCTGATCCTGCTGCTGCTCGGCATCCGCGGCTGTCTCGACGCCCGCAAGGAGCGGGGATTCGAGAACTACGCGCGCGATCTCGACGCGATCGTGACCGAGTCCAACCAGCTCTCGGCCACGTTCTTCGACCGGCTGGAGAACCCGGAGCGCAACACCTCGGAGCTGACCCTGCAGGCGCAGATCGGCGGTGATCGCAACACCGCCGAGGGGCTGCTCGAGCGGGTCCAGGGGCTCGACACGCCGGGCGAGCTCGAGGGTGCCCAGGGCGAGCTGGAGCAGGCCTTTGAGCTGCGCCGTGACGGGCTGGCGGGGATCGCCGAGCAGATCCCGACGGCGCTCGGCAACGACGCCGGAGCCGCACGCCAGGCCATCGACTCAATCGTCGGCGACATGCAGGAATTCCTCGCCAGCGACGTGCTGTACGCGCGGGCGCGCACCGACATCGTGAACGTGCTGGATGACGAGGGGATCGCCGCGGAGGTCAAGGAGAGCGTATTCCTCCCCGAACCGATCGAGCAATGGCTCGACCCAGTCCAGCTGACGACCCTGATCACCGCCGCCGCCGGGGAGGAGATCCGCTGCGACGTGTGCGGGACGGAGCTTCTGAGCACGACCCTGAATCCGGGGGGCGTCGCGCTCACCCCCGACTCGCTGAACACGGTCACGCTCCAGGGCACGCCCGAGATCGACGTCGAGGTCCAGAACGGCGGCGACACTGAGGTCACCGGTCTTGTGGTCAGCTTCGAGCTCACCGGAGGCGCCGAGCCGATCCAGGGCGAAACCACGATCGACAGGATCCCCTCCGGAGGGATCGAAACCGCCACGCTGGCGTTCGAGTCCGAGCCCGAGACGGGGACCGAGCTGAGTCTCGAGGTGACGGTTTCACCGGTGCCGGGCGAGACCCTGACCGACAACAACACCTCGGCCTACCCGATCCTCTTCGAGTAGCGAGCGCGACCTCCGTTCGGGTAGCTTCGCGCCCGGATGCCGCTCAGGATCACCTACCTCGGCCCCACGGGGACCTTCACCGAGGACGCGCTGCTCGCCGCAATCGGTGATGCCGAAGTCGATGCAGTGGCATCGCCGACCATCTACGACGCGATCGTCGCTGTGGACGAGGGCGGGGCCGACCGGGCGCTGGTTCCGTTTGAGAACTCGATCGAGGGCGCCGTTCGCTCCACGCTTGACACGCTTGCCTTCGACGCTCGTTCGGTGACGATCGTCGGCGAGCACGACCACCCGATCAGCCATTCGCTGATCGCCCGCACCGAGCTACCCCTCGACGGGATCGAGGTCGTGCTCTCCCACCCGCAGGCGAACGCCCAGTGCGCCCACTTCATCCGCCGCGAGCTGCAGGGTGCCGAGGTCCGCGCCTTGGCCAGCACCGCCCAGGCCGTGCGTGCCGTGAGCGAGAGCGACCGGCCGTGGGCAGCGCTCGGCGCCGCCTCCGCGGCGCGAATCTACGGCTGCGTCGTGCTGCGCGCCGGCGTGGAGGACAGTCCCGACAACCTGACGCGCTTCGTGTGGCTGGCGCCCGACGGCACCCCGGTTTCGGGCGACAGGCCGTGGCGAACGACGTTGATGTTCTCCGAGCTCGGCGAGGACCGCCCCGGCGCCCTGGTCGACGCGCTGACCGAGTTCTCCCGCCGCGCGGTCAACCTCACCCGGATCGAGTCGCGGCCGCTGCGCCAAGGGCTCGGGCGCTACATGTTCTTCGTCGACCTCGACGGCGCGGAGCGGGAGCCCGTGGTCGCGGAGGCAATCGACGGCCTGCGCGCCAAGGCCGAGACCGTGCGCATCCTCGGCAGCTATCCGGTCGCTACGGAGGGGATCCCGGGATCTTCGGCCTGATCTGAGCGGGTTCGCGACGGAGCTGGCCGCCGCTCTACAATCTCGCTCACCATGGACAAGCTCGCCGAGGCCGAGGTCGGCGACCCCCACGTAGGGTCGCGCGGTCGCACGGCCGCGCAGGCGAGGTTGCACGCAGTCAACGGGCACGGCGGGCGCCAGCACAGAGTCCCCGGGATCAGCTCGCGGGTGTTGGTTCTCAACGCCAGCTACGAGCCGATCAATGTCTGCACCGTGAGACGAGCCACCGTGCTGGTGCTCAAGGCGCGCGCCGAGGTGCTGGAGGAGGGCGAGGGAGCGCTGCACTCCGAGCGGCTGGAGCTGGCACGGCCTTGTGTGATCCGGCTGATCCGCTACGTCCGCATACCGCGCGACGTGCACAGGCGCAAGATCACCCGCAAGGCGGTGCTCGCACGCGACGCTTACACCTGCCAGTACTGCGGGCACGAGACCTCCGGGCTCACGGTCGACCACGTGATCCCGCGCAGCCGCGGGGGTGAGTCGTCGTGGGACAACATCGTCGCCTCCTGCGCTCCGTGCAACCGGAAGAAGGGCAACCGGCTTCCGCGCGAGGTCTCGATGCACCCGCGCAAGCACCCGCGCCCGCCCGGGCCGACGGTGTTCATCCGCATCGCAAGCCCCAGGATCCCGAACGCCTGGGAGCCTTACCTGGTCGCTGCGTAAGGGCTTGCCGGCGGCAACAAAGCGAAGGGCCGCCCGAGAGAGCGGCCCTTCAAGGTGCGATTTGAAGCGCCCGCGGCTTGGTCCGACCGGGCGGGACGTCGCCCCGGTACCGCGATTCGCCGGCGCTAGGGGTGGATTCCGCTACGCGGCTCGCACCCTGTGCGCGCCCACGTCACCGCTCACGCGATGGCGCGGACGAGCGGCCGCCTAGCGGCCCCGCACCTCCAGCGTCCCGTCAAGTATGTCACTCAGTCGGACCACCTCCTTTCTCTGGTAAAGCGATTGAAGCAGACCGGCCAGTCGCCCACCACCCCTCGTGCGGTGCAGCGCGAGCCCGGGGGATAGCCGAACCGCGAACCCATGCGCGGAGCGATACGGTGCGATCGGTGGCCGAGTACGCAATCGAGACCGAGAATCTCGAGAAGTCATACGGCGAGGTCCGGGCGCTGTGCGGGGTCGACTTGCGCGTCGCGGCCGGGACCGTGCTGGGCCTGCTCGGGCCCAATGGCGCCGGCAAGACCACTGCCGTCCGGATCCTGACCACGCTGCTTCCGCCCGACGGCGGAACCGCGCGGGTCACCGGGCTCGACGTCGTCGAGAACGCAGCCGAGGTTCGCGCGAACATCGGCCTCGCCGGCCAATACGCCGCTGTCGACGAGAACCTCACCGGGGCTGAGAACCTCGAGATGGTCGGTCGCCTCTACCACCGGCCGCGGCCGTGGGCGCGCGAGCGAGCGGACGAGCTGCTCGACCGCTTCGACCTCGCCGACGCCGCCGACCGGCTCGTCAAGACGTATTCCGGAGGCATGCGACGCCGCCTCGACCTCGCCGCAGCACTCGTCATCCGCCCGCCCGTCGTCTTCCTCGACGAGCCAACCACGGGTCTCGACCCTCGCAGCCGGATCGCCCTCTGGGAGTCGATCGAGCGACGGCGCGCCGCGGGCACGACGGTCCTGTTGACCACCCAGTACCTTGACGAGGCCGACCGCCTCGCCGACCGAATCGTCGTGATCGATCACGGCACGGTCATCGCCGAGGGCACCTCCGATGAGCTCAAGCGCCGCGTCGGCGGAGAGCGCATCGAGGTCACGCTCGCGGACGGCTCCCAGGCCGAGACCGCAATCAGCACGCTGGCGGCGCTTGCGTGCGACAAGCCGTCGCGCGAGGACGGACTGGTGAGCGTGCCGGTCACCGAGCGCCGAGGGGCGATCGCCAAGGCGGTGCGCCGGCTCGATCAGGCCGGCGTCAGGGTTGACGACATCTCGATCCGCATCCCCACCCTCGACGACGTCTTCCTCACCCTGACCGGCAAGCCGCCCGAGCCCGAGGTGCCCGAGGACGGAGAGGCGCCGCCCGACGAGCAGCGCGAGGCGGTTCAGCGCGAAACGGAGGGGGCAGTGCGATGAGCGGCCTTGGCGACACCGCCACCGACACGCTCGTGCTCGCCGAACGGAGCCTGAAGCGGATCCAGCGCCAGCCGGACCTGCTGACGGCCTTCACGGTCCAGCCGATCATGTTCGTGCTGCTGTTCGTGTACGTCTTCGGCGGCGCGATCGAGGTCCCCGCCCAGTTCGGCGACTACACCGACTTCCTGATGCCAGGGATCATCGTCCAGGCGATCTGCTTCGGCGGGTTCACGACGGCGCTCGGGCTCGCCGAGGACATGCAACGTGGCCTGATCGACCGGTTCCGGTCGCTGCCGATGTCCCGCATCGCCGTGCTCACCGGCAGGACGATCGCGGACATCGGGACCAACGCTCTTCAGTTGGTCGTGATGATCGTCGTCGGCCTGATCGTCGGCTTTGCCTTCTCGTCTCCGCCGCTCGAGGTGGTAGCCGGGATCGGGCTGATGCTGCTCATCGGGTACGCGTTCTCGTGGGTGTTCGCGTACATCGGGCTCAACGTCTCCTCGCCCGAGTCCGCCAACGCATTCGGGTTCATGATCATCTTCCCGCTCACCTTCCTCTCGTCCGCGTTCGTGCCGCCGGACACGTTCCCGGCGGCGCTGGAGACCTTCGCCGAGGACATCAACCCGTTCTCCACCATGGTCGACGCCGCGCGGGCGCTGTTCATCAACACCCCGGCCGGCAACGACATCTGGGCCTCGGTCCTCTGGTGCATCGGCCTGATCGCCGTCTTCGGCTACCTCTCGGTGCGCCGCTACAAGCGGGCCGTCGCGAGCTGAGCTAGCACCCCGTCGCGACGAGCGCGGGTTTGACCATGACATGCATGGTCAAGTCCGGTTTCGTCTGGACCGCGTGCCCTTCGCGCCGTCGGTCTTCGCGCCGTCGGTCTTCGCCGGCTTCGCGCCCTCAGCCGCAGCCTCGGCGAGCTCCTCGGCCTCCTCGACAACGTCGGCGCCCGCTGCCGATTCGACCACCAGCGCCACCGCGCTGACGCGATCGTCGTCGCTGCAGTTCATGACCCGAACGCCCTGCGTGGCGCGGCCCGTCTGGGAGATGCCGCCGGCGTTGGTGCGCTGCACCATCCCGTTCTGGGAGATGAACAGCAGGTCCTGGTGCTCGCGCACGGTCAGGGCGCCGGCGAGCCCGCCCTTCTTGGCGGTGAGCTTGATCGTCAGCACTCCCTTGGTGCCGCGGCCCTTGGCCGGGTACTCCGCCACGGCCGTGCGCTTGCCGTAACCGTTCTCGGTCACGACGAAGAGCTCCGCTTCGTCGCGGGCGATGTCCATCGCCAGCACACGGTTGGGCTCCTTGCCGATCTTGCCGGAGACGTTCATGCCCTTGACCCCGGACGTGTCGCGGCCCATCGGCCGCACCTTGTCCTCGGAGAAGCGCGAGGCATGGCCCGACTTGGACACGAGCAGCAGGTCGTCTGTCCCCGAAGTCAGCCGCACCTGAACCAGCTCGTCGCCGTCGCGGACCTTAATGGCGATGATCCCGTCGGCGCGGATTGGGGTGTTGTAGGCCTCAAACTCGGTCTTCTTGACCAGCCCGTTCGCGGTCGCGAAGGCCAGGTACTTGCCCTCCTTGAACTCCCGTGTCGGGATCACGGCCATCACCTTCTCGCCGTCCCGCAGCGGCAGCACGTTGACGAGCGCCTGCCCCTTCGAGGTTCGGGAGCCTTCCGGCAGCTCGTAGACCTTGAGCCGGTAGACCTTGCCGCGATTGGTGAAGAAGAGGAGGAAGTCGTGGGTCGAGCAGATGTGCAGGTGCTCGATGTAGTCGCCCTCCTTGAGGTTCATCCCCATCACGCCCTTGCCGCCGCGGCGCTGCTGGCGGTAGGTCGCCAGGGGCAGCCGCTTGACGTAGCCCGAGTGGGTGATCGAGATCACCATCTGCTGGTCGGCGATCACGTCCTCGATGTCGAGCTCGCCCTCGGCGGCGGTGATCTCGGTGCGCCGCTCGTCGCCGTGGCGCTCCTCGATCTCGCTCAGCTCGTCGACGATCAACCCGTCGATCCGGGCCGGATCGCCCAGGATCGCCCGCAGTTCTGCGATCGTCTCGGTCAGCTCCTCGTGCTCGGCGCGGACCTTGCCGGATTCCAGCGCGGTCAGGCGCTGGAGGCGCATGTCGAGGATCGCCTGGGCCTGGATCTCGGAGAGCTCGAACTTCTCGATCAGGCCCGACCGCGCGGCGTCGGGATCGGCCGACCCGCGGATCAGCGCGATCACCGCGTCGAGGTTGTCAAGCGCGACGAGCAGGCCCTCGAGGACGTGCGCACGCTCCTCGGCGCGCCGCAGCCGGTACTGCGTGCGCCGGGTGACCACCTCGCGCTGGTGGGCCACGTAGTGGTGGATGAGCTCCTTGAGGCTGAGCGTCCGCGGCACGCCGTCGACGAGCGCGACCATGTTGACCCCGAACGAGGTCTGCATCTGCGTCCTCTTGTAGAGCTGGTTCAGTACCACCGGCGGCGGGTCGCCACCGCGCTTGAGCTCGATCACCAGCCGGATGCCCGAGCCGTCGCTCTCGTCCCGCAGGTTCGAAATCCCGTTGATCTTCTTCTCGCGCACGAGGTCGGCGATCTTCTGGATCAGCCCGCCGTCTCCGCCCTTCTTGACCATGTAGGGAAGCTCGGTGACGATGATCGCGTCCTTGCCGCCCTTGAGCGGCTCGATGTGCGCCTTGGCGCGGACGCGGACCGAGCCGCGGCCGGAGGCGTAGGCGTCGCGAATCCCCTCGGTGCCCATGATCGTGCCGCCACCGGGGAAATCGGGACCCCTGACGTGCTTCATCAGCCCCTTGAGGTCGATCTCCGGGTTCTCGATGTATGCCTTCACGGCGCCGATCGTCTCGCCGAGGTTGTGGGGCGGGATGTTGGTCGCCATTCCCACCGCAATCCCGGAAGAGCCGTTGACGAGCAGGTTCGGGAACCGCCCCGGAAGAGTCAGCGGCTCCTGCTGTGACTCGTCGTAGTTGGGCCCGAAGTCGACGGTCTCAGACTCGATCTCGCGCAGCATCTCGGTCGCGAGGCGGGCCAGGCGGGCTTCGGTGTAGCGCATCGCCGCGGGCGGGTCGTCGTCGATCGAGCCGAAGTTGCCCTGCCCGTCGACCAGCGGGTAGCGCAGCGAGAACTCCTGCGCCATCCGCGCAAGCGTGTCGTAGATCGCGCTGTCGCCGTGCGGGTGGTACTTACCCATCACCTCGCCGACGATGAAGGCGCACTTGCGGTACGGGCGGTTCGGCTGCAGGCCGAGGTCGTGCATCGCGTACAGCACGCGCCGATGCACCGGCTTGAGCCCGTCGCGCACGTCGGGCAGCGCCCGGCCAACGATCACGCTCATCGCGTAATCGAGGTACGAGGACCGCATCTCCTGCGTGAGGTCGCGTTCCTCGATCCGGCCCGTCAACGCGTCAAGCGAGCCTTCCATCTAGAACGTCCTCCAGGTCGGGGGCTCCCTAGACATCGAGGAACCGAACCTCCTTGGCGTGGCGCTCGATGAAGACCTTCCGCGGCTCCACCTTGTCGCCCATCAAGTCGGCGAAGATGCGCTCGGCCAGGGCGCCGTCCTCGATCGTCACGCGCTGCAACGTGCGGGTCTGCGGGTCCATTGTCGTCTCGCGCAGCTGATCCGGGTTCATCTCTCCCAGACCCTTGAAGCGCTGGAGCCTGATCCCCTCGCGCGCGAGTGCCAGCACCTGCTGGCGCAGGGCGTTGAACGAGTCGGCCTCCTTGGTCTTGGCACCGAGCGTGACCTGAAACGGCGGCCGGCCAACCTGCTTCAGCAGCTCGCCGTGGACCTCCACCAGCTTGCGGTAGTCGGTCGACACGAACAGCTCGCCGGGCAGCCGGTGGGTGCGAGCCAGACCGCTTCGCCGGTGAACCGCCTTCACCACCAGCTCCTCCTTGGCGCTCGACACGAGCTCCGTCTCGAACGGCTCGGAGGCGGGGTCGTCGGCCTCGATCAGCTTCTTGACGCCGGCGACCGTCGCCGCACCGGCATCGAGGACCTGCGACTCCGCGAGGAACGCGACCAGCTCGTGGCCAAACTCGGCCTGCAGTGAGGCGGACCAGCCCTCGTACTCCTTCAGCTTGCGGTTGAAGCGCTGCCAGCGGGCGGCGGTGAGCTTGCGTGACTTGGCGGTGGCGTCAGAGAGCTCGAACTGCTCGATCTTGTCCCGCAGCAGGATCTCCTCGAGCTCGGACTCCTTCTCGACGTAGATCTCCTGCTTGCCGTTCGTGAGCTTGTAGAGCGGCGGCTTGGCGATGTAGATGTATCCGGCCTCGATCAGGTCCGGCATCTGGCGATAGATCAGGGTCAGCGCCAGCGTGCGGATGTGGGCTCCGTCCACGTCTGCATCGGTGGCCAGGATCAGCTTGTGGTAGCGGGCGTCGTCGAGGTTGAATTCCTCGTCGCCGATGCCCGTGCCGATCGCCGTGATCAGCGCCTGGATCTCGGCATTCTGCAAGACCTTGTCGATGCGGCTCTTCTCGACGTTGATGATTTTGCCCCGCAGCGGCAGCACGGCCTGGGTGTTCCGATCGCGAGCCTGCTTGGCCGAGCCGCCGGCCGAGTCGCCCTCGACGATGAACAGCTCGGCCAGGGCCGGGTCCTGCACCGTGCAGTCCGCCAGCTTGCCCGGCAGCGTCGAGTTCTCCAGCGCGGACTTTCGCCGGGTCAGGTCGCGGGCCTTGCGGGCCGCCTCGCGCGCGCGAGCGGCATCGACCGCCTTGGTGAGGATCCTGCGGGCCTCTCCCGGGTTCTCCTCGAGGAACTCGCCCAGCTTGCGGTTCACGGTCTCCTTCACCAGCCCCTCGATCGGCGGGTTGCCCAGCTTGGTCTTGGTCTGGCCCTCGAACTGCGGATCGGCGAGCTTGACCGAGATCACCGCCGTCAGCCCCTCGCGCACGTCGTCGCCCGTGAGGTTCTCGTCCTTCTCCTTGAGCAGCCCCTTGTTGCGCGCGTAGGCGTTCAGCGTGCGCGTGAGCGCGGCGCGAAAGCCCGACAGGTGCGCACCACCCTCGTGAGTGTTGATGTTGTTGGCGAACGAGAAGACCGACTCCTGGTAGGAGGAGTTCCACTGCATCGCCACCTCGACCTGGCCGTCGGGAGTCTCGCTGTCGAAGTAGACGGTCTTGCGGTGGAGCGGGTCCTTGTTCTCGTTCAGGAAGGCGACGAAGTCGACGATCCCGCCCTTGTAGTGGAAGCTGTCCTTCTGCCCGGCGCTGCGCTCGTCGATCAGGTCGATCCTCAGCCCGCGGGTCAGGAACGCCGTCTCGCGCATCCGCTCGGCAAGGGTCTGGTAGTCGAAGTCGAGCGTCTCGAAGACCTCGGCGTCGGGCAGGAAGGTGATCGTCGTACCCGTGCCCTTCACCTTGTCGCCGCGCTTCAACTCGCCCTTGGGCTCGCCCCGCTCGTAGTCCTGCGTCCAGCGGTAGCCGTCGCGGCGTACCTCGAGGTGAAGCCGCTCCGAGAGCGCGTTCACGACCGAGACGCCGACCCCGTGCAGTCCGCCGGAGACCTTGTAGCCGCCGCCGTCCCCGAACTTCCCGCCGGCGTGCAGCGTCGTCAGCACCACCTCTGCGGCGGGCCGCTTTTCCTTCGCGTGCATCTCGACCGGGATCCCGCGCCCGTCGTCGGCAACCGTGCAGCTGTTGTCCGGGTGCAGGGTGGCCGTGGCATGGTCGCAGTGACCGGCGATCGCCTCGTCGACCGAGTTGTCGACGACCTCGTAGACCAGGTGATGGAGGCCGCGGGGACCGGTCGACCCGATGTACATGCCGGGTCGCCGTCGAACCGCCTCGAGACCCTCGAGGACGGTGATGTCCTTGGCGCTGTAGCCGTCGGAACGAGCGGTCTTGCGCTTGCCCTTCGCGGCCGCCGACTTGGTCTGCTTCGGCGCGCGCGCGTTTGCAGCGGAGTCCTTCGTTGCCACTAAGTCCTTTCGTTCAGATCATGAGAAACCCCGACCGACCGGCGCGGTGCCAGGTGGCGAACCGTGCGGCGGCTCGGGGCTCCAGCAAGTTCACATAAGGATATCAGGAAGGGTCCCCGGAACGCCGACCAAACTGCAACAAATTACCTGCAAATCACGCAAAACGCGGGACTTAGGCCGGATCGTGGCGCGCGGCGTCGGCAGTGAACCGAAGCGCGCTCACCCGCGGGCTCTCGAGCGCCTGATTGAGCCGCGCCAAGAGCTCGTCTTGGAGCAGGTCGAGCTCCTGTGCCCAGGTCGCGGTGCGGCACGCGATCGTCACCACACCGTCGCGCTCGGCGACCGGCTCGGACTCGGCGGCGACCTGCTCGCCGACGGCCGCGCGCCACTGCGACTGCACCACCCCGAGCAGCGTCTCGGGGGCGGCGTCGGCGCGCACCTCGCGCAGGGCGTCCCGGAGGCTGCGCGGGACGCGGCGGCTCACGCGGCGGCGGTGTCCGTCTCGGATTTCGCCAGCGGCGCGATCGGCCGGCCGTCTCGCAGGGCGATCTCGTTCCGAGGTGTCGAGGCCGGCAACGACTCACGGGTCGCCGCCGTGATCAGCGCCTGGCCGCGACCGGCTTCGAGCCGCTCGCACAGCAGCCGCCGGCGCTCGGGATCGAGCTCGCTGGTGACGTCGTCGAGGAGCATCAGCGGCGGGGGGCGGCCGTCGGCCACGAGGGCTTCGTGCTCGGCGAACAGCAACGCCAGCAGGCCGACGCGCTGCTGGCCTTGGGACCCGTAGCGGCGGAGCGCCCGGCAGTTGAAGCGCAGCGCCAGCTCGTCGAGGTGCGGCCCGTGTCCGGTGTAGCCGCGGGCGAGATCGCTCTCGCGGCGCTCCGCGAGCTCGCGGGCGAGGACGGCCGCGTCGCCCGCTTCGCTTCGCGGCCGGTACTGAACCTCGGCATCGCCCGTTAGGCCGAGCTCGGCTGCGGCGGTTGCGAACGGAGCGGCGATTCGCTCTGCGGCCTCGGCGCGAACAGCCATCAGCTCGACCCCGGCAGCACCGAGCTCGGCGTCCCACGGGTCGAGCCCCGCCTCGGCCGCCTCCCCAGCGCGGATCCTGCCGATGAGCGCGTTTCGCTGGGCCAGGGCTCGGGCGTAACGGCGGCGGCCCTCGACGCGCGCCGGCCACAACGCGGCGCAGAAGCGGTCGAGATGGGCGCGACGGGCGGCCGGCGGCCCCTTGACCAGCACCAGGCGATCCGGCATGAACACCGCCAGGGCAGGTCGCAACATGAGATGCTCGGGGCCCGCCGCGGCGCCGTCCACCTGGTGGCGACGGCCGTCGGCGCGGCTCACCGCGCACTGGAACGACCGCCGTTCGGCCCCGCTCGCAACGACCGCCTCGGCCCGCGCGAGCGGCTCGCCGAAGGCGATCGTCTCGCGGTCGCTCGCGGTACGACACGACCGCCCGGCGAGCGCCATGTAGAGGGCCTCGAGGACGTTGGTCTTGCCCGCGCCGTTCGGGCCCCATACCAGGTTGACCTGAGGCTCAAGTACAAGCTCAGCTTCGGCGAGGTTGCGGAAGCCGAGCACGCCAAGGCGCTCGACGAGCATGACTACACGTTGAGACGGATCGGCATCACGAGGTAGCTGAAGTCCTCGCTGCCGACCGGGCGCAGCAGGCCGGGTCGAAGGGGGGAGCTGAGCTGGATCGCGAGCTCGTCCGTATCGACGCTGTCGACCCCTTCGATCAGGAACTGCGGGTTGAAAGCGATCTCGAGCGGCTCGCCGGTGAACGGCGCGGGGATCGACTCCGTCGCGTCGCCGACGTCGGGCGTCTCGGCGGCAACGGTGAGCTCGCCCTCGGCGAACGCCAGCCGCAGCGGCGCGTTGCGCTGCGCGAGCTGGCCGATTCGGCGGGCGACCTCGAGGAACTCCTCGCGCGGGAGGCGGACCTCGTGCTCAAACGACTCCGGGACAAGCTGGCGCCAGCTCGGAAACTGGCCCTCGATCAGCCGCGACGACAGCAGCACCGGGCCGGCCTTGAAGACAACCTGGTTGCGAGGCATCGCGATCTCGACCTCTTCCAGCTCCTCGGATGTGATGATCCGCGACAGCTCGCGTAGCGCCCGGGCGGGCACGTTGGCCTCGAGCGCCTGGCCGACAGGAGTCTCCAGCTCGGTGTGCTTGACGCTCAGCCGGTAGGAATCGGTAGCGACCATCGTCAGCCTGTTCTCCTCCGCCTGCAGCAGCACGCCGGTGAGGATCGGGCGCACCTCGTCGCGCGACGCGGCCCGGGCCACCCGCTCGATCGTCTCCGCGAGCGGCGGGCCTGGGAGCTTCACGGTCTCACCCTCGAACTCGGGTAGCCGGGGGAAGTCCTCGGCCGGCAGGGTGCGCAGGTGAAACCGGGCGCTGCCGGCCGTCAGCTCGACGTCCCGTTGCTCGGTGCGCTGCTCGAGGGTCACCTCGCCCGGCGGGAGACTTCGCACCACATCCACCAGGAGTCGACCGGGGAGCAGCAACGTTCCTTCTCGCTCTGCATTCGTGTTGTCGATTGCGCGGGTGAGTGATAGCTCCATGTCGGTAGCGCGCAGCGTCGCGCCACTTGAGCTCACGGTTGCCAGGATCCCGCCAAGAGAAGGCAACGTACTGCGTGTCGACACGGCTCGGCTGACGAGCTGAAGCGTCGACAGGAACGAGTCTCGGGAGACAGAGATCTTCATCCGGGGTCCATCTTCCTACTACTTGCATCAGATGTATCAGTGGGGTTGGCGGCTGGGGATGAACGCGGTGGATCGCTCTGCGGATCAGCGATCGTGCCTGTGGAGGGGTCCTGTGAGTGGCCGAGCAAGTTGTGGGCTCGGCGAATTGCCGCGGTCGTTTCAGAGCCCGGTTCCAGCCTTCTGGATACGGCACGGACGGCGTGCAGGACGGTGGTGTGGTCGCGGTTGAAGGCGCGGGCGATCTGGGTCAAGGACAGCGATGTCAACTCCCGGCTGAGGTACATCGCCAGCTGTCGAGCTCGGGCGACTCGAGGCGTGCGACGGGCGGAGACGAGCTCAGCGCGAGTCACGCCGAGCACTGATCCCACGGCGTCCTGGATGGCCTCAACGCTGGGGATTGAATCGGTGCTCGAGGCAGGGGTGAGCTGCGGGCGGCCTCCCAGCGCGCGACCAACGAGCGGCGTGGAGAGCGGCTCGCTGAGCATCGACGCATAGGCGACAACACGGGTCATCGCGCCCTCGAGGCGTCGGATGTTGCCCGGTGCCCGGGCGGCGATCTCACGCAGCACGGCCGGCTCGGGGAGTTCGAGCGCGCTGTCGGACGCGATCCGCCACAGGAGCGCGATTCGCGTGCGCAGATCGGGCGGCTCGAGCTCCACGGTCAGGCCCCACCCGAAGCGATCGCGCAACCGCTCGGCGAGTTGCTTGTGCGCGGCGGGCGAGCGGTCGCTGGAGAGCACGATCTGCTTGCCCTCGCGGTGCAGGGCGTTGAACGTGTGCACGAACTCCTCCTCGGTGCGCTGCTTTCCCTCCAGCACCTGGACGTCGTCGATGAGCAGCGCGTCGAGCTCGCGGTAGCGGGCCTTGAACCGCTCTGGGCCCTCGGTGCGCAGCGCGGTGACGAAGTCGGTCGTGAACCGCTCGGCGGTCGTGTAGTGGACGGTCAACTCCGGATTGTTGCGGTGCAGGTAGTCGGCGATCGCGCCCAGCAGATGCGTCTTTCCGAGCCCTGGGGGGCCGTGCAGGAAGAGCGGGTTGTAGGCGTCGCCGGGGAGTTCTGCGACGGCGAGCGAGGCCGCGTGCGCGAGTCTGTTGCCGGGCCCGATCACGAAGCTCTCGAAGCTGTGCCTGGGGTCGAGTGGCAACGACCGGGGTGCCCCCGCGTCGGGGGCGCCAGTTCGCGCTGGCCCCACGACCACGAACTCGATCTCGGTCATCTCGGGCGCGTGGCGGCGAAGCGCTTCGAGCACGCGCGGGGAGTAGCGACGTTCGACCCAGGTCCGAACCGGGGCCGGCGCGCTCAGATAGAGCGTCGAGCCGTGGGCGGAGACCGGGCGCAGCTGATCGAGCCAGAGCTTGTACGTGGACTCGGGGAGAGAGGCCCGCAACTCGTCCCCAACGCGCTGCCAGAGGGAGGTCAGCGCGTCGGCTGGAGCGTTCCCGGCCACGGCGAGCGATCATAGGCCGGGCCCTGTTGACCGATTCACCGGCTCTGCGCAAAACCCGTGAAAAATCGGGAACTCCGGGCGCGCCCATCTGTAGACTGGCGCAGCCGCGCGGCGGACTGCCCGACCAGCGCCGCGGCGAACCACGATGAAGCGCACCTGGCAGCCGAAGAAGCGCAAGCGCGCCCGCACGCACGGGTTTCGCGCCCGCATGCGCACACGCGCGGGCCGCGACGTGATCCGCCGGCGCCGGCGCAAGGGCCGGAAGCGGCTCACTCCGTAAGAGATGAGCGGCCGCCCGACCGCGCAGGTGCAGATGACGCGTCTGGCACGTCGCAGCTCGTCGTCCTCGGTCGCTCGTGCGGCGCTGCCACACATCGCTCCCTGCGTCATCGACCTGCTCGGCCAGCCGCGCCCCCGAACCAGCCCGGCCGGGCCGTCGCTCATCTCACCATGACCGGACCGGGCGAGCGGCGCAGGCGCGGCCGGCTCTCGCGCAGCGGTGACTTCGACCGCGTCTACCGCGAGGGTCAGTCGCACTCCAATCGGTTTCTGGTGCTGTACTCGTTTCCTCGTGGCGGCGACGCCCCCGAGGACGTGCGGCTCGGGGTCTCGGTCAGCCGGAAGGTGGGCGGCGCCGTGCAGCGCAACTCCGTCAAGCGGGCCATCCGCGAGGCGTTCTGGCGGCTGGCCGAGGAGCTGCCCGCCGATCACGATTTCGTGCTCGTGGCCCGGCCGGACGCCGCGGGGCTGGTTGAGCGTGAGGGCGCCAAGGGCGTCGAGGGCACGCTGGCGGAGCTGTTTGCGGAGGCGGGCATTGGCGTGGGGCGTAAAACGTGAAACGGGCACTGGCAGGCGTTGCGGAGGCATGTGGGCGCGCCCTGCGCGCGGTCGTGCTGCTCCCGCTGTGGGTGTATCAGCGCCTGATCTCGCCCGCCCTGCCCGCGCGCTGCAAGTACTACCCCACCTGCTCTGCCTACGCCGAGCAGGCCGTGCGTGAGCTGGGCGTGATCCGAGGCGCGATCCTGGCGGCGTGGCGCCTGGCGCGCTGCAACCCGTGGAGCCACGGCGGCGTCGACGAGCTGGCCGACCGTCAACTCTTTCGCTCGGTCGAGCTGCGCTCGGAGCGCCGCGCCCGCGCCGCCTCCCACAACCACGGAGCCGCGGCTTGATCCCGCTCGCAAACATCCTGCAGCCGCTCATCGACGCCGCGGAGGCGGTGATCCTGTTCCTGCACGACGACGTCGGCTTGACGTGGGGACTGGCGATCGTCGGCCTCACCTTCATCACGCGAATCGTGATCCTGCCGCTGTCGCTCAAGCAGATCCGCTCCATGCGCCACCTGCAGCAGCACGCGCCGGAGCTGAAGGCGATCCAGGAGCGCTACAGGGACGACAAGGAACGCCTGCAGCGGGAGATGATGAAGTTCTACCGCGAGAACGAGATCAACCCGCTCGCTTCGTGCTGGCCGCTGCTGCTGCAGCTGCCGGTGTTCCTGGCCCTCTACCAGCTGCTCAACAGCGACAGCTTCAAGGAGGACGTGCTCTCCGCGCCGCCCGAGGGCTTCCTCTTCATCGAGAACCTGACGGAGAAGGCGACAGGCGCCGAGCTCGTGATCCTGATCGCCCTCTTCATCGGCACGCAGATGGGGGCCGGGCTGGTGATGTCCACACGCGTGCAGGACCGCAATCAGCGCCTGATCATGTTCGGGCTGCCGTTCCTGTTCGCTCCCTTCGTGGCGACCTTTCCGGCCGGCCTCGCCGTCTACTGGATCGCGACCAACATCTGGACCCTGGGTCAGCAGTGGGTTGTGATGAACTTCTGGCCTCCGCCCGAGCTGCCGTCACCAGAGGAGGTCAAGGCGGCCAAACCCCCGCCCCCACCGCCGCGCAAACGCAAGCGCCGGCGCTAATAGACTCGAAAAGTGGAACGACACATGGCCCCTGCCGACAGCGACGCGATGCCATCCGCCCCGGCCGAGCGCGTCCGAGCCGTGCTCGAGGAGATCGTCGACGCGCTTGACCTCGACGCAACGGTGGAGGTGGAGGAGAGCCCCGGGCAGATCGACGGCCGGGTGGAGGGCGAGGACCTGGGGGTTCTGATCGGTCGCCGCGGGCAGACAATCGACGCCGTGCAGCTGGTCTGCTACCGGGCGGCGTTTCGCGGCATTCAAGACCGCAAGCGGGTTGCGGTCGACGCCGCGGGCTACCGGGAGCGCCGCAAGGAAGCCGTGGAGCGCCAGGCTGATCGCGCCGCCGACCGGGCGCTCGAGACCGGCAAGGAGATCGAGCTCGAGCCGATGACTCCGATGGAGCGCAAGCTCGTCCACGACCGGCTCAAGGACCGCTCGGGCCTGGAGACCTTCAGCGAGGGCGACGAGCCCGAGCGCTGCGTGATCGTCGCGCCGCTGCTCGGCGATTGAGCGCGGCCGGCAAGCGCCCTCCCGAGCTCACCGGGGAGGCACGCGAGCGCCTCGCACCCGTCGTCGAGCTGCTCGCTGGCGACCGCTCCGCGCCAAGCTCGGTGCGCGAGCCGGCGGATGCCTGGCGCCTGCACGTCGCCGACTCGCTCAGCGGCCTCGTCGTTTCAGAGCTCGCCGCGGCCCGCCGCGTGGCCGACGTCGGGGCTGGCGCGGGCTTCCCGGGGCTCGTGATCGCCGCGGCGGTGCCGGACGCCCAGGTCGACCTGATCGAGTCGGTCGGTCGCAAGTGCGAGTTCATGCGCCGGGCGCTGGCCGCGGGCCGGATCGGGAACGCGCGCGTGGTCTGCGAGCGAGCCGAGACCTGGGCATCGCTCGAGCCGCCCGAAGGGGGGAGGGAGGCCTACGACGCGGTTACCGCGCGCGCGGTGGGACGCCTGGCGACGCTCGCCGAGCTGGCCGCGCCCCTGCTTCGGGCCGGCGGGTTGCTGGTTGGGTGGAAGGGGCGTCGGGACGAGGACGAGGAAGCAGAGATGGCCCGTGCGGCTGCACGACTGGCGATGGAGCACGAGCGGGTGATCCCTGTGGGCCCGTTCGCCGGGTCCCGCCACCGTCACCTGCACGTTTTGCGCAAGTCGGGCCCAACTCCGGAGGGCCTGCCCCGGCGCCCGGGAATGGCTAAGAAGCGGCCGTTCGGTTCCGCGTCACGCGACGATGACCGGGGCCGCCTGGGCGCTCGCTAAGTTGATCCGTCAATGGGCGCCGTGGTTGCGATCGCAAACCAGAAGGGCGGGGTGGGCAAGACGACCACGGCCGTCAACCTCGCTGCCTGCGTGGCGGCCGAGGGACGCCAGACGCTGCTGGTCGATCTCGACCAGCAGGCAAACGCCACCGTCGCCCTGGGCGTCGAGCGCGAGGCCACCCCCTCCTCCTACGACTGCCTCGCGGGCGAGACCTCCATCGCCGAGGCGGCCCGGCCCGCTGGACCCGACAACCTATGGATCGTGCCCGCGAGCCGCGACCTGGCGGGCGCCTCCGTGGAGCTACCGCGCCTGGAGGGCCACGAGCGCTGGCTCCGCGACTCGCTCGGACCGGTGCGAAAGCGCTTTGAGCTCAGCCTGCTCGACTGCCCCCCGTCGCTGGGCCCGGTGACGGTGAACGCGCTGGTGGCCGCGGACCGCGCGATCGTCCCCGTGCAGGCCGAGTATCTGGCGCTCGAGGGTCTGGTCCAGTTCCTCGAGACGCTCGACTTGATCCGCCGTGAGCTCAACCCGACGCTGGTTCTGACCGGGGTGCTCATCACCATGCACGACGAGCGAACCCGCCTCGCGCAGGACGTCGAGAACGAACTACGCAGGCATTTTCCCGAACAGGTGTTCGATACGGTGATTCCTCGCAGCGTCCGTGTGGCCGAGGCCCCGAGCTTTGGCCTCTCTGTGCTGGAGCACGCGCCGGCGTCGCGCGCGGCCACCGCGTACCAGCAGCTCGTCGACGAGCTGCGCGCTCGGGAACCTGACGGGATCCAGATTCGTCGCATGGAGCGTGAATCGGGCGAAGTTGAGCCTCGAGTCGAGGTCGATACCGGTGGCTAATCGAGGGATGGGCCGGGGACTCGCTGCGATCCTGCCGGATGCGGCAGGCGGCGAGCCCGAGCTCCGCCAGGTGCCGGTCGCGCTGGTCCGTCCCAACTCCGACCAGCCGCGCAAGCGCTTCGACGCCGAATCGATCCGCGCCCTGGCGCGCTCAATCGCCGACGCCGGGCTCGTCCAGCCGCTGATCGTGCGCCCGCTCCCGGATGGCCGCTTTGAGCTGATCGCTGGCGAGCGCCGCTGGCGCGCCGCGCGGGAGGCGGGCCTCGAGACCATTCCGGCGCTGGTTCGCGAAGAGGATGAGGCTGGTCGCCTGCAGACGGCGCTCATCGAGAACGTCGCCCGCGAGGACCTCAACCCCGTCGACGAGGCGCGCGCCTGCGCGGCTCTGGTCGAGGACCTGGGGGTGACCAAGGAGGAGCTCGCGCGCCGGCTGGGCCGAAGCCGCGTGGCGATCTCCAACCTGATCCGGCTCTTGGACCTGCCTGACGCCGCCCTCGAGCTCCTCGCTTCCGGCAGGCTCAGCGAGGGTCACGGGCGGGCGATCCTGCAGGCGAAGGGAGCCGCCCGCCGCGCGGAGCTCGCTCGCCTCGCCGCGGCCCAGGGCTGGTCGGTGCGGGAGACCGAGCGCCGTGCGAAGGGGGAAGGCAAAGCGCCGGTGGCGCCGGTGCCGCACCCCGACCAGGAGGCGGCTCTTGCCAAGGCGGTGGAGGAGCTCGAGCGTGCGCTCGGCACCGGCATCCGCGTTCGCTCCGCCCGCAAGGGCATCCGCGCCGAGCTTCACTTCGACGACGTGGACTCCCTGCTCGAGTTCGCGCGTCAGGTGAAGCGTTCGTAGGTCCCATCGCTCCGCTGCTCGGCGGCGCCGCGGCCCGTCCGGCACGATCCCGTGACACCGCGCCTACAGCCGAGGTTTGTCGGGGGTCGACAGTTACGAGAGGCCGCCGCGTTTCTAGAATGGCCGACGAGGGCGATTAGCTCAGCCGGTTAGAGCGCTTCTCTGATAAGGAAGAGGTCCCTGGTTCGAGTCCAGGATCGCCCACTCAGCGTTCTGCGGTCGTGCGCGCCGGCCTCGAAGCGCTCACCCATCGAGGGCGCCTGGAAGCCGTACCTATAATGGCTCGACGGCCCTGGATGGCCCGTTGGGAGACCTTGTCGATGCAGCAAATGCAGATCTACGGCGTCAGCTTCGACATGGTCGGCAAGCAGCCGATCGTGTTGCTGAAGACCGTCGACGGGAACCGCTTCCTGCCGATCTGGATCGGCCATCCGGAGGCCGCGGCGATCCTGATGAAGCTTCAGGGCGCCTCGACGCCCCGTCCGATGACCCACGACCTTCTCAACGAGATGCTTGAGCAGCTGGACGCAAAGTGCGAGCGGGTGTCGGTTACCGAGCTGCGAGACAACACCTTCTACGCGTCGATCACGATCTCGGTCAACGGCTCCGAGATGGAGATCGACTCCCGGCCCTCCGACGCGATCGCGCTGGCCGTCCGCTGCTCGGCTCCCATCTTCGCCGCCGACGACGTGATCGAGGAGTCCTCGATCGAGTTCGAGCACGAGGTCGAGGACCAGGAAGAGGTCGTCGAGAAGTTCAAGGACTTCCTCGACCAGGTCACACCAGAGGACTTCGCCGCCGGCGAGGAGTCCTAGGCCCGTTCGCGCCTACATCACCAACGGCCCATGCAGCTTTCGCCGCAAAGGGCGGCTCACCTGACTATCCGGGATCGTCACGGGGTGGCTCAGGGTCATCCCCAATAGACGCAGGCTCCGAGCTGCGCCAGCATCGAACCCTCCACTGTCCAAGCAAATTGGAGGGTTCGAAATGAGCGACGAGACGCCGACCGAGAAGACGCCCGGCAGCGACGAGCCCGCCGGCGACGAGCCAGCCGGGTCGACGGAGGCCACGGAGGCGCAGTCACCCGAGCCCGGGAGCGAGGCCTCCGGCCCGAAGCGCCTGCTCCGTTCCCGCGACGACCGCATGATCGCGGGAGTCGCCGGCGGCCTCGGGCGCTACTTCGACGTCGATCCGGTGATCTTCCGGATCGCCTTCGCCGTCTCGGTGTTCTTTGGCGGCCTCGGAGCCCTCGTCTACCTGGCGCTGGCGCTGTTCGTGCCGAGCGCCGGAGACGACGGCGACGAGTCCCCCGCGCCCGTTCAGCGCTCCGGATGGCTGGGCATCGCCGCGGGGGCCGTGCTCGTCGTGATCGCGGTCTCGTCCCTGGGCTCGCTGTTGTTCTGGGGCGACGGCTGGGGTTGGGGCGGCGGCTGGCACCTCGGCTGGATCCTCTTTCCGCTGCTCATCGGCGTCGGCCTCTACGTCCTGCTTCGCGACCGCGAACCGGGTCGGCCAATGGGCGTCGGGCGCGCGATCGCCCTGGCGGTGCTGATCGCAGGAGCGTTGATCGGCCTCACCGCGATCGCTCTCATCAGCGCCTACGCGGGCGCGACGGGCGGCGGCGTGGTCATCGGCGCTCTGGTGATCGTCATCGGCGCTCTGCTCGTCGCTGCGGCGTTCCGTGGCGGGGCCCGGTGGCTCGTCGTTCCCGCCCTTGCCCTGGCGGTGCCGCTGTCGGTGGTCGCGGCCACCGACGTCAGTTTCGGCTCGGGCGTGGGCGAGCGTGAGCACAGCCCGGACTCGGTCGCCGACCTTCCCGACGATGGCTACGAGCTAGGGGTTGGCCGGCTCGCCGTCGACCTCCGCGATCTCGAATGGACACCGAAGACCGCCGCCGACCTCGACGTGGACCTTGGTATCGGTGAGGCGGTCGTCGTGGTGCCTGAGAAAGTCTGCGTCGTCGCCGACGTCCACGCTGCCGCCGGCGAGCTCAGGGTCACTGGACAGGAGTCCGACGGGGTCGACATCGACAGCGACCCGATGGCCGCCTCGAGCGCGACGCCTCGACTCGATCTCACAGGCGAGGTCGACCTGGGCGCCTTCCGAGTCATCAACGACGATGACTTCGACATCGACGAAGACCGCCACGGTTTTGGTCGCGACTTCGCCGACGAGCCGGGCGAAGCGGCGCAACGGGCCGCGGCCGAGGCGGCGTGCGCGTCATGAGGCGTGTCGACCGCGTCTCGCTCATCGCCGGCCTGGCGATGATGGCGGTCGGCGGCCTGCTGGTCCTGGATCAGACCGACGCGATCGAGCTCAGCCCCGGCATCGCCGGGGCTGCGCTCGCTGCCGCCCTTGGCGTGATCATGATCACGAGCGGGCTCGCCGACGACGGCCACTGAGGCACCATTTCGGGGATGCCCACAACCGTCGCCAGGCCTCGGCTTACGCGCGACACCGAGCACGCGATCGTCGCCGGCGTTCTTGCCGGCCTGGCTCGCCGGCTCGGTGTCGATCCCATCCTGGTTCGAATCGGCTTCGTGATCCTGGCGTTCGGCACCGCGGGCGCGGCGCTGCTCGTCTACGTGATCGCGTGGCCGTTCATCCCCGCCGACGAGGATGTCGGCAAGCCCCCGACGAGGACCGAGCGCTGGCTCGAGGGCGTCTCAAGCCCGCGGCGATTGCGCCTTGCCGCGGGTGTGGGCCTCTTGACATTGGCGGCGCTGCTGGTCTTTCGTGAGCTTGGGATCTGGTGGAGCGACGCAGTGATCTGGCCGCTGGTGCTCGCGGCCTCTGGGGCGGCGCTGCTGTGGGCCCAGTCGCGGGCGATGCAGCCAGGGCCCTCGGTCGACGCTGCTTCCATCGCGCCCCCGTCATCCGCCGCGACGGCGGAGGCATCGGCAGCCGCGACGCCGCGCCCCAAGCGCGCAGGAGCCGCCGATCTCTATCGGGGCGGCTTCGGGGTGGCCCTGGTGATCGGCGCGGGCCTCCTGTTCCTGTCTGCCAACGACGCCCTGGGCGGAGCGCGCGAAGTGGTGCTGGTGGCGATCGCCGCCACCGCCGCGCTGGCTCTGATCCTGGCCCCGTTCCTGTGGCGTCTGGGCCGCAATCTCGCTGCCGAGCGAGCGGAGCGCATCCGGTCGCAGGAGCGCGCCGAGCTCGCAGCGCACGTACACGACTCGGTGCTGCAGACGCTGACCCTGATGCAGAAGCGGGCGGACGACCCGCGCGAGATCGCCAGCCTGGCCCGACGCCAAGAGCGCGAGCTTCGCTCCTGGCTGTTCGACGATCGCTCGCGGCGCTCCGGCTCAAGCCTCGCGGGAGCCCTGGAGGACGCCGCGGCGAAGGTGGAGGATGCGCACGGCGTGCCCATCGAGGTCGTGGCGGTTGGCGACCTCGAGCTCGACGAGCGGGCGGCGGCTCTGGTCGCGGCCACTCGCGAGGCGCTGATGAACGCGGCCAAGTTCGCCGGTGAAGCGGGTCCGGTTGCGGTCTACGCGGAGATGGAGAACGGCCGCGCCCAGGTGTTCGTGCGCGATCGCGGAAACGGCTTCGATCTCGACGCCGTGCCCGCAGACCGGCGCGGATTGCGCGAGTCCATCGTCGGGCGCATGGAGCGCCACGGAGGCACGGCCGTGGTTCGCTCCTCGCCGGGCTCCGGCACCGAGGTCGAACTGACCCTTGAGAGCGAGGAGCGATGAAGCCCAGCGTCGTGATCGTCGACGACCACGAGATCTTTCGCAGCGGCGTCCGCGCCGAGCTCGAGGGCTTGGTCGATGTGCGCGGCGACGCCGGGACGGTGGAGGAGGCCGTCCGGCTAATCGCCGCCGAGCGCCCTGACGTCGTCCTGCTTGACGTCCACATGCCGGGCGGGGGCGGAGTCGAGGTGATCCGTCAGGTCGCCAACTGGAATCCGTCGCAGCGCTTTCTGGCCCTGTCGGTCTCCGACGCCGCCGAGGACGTGATCGCCGTCGTTCGCGCCGGCGCGCGCGGCTACGTCACCAAGTCGATCGGCGGCGAGGACTTGGCCGCCGCAGTGACGCGCGTGCGCGATGGCGATGCAGTGTTCTCACCCCGGCTCGCCGGCTTCGTCCTCGATGCCTTCGCGGGCCAGATCACTGAGGCGGAGGCCGATCCAGAGCTCGACCAGCTGACCATGCGCGAGCGCGAGGTCCTGCGCCTGATCGCGCGCGGCTACCTCTACAAGGAGATCGCCCTCGGGCTCGGGATCTCGGCCAAGACCGTCGAGGCCCACGTCAGTTCCGTGCTGCGAAAGCTCCAGCTCTCCAACCGGCACGAGCTCAGCCGCTGGGCCGCCGAGCGTCGCCTCGTCGACTGACTACGTGTGGAGCATCGGGTCGTCGGGCTCGTGCTCGGCACAGAGGCGAGGGATGCTCCCGGGATCCGCCTCGAGGCCGTAGCGTTGGCCAAGCTCGGCCGGCTGCTCGGGGCCCCGAGCCATCGAAGCGCTTCAGCTGTTCCATCGATGCTCCCTCATCTCTCCCCTCGCGTCGTTGCCCACGAAACCTCGCTAACCCGCGGGGGCGCCGGCGCGCTCCAACGCCAGCTCCAGGATCCGGCCGCAGAGGTCCTCGAACGTCATGCCTGCGGCTTCGGCGGCCATGGGCAGCAGTGATGTGTCGGTGAGGCCCGGGATTGCGTTGACCTCCAATACCTGCGGGCCGTCCTCGCCGAGGATCATGTCGACCCGGCCGAACCCGTCGAACCCCAGCGCGTCCCAGGTGCGCAGCGCGGCGTCGATCACCGGCCCCTCGGCGGCCCCGAGGTCGGCCGGGCAGAGGTACTCGGTGCGGCCGATTTCGTACCGGGCCTCGTAGCTGAAGCGATCCTCCTCGCGCGGGCGCGCTTCGACCGCGGGCAGGGTGATCCCGTTTAGCAGCGACACCGCCAGCTCGCGCCCGGCGACGTGACGCTCGAGCAGCACGCGGTCGTCGTATGAGAAGGCGGCCACGAGCGCCTCGGGGACCTCGTCCGCGGTCGCGGCGAAGCGGACGCCGAGCGAGGACCCTCCGGCAGCGGGTTTGATCACCAGCGGAAAGCCGAGGCCGGCCTCGATCTCCTCCAGCGCGTCGGCGGCTCCGAGCTCGCGAAACGCGACCGAGTTGAAGGCCGCCCAGTCGGGCGTGGGAACGTCGACGGCTCGGAGCTCGTGCTTGGCCGCCACCTTGTCGATCGAGCGCACGCAGGCTCGCACCCCGGGACCGGTGTAGGGCACGGCGAGGATCTCCAGCAGCTCCTGGACCGTGCCGTCCTCGCCGCCGCGACCGTGCAGGGCTACGAACGCGGCGTCGGGCCTGGAGGCGCGCAGAGTTGAGACGAGGTCCGCGCCGACGTCGATCGGGATGACCTCGTGCCCCAGGAAGGCCAGCGCGTCCTCAACCCGGGCGCCGCTGCGCAGCGACACCTGGCGCTCCAGCGATCGTCCTCCCTTGAGCACCGCGACCTTCATCGCTCACGCCGGCGAAACGGAAGGACCGAGCTGCCGTCAGCCGGCCCCTCGCCTGACCCGTCGGCGCCCGGACGCGGAGCGGAGGACGTCGACGGAACGTCGGTTGCCCTGGAAGCGGGCGGAATGCTGTGCTCGCCGGTGATCGCCCCGAACAGCTCCACCTGCTCGGAGATGACACGGCCGATCCTCCTGATGCCCTCCCGGATCTCTTCCTCGTCGGAGCCTGAGAAGTTCAGTCGCATCGAGCTGCCCCCGCGACCGTCGACGTAGGCCGCGGCGCCGGGCACGAACGCGACGTCGTCGCGCAGGGCCCTGGCCAGCAGGTCGGTCGTGTCGATGTAGTCGGGAAGTGTGGCCCAGACGAAGAGGCCGCCCTCGGGACGGGTCCAGGAAGCCTCCACCGGGAAGTGGCGGTCGAGCGCGTCGAGCATCACGTCGCGGCGGGCGCGGTAGATCTCGACCAGGTCGTCGATGTAATCCCGCCAGCGCCCCTCGGAGAAGTACTCCGCCACGAAGTACTGGGTCAGGGTCGAGGTGCAGAGGTCGGAGGCCTGCTTGCCGAGCACCACCTTCTCCATCACCGGCGGGGGCGCGCACAGCCAACCCAGTCTGATGCCCGGCGAGAGGATCTTCGAAAAGGTCCCGAGGTAGAGCACGTAATCGCCGCCATCGAGCTTGTAGAGAGGCTCGGTGGGCTCCCCCTCGTAGCGCAGCAAACCGTAGGGGTTGTCTTCCACCACCAGCACCTCGCGCTCATGCGCGATCTCCACCAGCCTTCTCCGCCGCTCGGGCGACAGCGTCACACCGGCCGGGTTCTGAAAGCTCGGCACCGTGTAGATGAACTTCGGACGGCGCCCTGCCGCGGCGAGGCGATCAAGGAGCGCCTCCAGCACGTCGATTCGCATCCCCTCCGCGTCGGTCGCGACCTGGAACGTGTCGGCCTGGTAGGAGCAGAAGACGGGCACGGCCCCGGGGTAGGTGGGTGCCTCGCAGATCACCGGGTCGCCGGGATCGACCAGTGTCTTGACGATCAGGTCGATCGCCTGCTGCCCCCCGGTGGTCACGATCACGTCCTCGGGATCCGGGTCCATTCCCTCGGCCCCCATCACCTCACGGATGCACTCCTTGGTGCGATCGAAGCCCTCCGTCGGCCCGTACTGGAGCGCCTCCGCCGAGGACTCCTGGGCGATCTTCGTCATCTGCGCAGCGAAGCTCTCCGGGGGGAAGGTCGAGGTGTCCGGAAGCCCCCCGGCGAGCGAGATCACCTCGGGCCGGGCGGTGATCTCCATCAGGTCACGCATGGCGCTCGACCGCATCATCCGGGTGCGCTCGGCAAACAGGCCGGCGTAGCGCTCGAGGTCGCGGGCCCTGGTGTGAGCACGGCGGTGGGGGGCCGAGGTGCCGGCGTCGGCAGGCGAGGTGGGCTGATCGCGTGGCTCGGCCACGCGGCAAGTGTGCCGGACACCGCATCGTCCCGCAGCACGCGTCGAAAACTCTCGCGATGCAGGCTATGAGTGAGATCGGAGAACTGCTTCGCGCTGCCCGCCTGAGGTCTGGTCTGAGCCAACGGGCGCTGGCGCGGCGCGCCGGCACGAGCCAGGCCGCGATCAGCCGCATCGAGCGCGGTCTCGAGCACCCGACGTTCGAGCGCATCGAGCAGATCCTCTCCGGGCTCGGCTGGCGGCCGGTGGTCGAGCTTGAGCCCTTGGCCGACCATGATGCGGAGCCGAGGCGGCTTCTCGCTGGCGCCCACGACTCGCCGGCGATGCGCCTCGAGCGCGGTCTCTCGCTGAACCGGTTTGCGGCGCGCCTGGACGAGGCGGCGGTGGCCGTTCGGGGCGATCGTGGCTGACGAGCTCGGGCGAGAACCCGCGGACCAGGAGCGGCTCCTTCGTCTCCTCATCCGGCACGCGGTCGAGTTTCTCGTTCTCGGGGGTATCGCTGTCTACATCCACGGGTACACCCGACTGACCGAGGGCGTCGACCTCCTTCCCGACCCGTCGGCCGCGAACATGCGTCGGCTCGCCGGAGCGCTTGGCGAGCTCGAGGCCGTCGCCGTCGGAACCGGGGGGTGCGACTGGATCTCGATCTGTCACACCCTGAGAGCCTCGCGCTCGGTTACTACCTTCTGGACACCAAGCTTGGCGCGCTCGACCTCGTCAACGGGCAACGGCCCGATCTGAAGCGGTATCGGGCGCTCGAAGCTCGCGCGCTCGAGGTTCCGTTTGGCGACGAGCTCATCAGGGTGGTCTCGAAGGACGACCTGATCAGGATGAAGCGCGACCGGTCGTCCCAAGGATCTGCGCGACATCGCGGCGCTGACCGAGGTCGAGCGCGGCGGCGGCGACCGCTAACGTTGCCCGGCTTGAGATGGACCTCTTCCTCGCAGGCTGCCAGGGTCTCGGACTCGCTCTCGCCGCGGGCGCCTTTGGCGGCGCCTCCGGTCGGCGTGGGTCCGTGGGGGCGCTGCTGCTCGTCGTCGCGATGGTCGGGGGCGGGCTGCTCTTCGGCTGGTCACTCGATCAGGAGGACCATCCCGCCTGGCCCGGGTTCGCCGCTGGGGCTGTGTGCGCGGCGGCGGCGTTCGTGGTCGTGCGGGACTTCGCAGCCGGCGCCCTCGCTCGCGCCGGCGACGGGGGATACACCGGCGGTCTGATCGCGCTCTCGGCGCTCGTCCTGGCCGGCCTCTCGCTGCTCCTTCCTCCGGTTGCCCTTCTCGCGCTGGCGGGCCTGCTCTGGTTGTGGGCCGGTCGCCAGCGTCGTGAGGCGCGCAAGTACGAGGGGCTGCGGACGCTTCGCTGATGCGACCCGCCCGCAAGCTCGTGCTCTGCGTTGTCGATTCGCTGCGGACCGACATGCTCGAGCGCGCGGTGCTGGGTGGCAAGGCGCCGAACTTCGGGGCCGTCCTGGAGCGAGGCGAGCTGATTGGAGACTGCGTCTCCTCATTTCCCTCGGTGACGCCCGTCTGCTCCTCGGAGATCGTCACGGGGGAGCGCGGCGATCGCCATCACATCGGCGGCATGAACTGGTACCACCGAGCCGAGGAGCGGTACGTCGAGTACGGGTCGTCGCTCGAGGCGACCCGTGCCTTCGGACTCTTCCGGACGTTGTACGACATCGTCTACAACATGAACATGTCCCACCTCTCGCCCGAGGTGGAGACGATCTTCGAGCGTCTCGGCGACCGCGGCGTCCGCACTGCATGCACCCCCTTCCTGATCTACCGCGGCCGGACGCGCCACGAGCTCGGCCTCGAGGGAATGCTTCGCCGGGTCGCGGTGGCGGCCAGCTTTCGTCACGCCACCTGGGGGCCCGACGAGCTCTTCTACGGAGAGCTGTACGCCAGCCGGAGGGTGCCGTGCAAGCCGACGCTGGCCAGGCCTGGTACGAGGGATCCCTACTCTGCCTGCGTGGGTCGCGAGCTGGTGGCGGAAGACCTGTACGACTTCCTGCTCTACTCGCTGCCGGACAACGACTATCACTCGCACCGCTTCGGGCCCGAAGCTCAGCTCGAGTCGATCGCGCGGGCCGACGAATCCTTCGGCGAGCTCGCGCAGGCGGTGGGCGGGCTGGACTCGTTTCTCGACGAGCACTCGGTCATCCTGCTCGCCGACCACGCCCAATCGAGAGTCGAATGGTCGCTGCCGCTTGCCGACGCGCTCGCCGAGGAATGGCGCGTCCTGGAGCCCACCTCGGCGCGTCCCGAGCAGGCCGAGCTTGCCGTCAGCCCGTCCGCGCGGTCGGCGGGGGTCTACGTGCTTCTCGACGCCGACCGGCATCGCCGGGCCCACGACAAGGTTCGCCAGTGCATCCGCGGGCTCGAGGGGGTGGACGTCCTCTCCTGGCTGGCGGACTCAAACGGAGATCCCGTCCGCCGGCACCGCGGGAGCACCGGCTTTGCGGACGAGGTCGCGGAGGCGGTGGTCGTGCGCGATGGCCGCGAGCTTCGCTTTCGCCCCGGTGCGCAGGTTGATGATCGCCGCGCGGCCCGCTGGGACGTCGACGGCGACCTGGGCGCGCTCGCCGCCGAGGCGCGCGAGGGACGCTTGCACAGCGAGCTCTATCCCGATCCGCTCGGGCGCCTATGGTCGGCGCTCACTGCCCCGCACGGCCCGGATATGGCCGTCTCGGCTGCACCCGGCTACGAGCTGGTCGACTGGGGAGGCGCCACGCACTGTCCGGGCGGTAGCCACGGCTCGCTGCACGCTTGCGACTCGCTCGGCCCGCTCGCCCTGTGCGGGTTTGAGCCCGGCACGCAAGCCGTGCGCGAGCAGTGGTCGCTAGCCGACGTGGCCGGTCTGGTGCTCGATCACTTCGGGGTGAGCGATCCGGGCGCCGGCGTGGAGCTGAGCCGGGCGCCGCGGCGGCGTCGGTGACGGAGGCGTCAGGATGAGCGCCGTCGAGGAGAAGGCCGCGAGCACAACCGAGCCTGCCCCATCCCAACGCCGCAACGGGGCCGCCGCCCGTGCCGCCGACTGGTCGTGGGAGCTCATCCGCCGAATCCACCTGGGCACCCGGAAGCCAGCGAACTGGGCCCAGCTCTTCAAGTTCGGTCTCGTGGGTGCTTCGGGGTACGTCGTGAACCTCATTGTGTTCGCGGTTCTCACCCAAGCTGCCGACGTCCATCACATCCCGGCCGCGGTGGGCGCGTTCTGCGTTGCGGTAACCAACAACTTCCTCTGGAACCGTCACTGGACGTTCCAGGCGACGGCGGGTCACCCCGCGCACCAGGGCATCCGCTTCTTCGCGGTCAGCCTGCTCGCGCTCGCGTTCAACCTGGCGCTGCTCGAGCTGCTCGTCTCAGTCGCCGGCGCGTCGGAGCTTCCCTCGCAGGCGGTCGCGGTAGCCGCGGCGATGCCGCTGAACTTCGTCGGCAACAAGTTGTGGACGTTCGGCTAGAGGAGCTGATGTGGGTTATCCGCGCGCGCGGATGGCGCCCGTCCGCGCCCTGGCTCTCGTCCTAGCGGGCCTTGCCGTCACCCTAGCTCTCCCCGCCACGGCCTTCGGGGGCATTTCGGAGCGCGAGGCCGAGCGGATCGCCGACGCGCGGCCGGAGGTGGCGCGAACGGAGGCCGCGCACGGCGAGCTCAGCACCTCCGTGACCGCTGAGGACGCAAGCGCGTGGCGGGTGTCCTACTTCGGAGACGACCGAGAGCTCGCCCAGGTGATTGTCGAGCGCGACGACGGCGCGATTCGCGAGGCGTGGACGGGACACCAGGTGGCGTGGCGGATGGCGCGGGGGTATGTGGGCCAGTTCGGACACAAGCTGAACGCCCCCTACGTCTGGATTCCGCTCGCCGCGATCTTCTTCTGCGCGCTTGTGGATTGGCGACGCCCGTGGCGAATCGTCCACCTGGACCTGTTGGTGCTGCTGTCGTTCGGGATCAGCCACGTGTTCTTCAACCGCGGCGAGATCGGGCTCAGCGTGCCGCTCGCGTATCCGCCGCTGCTCTATCTGCTCGCGCGCATGCTCTGGATCGGCTGTCGCGGCCGCTGGGAAGGGCTGCGTCCAACGGTCCCGGCGCTCTGGCTGGCCATCGCCGCGGTGTTCCTGCTCGCGTTCCGGATCACGCTCAACGTCGCGGATTCGGGGGTCATCGACGTCGGCTACTCCGGGGTGATTGGCGCCGAGCGCATCGCCCACGGCGAGCCGATCTTCGGCGAGGGCGCGTTCCCGGACGACGATCCAACGGGCGACACCTACGGCCCGACCAACTACTACGCGTACGTGCCCTTCGAGCTCGCCCTACCCTGGAGCGGCGAGTGGGACGAGTTGCCCGCCGGCCATGCGGCGGCGATCTTCTTCGACCTGGCCACCGTCGCGGGCCTGTTCGTGCTGGGCAGGCGGCTGCGGCGAGGCCCCCGCGGTGAGCCCACGCGGGCCGGAACCGAGCTGGGCACGGTCCTGGCGTTTGCCTGGCTCGCCTACCCGTACACGGCCTTCGCCCTGCAGTCGAACTCCAACGACAGCCTCGTCGCGGCGCTCTTGGTCTGGGCGCTGGTCGGCTTCGCTTCGCCGTTGGCTCGCGGCGTGGCGCTGGGGCTGGCGGCGATGACCAAGTTCGCGCCGCTTGCGCTGGCGCCGCTGTTCGCCGCCGGGGAGCGGGGCCTACTCGCAAGACCGGCCTGGCGGCCCGCGTTCGCCTTCACCGCAGCTTTCACCGCCGCGGTCGCGCTGATGCTCGCCCATCCCGCGATCGATCCCGGGCTGGCGACCTTCTGGGATCGGACCCTGGGCAGCCAGCTCGACCGCGCGAGCCCGTTCAGCGTCTGGGGCCAGGGGCCGGCGCTCGACTGGTTGCAGGCGGTGGTCTGGTTCGGCGTCGCGGCGCTCGCGATCCTGGTGGCGTTCGTGCCACGCGAGCGTTCACTGGCGCAGGTGGCGGCCCTGACCGTAGCGGTGCTGATCGCCTCGCAGCTCGCTGTGGACCACTGGTTCTACCTCTACATCCCGTGGTTCGCGGGACTCCTGTTCGCCGCGCTCGGCGTCAGTCAGGTGCGGGCTCCAGGATCTGGTGGATCGACTCCGCGAGCCCGTCCTCACGCACCGCGACGACTACGGCGTTGATCCAGACGTCCTCCTCGGCGGTGCCGAACCGAACCGGCATCTGGGTGCGAAAGCCCTCCACCGCCTGCTCCCAGCGGACCCCAAGGACGCTCGCGCGCGAGCCCGTCATCCCGACATCCGAGATGTAGGCGGTCCCCTGCGGCAGGATCCGGGCGTCGGCAGTGGGCACGTGGGTGTGGGTGCCGAGGACCGCGGCGACGCGCCCGTCGAGGTGCCATCCCATCGCGACCTTCTCGGAGGTCACCTCTGCGTGGAAGTCGATCACGAAGGCGTCGGCTTGGTCGCTGAGCCTGTCGAGCATCGCGTCGCTTTCGTCGAATGGCGAGCGCGCTGGGTTCAGGTGCAGCGAGCCGAGCAGGTTGATCACCGCCACGTGCATGCCGCCCCCCTCGACGATCGCGTGGTCGCGCCCCGGATTGCTGCGCCTGAAGTTCGCCGGCCGCACCACCCGCTCGGCCCGCTCGAGGTAAGGGATGACCTCCCGCCGGCGGTAGGTGTGGTTGCCCAGCGTGATCGCGTCGAATCCCATCGAGAACAGGTCCTTCGCGGTTCCCTCGGTGATCCCGAGCCCCCCCGCAGAGTTCTCGCCGTTGACGATCGCGAGGTCGGGGCTGTGGCGCTCCCTCAAGCTCGGCATCGCGCGCGCCAGCCCTGCGCGGCCGGGCTTGCCGACGACATCGGCGACGAACAGGAGCTTCACTTCGGCTCAGCGTATAGACCGCCTCCGCGCTGGCGAGGCAGTGGAGGGGATCATCTAGCGTTCGTGCGATGGCGGACACCGAAGTCGTCATCGAGGCGCGCGACCTCGCCAAGCGCTTCGATGGCCGGGCAGCGCTGCGCGGTGTGTCGTTTCAGGCCCGACGTGGCGAGCTGCTGGCGGTGATCGGGCCCAACGGGGCCGGCAAGACGACTTTGCTCTCGATCCTGGCCGGCATCAGGGATCAGGACGGAGGAGAAATCAGCCGGGCGCCGTCCGAGATCGGCTGGGTGCCGCAGCGCACGGCGCTGTACCGACGCCTCACGGTGACCGAGAACCTCCGCTTCTTCGCCCATCTCGAGGGCGTGGGCGACCCGGACGCAGTCGTGGAGCGGATGCTCCAGCAGACCGAGCTCGGCGAGCGCCGAGACGATCAGGTGGGGACGCTCTCGGGCGGAAACCAGCAACGGGTGAACATCGCCGTCGGCCTGCTCGCGCGCCCGCCGGTGCTGCTGCTGGACGAGCCCAGCGCCGGACTCGATCCACGCCAGCGAGAACGCCTGTGGGACTTTGTGCTCGCGCTCGCCACCGGTGGGACAACCGTGATCTTCTCGACCCACTACATCGCTGAGGCGGAGCGCTACGGGCAGCGGCTGTTGGTGCTCGCAGACGGCGAGGTCGTGTTCGACGGCAGCGCGACTGAGCTGCACGCGCAGGTCCCCGACTCCGATGGCCGCGACTTCGAGTCGGCCTTCGTCGCGTTTCTCAGGGCCCGGGGGCACTAGCGGCGAAGTGCGCTGGCTGCTGCTCAAGGACCTGCAGATCCTGCGGCGCTCGCCGCTAATCGTCGCGCTACTCGTTGCGTATCCCGTCGCCCTCGGGTTGTTGATCGGGTTCGCGCTCTCCGGTGACGAAGGCAAGCCGCGCGTGGCGTTCTTGAACCAGGTTCCGGAGGACCAGAGCTTCGACCTCGGTGCCGGCGAGGAAGAGTTCGGCTCGGGCCAGGCGCGCGAGGAGCTCTGCAAGCGGGTCGAGTGCGTTGACGCCGACTCCCGCGACGAGGCCGAGGAGATGGTCTCCGACGGGGAGGTGATCGCTGCGCTGATTCTGCCCCCGGACCTGCTCGACAAGCTGCGCACGCTGTCGGGGCTGAACCCCGAGCAGCCCCAGGTCGAGGTGCTCGTCAACGAGGACGATCCCGTCAAGGCGCAGCTCGTCGATGACCGGATCTCGGCGTTGATCACCGAGGCCAACCTGATCCTGTCGCAACGCGTCTCCGAGCAGGCGGCCGAATACCTCGACCTGCTGGTGGCGGGCGGCACGTTCACGATCCCGCTGCTGGGCGAGACGCTGGAGATCCTCGGTCTCGAGCGCACCGAGCAGATCCTCAGGGGCGTCCGATCGTCGCTGCCGGAGCAAAGCGGCGAACGGGAGCTGCTCGATCAGGTGATCGTGTTTGCCCGGCTCGCCGGGGACAACCTGGACTTCGCGCTGCCGCTCCTCGGGGCGGTGGCACAGCCGATCGGTGTCTCCAAGCAGGTCGTTTCCGGCGACGCGGCCTCGCTCGACAGCTTCGCCATCGCTGCCGCGGCCACGGTGACGCTGATGTTCGTCACCGTCTTGCTCGTCGCCGGCTCGCTTGCCCTGGAGCGCGAGGAGAACGCGTTCACGCGGATCACGCGAGGTCTCGTCGGCACCAACGGTCTCCTTCTCGAGAAGGTCGTGCTCGGGATTGTCGCCTCGGTCGTCGTGACCCTGCTGATGCTCGGGGCGCTGAGCCTGATCGAGTCGATCGACTGGGGGCGCGCCCCCGGGTTCCTCGCGGCGATCGTCTGTGGAGGAGGGGCGTTCGCCGCCTTCGGCGCCGCGATTGGCGGGGCAGCGCGCGAGGTGCGGGCGAGCTCCCTGCTGGCGTTCATGGTCTCGCTGCCGGTGGCGTTCCTGTCGCTGGTGCCGTCGGGTACGGTCAGCGCAACCACCTTCGATCTCCTGCAGGTCCTCCGCGCCCTGTTTCCGTTTGACCCGGCGCTGGACGCGATGCAGGCCGGGCTCGACGAGGCCGGTCCAGACCTGGGGCCGCCACTGCTTCACCTCGCCGGGCTCGCCCTCGCTTACGCCCTGCTGGCCCGCCTCGCCCTGCGGCGCTTCGCCTCGTAGCCACCCGGCGCACCGAAACCGTGCGCCTGCGGAAAGCTACTTAGGGGTCGCGGTTCCCATCGGTGGCTGCCACGGGGGCCGACGGCCGATCTCCTACCCCCGAAAGTGGTCGACGCCGAAGGTGCGAAGGAGGCCCAGCAGGCAGCCGTCCCTAGAATCAGCCAGGTGAGCTTTCCCGCCACGCGCATGCGGCGCCTGCGGCGGACGAAGACGCTCCGCGATCTCGTGCGCGAGACGGAGCTCTCTCCGCAGCATCTGATCCAACCACTGTTCGTCGTCGCTGGCGAGGGGGTGCGCGAGCAGGTGCCGTCGATGCCCGGCATCGACCGGTTCTCGATCAACGAGGTCGTCGCCGAGGCGACGGAGCTTGAGGCAGCCGGCATCAAGGCCACGATCCTCTTTGGCATTCCCTCGTCCAAGGACGAGCTTGCGTCGGGGGCCTACGACGACGAGGGCGTGATCCAGATGGCGGTCCGGGCCCTCAAGGAGGCGCACCCTGAGTGCCTGGTCATCACCGACGTTTGCCTCTGCGAGTACACGTCCCACGGCCACTGTGGCTTCGTACGCGACGGCGAGGTCGACAACGACATCACCTTGGAGCTCTTGGCGAAGACCGCGATCTCACACGCGGACGCGGGCGCCGACGCGGTCGCGCCCAGCGACATGATGGACGGCCGGATCGGCGCAATCCGTCACCAGCTCGACGAGGAGGGCCACGCGAACACGCCGATCATCGCCTACTCCGCGAAGTACGCGTCGGCCTTCTACGGGCCGTTCCGAGACGCGGCGGAATCCACGCCGGAGTTCGGCGACCGCCACGGCTACCAGATGGACCCGGCGAACGCCAGGGAGGCGGTTCGCGAGGTGCGCCTCGACATCGAGGAGGGGGCCGACATGGTCATGATCAAACCCGCGCTTCCCTACCTGGACGTGATCCACCGTGTGCGCCATGAGTTCGAGCTTCCGATCGCCGCCTACCACGTCTCAGGCGAGTACTCGATGCTGAAGGCGGCCGCGGCCAACGGCTGGATCGACGACCGGGCTGCTGCGCTCGAGTCGCTCACCGCGATCCGCCGAGCCGGGGCCGACATGATCGTCACCTACTACGCCAAGGAAGCCGCGACTTGGCTGAGGTAGCGCCGCGCGCCGTCTCCGCGCCGCAGCCCAAGGTCCGCTCGCGCAAGGGCGGAGCTGCGGTGCCGCTCGACGCGGTGGACAAGCGGGTGATGAACCTCCTGCAGTCGAGCTTTCCACTCGACCCCACGCCGTACGCGACGCTGGCGGGCGAGGCCGGGTTGGACGTCGACGAGCTCATGAGCCGGACCCAGCGGCTGCTCGACCAGCGGATCATCCGCGAGATCACGCCGATCTTCGACACCCGAGCGCTCGGGTACGAGTCGATGCTTGTGGCCGCCCGTGTGGACGCCGAGCACCCGCAGCGAGCGGCGGCGATCATCAACGCTCACCCTGGTGTCTCGCACAACTACCTGCGGACTCACGACTTCAACCTCTGGTTCACGATCGCGACCCCGCCGGATTCGCTGCTCGGCTTGGAGGGCACGCTCGAGGTCCTGCAGGAGCTGACGGGCGCGGAGTCGATCCGCCAGCTGCCCACGCTGACCCTGTTCAAGATCAACATGAACCTGGAGATGGAGGGCAACACCGAGGCGCTTGCCGCCGCGGTCGAGGCGGCACCCCCCCGCGAGCTTTCCCGGCAGCCCTACGACGAGCACGATGTCGCGGTGATCCGCGCCCTCCAGGGCCCGATGGAGGTCTGCGACCGGCCGTACGATCAGGCCGCGCGCGAGGTCGGAATCGCCACCGACGCCCTGCTCGAGCACCTGCGCGGGATGGTGGACCGCAAGTTGCTGCGGCGCGTGGCCGCGATCCTTTTCCATCGCCGCGCCGGCTTTTCCGCCAACGGGATGGGCGTGTGGCGCGTCCCCGAGGAGCGGATTCATGAGGTTGGCGCCCGCATGGCTGCCGTGCGGGGCATCTCGCACTGCTATCAGCGCCCGACCTACCCCGACTGGCCGTACTCCGTGTTCACGATGTCGCACGGGCGCTCGAAGGAGGAGTGCGACGCGATCCTTGACCGGATCGCGAACGAGCACTCGCTTCACGGCGACGATCGCGCCACCCTCTATTCGTCGACGGAGTTCAAGAAGGTCCGCCTCCACTACTTCACCGACGATTACGCCGCGTGGGAGGAGGAACACGCAACAACTCCGCCGACATCCTCACCTTCGCGCCCGGTGTCGGCGGGCTAGGGCCTGCTACCTGACCCGGCAGGCCGTAAGCAGTGATTGATACCCGGACCTCCGAGGTGCTTTACGCGCGCGCGGTCGGGCTGCTGCCGGGCGGCGTCAACTCGCCGGTGCGCGCGATGCGGTCGATTGGCCGCGATCCGATCTTCATCCAGCGCGGCGAGGGCCTCGAGCTGGTCGACGTGGACGGGCACCGCTACATCGACTGGGTCTGCTCGTGGGGGCCGCTCATCCTGGGCCACGCGCACCCCCGGGTCGTCGAGGCTGTCCGCGAGGCTGCGCAGCGCGGGACCAGCTACGGCGCTCCGACCGAGGGGGAGCTCGAGCTCGCGGTGGAGGTGACCGACCGCATCCGTTCCGTGGAGATGGTGCGGATGGTCAGCTCCGGCACCGAGGCGACGATGAGTGCGCTGCGGCTGGCGCGCGCGGCGACGGGGCGCGACAAGGTGGTGAAGTTCGCCGGCGCCTACCACGGGCACGTCGACGGCCTGCTCGCCGAGGCCGGTTCGGGCCTTGCCACCCAGGGGATACCGGCGAGCCCCGGCGTCACGGCGGCCCAGGCGGCGGAGGTGATCGTGGTGCCGTGGAACGACCCGGCTGCCCTCGAGGCAGCCCTCGCCGAGCACGACGTGGCGGCCATCCTGGCCGAGGCGGTGCCCGCCAACATGGGCGTCGTGGCGCCGCAGCCCGGGTTCCTCGCGCTTCTGCGCGAGCGAGCCGAGGGCACCGGGGCGTTGCTGGTGCTGGACGAGGTGATCAGCGGCTTCCGGGTGGCGCGCGGAGGCGGTCAGGAGCTCTTCGGGGTGCAAGCCGACCTGACGATCATGGGCAAGGTGATCGGCGGGGGCCTGCCAGCGGCCGCGTTCGGCGGCCGGCGCTCGCTGATGGAGCGCGTGGCGCCGGCCGGCGACGTGTACCAGGCGGGCACCCTGTCGGGCAATCCCCTTGCCGTGGCCGCCGGTCTCGCCACTCTCGCAGAGCTCGATGCGGCCGCGTACAGGCGGCTCACGGCGCTCACGGCGCGTCTGGCTGCCGGCCTGCGGGAGGCGGCGGGCGAGCGTGCCGTCGAGGTGAGCTTCGTCCCCGGGCTGGTGACCCCATTCTTCCGCGACGAGCCCGTGCGCAGCTTCGCCGACGCGTCGGCGTGCGACCTCGAGGCCTACGGGCGGTTCTGCCGCGCGATGCTCGAGCGCGGCGTGTATCCACCTGCGTCTCAGTTCGAGGCTTGGTTTGTGTCGCTGGCGCACGACGAGGCCGCGATCGACCGCACCGTTGAGGCCGCAGCCGAGTCGTTTGCCGAGGCGCTCGGCTGAGGCGACTGCGGATCACTCGGCCTCGGCCGGGTTCTGGTTCTGAGACGCCCCGCGGGGCGGTAACAGCGGCGCAGGGTGAGTCCCGCGCGGCGTGCCTAGGCTGTCCGCATGGATCAGATCGTTCAGGTGGCGGGCGCGCTGCTGATCCTGGCCGCGTTCGCCGCCCTTCAGCTCGGATACATGGGCGCGCAGTCGCGCACCTACCTTGTGCTCAACTTGGTCGGTGCCGCGGTGCTGACCGCGCTCGCGCTGCACGAGCGACAGTGGGGCTTCCTGCTGCTCGAGGGCGTGTGGACCGCTGTCTCCGCGTGGAGCCTGGTGCGGGTGCTCCAGGGACGCCCGCCTGCCGCGGCCTGACCTCTAAGCTCGCCCGCCCATGCCCGACCCTGCCGACGCATTGCGGGCCCTGGCCGAGCGACTTCGGGACGAGGGCTCGGTGATCTCCGAATGGGTGCGCGACCCAGGCGACGAGCAACCCGCGCTCGGTTCTCTGGCTGCCGCCGGGCCTCGAGCCGCCTCTGCGCCGACCGAGTACGCGCTCCTGGTCGAGGCGATCCGTGAGGGGTATTTGCTCCACTACGGCACCCCTCGGGTGCTCGATGGGCTCGATCCCGACCTTGCCCTCTTGGCCGGCGACTACCTCTACGCGCTGGGCCTCGAGCGGCTGGCGGGGCTGGGCGATCTGGAGGCGGTGCGCGAGCTCTCCGACCTGATCAGCCTCGCAGCGCAGCTGCACGCGGAGCGGCGGACCGAGAGCGCGCTGGGAGCGCTCTGGCTCGCCAGCGCAACGGCGGTGGGGTGCGGAGCGAATCCGGCGCACGAACTGGCGAAGCAGGCCCTCCGCGAGGGACGGCCCGAGGCGGGTGAGGCTATGCGGGAGGACGCCGCCAAACTCGCCGCTGCGGCGGGCCTTAGCGACGATCTTGAGCGGGCTGCCGAGCGAATAGACTTCCCTGCGTCTCGTGCCTGACGCGGCCGACAACAGGAGCTCCTCTCAGGGCGGGAACGATCCCTTCTCGAAGCCCAAGCCGGCAGGGTATTTCGAGGGGGAGACGATGACCCGCCGCGCGGTGTTCTCGGTCGGCGGCCAGGCGCTCGGCGCGGCGGGGCTGACCGCCGTGCTGCTCCCTGTGGTCGGCTTCGCAGTGGCACCGATCTTCGACCGTCCCGAGGAGCGCTGGGAGGGGGTCGGATCGCCCGATGACTTCACAGCCGACACCTACCGCCAGGCGGTGATCACCCAGGTCGAGGGCGTCGGCGATTCCGGCAAGACGACCGTCTACATCCGCCGCGGCAGCGCTGACCTCGACGAGGACCCGAACGAGTTCATCGCGATCTCGACCCGGTGCGCTCACCTGGGCTGCCCCGTGCGGTTCTTCCCCTCAGCCGGCAACTTCATCTGTCCCTGCCACGGCGGTGTCTATGACTTCGAGGGCAAGGTGATCGGCGGCCCGCCGGTGCGGCCGCTCGACCGGTTCCAGACTCGGGTCAACGAGGGCACGGGCGAGCTCGAGGTTGGCCCGCGTTACAGCGTCACCTCGCAGCTTGAGCCCGTTCGCGCCCGTGACCCGGGCGAGTTCACGGGTGGGATCTGGGAGTACCTCTACCCGCCGCGGCCGACGACGCCGCCACCGCCGAACGGGTGAGCGCGCCATGAGGCTTCCGCTTCCAGCCGGTCTGCGCAAGCCCTCCAAGCCGGGCGAGCGCGGCAACGCCGCGGGCAACGGCCCGGGCGGCAACGCCGCGGGCAACGGCGGCGTACAGGTCACCGATCGGGCCAAGGAAGGCTCAATCGACCTCGTAGGTTGGGTGGACGAGCGCACCGGCGCCACCCCGTTCCTCACCGGGGTGCTCTTCCGCAAGGTGCCGAAGGGGACCAACTGGTTCTACACCCTCGGCTCGGCGACGCTCTTCGCGTTCCTCGTCCAGGCGATCACGGGCGTGTTCCTGGCGTTCTACTACGTGCCGTCCTCCACCGAGGCGTACAACTCGATCACGCACCTGACGAACGACGTCTTCCTCGGCGAGTTCGTGCGGGGGATGCACAAATGGGGAGCGACGGTGATGATCATCGTCATCTTCCTGCACATGGCGCGGGTGTTCTTCTTCGGCGCCTACAAGTACCCGCGCGAGCTCAACTGGGTGATCGGCGTCACGCTGCTGATCCTGACCCTGGTGATGGGCCTGACGGGCTACCTGCTGCCGTTCGACAACCGCTCCTACTGGGCGACGATCGTCGCCATGAACATCACCGCCACCGGGCCGGTCGTGGGCCCGTACCTGGCGGACTTCCTGCGGGCGGGCGCGGAGTTCGAGGCGACGACGCTGCCCCGCTTCTACGCCATCCACATGCTGCTCGTGCCCGGAGCGATCATCGCCCTGATCGGCGCCCACCTCTATCTGGTCGTCAAGCTCGGCACCACCGCCCCGCCGTGGCTGCGGGCTGAGGCCAAGCCGAAGTCGCTGCGCGAGGAGCGCGTGTAGTGAGGCGGGCGCGATGAACACCGCAGAGAAGGAGGCCTATCTCCGCGAGTACGAGGTTCTGAAGAAGAAGGGCAAGCCGTTCTTTCCCTACGCGGTAGCCAAGGACTCGGCGATGTTCTTGATCGTCGTGCTCGTGATCGTCGCGCTGTCGATCGTCCTCGGGGCCGAGCAGGGCCCGAAGGCCGACCCCACGACGACCAGCTACGTGCCGCGGCCGGAGTGGTACTTCTTCTTCCTCTTCGAGCTGCTGCGGGTGATCAAGCCGCCGGAGCTAGTGCCGCTGGCGACGATCATCATCCCGACGCTTTGCATGGTGCTGCTGCTGTTGCTGCCGTTTTACGACCGTAACCCGGAGCGCCGCCCCGAGCGCCGCCCGGTGGCCACCACCGCGGGGATCATGACGATCATCGCGATGGCGTATCTGACCTTCCTCGGCGCCACCGCCGGCTCGCCCACCGAGATCGATTTGGAGGTGGCGCCCCAGTTCGAAGCCGGCAAGCAGGAGGTCGTCAACCAGGGCTGCCTGGGCTGTCACAAGATCGGCGAGAACGGCAACGAGCTGGCGCCGGAGCTGACCGAGATCGGGGCAAAGCTCCCCGCGCAGGCCATCGAGCGGACCCTGGTCAACCCCGCGGGGATCATGCCCCAGTACGACAACCTGCCCCAGGAGAAGCTGGACAACCTGGTCCAGTTCCTGGCCTCGCTGCAATAGCGGCTCCCGCACGATCTGAGCCCGAGTTCGCCTCGCAGGTGCGGGCGATGTTCGACCGCATCGCGGGGGTCTACGACCTGATGAACACTGCGATGACCGCCGGCCTGCATCACCGCTGGCGGGAACGCGCTGCCGACCGCGCCGAGCTCGAGCCGGGCGATAGCGCGCTCGACGTCTGCTGCGGCACCGGCGACCTGGCGCTGGCGCTCGCGCCGCGCGTGGGCGAGAGGGGCAGGGTCGTCGGCTGTGACTTCTCCCAGCCGATGCTGGAGCTCGCGCGCAGGAAGGCGGCCGCGCGAGAGATCTCGCAGGTGAGCTTCGAGTGGGCCGACGCACTCGAGTTGCCCTACGAGGACGCCCGTTT
This sequence comes from Solirubrobacterales bacterium, assembly GCA_036257465.1. Taxonomy (GTDB): domain Bacteria; phylum Actinomycetota; class Thermoleophilia; order Solirubrobacterales; family 70-9; genus DATAFO01. The sequence goes on along the minus strand of DATAFO010000075.1, from coordinate 5,601 downwards.
CGACGCTGTGACCGTGGGATTCGGGGTTCGAAACCTCGCGGACCTGCGGGCTGGCCTGGCCGAGATGGCACGGGTGCTGCGCCCCGGGGGGCGGCTGGTGATCCTCGAGATCACGCAGCCTCGACGGCCGCCGCTCTCGATCTTCTTTTCACTCTGGTTCGACCGCGTCGTGCCCCTGCTCGGGGCTCTCGCCGGCGACCGTGCCGCCTACACGTACCTGCCCGAGTCGGTGAAGCGGTTCCCGGCCCCAGAGGGCCTGGCGGCCAGCATGGACGATGTCCGCCTCGAGCGCATTCGCTACACGGTGCTCGCCGGCGGGATCATTGCCATCCACTCGGGCGTCCGCCCGTCGGGCGACTGATCGTGAACCGCTCGGCTGTCCCGCCGCCCGTGACGCAGGTGATGGACGCCGCCCAGGCTTGGCTGCCGCGACGCATGGGGGCGGTGGAGGCGCGGCTGCGTGAGATCCTGGGAGGCCACGGCGAGCAGCTCGCTTCCGAGGCTCGTGCGACCCTCGAGGCGGGCGGTAAGCGTCTGCGCCCGATGCTGGTGCTGGTCTGCGCCGGCCCGGACGCGAAGGAAAGCGCGATCCGCGCGGCCATCGCGGTGGAGCTCGTCCACATGGCGACGCTCGTCCACGACGACGTGCTCGACGCGGCGCCGCTGCGGCGGGGTGTGCCGACCGTGGTCGCGCGAGCCGGGCGTGACACCGCGACCTCGGTTGGCGATCTGCTCTTCTCCCGGGCCTTCGCCGAGCTTGCCGGCAACGGCGGGTCCGAGCGCCCGGTGGGACTGCTCACCGGAGCCTCGGTGGCGCTCGCACGGGGAGAGCTCGCGCAGCGTCGCGACGAGTTCGATCCGGGGATCTCAGCGGACCGCTACCTCGAGCGCTGCCGGTTGAAGACCGCGCGCCTGTTCGAGTGCGCGTGCGTAATCGGCCGCGACGATCCCGGGTTGGACGAGCCGCTCACTGTCTACGGGCGGGAGATCGGCCTCGCATTCCAGCTCCTCGACGACGTGCTCGACGTCACGGGTCCCCCTGAGCGGACCGGCAAGGCTCGCGGCACAGACCTGCTCGACGGGACGGTGACCCTGCCCTTGATCCTCGCTCGTGAGCGCGACTCGCGCCTCGGGCAGCTCGACCTTCGCGGTCTCGACCAGGCTGCGGCCGAGGCGGTGTGCGACCGGATCGCGGCGACGGGGGTGCTCGATGACGTGCGTGTGGACGCGGCCTCACGGGTACAGATTGCCAAGGATGTCATCGAGCGAGCGAGCCTCGACTCAGCCATGCGAGAGCTTCTGGCGCTCGTTGCTGACGGCGTCGTCGAGCGTTACGCGTAGCGGTCGGCTGGCGATGGCCGTGCTGGCGGTCGCCGCAACAATGCTGCTCGTCGCCTGCGGCGAGAAGGATGAGCCCGAGTCCGACTCGGCGGCCACGGAGGTGGCCCGTGAGGACGTGACGACGGGCCAGGGCGACGGCATCCACACGGCCGGAGCCGATCGCGAGCGGTTCGTCGGTCAATCGGGGACGGCGACCAAGACCGCATGCGAGCTGGTCTCCACGTCCGCCGTCGAGCGACTGGTCGCCGACGCCGCGGGCAAGCGCATCCCGCTCGACCGCACCGCGAACGACTCACTGGATCTGTCCTTCTGTGAGTTCCGGGAGCTCAGGGGACCGGATGTCTACGTGAAGCTGACCCTCGACACGGCGGTGCGCGCGGTGCGTCGCTACTACAACCTGATCGTCGAAGCCCGGCAGCTGCCCAGCATCGGTACCGGAGGCGAGGAGCTCAGCCGGCCTGAGCTGGTCCGTGGAGTCGGCGACGACGGGACCTACGGCGGCGCGGGTGCGTTCTGGATTCCCTCGCAGCTGGACCTGACCTCGATCAAGGACGAGCGAATCGTCAAGGTCCACTTCTTCGTTCCCGACGTCCCGCGCGACGTTGCGCGGGAGGCTGCCGCGGAGCTCGCGGCGCAGGCCTTCGCCGGCTACTCCAAGTAAGCGCTAGAAGTCCTCGGGCAGGATCTGGTCGGCCCACAGGGCGGCGACGAAGCCGTCGATCTGCTCGAGCAGGTTGGCGTGCGTTAGCGCTTTGAGGTCGTCGACGATCGACTCGGTGGAGCGATCCAGCGCGTCGTCGAAGCGGTCGAGGAGGTCCTGCTCGTGAACCCCGCCGCCGGTCCACTCGCACTCCGCACAGCGCAGGTCGACACTCCACCGCTTGCGATCGGCCGGCGCCCAATGGGTGGGGTACACGAACTCGGCACCGCAGGCGGGGCAGACGTGAAGATCGCGCGACTGACGCCCCTCGGCCTGCGGCCGCGGAGAGCCGAACGCGCTCGCGTCGAGTGTGACGGCCTGGTCAGGCCGCTCGGATCGGCCGGCTGTGGAGCTCTCGGCCATGCTCGGTCGCTGTATCGGCGCGACCCTGCGACCCCTTTAGGTGGTGGCACCCAGCCGGGCTTGAGGTCGGGCCCTGGCAGGGGGGTTGCCGCCACTGAGCGGCAATAGACTCGACCCGGAGATGGTTCTCAGCGATCACACGATTCGAGAGCAGATCGAGGCGGGAAGGATCGTCCTTGATCCGTTCGACGCCGAGATGATCCAGCCCTCGAGCGTCGACATGCGGGCCGACGGCAAGTTTCGCGTCTTCCACAACGCCCGGCGGCCCTTCATCGACGTCCGTGAGCCGATGGAGGACCTGACCGAGCTGGTGGAAGTGCAGGACGAGAGGCCGTTCATCCTCCACCCGGGCGAGTTCGTGCTCGGACAGACGCTTGAGCGCGTCAGCCTGCCGGACGACATCGTGGGCCGCCTGGAAGGGAAGAGCTCTCTCGGGCGGCTTGGGCTTCTGATCCACTCGACGGCGGGCTTCGTCGACGCGGGATTCGAGGGCAACCTGACGCTGGAGCTGTCCAACGTCGCCAACCTCCCGATCACGATCTACCGCGGCATGCCTATCGGCCAGCTCTCATTCATGCGCATGGACCGCGCCGTCGAGCGTCCGTATGGCTCTGACGAGACCGGATCCAAGTACCAGGGCCAGGCCGAGCCGACCCCCAGCCGGTTCCACCTCAACTTCAAGCGCTGACACCGCTCGTTCACGCGTGTTTAGGCGGCGCGAGTACCATAGGCGCATGCCCAACATTGGACCGCTTGAGTTGGCGATCGTGCTCATCATCGCCCTGGTGATCTTTGGACCGAAGCGCCTGCCCGATCTCGGCCGCTCGCTCGGCAAGGGAATGCGGGAGTTCAAGGACTCGATTACCGGCAAGGACGACGAAGAGCAGCAGCGTGCGCAGCTCGAGGTCGAAACGGCTCGCCCGCAGCCTGAGCCCGGCACCGAGGCGCCCGAGCGCAAGCCCGTAGAGAACCGCGGCTAACCGGGCGGAGACCCCATGGCCCGGCTGAAGCCCGCCAGCTTCGATGACCGGATGACGCTGGTCGAGCACCTCGACGAGTTGCGCTCTCGGATCGTCGTCTCGGCATTTGTCCTCGCTGTCGCGATCGGGCTCTGCTTCTGGCAAAACGACCTCCTATTGGAGGTCGCCAACAAGCCGCTCCCCGCCAACTTTGAGCCGATCACCTTCAGTCCGACAGAGCCCTTCTTCACGACCGTAAAGCTGTCGGTCTACGGGGGCCTGCTTCTCACGCTGCCGATAATCCTGTACCAGGCCTACGCGTTCGTTCTGCCGGCCTTCAGCCCGCACGAGAAGCGGGTCGTGGTGCCCTTCCTGTTGATGATCCCGTTCCTATTTGTGGGAGGCGCCGTCTTCGCCTACTTCGTCGTCATGCCGGCGGCTCTCGACTTCCTGCTCAGCTTTAACGCCGACGAGTTCAACATCGAGGTTCGGGCCAGCGAGTACTACGGGTTCTTCGTACTGACACTGATCGCCGTCGGGCTGCTGTTCCAGATTCCAGTCGGGACCCTCGCGGTGACGCGACTGGGAATCGTCACGCCGGAGCAGCTCGCTAGCAACCGGCGTTACGCCGTGCTCGTCATCGCAGTCGCGGCGATGTTGCTGCCCGGAACGGATCCCGTGACGATGTTGCTCGCGATGCTGCCTCTGTACGGGCTATTTGAGTTCTCCCTCGTCCTTGCCCGTGCGTTCGGCCGTCCTCCCAGCGAGTTGGACGTCGACCCTGAGATCGGCGGACCCGATGCTCCGGCGCACGGCGCTGGCTAGTCTTCCGCGCCGATGCTCTTCGATCTCTCCGGCAAGCGTCGCCGGGTGGTGCAGGTCGTCTACGCCACCCTGGCCATTCTCATGGGCGGCAGCCTCGTCCTGTTCGGCATCGGCAGCGATGCCCCGGGCGGGATCCTCGACGCTGTCGGACTCGGCAACGACGGCGGTCCGTCGAGCCCGCAGTACGAGCAGGAGATCGAGGACGCGGAGGCCAAGCTCGAAACCAACCCGGAGGACACGAGCGCTCTGCTCAACCTCGTCCGGTACCACTACCTGTCCGCCACGGCGAGCGGTGTGGAGACCGACCCCGAGACGGGCGTCACCGAGGTCAGCGAGGACGCTCGCCAGCAGTTAGAGGAGAGCGTCGCGGCGTGGGAGCGCTATCTGGACACCGATCCTCAGCGCCCCAACGCGGGCGCCGCAGCCAACGCTGCGCAGGCCTACGTCTACCTCAACGATGCCGACGGGGCGGCCGCGGCTCAGCGGATCGTTGCCGAGTCCCAGCAGACGGCCACGGCGTACTACCAGCTTGCTCTTTACCTCTACGCCGACGGCAAGATCGCCCAGGGAGACGCCGCGGGCCAGCAGGCGGTGAAGGCGGCCGAGCCGGCCGACCGCAAGCGCATCGAGAACATCGTCGCGCAGCTCTCGGAGCAGGCTCGCAAGCAGAAACAGCAGCTCGAGAAACAGGCTGAGTAGGGGTGCGCCGGTGGCGGCGGGGAGGTCACCGACCCGTTCGGGGCGGTCGGCGGCGGCACCGGTGTCCCGCCCTCCTCTGCCCCTTAGGTTGCGGTGATGTGATGTCCTCCCACGTGCTTCTCCAACTCTGCACGTGGACCGCAACACCCTTCGGGTGCGCCACGGCCGGCGCTGAAATGCCCGTCTGACGGCGGCGTGCTCTCGCTACCATCACCGGCCGAGGGCCGTTAGCTCAGCTGGTAGAGCAGGAGACTCTTAATCTCAAGGTCGTAGGTTCGATCCCTACACGGCCCATCGCTTGATCAAGCGGTTTGCCGCGGGCGTACACCGAGCGTACACCGCCCTGTCGGAGCCTCCTTGCTGACCACCGGCACCGGAGCGTCGTCTCATTGAGACCAGGCCCGGAGCCACTACCACCAGGAGGCCCGACATGAGGGCACGCACCATCATCATCACCTCCGCGCTCGTCTGCGCGTTCGCGATCCCGGCGAGCGCGAACGCCAACACTGGCTACTCGAGCCCCAACGCGATCACGGGCGCATCAGACGATTCCGGTCACGCGGTCAGCGGTCAGGACTACTCGTCCCTGAACGCGACCGTCCCGCCGGTCAGCGAGCCGAGCTCTGGCTACACGTCGCTGAACGCGACCACCGGCCCGTCGCCGATCCAGCCCACGTTCGCATCCGGCTCGCCGTCCGGAAACGACGGGTTCCA